>NZ_KB911040.1:0-406813 GCF_000383275.1 Paraburkholderia caledonica | reverse complement strand
AACATCTCGGGTGATTCGACCAACGGCACGGGCACGGACATCAACGGTTCGATCAATACGACGGACAACGGCACGATCAACATCAGCGGCAACTCGACTGATGGCACAGGCGTGATCGTCGATCCGAACGGTTCGATCAACATCTCCGGCAACGGCTCGGGCGAAATCTCGGGTAACTCGACGAACGGCAATGGGACGATCATCGACGGCAACGTGAACGTGACGGACAACGGCACGGTTGTCATCATCGACAACGGCACCATATTGACCCCCGGCGACAACGGCGGTAGCAACGGCGGCGACAGCGGTGGCAACAACGGCGGTGACAATAGCGGCAATAGCGGCGGCACCAACGGAAGCAACACGCCGCCGGTCGACAACGGCGGTAACACGCCTCCTGTCGACAATGGTGGCGCCGCGTCAGCCGGTGGTTCGAGCGGCGGTAGCGGTGGCATTGCAGCGGGCGCAATTGGCGCGATCGGAATTGGCGGCGCAGCGGCCTATTTCATGAGCGACATGCTGTCGGCCCACTGGTATCTGGAATCTGAGCAGGCGTTGACGCTCGAATCCGGTGACCCGGTGTTCTGGGCAGATGCCGAGTTGGAGCACGTCACGGTCGACATGACGACGAACTCCGCCGACGTGCAGCTGTTCACGCACGCTGGTGCACTGGACCGTCATCTGGCGTACCGCGACGGCGCGGAAGGCGTGAAGCACTTCACGTACGAAGATCCGCAGCAGAAGACGAAGGCGGACCTGTCCGTCAACATGCAGACGCATGAGTACTTCTACACGGAAAGCGGCGTGAAGGACGGCAAGGCGTATGTGGTCAAGTCGCATGGCTGGCTGAAAATGGGCCTCGCGCCCACGGGCAGCCCGGCACGCGCCACGATCAAGGGCGCAGCCTGACACCTTCACCGCGCCGGCTGTGAAGCATGCTGAGGCGCGGTGAGACGGCAACTGGCTGATCGTCTGCAGCAGGACGATCAGCCCAGCAAGTTCGTGTTTCGTCGATAGAGGGCGGTGCTATATGCACCGCCCTTTTTTTATTCCACATTCCCAATCACGTTGCGCATTAATAGGCGCGGTGTTTGTCCGCATATCGACGCATTGATAGACCAGAAAAACTTCAACAAACAAGATTAATAGGAATAGTCCTATTTACTGTAGTAATTGTGCTTATGGCACTTCCCATACTCCCATGAATGCGCCCCGTAGCCGCTGCGCAGATCCGAAAATCTTTTTTGCGATGCTCAGAGTTTTTTTGGAATAGTCCTATTCGCTTCGAAACGCCCGACTCTTAATCTCTTATGTATGGGGCGACGCAGTTTCGGCAGAAAATCCGCAAATCGTGACGCCATGGTATTTAATCTGAGTGCAAGGTTAATTCGATGTTGGCGCAGAAAAGCAAAGTAAATCGGCAAATAACTCGCGCAATGTGGGTTTTGCCATTTTTGACGGCAGGCGTTGCTCACGCCGAGCCTGTCGCAACTGTGAGTGCTAGTCTGCCCGCCGTTCAGGCTGCCGTTGCTTTCAAGGTGATTCCCGCAGGTAGCCGCGAAGAGGCAGCCATGACCAAGGTGTTGCGCGAGAAAGCGGCAATGCTCGGCGCTGCTCCCTCGAACTTGGGGGATGTGAATCTCTGGTCCGAACGTCTGACGGACGCGCTGCGTCAAGGTGGTTTCCCGGTCGCCCAGGTGTTGATGACCGACGACGACTGGCGCGCCGCCCAACGAGGCGCCCAACCGGTGTTCGCGGTGTATCCCGGAAGAATCCGGAAAATCGTGGTGCAAAACAAATCCCGCGTCGACGATGCCCGCTTGCAGCGCCTCATTTCACACGCGTTGTGCAACGGCGATTCGATCAACGGCATCTGCGTGCTGAGCACGCTGCGCCTTGAACGCTCTACGCAGTTGCTGCAGGACGTGCCGGGCGTCGCGATCGAAAAAGCGCCGCAGATTGCGCCCGGCTCGGGCGTAGGCGACATCGACGTGGTGTTCAGCATTGCTGCAAAAGGTAAGCCGATGCAGGCCGATCTCATCATGGACAACCAGGGTATCGAGTCCACCGGCAGCTATCGCTTTGGCGTCACCGCTTCGGGAAACAACTACTTCGGCGCGGGCGAGAGCTACGCATTCACGCTGATGGCCACCGACAAGAAGATGTGGACGGGCTCGCTGACTGGCAGCGTGCCGATCTTCGACGACGGTCTGCGTCTGACTGGCGGCGTCACGCGCCAGCAGTACTCGATCAACGCAGGAACTCCGGTCGCAGGCGTCGCGACCACTGCTCAGGCTGGCGTGCTTTATCCGTTCATGCGTGGTCTGGACGCGAACGTCTGGGGCGCAGCGTCGCTTCTGCACAGCCAGGCTGCGACGACATACAAGGACTTCGGGTTCGCTGCGCACAGCACGCTCGATTCTGTACGGCTGTCGGTGCAAGCGGACAACGGCGACCGTCCGCAGCAACTTCGCACGAACATCTTGAGCGGACAGGCAGCCTTGACGCTCGGTCATCAGCGCAACGACGAGCCCGCGCTCGACGCCGGTCCGCACCGCGCGGGCAACTACGCGAAGCTCACCGGTTTCGGTTTCGGCACCTACGCGCTGACGCGCAGCGGCAATCTCTTCCTGACGGGCCGCGTCAATTCGCAATTCGCAAGCCGCAATCTGGACTCCAGCGAAAAGCTCACGGCGGGCGGTCCAGACGCAGTCCGCGCCTATCGGACAGACGAAGTTTCGTTCGACGACGGCGTGATCGTCAACGCGGGGCTGTATCAGCGGATTCCTGTCGCCACGGGCCACCAGCTCCAGTTCGGCGTGTTCACAGACTTCGCGGTCGGCCGCGTGAATCACTCGCCGTGGGCTCATTGGGAGCAAAGCTACGTCGGGGTTCCCAACGTCACCAACAGCCGCACGCTAGCCGGCTACGGCGCGAGCGTGGACTGGCTTACGCCGATCGGCGCGACCGTCTCGGCCTCGGTATCGAAACCCTATGGATTTTCTTCGGCTTCGTGGGTCGACCCCGGCAAGAAGCCGCTGCAGTACTGGCTGTCGGTCACCTGGAAACATTAACGATCGATGCCGCCTCGCGCACCGATCACCTCATCGCAAGCAATACATCATCCCTCCCCGGAGAGCGTCATGAAATTCAGCATCAACAAATTCGAATATCTTTGCTATCGCCGTGAACACGAAAAGGCGAGCCGTGAACTGCTTCAGCTGCTCAGCAAGATCGACCAGCATTACGGCATCCTGATGGACGTCGACGTCTGGGCTCAATCGAATGAAGCGCAGGACATCATGGACGATCACCTGCTCGCACGTCTCACGTCCGCGATTACGAGCCTCGTGACTGATCCGAAGTTCACGTTCTCTGACACAGGTATCGTTCGCACGGCGTTGTTCCAGCGTTGGCTTGCCGCGATGTTTGCCGCGAGCCCATTCCGCAACGCCGATCATATTCTTCGCTCGCTTGGCGTCGACGAGCACGCGCGCAACGCCATCGAGCTGCGCAACAGCGAAGTCCGCAAGTTCCAGCTGTTTTATCTGCCCGAGTCGGAAGTTCGTCTCGACTGGGACGCGCTGTGGAAACTCGACAAGACGATGGCGGCATCTCTTGCGATGACGATCATGTCGTCGCGTTTCCTCGGCACGCCGTCGGCGCACCAGAAGCGCGAACTGCTGCTGCGTTGGTTGCCCGAGCGGCTCGAGCAGATCGACAGCATCGATTCTCTGCCGATGGGCGTCTTGCACGACGTCTACATGCACTGCAGCTACGCGGACATGGCAGCCAAGCACGACATCAAGAAGCCGATCAACGCGCTGATTCGCCGCAAGCTCGAGTCGCTTGGCATTACGGACGTGACGCGCACGGCTGCTCGTGTCGAGGGTGAGAAGCCGGTGCTCCTGGTCGTGCTCGAATGGTTCTCGAAGAACCATTCGATCTATCGCACGCATTCGCAGACGCTCGTCGCGATGCGTGACAAGTTCCACCTGATCGGCATGGGCTACGACGGCCGTGTTGACGACGCCGGCAAGGCTGTGTTTCATGAGTTCATTCCGCTGCAAGGCGCGAACGTGTGGGAAGCCGCGCGTCATGTGCGGGACACGAGCGAAGCGCGCAACGCGCAGCAGATGTACATGCCGAGCGTCGGCATGTTCCCGATCACGATGGTCCTCGCGTGCCTGCGCGTCGCGCCTTTGCAATTGATGGCGCTGGGTCATCCGGCCACGACACACGGTCATGCAATGGATTACGTCGTGGTCGAAGAAGACTATGTGGGCGACGAAGCGTGCTTCAGCGAAAAGCTGTTGAAGCTGCCCTCTGACGGCATGCCTTATCGCGCGCCGGCCGCCATGCTAGAACTGGAACTGCCGGCTGAGAAAGAGCCGTCCAATGTCGTGAAAATTGCAGTGGCGGGCACGACGATCAAGCTCAACCCAGGTTTCCTGCACACGTGCGCAGCGATCGCCCGCGAAGCAAGCGTGCCGGTGGAGTTCCATTTCCTGGTAGGTCAGGCAACCGGTCTCGTATTCCCGCAAGTGCGCAACCTGATACGTCGATTGCTTGGGAAAAATGCTGTCGTTCACAAGCATCAGGGCTACGCCGGTTACATGAAGGTGATCGCCGGTTGCGACATGTTCCTGAACCCGTTCCCGTTCGGCAACACGAACGGAATCGTCGATACGGTCTGGGCAGGGCTCGTGGGTGTCTGCAAGACAGGCCGCGAAGTGCATGAACATATCGACGAAGGTATGTTCCGCCGCCTCGGTTTCCCCGAGTGGACCATCACGAAGACGAACGACGAATACAAGGCATCCGCGCTGCGTCTAATCGAAAACGCGCACGAACGCCGCGAGTTGGGTGCGGCAATGGCAGGCCCGAAAGCCATTGAAAAGCTGATCTTCCACGGACGTCCGGAAATTCTGGGCGAGCGTATGCAAGCGTTGTGGCTCGACGAGCTGCATGGAGCACAGTGAGACGAACATGAAAGAGACCAGCAAATCCGCTATGCGTCGCGCACGCGACCCGTCGTTCCAGCAGCACTACTTCGCGGGCAAAGGCATTGACATCGGCGCCGGCGACGACCCGCTGAACGCGCATGCACACGCCTTTCCGCGCGTGACGGAGATCGTGTCCTGGGACAAGGCGCAAGGCGACGCGCTTCGCATGGCGGGCGCACCGGACGCATCGTTCGACTTCGTGCACTCGAGTCATTGCCTCGAACACCTGGCCAATCCGTTTCAGGGACTGGCCAGATGGCTGGAACTGCTCAAGCCGGGCGGCTATGCGATCCTGACTGTTCCCGACGAAGATCTGTATGAGAAGGGCAAGTGGCCGAGCCCGTTCAATCGCGAGCACAAGGTCAGCTTCACGATCTGCAAACCGGAGAAAACGCTGCCGGGATCAGTGAACGTGCTGGATCTGGTGCGTGCATTCGCGCCGGTCGCGTCGTGCGAACGCGTAACTCTGGTGCGTGAGAATTACGATGAGCGTCGCGCGAATGTCGATCAGACCGCGCGTGGCCTCGCCGAATGTGCGATCGAAATCGTGCTGCGAAAGCGCGCTGTACCGAGCGCAAGGGAGATGATGAACGTTGCGTCGAAGGCGCGAGACGCGCAGGAAAGTCTGCGTGCCTGGCGACTCGCCGTGAAAACGTATCCCTACCGTTTCGAGGTCTATCACGGTGCGATGCTTGCATGGTTGCGCTGGGATCTGATCGAACATATCGACCGACTGTGGGCTCAATGCATCGAATGTCTGCCGGATCAGCATCTGCCGCGGCTCTATCACGCGTTGCACACCATCGCGCGAGGCAAGATACAGGAAGGCTTCCGCACACGCGAATCGTGGATGAGCAAGTTCGGATGGCAGCGCCGCACGACAGTGCAACCGCCGTCGACGATTCGTGCCTGGTCCGGCGAGCCGCTCGGCGGAAAGTCGATCGTGATATGGAGCGAGTTCGGTCTCGGCGACGAAATCTTCTTCTTACGATTCGCGCGTATTCTGCGTGAGCAATGTGGCGCTGCGCAGGTGTCGGTGGTATGTCAGGCACCGCTCGTGGCGTTGTTCGAGCGCTCGGGAGAGGCCGACACGGTGCTCAGCGTCGCGCAAGCCGCCGAGTTGCCGCCGCACGACTACTGGGTGTTTCCGCATGCGATTCCGGCTCACATCGCGTTGGACCTCGAAGCGTTGCCGAAGTCGGTGCCATACCTGCATGCGCCGGGCAAAACTGCGTTCCCTGCGTTGACGGAAAGTAAGGGCAAGCTGAAAGTGGGCGTCGTGTTCAAAGGCGCGCCGACCCATGAGAACGACAGGCAGCGGTCATTGCCATCGCTTTCTGTGCTGGACGACCTTTTCAAGGTAGATGATGCGGAGTTCTTCAGTTTGCAGAAGGGCGCAGGTGCCGACGAAGCTGCGGACTACGCGAAGCGCCTGCCGAACTTCCACGATGTCGGCGCTTCGCTGCGCACCATGGACGAAACCGCCAACGCGATCGCCGCGCTCGACGTCGTGCTGACCGTCGATACGTCGGTCGCGCATGTGGCGGCTGCAATGGGCAAGCCGGTGTGGTTGATGCTGCCGTTCTTCGGCGACTGGCGCTGGCACTACACGCGCAATGACAGTCCGTGGTATCCGACGATGCGTCTGTTCCGTCGGCTTCCGGGCGGCGACTGGTCGGAGGTGGTCGCGCGCATTCGCGGCCGCTTGCTGATGGCGCTGACCTCGGGCGACGCAAACTTGTGATTCGCCATGTGTCCGTTCGAGCGACACAAAACAAACGGGCTCCCTCGGGAGCCCGTTTTGCATTCAAGTAAAGCAACACACAGCGAAAGCGGATTGCTCTCCTGCGCAACCCCTCATCCGTCTGTCCCGATCCTTCTGCGCGCGATCAGTTCCTTCGCATCGGCCAGTTTCTCCGCAAGCTCCGGCCCGCGCTTCAGCGCCACACCCACCGCGAGAATGTCGCCGATCGCAAGATGCGAAGTGCGCGAGGTCATCGGCGAAAAGATATCGGTGTCTTCGTCGATGTTGGCGAAAAGTCCTACCGACGCGATCCGCGCGAGCGGCGAGTTGCCATGCGTCACGGCAATCACTTTTGCGCCGCCGGCCACCGCCGACCTGGCTGCGTCGACGATATCGCGCGTGCGCCCCGTGTTCGAAATCGCGACCACGACGTCGCCTTGGCCAAGCATCGCTGCCGACATCAGGAACGTATGCGGATCCGAGTAGGCGACGCTAGGCATGCCTAGCCGGAAGAACTTGTGCTGCATGTCGAGCGCGGTGATACCCGAACCGCCGGCGCCGTAGAACTCGATCCGCTTCGCTTGCGCGAGTACGTCGATTGCCGCCGCGACACTATCTGACGACAGATTGTTGCGCACCTGGATCAGCGCGCCGATCGTCCGGTCGAATACCTTGGCGGCGACGCCCGGCGCCGGTTCGTCCGCGCGCACGTCCCGATAAACGGCAGGTACTTCAGTCGCAATGCCTTGCGCGAGCCGGATCTTGAACTCGCGGAATCCGGAGAAGCCGAGCGCATGACAAAAACGCGCGATGGTCGGCTGGCTCACGCCCGCACGCGCGGCAACTTCCGTCATCGAGAGATCGAGCACCTCGCGCGGCGCCTCGATCACGTAATCGGCTAGCTTGCGCTCGGACGGGCGCAGCTGCTCGCGCATGTCTTCCACCTGGGACAGCATCATCGGAAATCTCGCACTATGCTGAAGAATGCGTGGACTATAACTGATTGCCAAGTATGTACAAAAACTACATCTGTGCCGTAGGTGTTATCCCTTAGCTCTTCGCTGAATGTCGCGGAACAGCTGTCAGAAAGGTGTTGAGCGGAATTCCCGATGTCGCATTGCAGCAGGGAATCCGATTGCGGACGTGTAGTTTTTCTACTAACATTGCCGTCGTTGGTTGATTCGACTCTCCGCGATATCTATCTCGCATCATGTCCGCGCGCCTGCCGCCAGCGACGAAGGAGCTCCGATGGTTTCCCCGCATTCGCAATTGTTAAAAGTCACGCAGCGCGTGGTCGAACGCAGCAAGCCGACTCGCGAGGCGTACCTCGCGCGCATTCACGAGGCGCAGGGCAGGTTCCCGGCGCGCGGCGCGCTTTCCTGCGCCAATCTGGCCCACGGTTTCGCGGGCCTGGAAGGCAATGACAAGCTCGTCATCAAGCAGATTCGTGAACCGAACGTCGGCATTGTCTCCTCCTACAACGAGATGCTGTCGGCTCACGCGCCGTACAAAAACTACCCGGACATCATCAAGCAGGCCGCGCGCGAGAACGGCGGCGTCGCGCAGTTCGCGGGCGGCGTGCCGGCCATGTGCGACGGCATTACGCAAGGCAACGCGGGCATGGAGTTGTCGCTCTTCTCGCGCGAAGTCATCGCGATGAGCACCGCGGTTGCGCTTACGCACAACATGTTCGACGCGGCGCTGTGCCTCGGCATCTGCGACAAGATCGTGCCGGGCCTGTTGATCGGCGCGCTGCAGTTCGGCCATCTGCCGACCATCTTCGTGCCGGCCGGCCCCATGACGAGCGGTCTTTCGAACGACGACAAAGCCAAGACGCGCCAGCAGTTCGCGACCGGACAATGCGGTCGCGACGCGCTACTCGAAGCGGAAGCCGCCGCCTATCACGGCCACGGCACCTGCACGTTCTACGGCACCGCGAACAGCAACCAGATGCTGATGGAAATCATGGGCCTGCATCTGCCCGGCTCGGCTTTCGTGCATCCGCATACGCCGTTGCGCGACGCGTTGACCGCGCAGGCCGCGCGCCGCGTGCTTGATCTGACCGTCGAGCGCGGTCATTACATGCCGATTGGTCACGTGATCGACGAGAAAGCGATCGTCAACGGTATCGTCGCTTTGCTGGCGACAGGCGGCTCGACCAATCACACGCTGCACCTCGTCGCGATTGCCCGCGCCGCCGGCATCGTGATCGATTGGGACGACTTCGACACGCTGTCGCAAGCAGTGCCGCTGCTCGCGAAGATCTATCCGAATGGCAAGGCCGACGTGAATCATTTCCACGCCGCCGGTGGCGTCGCGTTCCTGGTGCGCAATCTGCTCGAAGGCGGATTGCTGCATGAAGACGTCAACACGGTGGCGGGCAAGGGCCTTCATCACTACACGGAAGAACCGAAGCTGCTCGACGGCAAGCTGCAATGGGTGCCGGGCGTTCAGGCCAGCGAAGACACGGCAGTGTTGCGCGGCATCAAGGAGCCTTTCCAGGCGGACGGCGGCCTGCGTTTGATGCAGGGCAAACTCGGACGCGGCGTGATCAAGATCTCGGCCGTCGCGCAGCAGCATCGCAAGGTGAAGGCGCCGGCCATCGTATTCGACTCGCAGGAAGCCGTGCAGGAAGCGTTCGATAACGGCGAGCTGAAGCGTGACTTCATTGCCGTGGTGCGTTTCCAGGGCGCGCGGGCAAACGGCATGCCGGAACTGCATCGTTTGACGCCGCTGCTCGGTGTGTTGCAGGATCAAGGTTTCCATGTCGCGCTGGTCACGGACGGGCGCATGTCTGGAGCGTCGGGTAAGGTGCCCGCGGTGATCCATCTGTCGCCGGAAGCACTGCTGCAAGGGCCGATCGGCAAGGTGCGCAGCGGCGACATGCTGGTGATTGACGCCGAAGCCGGCGTGCTCGACATCGAAATCGACCCGGCCGAATGGGCTGCGCGTCCGAACGCCGTGCCGCTGCATCAGGCGGAGAACGAAGTCGGTTTCGGCCGCGAGCTGTTTGGTGTGTTTCGCGCGGCGGCAGCGCCTGCGGAGCAGGGCGCGTCGGTGTTCGGGCCGATGGTGGGCGAACGTGCGGCGTCGCACGGCGAGCACACCGCGCCTGCAGCGAACCATGTGGGTGAGTCGGGCGTGACTGTTGCGAGCACCACGCAGGCGGGGTAAGCGGTACCCGCCGCGTGAGTTGAGTGGCGCAGCAAATCGGACGAGACAGGTACGAACCGGACCGGGTAGGTTGATCGACCAACGCGACTAACGGGACTAACGGAACTAACGGGACTGACCAGGCAGCTGACGAAGCGGATTGCCCGGCACGTCCAGCTAAGCCGATTGACCAGCGGACTCGCCAGGCGAGCTGAGTCGTCAGAAAAAACCGGCAATCAATCCAGCCAGCCAAGCGCGCCAACCGGCAGCTGGCAGAAACAAGGAGTTTGACAATGACGTCGAAAACAGTAAGCGATATCGTGCGCCTCGGTCCGGTGATTCCGGTGCTAGCGTTCGATTCCGCCGAGCAGGGCGAACACGTGTCGCGCGCATTGCATGCGGGCGGCGTGAAGGTGCTCGAAATCACGCTGCGCACGGCTGCCGGCCTGGAAGCGATTGAGCGCGCGAGCCACCTTGCCGATGACATCGTGGTCGGCGTCGGCACGATCACGCGACCCGAGCACTGCGCTCAGGCGAAGAAAGCAGGCGCGCAGTTCGGTGTCTCGCCGGGCCTCACGAAGGACATGCACAAAGCTGCGCAGGACGCCGGATTGCCGCTTCTGCCTGGCGTGATGACGCCGAGCGACATCATCACCGCGCTCGAACTCGGTTACGAGATCGTGAAGTTTTTCCCGGCGCAGCAAGCGGGAGGTGTGCCAATGCTGCAAGCTTTTCATGGCCCGTTCCCGACGCTGAAGTTTTGCCCGACCGGCGGCATCACCGCGGAAACGGCCACGCACTTCCTGTCGCTGCCGAACGTGGTGTGCGTCGGCGGATCATGGCTCACGCCGAAAGCCGCATTGGCCGCGCAGAACTGGGAAGAAGTCACGCGTCTTGCGCGCGCCGCGAGCCAGTTGGCCGCGCCCGCTCACTAGTTCTTATCCGCCGCATCTAGCCAGGTCAACGAGCCAGGAAAGCAAAAGCCTCGTCGATACAGCCGGTCCGGCTGTCGCGGCGAGGCTTCGTTGCAAATATGCTCGTTAGTTTCGCGGGCATTTCGAGACAACAAACAGTAAAATTCAGCGTCCGCGCGGTTCGCACAGTTCTGATGCGTGCCGTCGCCATGAGACGAGGTGGCTGCTGTCTTGCGCACCCACAATCAATAACGCAAAAAGGAGGAGCTTCATGGAAGCTGTTCACGGCAGCACGCTGCTGGTATTCGGGGTAATCGCCATTGCCTTGCTGATCTTGTTGATCACGCGCTACAAGGTCTATCCGTTCCTCGTTCTGATCATCGTGTCGCTGCTGCTCGGGCTCGCGTCCGGCATGCCGATGGCGACCATCGTCAAATCGTTCGAAACGGGCAACGGCAACACGTTGGGTCACATCGCGGTGGTGGTGGGCCTCGGCACCATGCTTGGCAAGATGATGGCCGAATCGGGCGGCGCGGAACGCATCGCCACGACGCTCATCAACTGGTTCGGCGAGAAGAATATTCACTGGGCGATGATGGTTGTCGCGATCATCGTCGGTCTGCCGGTGTTCTTTGAAGTCGGCTTCGTTCTGCTGATTCCGATTGCCTTCAACGTCGCGAAACGCACCAATAAATCGCTGCTGCTGGTCGGCCTGCCGATGGTCGCGGGTCTGTCCGTCGTGCACGGGCTGATTCCGCCGCATCCGGCCGCAATGCTCGCGGTGCAGCAGTATCACGCCGATATCGGCAAGACGATCGCCTATGGCCTGATTATCGGCGTGCCGACGGCTATTGTCGCCGGTCCGCTGTTTGCGCTGCTGATCAGCCGCTACGTCAAGCTGCCGCAAGAAAACGCGCTGGCCGCGCAATTCCTCGGTCACGACGACGCGGCGAAGAACGGTGCAACGAACACAGCGCCGAAGCGCGAACTGCCGAGCTTCGGCATCACGCTCTTCACGGTTCTGCTGCCGGTGATCCTGATGCTGGTGGGTAGCTGGGCAGACCTCGTGTTCACGCCGAAGACCTTGCCGAACGACCTGCTGCATTTCGTCGGCAACTCTGACGTCGCGCTGCTGATCGCGGTGCTGGTCAGCTTCTGGACCTTCGGTGCAAGCCGTGGCTTCAATCGCGATCAGATCCAGAAATTCTGCGGCGAATGTCTTGCGCCGATCGCGGGCATCACGCTGATCGTCGGCGCGGGCGGCGGTTTCGGGCGCGTGCTGATGGATAGCGGCATTTCGAAGGAAATCGTTGCTGCAGCCACTGCAGCGCACTTGTCGCCGTTGCTGTTCGGCTGGCTGGTCGCGGCGCTGATCCGTCTTGCTACGGGTTCGGCGACGGTCGCAATGACCACTGCCTGCGGCATCGTCGCGCCAATCGCGGCGGCAAGCGGTGTGCAGGTGAAGCCGGAATTGCTCGTGCTGGCAACGGGCTCGGGCTCGCTGATTTTCTCGCACGTGAACGACGGCGGTTTCTGGCTGATCAAGGAATACTTCGGTATGACGGTGGGGCAGACCTTCAAGACATGGTCGCTCCTCGAGACCATCATTTCGTTGATGGGTTTGGGCTTGACCTTCGCGCTAGCGGCGGTCCTGTAAGGAGTTTTTGATGATTTTGATCGCAATGGGCGTGTCGGGCGCCGGCAAAACGAGAATTGGCGAGATGCTGGCGGAACGCCTGCACTGCGCGTTCACCGACGGCGACGCGTTTCATAGCGCCGCCAACAAGGAGAAGATGCACCACGGCATTCCGCTCACCGACGAAGACCGGTGGCCGTGGCTCAAAACTATCCGCGCCGCGATCGAAGAAAAGCAGAAGGCGGGCGAGACAGCGGTATTCACATGTTCGTCGCTGAAACGCTCGTATCGCGACATTCTGCGCGACGGCGACAAGGACGTGTGCTTCGTCTATCTGAAGGGCTCGCGCGAGGTGTTGGAACAACGTCTGACCACGCGTACCGGGCACTTCTTCGATCCGTCGCTGTTGCAGAGCCAGCTCGATACGCTCGAAGAGCCGGGGCCAGACGAAGCAGTGACGGTGAGCATTGAACTGTCGCCGGAACAGATCGTGGACGAGGTGTTGAAGCAGGTCCAACAACGGTAAGCTCCGGCGCAGTGTTTGCCGGTGAGATGAAAAAAGCCGCTCGATCGAGCGGCTTTTTTTCGACCTGCAGAACGACGAAGGCTCTTAGCGGATGCGCTTCGCCAGTTCGACCGCCTTGCCGATGTACGAACCCGGCGTCATGGCAAGCAGGCGGTCTTTCGCGTCTTGCGGGATAGCCAGTCCACCCACGAACGTTTGCAACGCCTCGCGCGTGATGCCCTTGCCGCGCGTCAACTCCTTCAACTGCTCATACGGATTCTCAATGCCGTAGCGGCGCATCACCGTTTGCACCGGCTCGGCCAGCACTTCCCAGCAATTGTCGAGGTCTTCGTTCAGGCGCTGTGCGTTCACTTCGAGCTTGTCGAGACCGCGGATCAGCGAGTCGTACGCGAGCAGCGAGTAACCGAACGCGACACCCATGTTGCGCAGCACCGTGGAGTCGGTCAGGTCGCGCTGCCAGCGCGAAACCGGCAGCTTGTCGGCGAGATGTCGCAACGTGGCGTTCGCGAGCCCCAGATTGCCTTCGGAGTTTTCGAAGTCGATCGGGTTGACCTTGTGCGGCATCGTCGACGAACCGATCTCGCCGGCCTTCGTGCGTTGCTTGAAGTAGCCGACCGAAATGTAGCCCCACACGTCGCGGTCGAGATCCAGCAGGATCGTATTTGCGCGCGCGACCGCGTCGAACAGCTCGGCCATGTAGTCGTGCGGCTCGATCTGGATCGTGTACGGATTGAATGCGAGCTTCAGACGCTGTTCGACCACTTCACGCGAGAACGCTTCCCAGTCGAACTCCGGATACGCCGACAGATGCGCGTTGAAGTTGCCGACCGCGCCGTTCATCTTGCCGAGCAGTTCGACCTTCGCGATACGGTCGATCGCGCGTTCGAGGCGCGCGGCCACGTTGGCGATCTCCTTGCCGAGCGTGGTTGGGCTAGCCGGCTGGCCGTGCGTGCGCGAGAGCATCGGCTGCTCCGCTTGCGCGTGAGCGAGCGCAACGAGCTTCTGATGCACCGTGCGCAACGCCGGCAAAATGACGTGTTCGCGGGCGCCCGCAAGCATCAGGCCGTGCGACGTGTTGTTGATGTCCTCCGACGTGCACGCGAAGTGGATGAACTCGCTCGCGCGCTCCAGTTCTTCCTGGCCTTTGACCGATTCCTTCAGCCAGTACTCGACCGCTTTCACGTCGTGATTCGTCACGCGCTCGATTTCCTTGATGCGCGCGGCGTCGTGCGCGGTGAAGCGCTCGGCCAGTTGCAACAGGAATTGCTCGGAGGCATCGGAGAAGCGCGGCACTTCCGCGAAACCCGCGCGCGAAAGGGCGATCAGCCAATGGATTTCGACCGTCACGCGATTGCGCATGAACGCGGCTTCCGAGAGCCAGTCGCGCAGGGCTTCGGTTTTCGACGCATAGCGTCCGTCGAGCGGAGAAAGCGCATTCAGCGCGAACAGGGTGTCGGGGCGGGTGTCGGACATGATGGCGGCTGGCTCTAGGCGTTGAGCGCTCACTGAACTCACGGTGAGCGGATCGGAACGGAAGGGAACCGCGAATTTTACCACTAGAGCAGCATCCGCCCGGAGCGCCGGCCGCCGGCCTTCATTGAACGTTCCGCGACAAAGGCTGCAACGCTCAAGCCGGCGAGCCTTCGTAGCAAGGGAATAGCGTAGGCAGGATGAACGAAGGCATCGAGTAGCGCGAGAAACAGCGCGACGTCGAGCCCGGATGCACGATATGCAGGCAACTCGCCTGCGGATCGTCCGCGGCAATGACTTTGCGGCCTGCTTCAACCACGGGCCGGATAAAACTCTCGTCGTCGCACAAATCGATATCGTCGAAGGCGGACACCGCAGCCAGCGCTTTTTCGTACACGTATGAGAAGCCATAGAACAGCACGAAGTCCGCGCCTATCTGCATTTTTTCGTGGAACTCCACATGACTGACCGACTGGCCGCTCAGTTCGTAATGCAGGCCGACTTTCGCGTTGAGGTCCATATAGCCGAAGAATCGCGTGTGCGGCGCATACATGAAAAAGCCCGACAGCTTGACGAGATCGGCGCGGTTTTCACGCATCGTCGTGACCATATGGGCGAGGTAATGCGGCGCATAGTGGTCGTCGTCGTCGAAATGGGCGATCACCGTACCGCGCGCTTCGCCGATCAAAAAGTTACGCTTTGAGCCGATCGACATTCGCGCCGGCGAATGGAAATAGCGAACGCGTGCGTCCTGTGAAGCCAGCGCCAGCAGATACGCGCTCGGCACGGCGCTGTCATCGAGAATCAGCCATTCCCAGTCGACTCGTTGGCGCAACACGCAGCGCGTGATGGCAGGCAGCAGGTGTTCGCGATTGGCGGTCGGCGTGATGATCGAAACGAGTGGCGGCATGGGCGAGGCCGCGTTGCGCGGCAAGGTGAGTAGATGGTTCGACCGATGTGTGCCGGCCGTGTCCGCGGTGGCGGTGTAGCGCGACGAGGGTTGACCGCCCGCGTCGCGCGCCGACGCAAGATAGCGATGCGCGGCGCGCGGGCCTATCGGCAAAATCCGATTTTTTGACGAAGCTGCGATAAAGCATTCGCCGCCAACGCCGGCGCCGCTGCGACACCCACTAGAATGCTGACTTCTTCTTTCTCGCCGGCAGCAGGCCTCGCATGGAACTGAAATGGCTGGAAGACTTCGTTTCGCTCGCGGAAACGCGCAGTTTCAGCCGCTCGGCTGAGTTGCGTCATGTCACGCAGCCGGCGTTCTCGCGGCGCATTCAGGCGCTCGAGGCGTGGCTCGGCACCGAACTGATCGACCGCTCGGTTTATCCGACGCGGCTCACGGCGGCGGGGCAGGTCTTCAACGAGCAGGCGCTCGCGATGCTCTCGCAGTTCCACGAAGCCCGGGCGCTCCTGCGTGGCCATACAGCGACGCCGCAAGCGACCATCGAGTTCGCCGTGCCGCACACGCTGTCGCTCACGTACTTCCCGCGCTGGCTTCAACGCATCGAGGCGCAAATGGGCCCGATCCATACGCGGCTGCGCGCGCTCAACGTGCACGACGCGGCGCTGTCGCTGGTGGAAGGCGGTTGCGATCTGATGATGGGTTATCACCATCCCAGTCACCCAGTCGCGCTCGATCCCGGCCGCTACGACATGCTGACGCTAGGCAACGAGCCGATCAGCCCATTCTCCGCGCCGGGGCGCGCAGGCCGGCCGCGTCATACGTTGCCGGGCACAGCCGAAGCGCCCACGCCGTACCTGTCGTACACGCCGAACGCGTATCTTGGACGCATGACCGAGGTGATTCTCGCGAACGCGCACGAACGCCTCTATCTCGACCGGCTCTACGAAACCGACATGGCGGAAGGCCTCAAGGCGATGGCGCTGGCCGGTCACGGCATCGCCTTCCTGCCGCACAGCGCGGTGGAAGACGCGGTCGCGGACGGCAAGCTGATCCGGCTCGACCGCGGTACGCGCGGCACGCCCGAAGGCCAGCTCACGCTGACGATGGAAATTCGCCTGTACCGGGACAAGCTGGCCGCGAAGAGCGACGACGCGCGGCAAATCCTCGTGCGGCAGTTGTGGGACGTGGTATCGGAAGAACTCGCGCACGGCAGCGCTTGAAGCGACCCGTTACCAACCTGCTTGCCTACGACGCAAATTTGCGGCTTTTCGCGGGTTATGCAAAAAAAACATAATCGGATAAGGAAACGGCATTGGATTTCAAAACGGCGTTTTTCGACAATGCTGCTATTCGAACAACGCCGGAGCGTTCATGTCTTCCCAGCAGCAAGTCGCACAATCTGCCTCAACGTTGCAGTCCGTTCCCTCCTACCTGAATAGCGAAGACCTCGGCCCTTGGGGTAACTACCTGCGCCAGGTCGACCGCGTCGCGCCGTACCTCGGCTCGTTGTCCCGCTGGCTCGAAACCCTGAAGCGCCCCAAGCGCATCCTGATCGTCGACGTGCCTATCGAACTCGATAACGGCACCGTCGCGCACTTCGAGGGCTACCGCGTGCAGCACAACGTGTCGCGCGGTCCCGGCAAGGGCGGTGTGCGTTATCACCAGGACGTGACGCTGTCGGAAGTGATGGCGCTGTCCGCGTGGATGTCGGTGAAGAACGCTGCGGTGAACGTTCCTTACGGCGGCGCGAAGGGCGGCATCCGTGTCGATCCGCGCACTTTGTCGCGTGGCGAACTGGAGCGCATGACGCGTCGCTATACCAGCGAAATCGGCATCATTATCGGACCGAACACCGACATTCCCGCGCCGGACGTGAACACGAACGAGCAGATCATGGCGTGGATGATGGACACGTATTCGATGAACCAGGGCCAAACGGCGACCGGCGTCGTGACCGGCAAGCCCATCACGCTCGGCGGTTCGCTCGGACGCCGCGAAGCCACGGGCCGCGGCGTGTTCGTGGTCGGTTGCGAGGCGGCACGCCGCATCGGCTTCGACATCGAAGGAGCTCGCATTGCCGTGCAAGGTTTCGGCAACGTCGGCGGGATTGCCGCGCGTCTGTTCCAGGAAGCGGGCGCAAAGGTGGTCGCGGTGCAGGATCACACGGGATCGCTCTACAAGTCGACCGGTATCGACGCGGTTGCGTTGCTCGATCACGTCGCGAAGACGGGCGGCGTCGGTGGTTTCCCTGAAGCCGACGCAGTCACGAATGAAGAATTCTGGACCGTCGAATCCGACATCCTGATCCCGGCTGCGCTGGAAAACCAGATTACCGAAAAGAACGCCGGCAAGATCAAGACGAAGATCGTCGTGGAAGGCGCAAACGGCCCGACCACGACGGCGGCCGACGACATCCTGCACGATCGCGGCATCCTCGTCATTCCGGACGTGGTGGCCAACGCAGGTGGCGTTACGGTGTCTTACTTCGAGTGGGTGCAGGACTTCTCGAGCTTTTTCTGGACCGAAGACGAGATTAACCAGCGCCTCGAACGCGTGATGCGCGAAGCATTTGCCGCTGTGTGGCAGGTGTCGAGCGAGCAGAACGTGTCGGTGAGAACGGCGGCGTTTATCGTCGCGTGTAAGCGGATTTTGCAAGCGCGCGAAATGCGCGGCCTGTACCCCTGATCGCGGGTTGTAACTGCAGGAAACGGCGGGTCTGTTACCTTACCGATCCGTCGCGCATTTCACGTGAATGCGCATGCTCGAACGCGATCCACCAGAGCGCGTGTTTTGGCCGGCGGGCGGCATCGTTACGATGCCGCCCGCCTTTGTATATGCCGAAACCCCGGCCTACTGTGCGAAGCGCCGCCAGGCAATAGCGGCGTGCGCGCAACAACAATGGTTTATAGCCATACTTTCAGAATAATTACTTTGCTAAACTGGCGCCGGTTCTTGCCAAGGAGATCAAACATGAAGGTTAAAAAAGCTGCGCTGCTGCTCGCGACTCTCGGACTGTTTACGGTTGGCGCGCACGCGCAAGACGCCGGTACGCTGAAGAAAATCAAGGACACGGGCGTTATTTCGCTGGGTCATCGCGAATCGTCGATTCCGTTTTCGTACTATGACGACAAGCAGAACGTCATTGGCTATTCGCAGGAATTCGCACTGAAGGTGGTTGACGCAGTCAAGCAGAAGCTGAACATGCCGAACCTGAAGGTGAAACTGACGCCGGTCACGTCGCAAAACCGTATTCCGCTGGTGCAGAACGGCACCGTCGACATGGAATGCGGCTCCACCACGAATAATGCAGAGCGCCAGCAACAGGTGGCGTTCTCGAACACGATCTTCGTGATCGGCACGCGTCTGATGACCAAGAAAGATTCGGGCATCAAAGACTGGGCCGACCTGAAGGGCAAGACGGTCGTCACGACCGCCGGCACCACCTCCGAGCGCCTGCTTCGCAAGATGAATCAGGACAAGAGCATGGGCATGAACATCATCAGCGCGAAGGACCACGGCGAGTCGTTCCTGACGCTGTCCACCGGTCGCGCTGCTGCCTTCATGATGGACGACGCGCTGCTCGCCGGCGAGCGCGCAAAATCGAACACGCCCAACGATTTCGTGATCGTCGGCGCGCCGCAATCGCATGAAGCTTACGGCTGCATGCTGCGCAAGAACGATCCGGAGTTCAAGAAGGTTGTCGACGACGCAATCGCGAAGGTCGAAACTTCGGGCGAAGCCGATCAGATTTACAAGAAGTGGTTCGAAACGCCGATTCCGCCGAAGGGCCTGAACCTGAACTTCCCGGAAAGCGACGACATCAAGGCGCTCTTCAAGAGCCCGAATGACAAGGCGATCGACTAAACCTTAGCTGTTTTTTTGAAACGCTGAACGAAACGGAAGAGGCCACGCGCTTCTTCCGTTTCTTTTTGCTGGAGTCTTGGTCATGTCATATCACTGGAACTGGGGCATTCTGCTGAGTCCGGTCTCCACCGGCGAGCCGACCACCTATCTGGGCTGGCTGCTGTCGGGCTTTTGGGTGACGATTACCGTGTCGCTGTCGGCATGGGTGATCGCGTTGATCGTCGGTTCGTTGTTCGGCGTGCTGCGCACGGTACCGAACAAATGGGCGTCGGGCATCGGCACGCTCTACGTCGCGATTTTTCGCAACATCCCGCTGATCGTGCAATTCTTCATCTGGTATCTGGTGATACCCGAATTGCTGCCGGTCTCGATGGGCACCTGGTTCAAGCAACTGCCGCCTGGCGCGCAGTTCTTCTCGTCGTCGATCATCTGTCTCGGGCTCTTTACCGCCGCGCGCGTGTGCGAGCAGGTGCGCTCGGGCATCAACGCATTGCCGCGCGGCCAGCGCGCCGCGGGTCTCGCAATGGGCTTCACGCAATGGCAGACGTACCGCTATGTGCTGCTGCCCGTCGCGTATCGGATCATCGTGCCGCCGCTCACGTCGGAGTTCCTGAATATCTTCAAGAACTCGGCGGTGGCGTCCACAATCGGTTTGCTGGATCTGTCCGCTCAGGCACGCCAACTCGTCGACTACACGTCGCAGACGTATGAGTCGTTTATCGCGGTCACGCTGGCCTACGTGCTGATCAATCTGGTCGTGATGCAACTGATGCGCTGGGTCGAAGCCAAGACCCGGTTGCCCGGCTATATCGGAGGCAAGTGATGCACCACTTCGACTGGAGCGGTATTCCGGGTGCACTGCCCACGCTGTGGACCGGCGCGGTGGTCACGTTCAAGATCACGCTCATCGCGATCGTGATCGGCATTGTCTGGGGCACGGTCCTCGCCATGTTGCGGTTGTCGTCGTTCAAGCCTTTCGAGTGGTTCGCGAAGGGTTACGTGACGATTTTCCGCTCGATCCCGCTGGTGATGGTTCTGCTGTGGTTCTTCCTGATCGTGCCGCAGGTGCTGCAGAACGTGCTGGGTCTGTCGCCGGATATCGACATTCGTCTCGCGTCCGCAATGGTCGCTTTCTCGCTGTTCGAGGCGGCGTACTATTCCGAGATCATCCGCGCGGGTATTCAGTCCGTGCCGCGCGGGCAGGTCAACGCGTCGTTCGCGCTCGGCATGAACTACGCGCAGTCCATGCGTCTCGTGGTGCTGCCGCAGGCGTTCCGTGCCATGGTGCCGCTGCTGCTCACGCAGGGCATCGTACTCTTTCAGGATACGTCGCTCGTCTACGTGATCAGCCTCGCCGACTTCTTCCGCACCGCCACGAATATTGGCGATCGTGACGGCACGAATGTCGAAATGGTACTGTTCGCGGGCGCGTGTTATTTCGTGATCTGCGTGATCGCGTCGAGCCTCGTCAAAGGTCTTCAGAAAAAGGTCGCAAGATGATCTCTATCAAGAATGTTTCGAAGTGGTACGGCCAGTTTCAGGTACTGACGGACTGCACGACGGAAGTCAAAAAAGGTGAAGTGGTCGTGGTGTGCGGACCGTCGGGTTCCGGCAAGTCGACGCTGATCAAGACCGTCAATGGTCTCGAGCCATTTCAGAAGGGCGAGATCGTCATCAACGGTCAATCGCTGACTGACAAGAAAACCAATCTGTCGAAGCTGCGTTCGAAGGTCGGCATGGTGTTCCAGCACTTCGAACTGTTCCCCCATCTGTCGATCGTGCAAAACCTCACGCTCGCGCAAATCAAGGTGCTCGGCCGCTCGAAAGACGAAGCGTCGGCGAAGGGGCTGAAGTTGCTCGATCGCGTCGGTTTGCGCGCACATGCGGACAAATTCCCGGGCCAGTTGTCGGGCGGTCAGCAGCAGCGTGTGGCGATTGCGCGCGCGTTGTCGATGGATCCGATCGCGATGTTGTTCGACGAACCCACGTCGGCACTCGACCCGGAAATGATCAACGAAGTGCTCGACGTGATGGTCGAACTTGCGCAGGAAGGCATGACCATGATGTGCGTGACGCACGAAATGGGTTTCGCGAAGAAGGTCGCGCATCGCGTGATCTTCATGGACAAGGGCTTGATCGTGGAAGACGACCGCAAGGAAGACTTCTTCGCCAATCCGAAGTCCGATCGCGCAAAGGACTTTCTCGCGAAGATCCTGCACTGAGATTGCGAGTGTCGCGTCGTTTCGCACGCGACCTGCCCGCAAGGGCCGCAACAAAAAGCCGCTCGGAAGAGCGGCTTTTTTATTGCTGGAATGCGGCTGAAACGCGGCTGATTCGGGTGTGATCAGGATTCGAACGCCGCGGCGTCGTCCGCCGCTTCGAGATCGACTTCGACTTCCACGGCGGGGGCGGCCGGCGCCGACGCCGCGATCGTGCTCGCCGAAGCGGACGCATCCAGCGCGGGATTGCGCAGCTTTTCCAGCACCGAAGCCGGCACAGGCACATTGACGCGGCCAATTACGTCGCCGTGCTGGAACATCAACAGATCGCCGGGTTCGAACGCGCTCCACACTTCGTTGTCGGTCAGCGGCTGCGTCGCGATCACTGCAACGCGGTCTTCGGGCGTGGTGTATTTGGCGAAGTCGATCGAGACGTCGGCGTCGACCAGATGCGCGGTCGAAAAAGGCCAGCGCCGCACGATGTAGTGCAGATGCGTGGAGCAATGCGCGAACAGCGCCTGGCCATTCGACATCAGAAAATTGAACACGCCGAACTGCGTAATCTCGCGCGTAAGTGTTTCGAGCGCGGCGAAGAGTTCATTGAGCGGCGGTTGCTGCGCGCCGGGAAACGCCTTGCGCAAGCCTTCGAGCAATGCGCAAAAAGCAAGCTCGCTGTCCGTCGTGCCGACTGGCTGATAGACGCCCGAGAGTACCGGCGAAAAGTCTTTCAGATCGCCGTTGTGCGCGAAAATCCAGTGGCGCCCCCACAGTTCGCGCATGAACGGGTGGCAGTTTTCAAGCAGGATGTGCCCTTGCGTCGCCTTACGAATATGCGCGATGGTGTTCTTCGACTTGATCGGATAGCGCTTGACCATTTCGGCGATCGGCGAGGTGGCCGACGATTGATGGTCGATGAACAGGCGACATGCTTTGTCTTCGAAGAAGGCGATGCCCCAGCCGTCGGCGTGGTGGTCGGTGACGCCGCCGCGCGCCGCAAAGCCGGTGAACGAGAACGTGACGTCCGTCGGCGCGGCGCAGTTCATTCCGAGAAGTTGGCACATGTTGCGGGTAAGCCTGTGAACGGGGCGAGCCGTTACAATGATGATTGTTCAAGCATATCACCGAGCCAGAAACGCCAAATAGCAAAATAGACGTGTGTTCAGGCCGCAACACGGCGGTTTGACCTCATTGTTGGCGCATTGCTCGCATTTTCAGCTGCCCCTGTTCCGCTCTCGCTCTCCTCTCGCCATGACCGATTCCAACGCTTCTCCTGATTCCCGCGACTCGATCACGCTCGCACGCCCGGACGACTGGCACTTGCACGTGCGCGACGGCGCAATGCTTGCAGCCGTGTTGCCGGATACAGCCCGCCAGTTCGCTCGCGCGATCATCATGCCGAATCTGAAGCCGCCGGTTACGACCACGGCGATGGCGCAGGCGTACCGCGAGCGCATCGTCGCCGCCATCCCGGCCGGCGCGAAATTCGAGCCGCTCATGACGCTGTATCTGACGGACAACACGCCGCCGGACGAAATCCGCCGCGCGCGCGACAGCGGTTTCGTGCATGGCGTGAAGCTTTACCCGGCCGGCGCTACGACCAACTCGGACGCCGGCGTGACCGACATCATGAAGTGCGCGAAAACGCTTGAAGTGATGCAGGAGACCGGCATGCCGCTCCTCGTGCATGGCGAAGTGACGGACTCGTCGATCGATCTGTTCGACCGCGAAAAGGTGTTCATCGACCGGGTCATGACGCCGTTGCGCCGCGACTTCCCCGCGCTGAAAGTGGTGTTTGAGCACATCACCACCAAAGACGCGGTCGACTACATCCGCGAAGCCGGCGTTGCGCCGAACCTGCTCGGCGCGACGATCACCGCACACCACTTGCTGTACAACCGCAACGCGATTTTCCAGGGCGGCATTCGTCCGCATTATTACTGTCTGCCCGTGCTCAAGCGCGAGACGCATCGCGTCGCGCTGGTCGAAGCGGCAATCTCGGGCAATCCACGTTTTTTCCTGGGTACCGACAGCGCGCCGCATCCGAAGGGTTTGAAGGAGCACGCTTGCGGCTGCGCCGGCTGCTATACGGCGCTGCACGCGCTGGAGCTGTACACCGAAGCCTTCGACCAGGCGGGCGCGCTCGACAGGCTCGAAGGCTTCGCGAGCTTCTTCGGCGCGGACTTTTATGGTCTGCCGCGCAACCAGGAGAAGGTCACGCTGCGTCGCGAAGAGTGGACGTTGCCTGCTGAACTGCCAGTCGGCGACACGCCTGTCGTGCCGCTGCGTGGCGGTGAGTCGATCGGTTGGCGGCTGATTTGAGGCTTTGCTAGATGCAGAGTGAAGCGGGCTCGGGTGTGGTCGACGGCGAAGGCGCTGGAGCACAGGTGGGTGCGGAACCGGTGCCGGGCGCGGGCGCCGGGGCGCGCTTCGCCGCTATCGACTGGTCAAGGCCGTGGTTCGCGCAATTCGCCGGACGCGGCCAGCGCTGGCAGCGGGCCGCGCTCACGAGTTACGCCGCGTTGCTCGCCGAGATGAATGCCGACGCCGCTAACACGTGTCAGACCACAGGCCGCGGCCAACGCCTCGCGTTCATCGCGCAGGACGAACTACCGGCCGGCGCCGCGTACGAGGCGCACATCGCGTCGACCGGCCGCGTGCCGACACGCCACAATTTGCACGACTTCTTCAACGCGTCGATGTGGTTCGCCTTCCCGCGCATCAAAGCCGCGCTCAATACACGGCAGTCGGCGGCGATCGACCTGCTCGGCGTCGGCTCGACGCGCGGCAGCGTGCGCGATGCGCTGACTCTCTTCGACGAAAACGCACTGCTGTTTGCGTGCAGCGATCCAGCGTTGAGCGCCGCGCTGCGCGGCTTCGACTGGCAGACGTTGCTGCTCCAGCGGCGCGACGCATGGGGTTCGAGCTGCGAGGTGCGCTGCTTCGGCCATGCGCTGCTGGAAAAACTCATCGCGCCGTTCAAGGGCTGCACGGGGCATGCATGGATCGTCGACGTACCGTCGGCGTACTTCGAATGGAACGCCGCCGCCCGCGATGCCTGGCTGGACGAGGCGGTCAGCGCCGCGTTGCTGACCACCGACGCGCTGACGAGCCGGCTGTTCGCGCCGCTTCCGGTGCTCGGAATTCCGGGCTGGTGGCCCGACAACGAGACACCGGCCTTCTACGACGACAAGTCTGTATTCCGCTCCGGTCGGCGCGCGGATGTTAAAATCGGCGCCAGCAAAGCAGGCCAGGCAGTCGCGGCCTCAGCGGCTTCGGCCAAAGAGGGCGAGGAAAGTCCGGACTCCACAGGGCAGGGTGATGGCTAACGGCCATCCGTGGCGACACGCGGAACAGGGCAACAGAAAGCAAACCGCCGATGGCCCGGCGCAAGTCGGGATCAGGTAAGGGTGAAACGGTGCGGTAAGAGCGCACCGCGGCTGCTGCAAGGCAGTCCGGCACGGTAACCTCCACCCGGAGCAATTCCAAGTAGGCAGGCGCGCATCTTCGAGATGCAGGACGGGGCCCCCGTCTCGTCTGCGGGTAGGAAGCTTGAGCGTGTCAGTAATGACTCGCCTAGAGGAATGGCTGCCACGCGCGTCGCGTCTTCGGACGTTGCGCGTGCACAGAATCCGGCTTATCGGCCTGCTTTGCCACCTCATAAAAAATGCCGGCGTCTTTTCAGAACGCCGGCATTTTCGTTTCTCCGTGCGGGGTTTCGGTCAGGACCGCCCGCGCGGCTCGTGCTTTCGCCGTGACACTGCGCTCAGTTCGCCACGATATCGAACGAGTGCGTGAGTTCGGCCGTCTTCGCGATCATGATCGACGCCGAGCAGTATTTGTCGTGCGACAGGTTGATCGCGCGCTCCACGGTAGCCGGGTTCAGATTCTTGCCGGTCACGGTGAAGTGGAAGTGGATCTTCGTGAACACTTTCGGATCTTCGCTGGCGCGCTCGGCCTTGAGCGTCACCGAGCACCCGGCGACTTCCTGGCGGCTTTTCTTCAGGATCATCACGACGTCGTAGGCGGTGCAACCGCCCGTGCCGAGCAGAACCATTTCCATCGGACGCGGTGCGAGATTGCGGCCGCCGCCCTCGGGCGCGCCGTCCATCGCAACCAGGTGGCCGCTGCCCGTCTCAGCAGCAAACGCCATCCCGTCTTGCCCCATCCAGCTCACTTTGCATTCCATGCTGTACTCCACCGCGCATCGCTATATCGAGACGGCATTGTAGCCCGGCGATCCAGCGTCCGCCCGAGGCGACTCGCGAGCCAAATATGCGAATTGACGTCTGACTTGTTGCAGCGCGGCATGTTGGGACGGGGTTAGGCAGATTGCCCCGCGTTTAGGGGATTTACTCTAGTAGCGCTGGCTTGCACCCCTCAACTGCGTATGCCTTGTCGCTGTAGCTACTTGGGCGGACGCTTCTTTCGCCATCCATAACCCGCATTATGAAATGCGATTTCACATTGCAAATGTTCTTGCGTTGCACAAGCTTGCTTCATATAATTGCTCCATCGGTTGCGGCAGTTCGCAACCTCCGCTGTCTCCTCCACCTCCTCCTTTGGTGGATTAAACCCGAACCGCTCGTTCGGGTTTTTTTTCGCCCGCGTTTTCAAGCTCTCCGAAGGCCCACGAGGCGCATTCGGTACCAAGTCCAGCACGTTTTGACTTGACGTCGCAAATTCCTTTATAATTCAGGGCTTTTCCGCATTCGCGCCCGCGGAGGAAGAACAGGGAGAGCCTGCACGCGCCTCGATGCGCACACTACAAGCAGGAAAAAACACATTGGGCGCAGCAATTTTTTTGGATCGATCATGAAGACGTTTTCCGCAAAAGCCCATGAGGTGACGCGCGAATGGTACGTGATTGACGCGACGGATAAGGTTCTCGGGCGTGTCGCCAGCGAAGTGGCACACCGTCTTCGCGGCAAGCACAAGCCTGAATTCACTCCGCACGTCGACACCGGTGATTTCATCATCGTTATCAACGCCGGCAAGCTGAAGGTCACGGGCAACAAGGCTACTGACAAGAAGTACTATCGCCACTCGGGCTACCCGGGCGGTATCTATGAAACGACGTTCGGCAAGATGCAAGAACGCTTCCCGGGCCGTGCGCTCGAAAAAGCGGTCAAAGGCATGCTGCCGAAGGGCCCGCTCGGCTACGCGATGATCAAGAAGCTGAAGGTCTACGCTGAAGCAACGCATCCGCATTCGGCGCAACAGCCGAAAGCGCTCGAGATCTAAGGGGAGCCCACATGATCGGTAACTGGAATTACGGCACGGGCCGCCGCAAGAGCGCCGTCGCACGCGTGTTCATCAAGGCAGGCAAGGGCGAGATCATTGTGAACGGCAAGCCTATCGCCGATTACTTCTCGCGCGAAACGTCGCTGATGATCGTTCGTCAACCGCTGGAACTCACGAACCACGGCGTCACGTTCGACATCAAGGTCAACGTGAACGGTGGCGGTGAAACGGGTCAAGCCGGTGCAGTTCGCCACGGCATCACCCGCGCGCTGATGGACTACGACGCAACGCTGAAGCCGGAACTGTCGAAGGCTGGCTTCGTTACGCGTGACGCTCGTGAAGTCGAACGTAAGAAGGTCGGCTTCCACAAGGCACGTCGCAGGAAGCAATTCTCGAAGCGTTAATCGCTTCGGGTGCGCACCGGCTCCAGGGCCGGAACGCAGCAAAAGCCGCCAACGCTGTCGCGAAGGCGGCTTTTTTTATGATTACGGCCTCGCTTGGGGCAACGGCTCGGTCGCCGCTCCGCCCGCGTCGGCGCCGATGCAGGCAGACCGCGCGCAACGGCAGTGTCGATCGAAGCGACTGTAAGGACCCATTGATTTTGTGGGCTTCGGCACGATATTGAGATCAGCCCTACAATAGCGGTTAGAAGCTTTTTGGAGAGTTCGAATGAACGCAGTCACCGACACACCCGTGACCGAGATGCCCGCCCCCTTCGTCTTTACCGACGCAGCGGCTGACAAGGTCAAGCAACTGATCGAAGAAGAAGGCAATGCGGACCTGAAACTGCGCGTTTTCGTGCAGGGCGGCGGCTGTTCCGGCTTCCAGTACGGCTTTACGTTCGACGAAGCCGTCAACGAAGACGACACCGTCATGAACAAGAGCGGCGTGCAATTGCTGATCGACTCGATGAGCTACCAGTATCTGGTCGGCGCTGAGATCGACTACAAGGACGACATCAACGGCGCGCAGTTCGTGATCAAGAACCCGAACGCGACCACGACGTGCGGTTGCGGTTCGTCGTTCTCGGTCTGACAAACGGACAGACAAAGCGTTGGAAAGCAACGGGGCTTCGCGCCCCGTTTTTTATTGCCTGCGCAAGCCGACGCGACGCGCTTCCCGCGCGACCTCTGCAACCGCGCACGCTCAATGGCCACCGCGTCAACGCGGGTAAATTGCGCCCAACACGCGTTCCGCGCTCGCGCCGGTAACAGCCGGCAAACTTCCCGGCAGGCGCGCGACGCAGCGCATTGCGAGCCACGCAAAGGCCAGCGGCTCGACCTGGCTCGGCGGCACGCCGAGGGCGTCGGTCGTCATCACGGGAACGCCGCTTACGCCGCTGTCTTCCAGTGCCTGCTGCAGCGCCTTCAAAATCGCCGGATTGCGCGCACCGCCGCCGCACACGTAGACCGCTCGCGCGTCCGGCGCGTGCCGCTCGACCTCGCGCGCGACTGTCACAGCGGTTAACGCGACCAGCGTGGCTTGCACGTCGGCCGGCGCGAGTTCGCCAAACGGGCGCAGTTTGGCATCGAGCCACTCGGCATTGAACAGGTCGCGACCGGTGCTCTTGGGCGGTTGCTGTGCGAAATACGGTTCGTCGAGCAGCGCGTTCAGCAGTGACCGGTCGACCTGGCCGCTTGCCGCGAACTGACCGTTTTCGTCGAATGGCTTGCCGAGATGGCGCTGAGCCCACTCGTCGAGAAGCGCGTTCGCCGGCCCGCAATCGAAGCCCCGCACGCTGCCGGTCGCATTCAGAATAGTAATGTTGCTGATGCCGCCAAGATTGCATACCACGCGCGTCTCGTCTTTCGCGCCGAAGATGGTCGCATGAAACGCCGGCACGAGCGGCGCGCCCTGGCCGCCAGCGGCCACGTCCCTGCTGCGGAAGTCGGCGACCACGTCGATATGCATCATCTCGGCAAGCAGCGCCGGGTTGTTGATCTGCCGCGTGTAGCCTTTTTCCGGCCTGTGCCGCACCGTCTGCCCATGCACGCCGATCGCGCGCACTTCGGCGGCGGAAACGTGGCAACCTCGTAAGAGCTCGTGACAACACACGGTATAGCGCGTGGCGAGCGCATTGGCGGCCAGCGCTTCCCGTTCGATCTCGTTTTCGCCCGGCTGCTGCAGCGCGAACAACGCGTCGCGCAAGCCGGCTGCAAAGCCGACGAACGCCTCGGCCAGCACCACGGGCGGTTTCCCTTGCGCGAACCGGACAGCCACGCCGTCCACACCGTCCATGCTGGTGCCGGACATCAATCCAAAGTAGACGCCGTCTGCGGGGTCTTGCGCCACGTTGCTGCTCCTGGTCATGGTTCGTTGCTCTTTCATTGCCGCTGCTTTGCGAAGGTTTTAGCAGATTATCGATGCAATCGCGCTCGAATATAAAGCGCGTCCCGGGCGAAGGGACGCGCTGCAGCCGGGATGCGACGTCCAACCCGCACCGCCAGAACGCGCTCTCACCCCTGCCGGTGGGCGCGGCGGCGCGCATCTATGGGACAATCTACCTTTTCCGCGACTTCCCGTTTCCAGCATGAGCACCGAGTCCACCAAGCCTAACGCCGCCCCCGCCTTCCCGATCACCGACGAAGTCCGTCACGCGCTCGCCGTCACCAAGCGAGGCGTCGACGAATTGCTGATCGAAGAAGAATTCGCGCAAAAGCTCGCGAAGAGCGCGGCGACTGGCACGCCGCTGCGTATCAAGCTCGGGCTCGATCCGACCGCGCCGGACATCCATATCGGCCACACGGTCGTACTGAACAAGATGCGGCAGTTGCAGGATCTCGGTCACACGGTCATTTTCCTGATTGGCGACTTCACGTCGCTCATCGGCGACCCGTCGGGCCGCAATGCCACGCGCCCGCCGCTCACGCGCGAGCAGATCGAATCGAACGCGAAGACTTATTTCGAGCAGGCCGCGCTGGTGCTCGACCGCGAGAAGACTGAGATCCGCTACAACAGCGAGTGGTCGATGCCGCTCGGCGCCGACGGCATGATCAAGCTCGCGTCGCGCTACACGGTTGCGCGAATTCTCGAGCGTGAAGATTTCACCAAGCGTTTTCAGAGCGGCGTGCCGATTTCTATCCACGAATTCCTATATCCGCTGATGCAGGGTTATGACTCGGTCGCGCTGAATGCCGATCTGGAACTCGGCGGCACCGATCAGAAGTTCAACCTGCTGGTCGGCCGTGAACTGCAGAAGCAGTACGGCCAGGAGCAGCAGTGCATTTTGACGATGCCGCTGCTCGAAGGGCTCGACGGTGTCGAGAAGATGTCGAAGTCGAAGAACAACTACATTGGCATCAGCGAAAAGCCGACAGAGATGTTCGGCAAGCTGATGAGCATTTCCGACGTGTTGATGTGGCGTTACTTCGAACTGCTGTCGTTCCGTCCAATGGACGAAATCGCAGGCTTCAAGAAAGAGATCGAGGCCGGCCGCAATCCGCGCGACTTCAAGGTTATGCTGGGCCAGGAAATCGTCGCGCGCTTTCACTCGCAGGCCGATGCCCAGCGTGCGCTGGAAGACTTCAACCACCGCGCGAAGGGCGGCGTGCCGGACGATATTCCGGCCGTGACGCTGGCAGGCGCACCGCTAGCCATCGGCCAATTGCTCAAGCAGGCCAACCTCGTGCCGTCGACGAGCGAAGCGTTGCGCAACATCGAGCAGGGCGGTGTGAAGATCGACGGCGCGACTGTGTCGGACAAGGGCTTGAAGGTCGAGTCGGGCGAGTACGTCGTGCAGGTCGGCAAGCGCCGCTTTGCGCGCGTCACGCTGACTGCGTAAGTGTGCGGGCAATGAAACGAACTTCGCAGCCGGAGCCGGCCCGATGATCGCGTTGATCCAGCGCGTGCGGCGCGCCGAAGTGCGGGTGGCCGACCGCGTGACGGGCGCGATCGACGCGGGCCTGCTCGCGCTCGTGTGCGCGGAGCGCGGCGACACCGAGGCGGCGGCCGACCGGCTGCTCGCCAAAGTGCTCGGCTACCGCGTGTTTAGCGACGCCGCAGGCAAGATGAATCTCTCTGTGCAGAACCTGGACGGCGCCGGGCGCGCTGGCGGCCTGCTGCTGGTTTCGCAGTTCACGTTGGCCGCGGACACTAACAGCGGCTTGCGTCCGAGCTTCACGCCGGCCGCGCCGCCAGACGAGGGCAAGCGTCTGTTCGACTACTTTGTTTCGGCGGCGCGCGCCAGGCATCCTATCGTCGAGACCGGCGAATTCGGCGCCGAGATGCAGGTGTCGCTCGTCAACGACGGGCCGGTCACGTTCTGGCTGCAGACCAACGCCTGAATTTCCCGCAGTTCTTGCAACCGTAGCGGTTCGGCACAACCGGCCAACAGCGCCCAACTGGATCCCATGACCACGCAGATTCTGTTTATCCGGCACGGCGAGACCGACTGGAACCGCATCAAACGCATTCAAGGGCACATCGACATTCCGCTCGCGGCGGTAGGACTTGCGCAGGCGCAAAGCCTTGCACGCCGCATCGCCGATGAAGTGAAGCACGGCGCGCGGCTCGATGCGATCTATTCGAGCGACCTGCAGCGCGCGCGGCAAACCGCGCAACCCTTCGCTGACGCGCTAGGTTTGCCGGTGCATTTGCGCGAAGGTTTGCGCGAGCGCTCATACGGCGCGTTCCAGGGTCACGACAGCGATGAAATCGCCGCGCGTTTCCCGGACGAATACGCACACTGGCAGACCCGCGACCCCGGCTTTACGCCGCCCGGAGGCGAGTCGCAGCGCGCGTTCTACCACCGCGTGCTGCACGCGATCGAACCGCTCGTCGCCGCGCATCCGGGTGGGCGAATTGCTTGCGTCGCGCACGGTGGCGTGCTCGATTGTGTGCGTCGCTTCGCATGCGGTTTACCGCTCGATGCGCCGCGTGACTACGCGCTGCTGAACACTAGTGTGAATGTGGTGGACTTCGACAACGGCCGTGCGACGGTGGTGTCGTGGGGCGACATCTCGCATCTCGACGCGCCTGGCGCCGACGACAGCTTCAAGAAGGGTCCGGAACTGGGGCGTTGATCACTCGCGCCGCGTCGCGTGAACTCGTGTCACGCCGTTGAGCGAAGATCCGAGGCCGCGCGCCGCGGTAGCCGACGACGCGCGCGCTCGAACACGCCGTTCATTCCGTTAATCTGATTACTGGCCGCGACGACCCGCACGCGCGCCAGGTTGCTCAACCGGCCCAGGAATAGCCGCTCGCGCCGAGATCCGGCTTCAGGTCGCAGCCGAGTCCCACAGCCCAGGCAACGTGCTGGACGCGTCCGGCGCAGCGAGCCCGAAGTGCCGGTAAGTCAGCAGCGTGGCCACACGGCCGCGCGGCGTGCGTTGCAGGAAGCCTTGCTGGATCAGATACGGCTCGAGCACGTCTTCAATAGTGTCGCGTTCTTCGCCAATCGCCGCTGCAAGGTTGTCGACGCCGACCGGTCCGCCGTCGAACTTGTGCAAAATCGCTTCCAGCAGCTTGCGGTCCATCAGGTCGAAGCCGACCGCGTCGACGTCGAGCATTCTGAGCGCCGCGTCGGCGACTTGAGCGGTGATGTTGCCGTCGGCTTTAACCTCGGCGAAATCGCGCACGCGGCGCAGCAGCCGGTTGGCGATACGCGGCGTGCCACGCGCACGCTTGGCGATTTCGAACGCGCCGTCAGGATGAATCTGCGCATTCAGCAGCGAAGCCGAACGCGTAACGATGCGTGCGAGTTCCTCGGCGTTATAAAACTCCAGCCGTGCAACGATGCCGAAGCGATCGCGCAGCGGATTCGTCAACATGCCCGCGCGGGTGGTCGCACCGACCAGCGTGAACGGCTGCAAGTCCAGCTTGACGCTGCGCGCGGCCGGCCCTTCGCCGATCATGATGTCGATCTGGTAATCCTCCAACGCGGGGTACAGAATTTCTTCGACGACCGGCGAAAGCCGGTGAATTTCGTCGATGAACAACACGTCGTTGGCTTCGAGATTGGTCAGCAGCGCGGCCAGGTCGCCGGCACGCTCCAGCACCGGACCGGAGGTTTGCCGCAGATTCACGCCCATTTCCCGCGCGATGATGTGCGCGAGCGTGGTTTTGCCCAAGCCCGGCGGCCCAAACAGCAACACGTGGTCGAGCGATTCGGAGCGGCGCTTGGCTGCCTCAATGAAGATTTCCAGCTGACCGCGCACTTTTTCCTGCCCGACATATTCTTCGAGCTGGCGCGGTCGCAACGCTCGTTCGAACGCTTCTTCGTTCGGCGAGACGGGCGTGGCCGCGATGATGCGCTCGGCGGCGAGTTTGTCGGTTTCGATCATGTGGTCATTGTACCGCGCGAGGACGGTCGGGAAACCCGGCCGAATGGCCGATGCGCGTCGAGCCGACAGACGACCTCACATCACGCGGGCGTCATTGCCCGAGCACGGCGAGGCCGCCGCCAGGGCGTCAGCTTCAGGCCTTGGACAATGCCTTGAGCGCGAGCTTGATCCCTTCCGAAACGCCGGTGCCGGCCGGCACATTCTTGATCGCCGCCAACGCTTCTTTCTCCGAGTAGCCCAATGCGAGCAGCGCGTTGAGAATGTCGGACGCGTGATCCGATGCCGACGCCGCGCCGGCCATCGCGCCGAGGTCGGCACCGAGCTTGCCCTTCAGTTCGAGCAGCAGTCGCTCTGCCGTTTTCTTGCCGATGCCCGGTACGCGCGTGAGGCGCGCGGCGTCCTGCAGCGTGACGGTTTGCGAAAGCTCGTGCACGCTCATGCCGGACAGCACGGCCAGCGCCATGCGCGCGCCGATTCCCGAGATTTTCAACAACTCGCGGAAAGTGGAGCGTTCCTCCGTCGTGCCGAAGCCGTAGAGCAGATGCGCGTCTTCTCGCACGATCATTTGCGTGAGCAGCACCACGCGTTCGCCGGTGGACGGCAAGTTGTAGAACGTGCTCATGGGCACATCGACTTCGTAACCGACACCGTTGCAGTCGACGAGCAAATGCGGCGGGTTTTTTTCCAGCAGAACGCCGGCAATGCGACCGATCATGGCGAATTCAGAATCGAGAGAAAGGGCGAGTGTAGCGCAGGGCGTGTGCGCCGCTTAAGGCCAGTCATCGCATCAAGCGAAAAAATGACGGGCGCCGCGGCAACATCAGCCAACCAGACGCCCGCGCCGCACGCGCAGTCCTTTCTTTGCAAGCGATGGCGCGATGCCACCGAGCGTGCTCAATGTCGTGCCGCCGTGCGCATGACAAATGGCCATGCCGAGCGCGTCGGCGGCGTCGGTGCTCGGCACGCCCGAAAGATTGAGCAGACGCACGACCATCTGCTGCATCTGCTCCTTGGTCGCGCGGCCATAACCGACTACCGCCTGCTTCAACTGCAGGGCAGTGTATTCGGCGACCGGCACGCCGCCCGCGACGAGTCCGCAGATGGCCGCGCCGCGCGCCTGGCCCAGCAGCAACGTAGATTGCGGATTGACGTTGACGAACACCTTTTCGATCGCCGATTGATCTGGCGAGTGCTGGCGAATCAGCGTCGAGATACCCTCGAAGATAGTGCCGAGCCGCGACGGCAAGTCGGCGTCCGCGGTCTTGATGATGCCGCTCGCGACATAGCTCAGTGTGTGACCGCTTTGATCGATCACGCCGAAGCCGGTCACGCGCAAGCCGGGGTCGATGCCGAGAATTCTCATGAAGTGCCGCAGATGCGGTTAAAACCAGGTGCCTGCGATACTACAACACACACGCCGCGCGGCGGTCCGCATGTGGCGGGGCAGGCGGAATAAAAACTGCTGCCGTGGACATAGGGAGGCGACCGCACATGCAGCGCTATGGGAACAGGAGCGGAAAATCGGGCGTCGTGGCTTACGAAATCGGCGATAACTTCGTCGCCGCTCGCTTCAACTCGGGCACGACCTACTGGTATTCGAAAGAGAGCGTCGGCGCGAAACATGTTGCTGCGCTCAAGCGCCTCGCGAAGCGAGGCGAGGGCCTTGGCACCTACATCAGCCAGCACCCGGACGTGAGGGACGGCTACGAGCGTAAGGATCCCCCGGACTAACGACTCAGTCGGCGTCGCCCGGGCGTCCGAAAACAAAACGGCCCGGCGGAAATTCCACCGGGCCGTTCTATCGTCGCCTACTGCGGATGTTGCAATGACACGCCGCTCGTCAAACCTGAATCAATGCCGGAAATGACGCACGCCGGTCAACACCATCGCGATGTTGTGTTCATCAGCGGCGCTCACCACCTCGTCGTCGCGCATCGAGCCGCCCGGCTGGATCACGCAGGTCGCGCCCGCTGCCACGACCACGTCGAGGCCGTCGCGGAACGGGAAGAACGCGTCCGACGCGACCGCCGAGCCGCTCAGCTTCAAACCGGCGTTCTGCGCCTTGATGCTCGCGATGCGCGCCGAGTCCACACGGCTCATCTGGCCGGCGCCGACGCCGAGCGTCATACCGTTGCCGCAGAACACGATTGCGTTCGACTTCACGTACTTCGCCACGCGCCATGCGAACAACAGGTCGTCCATTTCCTTCGGCGTCGGATGACGCTTCGTGACCACGCGCAACTCGCGCGGCTGCACGTTCTTCGAATCGAGTGATTGGACCAGCAGGCCGCCGCCCACGCGCTTCAGATCGAACGCGTTATGGCCTTCGCCCAGTGCGATTTCAAGCAAGCGCACGTTCTGCTTCGCCGCGAAAACCTGGCGCGCTTCGGCACTGAACGACGGCGCGATCAGCACTTCGACGAACTGCTTGGCCACCGCTTGCGCCGCCGCTTCATCCACTTCGCGATTGAACGCGATGATGCCGCCGAACGCCGACGTCGGATCGGTCTGGAATGCCTTCGAGTAGGCTTCGTTCGCGTCCGCGCCGACCGCTACGCCGCACGGATTCGCGTGCTTGACGATCACGCAGGCCGGCACGTCGAAGGTCTTCACGCATTCCCACGCCGCGTCGGAGTCGGCGATGTTGTTGTACGAGAGTTCCTTGCCTTGCAACTGGTTGTAGTTCGCGAGCGCGCCGGCCGGCACCGACAGGTCGCGATAGAACGCGGCGCTCTGATGCGGGTTTTCGCCGTAGCGCAAATCCTGCACCTTGTCGAAGGCGAGGTTGAAGGTCGCCGGATAAGCGTTGCGCGACGCGTGCTGCAGTTCGTCTGTGAGACTCGTCAGATAGTTCGTGATCGCGCCGTCGTACTGCGCGGTGTGTGCGAACACCTTGGTCGCGAGCCGGAAGTTCGTCTTGTACGACACCGTGTTGCTGTTCGTGCGCATTTCCTCGAGCACGACCGCGTAATCAGCCGGATCGACCACCACGGTCACGTCGCGATGATTCTTTGCAGCGGAGCGCAGCATGGTCGGGCCGCCGATGTCGATGTTCTCGATCGCGTCTTCCAGCGAGCACTCTTCTTTCGACACCGTCTGCACGAACGGGTACAGGTTCACAACGAGCAGGTCGATGGTCGGAATGTCGTGCTTCTCGAGCGCTGCCATGTGTTCCGGCAGGTCGCGGCGCGCGAGAATGCCGCCGTGCACCTTCGGATGCAGCGTCTTCACGCGCCCGTCGAGCATTTCCGGGAAGCCCGTGTAGTCGGCGACTTCAGTGACGGAGAGGCCGGCGTCCGCGAGCAGTTTCGCGGTGCCGCCGGTCGACAGGATCTTGACACCGAGGTCCGACAGCGACTTGGCGAAGTCGACGATGCCGGACTTGTCGGAAACGGAGATGAGCGCTTGCTTGATCATGATGAAGACGAAAAGCCGAAGGGAAACGTGGCAGGGCGCGAGAAAACTACTTCGAGCTACAACAAACCGTGCTGTTGCAGCTTCTTGCGCAGCGTATTGCGGTTGATGCCGAGATACTCGGCGGCCAGCGACTGATTGCCGCCGGCCTGCTCGAGCACCACTTCGAGCAGGGGTTTTTCAACGCACGAAATCACCATGTCGTACACGTCGTGCGGATTCGAGCCGTCGAGATCCTGGAAGTACACGCCCAGGCTGTCGCGGACAGATTGTTCGATATTATTCTTGCTCATGCTGCTAGTCGGTCTGTGTGGTCCTCGCCCTTGTTGTCGGGCCCGGAGTTGCCGACGGTTTCGTCGACGTAGACGAGGCGGTCGGAGATCGCCTTCTGTGCGTCGAAAAACTCGTTGACGGCGAGGAGTTGTTCGCGCGTGGTGTCCAGCGTATTCATGCGATGCCGGAACACGTTGGCGCCGGAAAGGCCGCGAGTGTACCAGCCGATGTGCTTGCGCGCAGTGCGAACGCCGGTAAATTCCCCGTAGAACTCGTAGTGATCTTCCAGGTGTTCGTTCATGACCTGCTGGATTTCGTCGATGCGCGGCGGCGGCAACAACGCGCCCGTCTGCAGGAAATGTTCGATCTCGCGGAACAGCCACGGGCGCCCCTGCGCCGCGCGGCCGATCATGATGGCGTCCGCGCCCGTGACGGCAAGCACATGGCGCGCTTTTTCCGGCGACGTTATGTCGCCGTTGGCCACCACCGGAATGCGCACCGCCGCTTTGACTGCGGCGATGGTCTCGTATTCGGCGTCGCCGTGATACAGGTCGGCGCGGGTGCGGCCGTGCACAGTCAGCATCGAAATGCCGGCGTTTTCCGCAAGGCGCGCGACATTCAGCGCATTCCTGTTCTCGCGATCCCAGCCGGTGCGGATTTTCAGCGTGACCGGCACCGCGTCGGGACCGACGCCCACTGCGCTCACCACCGCCTCGACAATGCGCTGCACGAGCGGCTCGTTCTGCAACAGGGCCGAACCGGCCGCCACATTGCAAACCTTTTTGGCCGGACAGCCCATATTGATGTCGATGATCTGCGCGCCGTTCGCCACGTTGTAGCGGGCCGCTTCGGCCATCATGGCGGGATCGGCGCCGGCGATCTGCACGGCGATCGGCTCGACTTCGCCCGCGTGATTCGCGCGGCGCATGGTCTTCTCGCTTTTCCACAACTGCGCGTTCGACGCGACCATTTCGGACACGGCATAGCCCGCGCCCAGCCGTTTGCACAACTGCCGGAACGGACGGTCGGTCACGCCGGCCATAGGCGCGACGAACAGGTTATTGCGTAAATTGTGCGAGCCAAGAGTGGGCATGACATGGACGCGCCAGCGACCGATTGCACGGTGTTGTCAATCGGAGCGTTCGCGAAATGCGAGGGAAAACCGCTATTTTAGCGTTAACGGATAGCCCGCACCGGACCTGCGAGTGCTGTAACCCATTAAATCTTCTATGAAAGTCGTCGGCGTCATAGAGTTCTGACTGCTCGCCGGACTAGGCTCGGGCGGCGAAGGCCCGACAAAAGCGGAGCCGCGCGAGCCGCGCATAAACCGGCACGCGAGCCGCGCGCCTATGCTCAGCGGCGCTGCCCGAACATCATCTGACGCGCAAGCGCGGTTTTCACGGGAGGCACGAATTCGAGCGCGGTCAGCGCGAGGCCGCGCATGACCGCGAGCGGCGCGAAGTCGACGGTGAAAAGACGCGCGAGCGTGTCGGTCGCACCGATCGTCATACGGCGGTCGAGCGCGCGGCGCTGCGCGAACGTCGCGAGCGCGAGCGGCGTGGGACCTTCCGCCGACAACGCGTCGGCGAGCGCATGCGCGTCGCGCAAGCCGAGATTGAGCCCTTGACCTGCTACCGGATGCAGCGTTTGCGCTGCATTGCCGATTGCGACAGCGCGACCCTTGACGAGTGTATCGACGGCATTCAGGCCGAGCGGGAACGATGCGCGCCCCTTGATGTGCGTGAAGCGTCCCATGCGACCGCCGAACGCGCTGCCGAGTTCGTGCAGGAAATCGTCGTCGGAGAGTTGCGCGCGGCGCGCGGCTTCGTCCGGCGAGCAGCACCACACGAGCGCGTAGTCCGCGCCACGCACGCCGCCCATCGGCAGCAACGCGATCGGACCTTCCGGCGTGAAGCGTTCCCACGCGACATGCGGCTGCGGCGCCGACACGGTCACCGTGCCGACCAGCGCTGTTTGCCCGTAGTCGCGCGTGCTCTGCGCGCCCTGTTTGTCCGAGCGTTTGCCGGCATGCTCGCCCGCGTCGTTCGGCGCCGATGTGCGCGTGTGCGCTTCGGGGTCCCGCCCGTCGTCTGCTTCGGTGTCGTTCTCGGTGCTTGCGCCGACCGCCGCGGCTGCGCGCCTCTTCGCGCCGCCGTGCCCGCTTTTCTGGTCGCCGAACAGGCCACCTTCCGCATTCACGAGAATCCGTGTGCGCAGGCGGCGCGTGACGCCGGCGGTTTCGATCGGCAGCGTGACGCCGTCGTCTTCCTGAATGGGCGCGGCGGCGGAGGTCGAGCGGAACCAGTGCACGGGCGTCGCGTGCACGGCTTCGGCGAGGCCATGCACGATCGAGCCATAGCGCAGCACGTAACCGAGCGCCGGCAGGCCGTGCTCAGCGTGGTCGATCAGCGTGCGCCCGAAACGACCGCGCTGCGATACGTGGATGCGTTGGATCGCGGTGGCGTCGGCGGGCCAGCGCAGTGGCTCCAGTATCATGCGGCTGCCGTGCGAGACGGCGATTGCGCGCGGATCGGCAATCGAATCTTCGGGCTCGCGGGCGTCCACGAGGCCGACTTTGAGCGCGCGCGTCGCGCTGCGGCGGGCTAGCCAACCGGCCAGCGCGAGCCCCACCGGCCCGGCGCCCACGATCGTCACGTCGAAGTCGAATGTCTGATCGAGTGCGGCGGGCCTCAGGATCACCGTGGACGGAGAGACATCGTTCATTGCGGGTTACTTCCTTGTTTCAAGAGCCGCGGGCGTCGCGCATCAGCGCTTCGATCTCGTCGGCGGCGACCGGCACGTCGCGCGTCATCAGTTCGCAGCCTGCGGGCGTGACGATCGCATCGTCCTCGATGCGAATGCCGATGTTCCAGTAGCGCTCGGGCACGCCTTCGGCCGGGCGGATATACAAGCCGGGCTCGATGGTCAGCGTCATGGAAGCCTGCAACGTGCGCCAGGGCAACGCGCCGGTTTCGTCGCGCGGCGCGCCGCGCTCACGGTAGTCGCCGACATCGTGCACGTCCATGCCGAGCCAGTGGCCGGTGCGGTGCATATAGAACGGCGCGTAGGCGCGTTCGGCGATCAGGTCGTCGACAGAAGCGAACTTGTTGCGCTCGACAATGCCCGTATCCAGCAAGCCTTGCGACAGCACGCGCACGGCGGCCTGATGCGGATCGTCGAAGCTGGCGCCGACGCGCGTCGCGTCGACAGCCGCCTGCTGCGCGGCGAGCACGATGTCGTAAAGCTCGCGCTGCGCCGGCGTGAAGCGCCCGCTTGCCGGGAACGTTCGCGTGATGTCGGATGCGTAGCCGTCCAGTTCGCAGGCCGCGTCGATCAGGATGAGGTCGCCATCCTGCGCAATCGCGCTGCCGGCCGGATAGTGCAGCACGCAAGCATTGGCGCCGGCCGCGACGATCGACGTATAGGCGGGCGCCTGCGCACCGAATTTGCGGAACGTGTAGAGCAGCTCCGCCTCGAGTTCGTACTCGCGCACGCCGGGGCGGCACGCCGCCATCGCCCGGCGGTGCGCCTGCGCGGAGATCTGTCCGGCGCGGCGCATGATCGCCAGTTCGTGGTCGTCCTTGATGAGCCGCATGTCGTCGAGCAGCGGCACGAGATCGCGCGCGGCCATGGGCGCCGCGACGCCGCTGCGGCCTTGAGCGCGCACGGCCTCCAGCCAGCTGCGCACCTGGCCGTCGAGTTTCTCCGACGTGCCCAGCGCGTAGTGCAGCGACGGCTTGTCCGCGAGCAGCCTCGGCATGTGCGCGTCGATTTCGCCGAACGGAAACGCGGCGTCGAATCCGAAGGCTACCCGCGCGCCGTCGGGCCCGAAACGGAAGCCTTCCCACGTTTCGCGCTCGATATTTTTCTCGCGGCAGAACAGGATGGACGCGGGCTCGCCGGTTGCGGCGCTTGCGTCGAGCACGAGCAGCGCTTCGGGCTCGGTGAAGCCGGTCAGATAGTAGAAGTAGCTGTCGTGCCGGTACGGATAATCCGCGTCGCGGTTACGCAGCGCTTCGGGCGCGGTCGGCACGATGGCGACGCCGCCGCCCGCCGCGCGCAGCGCGGCGAGTACGCGCTCGCGGCGTGTACGGTAGACGTCGATGGCAATGGTGGGTTCGGTCGGCTGGTTCATCGTGCGATTGTAGCGCCCAATGCACAGAGTGATTTCGTGCCGATGCCGACGCCGAACGACCGGCGCGTTGGCCGTTCGGCCGGCTAGACGGCGCCCGGGCGGCGCGGCAATGTTGCAATCCATCCACAGCGAACGTGCATGCGGCTCGCAGAGAGCGCACGGGCCGCTCGCGCAAGGCGCCAAGCACTTATACTTTCGCCGGATTCAGAAAAAGGCAGATGGCAATGATGAAACTCATCGGTTCGCTCGCCAGCCCGTTCGTGCGCAAAGCGCGCATCGTGCTGGCCGACAAGAAGATCGACTACGAGCTGGTGCCCGAGAACGTCTGGGCGCCGGATACCCGCATCCACACCTTCAATCCGCTCGGCAAAGTCCCGTGCCTCGTGATGGAAGACGGCGAAGCAGTGTTCGATTCACGCGTGATTTGCGAGTACGTGGACACGCTGTCGCCGGTCGGCAAGCTGATTCCCCAAGCGGGGCGCGAGCGCATCGAGGTGCGTTGCTGGGAAGCGCTCGCCGACGGCCTGCTCGACGCCGCCGTGCTGATCCGCCTTGAAAGCACGCAGCGCGCGCCGGAGCAGCGGGTCGACGCGTGGGTGGCGCGGCAGCAACGCAAGATCGACGAATCGCTCGTCGCCATGTCTCAGGGGCTGGGCAGCAAGCCGTGGTGTGCGGGCAATCACTACACCCTCGCCGATATCGCCGTGGGTTGCGCGTTGGGCTATCTCGACTTTCGCATGCCGGAACTGAACTGGCGCGAGTCGCACCCGAATCTCGACAAGCATTTTCAGAAGCTTTCGTTGCGTCCGTCGTTTATTGATACTGTGCCGGTTAACTGACTGATCCGATAAAGCACGGTGCCCGCGATTACAGCAAGTTTGCAAAATTGCGTTAATCAGTCTTTCAAAGTCATGAATTAATGCTTTCGTTTGTGGTAAAAAAGCGCCTCCCGTCAGGCGCTTTTTTTTCGTCTGCCGCGTGGGGCAATGGTTCTGCGGTTATTTATTCGGCATGTTTCAGCGTCGAAAGCGGCCATTGCGAATGGGCGACGCGTTATGTGCGTCGTCAAAACGAATACACCACAAAGAGACTTTCATGATGAAACCGTATCGCTTCGTTATTGCCGCTTCTGCCTGCTCGCTGTTTGCCGCGTGCTCCAATGTGAGCAGCCTTGATCCGTCGGCACTGGTTCAATCCGGTCAGCTGGTCACGCAAGCGGCTACGCTTTCCGACGCCGACGTGCGCACGCTGACCGACAAATCGTGCGCGCAACTCGACAGCGAAAACACGATCGCGCCCGCTAATAGCAAATACCAGAAGCGTCTAAACAAGATTGCCGCGCAATTGGGCGACAACATCAACGGCACGCCGGTGAATTACAAGGTGTACATGACGAAGGACGTCAACGCGTGGGCAATGGCTAACGGTTGCGTGCGCGTGTACAGCGGTCTGATGGACATGATGAACGACAACGAGGTGCGCGGCGTAGTCGGCCATGAAATGGGTCACGTGGCGCTTGGCCATACGAAGAAGGCAATGCAGGTTGCGTATGCGACATCCGCGGCGCGTTCGGTTGCTTCTTCTGCGGGCGGCGTTGCGGGTGCGCTGTCCGGATCGCAATTGGGCGATTTCTCGGAGAAGCTGATTAACGCGCAATTCTCGCAAACTCAGGAAAGTGCCGCCGACGACTATTCGTTCGATTTGCAGAAAAAGAAAAATCTCGATCCGTCGGGCCTTGTCACGGCGTTCAACAAACTCGCGCAAATAGACGGCGGAAAATCGAGTATGTTGAGTTCGCACCCGGCGTCGCCTGCACGCGCGCAGCATATCCAGCAGCGTATTGCTTCGAATCAGTAACGCTTGCGTGGTTCAACAATAACGCTTGCGTGGTTCAACAAACGCGCGCTTGCGGCCATGCCGCAGCGCGCGTTTTTTATTGCTTATGCCTCACCGTTCCCGGATTTACCGTTTTTCCGGAAAGTCCTGCCCGGCCCGAAAGCAAAGCCGAACGCGAGCAGGAATAACGAAACGGCGAGTACCGTGTTATTGCCGCTCGTCACATAGGGCGTACGGCCGGCCGTGCCTTGCACGGTGACGTCGAGAGAACCGATCGTGTAGGGCGTGAGCCGTCCGAGCACCTTGCCGTCGGCGTCGATCGCGGCCGTCATGCCCGTGTTGGTCGCACGCAGCATCGGGCGGCCGGTTTCGAGCGAGCGCATGCGCGCTATCTGCAAGTGCTGGTCGAGCGCGATGGTGTCGCCGAACCACGCGAGATTGGTCGAGTTGACCAGCACGCCTGCCGGCGTATCGCTTTCGCGGATGGTCCGCGCAATTTCTTCGCCGAAAATGTCTTCGTAGCAAATGTCGACTGCGACCGGCTGGTTATGCACGATGAACGGCTTTTGCACCGGACCGCCGCGCGCGAAGTCGCCGAGCGGAATGCTCATCAGGTTGACGAACCAGCGAAAGCCCCACGGCACGAACTCGCCGAACGGTACCAGGTGATGCTTGTCGTAGCGGTAGATGTCACGTGTGCCGGGCGTCACGCCAAACAGGCTGTTCGTGTAGTCGACCACGCGGCCTTCGGGCGTGACGGAGCCGCCGATTGCGCCAAACAGGATCGCGCTGCCGGTGGAGTCCGAAAAGCTGCGCACCGCCGACGCGAACGGCGCCGGCAACTGCTGCGCCAGCACGGGAATGGCCGTCTCCGGCGTGACGATCAGGTCGGCGGGCTTGGAGGTGATCATCTGCTGATACTGGTCGATGGCGGCGCGCATGCCCGCTTCCTCGAACTTCATTTCCTGTTTGACGTCGCCTTGCAGCAGGCGCACGGTCAACGGCGCGTTGGCGGGAACAGTCCACTTGGCGAGCGGCAGCAGCAGGCCTGCCGCGATCAACGCCAGCGCGACGCCGGCCGGCGCGGCAATCCGCGCGTTGCCGCCGCGGGTGTCCTCGCCGCCGGACGCAGCCTCGCGAGCCTCGCGCCGACGGCGCAGCAGAGCAACGACTGCCTGCACGATCAACGCCGCTGCAAGCGCGAGCACCCAACCGACGCCATACACGCCCGCAAGTGGGGCAAATCCGGCGAACGGGCCGTCGACTTGCGCGTAGCCGCTAGCGAGCCACGGAAAACCGGTGAACACCGTGCCACGCAACCATTCTCCGATTGCCCATGCGCTCGCGAACGCGAGCGCTCCATGCCATGTTGGCGAGAACGGCGTATCGGTACTCGACGAGCCGTTGCGGGCATGACCGGCGCAGAACGACCAGATGCCCGCGGCCAAAGCGGGATACAGCGCGAGATAAAGCGAAAACAGCACGAGCGCCGTGCCGGCAAGCGGCGCTGGCATGCCGCCGAAAAAATGCATGCTGACGTACAACCACCAGACGCCGCTCACAAAGTTGCCGAAGCCAAACGCGCCGCCTGTCAGGGCAGCACTCTTCCAGCCCGTGGTACGCGTCAGCCAGCCAAAGAAAAACACGAAGATGACAAGTTCGAGCCAGCCGCCGTGCGGCGTGGGTGCGAACGACAGCGTGTTCGCCGCGCCGGCCGCCAGCGCGACGAGATAATGCCAGCGGGGAAGCGTGCGCGCTCGCGTGGGTCTGGCGGCGGAAGCGCTCGTGCCGTGACGGGAGCGGGAAGTAATCGGGTCGGCCATTGTTGCGCGGTCGGCGTGAGGAGTGGCAAATTGAAAAGTCAGGCCGCGGAGCCGGCGGGTGGGCATCGGCGGCTGGGCATCGCGGCTTGAAGCGGGAGCAGTCGGGCCGCTCAGGTCTGCACGTGCTGCGCTTCGCGCTCGCGCTGACCGGCAAGCGGGTCGCGCCGCACGAGCAGCATGTGAACCTGGCGGGCGTCGCCGCGCAGAATCTCGAAAATGAGATCGTCGATGCGAACCTTCTCGCCGCGATGCGGGACGCGCCCGAAGTGATGCGTGACGAGTCCGCCAATCGTGTCGACTTCTTCGTCCGAGTAGTGTGTGCCGAATGCCTCGTTGAACTGCTCGATTTCGGTCAGCGCCCGCACACGGAAGCGTCCGTCCGGCGAGGCGATGATGTTGCCGCTTTCTTCGTCGAAATCGTATTCGTCTTCAATATCGCCGACGATCTGTTCCAGCACGTCCTCGATAGTGATGAGACCGGCTACGCCGCCGTATTCGTCTACCACCACCGCGAGGTGATTGCGATTCACCCGGAAATCGTGCAGCAACACATTCAGCCGCTTCGATTCGGGGATAAAGACGGCGGGGCGCAACATGCCGCGCACATCGAACTCTTCTTCCGCGTAGTAACGCAGCAGGTCTTTCGCCAGCAGCACGCCGATGATGTTGTCGCGATTGCCTTCATAGACCGGATAGCGCGAATGCGCTTTTTCCAGCACGTAAGGGATGAATTCGGCGGGATTGTCCGCGATGTTGATCGCGTCCATTTGCGCGCGCGGCACCATGATGTCGCGTGCGCTGAGTTCGGTGACCTGGAATACGCCTTCGATCATCGACAGCGAGTCGGCGTCGATCAGGTTGCGCTCGTGCGCGTCCTGCAGAATTTCCAGAAGTTCGGCGCGCGAGTCGGGCTCGGGCGAGATGAAATCGGTAAGACGCTCGAGCAGCGAGCGTTTTTCCTGCGGTTTGTCGGTGTGGCGTCGACTGGGATACGTGTCGTTCATGGTAGTGCGCCCGGCAAGACTGGGCGCGCTGTTGCAGAGCATTAAGGATACACCAGGCACATGGCAGGACCGTGTCCCGCCGCACCTGGCGATGAATGAAACCGGGCTGACACCGTTGCGCCGCAAGGCGCGGGCCATGGGTCAATCCTAACTGATTACCGGGTGAAAAGCGTTTCGGAACAAAAAACGGCGCGGCGCTCAATGAGCGCTTACTGACGCTTTGTTGAGCCTCACTTACCCGCTTGCGTCTGCCCGCGCACCTCAGCGCCGGCAGACGCGGGCTCGTCATTGCCGGCCTGACAACGCTGGAGTAGCGCTTCCAGCGCCCGGTCCGGCATGCCGCTTTCGCGCAGCGCGTGAACCGTGCGGCTCACATAGTCGAGTGTCGTGCCGTAGCGGCCGCGTGCGCAGCCGAACACCGTTTTGACAATTTCGTCGCCCAGCTTGCCGGTGTAACTCGGCACGTCGCGGCGCATCACGAACGCAAGTGCGTCGACGCGCCGGCCGTCGGCGAGCACGCACGGCAGCCATGCCGGCCGATACGAGCCCATCGCCATCTCGCGGCGCCAGAGCGCTTCCAGATGCGGCATGGCGCCTTGCGCCGCGAGACGAAACGCAATGCCCGTGCAGGAGCCGCCGCGATCGAGCGCGAGCACGAGGCCCGGCTGTTCCGGCGTGCCGCGATTCACGCGCGACCAGAGATACAGGCCCCGGTGATAACCGTGCACCTTCGAGCGCGTGGCTTCGACGGTGGGCAGACCGGGGTTCCAGATCAGCGAGCCATAGCCGAAAAGCCATAAGTCGCTCTGTCGGTCCCAATCGCGCAGCGTGCATTCGAGCGACGCGCGCAACTCCTCGTCCGTCAGCAGCCGCGACTCGCCGAGCGCGGGAGGATAGTCCGGGCAGGGCGTTCGGGTGTCGGCGTCAGAGGAGAATGAGCTCACGGTTCGGTCCGGGCGACAGTTAGCGATAAGGGTCGGGAAAGCCGAGCTTGCCGAGAATTTCGGTTTCGATCGCTTCCATTTCCTCGGCTTCTTCCTCGACTTCGTGGTCGTAGCCTTGAGCGTGGAGCGTGCCGTGCACGAGCAGATGCGCGTAGTGCGCAAGGAGCGGTTTGCCCTGCTCGGCGGCTTCTTTCTCGACGACGGGGCAGCACAGGATCAGATCGCCCGTCACCGGATCGTCTGCCGACTCCGCGTACGCGAAAGTCAGCACGTTGGTCGAATAATCCTTGCCGCGATACGTGCGGTTCAACGTCCGGCCTTCTTCCGCGTCGACGAAACGCACGGTCAGCTCGCCGTCCGCGAAAAGCGCGGCCTTGACCCAATTGGCCACGGTGGCGCGAGGCAGCAGCGCCTTGTGCTCGGGCCACGCCTTGGCCGCGGGGAATTGCAGGTTGAGCGTCAGTTTAGGGGCGCGGCTCATGCTGGTTCGAAGTGATGCGTGAAGCGAGGCGCGGAACACAGCCGGTCCGTGAGCCGCGCATTCAGCGGATTATCGGTTGCGTCGAGCCGCATTAACGCGAATCCGCCGGGTTGGCAGTCTTCTGCGAATGCGCGTCGTACGCCTCGACAATTCGTGCGACGAGCGGATGCCGCACCACGTCCGCGCTGGTGAAGCGCGTGAGCGCAATGCCGCGTACGTCGGACAGAACCTGCTGCGCTTCGATGAGCCCGCTCTTGTGCCCGCGCGGCAAGTCGACCTGAGTCGTGTCGCCGGTCACCACGGCCTTCGAGCCGAAGCCGATCCGCGTGAGAAACATCTTCATCTGCTCGGGCGTGGTGTTCTGCGCTTCGTCGAGAATGATGAACGCGTGATTCAGCGTGCGGCCGCGCATGTACGCGAGCGGCGCGATTTCGATCATTTGCCGCTCGAACATCTTGGCGGTTTTGTCGAAGCCCAGCAGATCGTAGAGCGCGTCGTACAGCGGACGCAGATACGGATCGACCTTCTGCGCGAGATCGCCCGGCAGGAAGCCGAGACGCTCGCCCGCTTCGACGGCCGGGCGCGTCAGGACGATGCGCTTGACCTGATCGCGTTCGAGCGCGTCAACCGCGCAGGCGACCGCGAGATAGGTCTTGCCCGTGCCGGCCGGACCGACGCCAAACGTGACGTCGTGAGAAATGATCTGCTTCAGATACTCGCGCTGCGCCGGCGTGCGGCCGCGCAGATCGGCGCGCCGTGTGTACAGTTTCGGGCCGAGTTCTTCGAGGTCGTCTTCGTCGCTGTCGGCGGGTTGGTCGAACGGATGGTCGGGATTGCCGGGAAAGCCCGGCTCGCCCGCTTCGTCACCATTGCCGTTGCCGTTGGTGCGATGCCGTGCCGGGTGGCGCACTTCGACGAGCGCAAGCTGAATGTCGTCGACCGACAGCGGCTCGCGCGCGTTGTTGTAGAAGTTTTCGAGAGCGGTAAGCGCAAGCTTGGCGCCGCGCCCGCGAATCGTAATGCGATGTCCGCGGCGTTGCAGCGTCACGTCGAGCGCCTGCTCGATTTGCCGCAGGTTTTCGTCGAGCGGTCCGCAGAGGTTGGCGAGCCGCGCATTGTCGTCGCGCGGAGCGGTGAATTCCAGATGCGGCTGAGTGGTTTTCAAGGCGGTGATTCGATCCTGTCGGTTTCAGTACTCGGGTGCGTCGGGCGGTGCGTGGCGCGGCCCGGCCGCGCCGCTCCGTCAGTTGTCAGTCGGTCAATGCGTGACAGCGCTTGCGTTGTCCGCTGCATTGTCGTGCACAAGCACGAGCTCCCCACGCAGTGAATGTGGGTACGCTTTGACGATTTTCACGTCGACCATTTGACCGGTCAGCCGCGCATGCGAAGCCAACGGCGCGGGGAAATTCACTACGCGGTTGTTCTCGGTGCGGCCCGCAAGTTCGTTCGGATCCTTGCGCGCCGGGCGTTCGACCAGAATGCGCTCCACCTTGCCGACCATCGAATCGCTGATTCGCTGCACGTTTTCTTCGATCGTGGCTTGCAGATGTTGCAGGCGACGCAGCTTCACTTCGCGCGGCGTGTCGTCGTGCAGATTTGCAGCCGGCGTGCCCGGGCGCGGACTGTAGATGAACGAGAAGCTCGTGTCGTACTTCATCTCGTGCACGAGCGCCATCATCTTGTCGAAATCTTCTTCCGTCTCGCCGGGGAAGCCGACGATCATGTCCGTGGAAAGCGACAGGTCCGGGCGAATAGCGCGCAATTTGCGAATCACGGACTTGTATTCGAGCACGGTGTAGCCGCGCTTCATCGCCATGAGAATCCGGTCGGAGCCGTGCTGCACCGGCAGATGCAGGTGACTCACGAGCTTGGGCACCTTCGCGTACGTGTCGATCAGGCGCTGCGTGAATTCTTTCGGATGCGACGTGGTATAGCGAATCCGCTCGATTCCCGGAATATCCGCAACGTATTCGATCAGCGTCGCAAAGTCGGCGATCTCCGACGAACCCAGCGTGAGCGCGCCACGATACGCGTTCACGTTCTGACCGAGCAGCGTGACTTCGCGCACGCCCTGGTCGGCGAGGCCCGCAATTTCGGTGAGCACGTCGTCGAGCGGACGCGATACTTCTTCACCGCGCGTATAGGGCACGACGCAATAGCTGCAGTATTTGCTGCAGCCTTCCATGATCGATACGAACGCGCTCGGACCGTCGACGCGAGCCGGCGGCAAATGGTCGAATTTTTCGATTTCCGGGAAAGTGATGTCGACCTGTGCGCGGCCGCTTTCACGGCGCTTGTCGATCATTTGCGGCAGACGGTGCAGCGTTTGCGGTCCGAACACCAGATCGACGTACGGCGCGCGCGCTACGATCGACGCGCCTTCCTGGCTCGCCACACAGCCACCCACGCCGATAATCAGGTTCGGGTTCGCTTCTTTCAGTTCGCGGACGCGGCCGAGGTCGGAGAAGACCTTTTCCTGAGCTTTCTCGCGTACCGAGCAGGTGTTGAACAGAATGACGTCCGCGTCTTCCGGCGTGTCCGTCTTGATGAGCCCTTCAGCCGCGCCCAGTACGTCGACCATCTTGTCGGAGTCGTACTCGTTCATCTGGCAGCCAAAGGTCTTTACATAAACTTTCTTGGTCATCGAATTTCGCCGGTCGCAGTGGTTAATCTGGGGGCGTCGTATTAGGGGTCAAGGAGATGCGAAAACATGCGCGAGGCCTCAACGGCCGGCAGTTTCAGCGCACTTGGGCGGGCAGGGACCGTAATCCCATTCATGTCTAGCCGCTTGCCGCGCACGCTCGCAGCGTAACGCAACATTATAGCCCTTCGCCGGATACGGTTTGTCCGCCCGTTCCGGCCCGCCGCACGGGTTGGGGCACGTCGGGCGGCAAGCCCAGCAGTCTTTCCAGTTCGTCGGACACTTGCGCGAATCGCTCGCTCAGGAAATCCAGCAGCACGCGCACGCGCGGTGCCATGAAACGGTTGCGGTGATAGAGCGCGTGCAGCGGCGCGTCGGGATAGCGCCACTCCGGCAGCAAAATTTTCAGGCCGTCGGCGCGCAGATCCGCTTGCACGTCCCACATCGACTTGATTGCGATGCCGTAGCCGCGCAGCGCCCATTCGCGGGCGACGGCGCCGTCGTTGGTCTCGCGCGCGGTTTCGAACGGCACGGTGTACTGCTGCACTTCGTCGCCGCGCGTGAAGCGCCACTCGTTCACGGGACCTGAGCCGGTGCTAAGCACGATGCAATCGAAATTGACGAGATCGTACGGGTCTTTGGGCTCGCCCTTGCGTGCGATGTATTCCGGCGATGCGCAAAGCACGCGCCGGTTGGGCGCCAGCTTGCGCGCGACCAGCGAGCTGTCTTGCGGCACGCCGAAACGGATCGCGAGATCGATGTCCTCCTGCACCAGGTTCGACAGCGAGTCCGACAGCGTCAGGGCGAACGTCACCTCCGGGTAGAGCGCGTTGAACTCGTCGAGCCAGTGCATCAACAGATTGCGGCCGAAGTCCGACGTCGCCGAGACACGCACCTTGCCGCGCACCACCCCTTGCCCCGCTTGCAGCGCGGCTTTTGCGTCGTCTAGCGATTGCAGCGCCTGGCGGCAGCAGTTCAGGTAGAGACGGCCTTCGTCGGTGAGTCGCAGCTGGCGGGTGGTGCGCTCGAACAGTCGCGCTTTCAGGCCGGCTTCGAGTTTCGCGAGGCGCGCGCTCGCAGCGGCCGGCGTCAGCCCCATCTTGCGGCCCGCCGCGGACAGGCTGCCGTGCTGCGCGGCCTCTACGAAGAGACGAATGTCGCCAAGATTATCCATTGCATTCTTCAAATCGCATTTGAAAATGCTTCAAATGCTACGCCAATTATCAAATTGACGCGTCGCGCTCACAATTCAAGCCTCGAAAACCGATGCGGCGCAGTCAGCCGGCCGAAGCCATGCAACTCGATCACGCGACTATCGTCACAGCCGATCTCGACACGGCCCGGCATTTCTTCGTCGATGTAGTCGGGTTGACGCAAGGCGCCCGTCCGGCGTTTTCCGTCGACGGCTACTGGCTGTATGCCAACGGCAGCCCGGTGATCCATCTGGTCGAGAGCACGGTGCCGGACACCTCCATGAGAGCCGCGCCGCGCATCGATCACATTGCATTCCGTCTGGAAAGCGCCGCCGAGTGGCAGGCGCTGCTCGCGCGCCTGCGGGCAACCGGCGTCGACTATCGGACGGCGCAAGTGCCGCCGATGGGCCCGCAAGAAGCCGCCATGCAGATTTTCGTGGCGCTTACGCCCAGTGTCGTCGTCGAGTTCGTGACGGCGCTGCATCACGCTCAACCGTAGAACCTGGAGAACAACAGTGCCAATTCCATTACTCGCGCTCGCGATCAGCGCCTTCGCTATCGGGACGACCGAGTTCGTCATCATGGGCTTGCTGCCCGAGGTCGCGCGCGATCTCTCGGTGTCGATTCCGTCGGCGGGATTGCTGGTGAGCGGGTATGCGCTCGGCGTCGCGGTCGGCGCGCCGCTGCTCGCCGTTGTCACGAGCCGGATGCCGCGCAAGCTCGCGTTGCAGTTGCTGATGGGCGTTTTCATCGTCGGCAATACGTTGTGTGCAATTGCGTCGGACTATTCTGTGCTGATGATCGCGCGCGTGGTGACGTCGTTCGCGCACGGCTCGTTTTTCGGCATTGGCGCAGTGGTGGCCGCGTCGCTCGTGCCGCTAGAGAAGCGCGCGAGCGCAATTGCGCTGATGTTCACCGGCCTCACGCTTGCCAACGTGCTCGGCGTTCCGTTCGGTACTTTCGTGGGCCAGGAGTTCGGCTGGCGCGCGGCCTTCTGGATTGTCAGCGGGTTCGGCGTGCTGTCGCTCGCAGGCGTGACGGCACTCGTGCCGAATCGCCACGATTCGGGTCCTGCCAGTCTCGGTCATGAAGTGCGCGTGCTGAAGGACCCGCAAGTCTGGACCGCGCTTGCAATGACGGTGCTCGGCTTCGGCGGCGTGTTTGTCGTGTTCACGTATATCGCGCCGATTCTGGAGCAGGTGAGCGGCTTCTCGCCGCGTGCCGTCACGCTAATCCTGGTGCTGTTCGGCGTGGGGCTGACGATCGGCAACACAGTCGGCGGCAAACTCGCGGACCGTGCGCTGATGCCCTCGTTGATGGGCATTCTCGCGGCGCTGGCGGTGGTGATGGCGATCTTCGCGCGTACCAGTCATTCGCAGGTGGCCGCGGCAATCACGGTGTTCGTGTGGGGCATTGCCGCCTTCGCGACCGTGCCGCCGTTGCAGATGCGCGTGGTCGAGAAGGCCGCCAAGGCGCCGAATCTCGCGTCGACGCTGAACATCGGCGCGTTCAATGTCGGCAATGCGGGCGGCGCGTGGCTGGGCGGTCTCGTGATCGATCATGGCCATTCGCTCGATACGTTGCCATGGGTTGCCGCGGCCGTGAGCGTCGTTGCTCTGTTGCTGACCTGGTTGGCATCGCGCATGGATCGGCCGGTGCCGCAGCCGGTCAATCGACGCGACATGGAAGTGCGCGAGCGGGCTTGAGTGCTCCGGGTACGCAAACACCGCTGCCTGAGATGTATGGGCGCGCTCTGACGAAAAGCGAAGCCGCGCCCATATGAAAAATCCGCACAAGCTTTGCGAGAAACGTCCTCCGCAATGCTGATAACAGTGTGAAGATAACTTCGTTGGGCACGGCGGGGCGCGATGCTATCTTGCTTCCACTAACTGCTTGCCCGCCGTCCGGCGGCGCTTCTGGAGGCAATCATGCATTCCCCGCTTGCGCTGGTTCGCGATCCCACCGCTGATACCGATGCGCCGCCGCGTGCCGCTGAACCCTTCGATGCACTCGAACATCTGGTCGGCGTGAATCTCGCGCGCTTGCGTGCCGAGCGCCAGTTGTCGCTCGATGCTCTTGCACGCGCATCCGGCGTGTCGCGCGCCATGCTCGCGCAGATCGAGTCGGCGCGCAGCGTGCCGTCGATCAAGGTGCTTTGCAAGGTGGCTGCCGCGTTGAAAGTGTCGGTCGCGGCATTCCTGCGACGTCACGCGACCAACGGCTTCGAACACTTGCCGGCGGAGCGCTCGTCGCGCGTGGTCAGTTCCAACGGGCGATTTTCGGCTCGGCCGCTCTATCCCGATACCGAACCGACCGCCGCCGAATTCCACGAGCTGCGCATCGCGCCGTTGCACACGGAACCCGGCACGCGCCGCGCGCCGGGCACGACGGTGAACTTGGTTGTCAGTGAGGGCACGCTCGAGGTGAGCGTGCACGATCAACGTCAGTTACTGGCCACAGGCGACGCGATCGTGTTCGACGCCGATCAGCCTCATAGCCTGCGCAATCCCGGCGACACCGAGGCGCGCGCGTTTCGCGTAACGTTGAAGGCCGAGACGCCGCCCCGTTGGGACGTGCCTTCGCAGCCGGACACGGCGCGCGAAGCCGCGCCGGTTTGATCGAACGCGTGGACGTCGCGTCGTCTCGCTGGTCAGCGTCTCGAAGTCCGAAATATGGGTGAGCACGGCGCTCACCGCGAATCCCGTTGCGCAGTAGCGTTGCACTGCATTTCGCGCGCGACTGTTGTATGCTTGGCCCGCCGGTTATCCGGCAATCAGTGCGTCTTCAGGGCGGGGTGAAATTCCCCACCGGCGGTATGCCGGCAACGCGAGAGCGTGAGCCGGCGAGCCCGCGAGCGCCCGCATTAGTCTGGCTTTCAGCGAACCGGAAGCCGCCGCGGGGTCAGCAGATCTGGTGAGAAGCCAGAGCCGACGGTCACAGTCCGGATGGAAGAAGATGTGCAGATAGTCATGTTCGTCTCCGTGGCGCCGCTCGCAGGTTCGGGCGGTGCATGAACGCCTCGACTATGCAGAGGCGGTTCGCGGCACGTCTTTGTCTGTTTGCAATGCCCTGAAACGTTTTTCGCCCCACTCTTGCGATGAGCGTTTCAACATGTCCTTTGCTACTTTTCCTGCCCCGTCGACGATTGCGGACGATGCATTCGCCGATCTCCCGCTGCTCGACACCGAATCCGTTCCGCCGCGTATCGCCGCCGCGCTGCAAGCAATGCGCGATGGCCGCGCCGTCGTGCTGCAAGACGACGACGACCGCGAGAACGAGGCCGACCTGATCGTATCCGCCGAGCGTCTTTCCGTCGAAACAATGGCGCTGCTGATTCGCGAATGCAGCGGGATCGTCTGCCTGTGCCTGCCCGACGAGAAGATTCGCGCGCTCGAACTTCCGCCGATGGTCGCCAACAACGAGAGCCGTCATGGCACGGCGTTCACGGTTTCGATCGAAGCACGCGAAGGTGTGACGACCGGCGTGTCCGCACTCGACCGCGTGACGACCATTCGCGCCGCCATTGCCGATGCGGCGAAGCCCGGCGACATCGTGAGCCCCGGCCACGTGTTTCCGTTGCGTGCGATGCTTGGCGGCGTGCTTGCGCGTCGCGGACATACGGAGGGCACGGTGGATCTCGCGATTCTCGCGGGCCTGAAGCCGGCCGGCGTACTGTGCGAATTGATGAACGCCGACGGCACGATGACGCGCGGCGCGGACGTCGAACGCTTTGCCGCGCAACACAATCTGCCGATGCTGACGGTCGCCGAGTTGGCCGAGTTCCGTCGCGCGTTGGCTGAGGCGCGTGAATGCGTCGAGCAGGAAGCGTGAAGCCAGCGACGTAGTTCGGGCGGCGCGTTGAATCAACGCGCTCATCGACGTCGCTCTGTGGAGGGCTCTTTCCGCTCTGTTGCAGCGCGTTGTACCCAAAGCACGAGGCCGACCGCATACGGTCGGCCTGTGTTTTTGAACGCTACCTTTGGCGCAGGCGGTTGCTACGACTGCACGTCGCCGAACTCTCCCCGCACGCCCCCTTCGAGCAACGCGGGCAATTCGTCCATGTGTTTCATGATGCGCGTCATGCCCATCTTGCGCAGCGCGTCCGCGTAGCCGTCGGGAATATGGCTCGCGCCGACGAAAGCGATCGTCTTCATGCCCGCCGCGCGCGCCGCGTTCAGACCCGCCACGCTGTCTTCCACGACGACGCATCGCGATGGCTCGACGCCGAGCGTCTGCGCAGCAAACAGGTAGACATCGGGAAAAGGTTTGGGACGTGCGACCTGTTCGGCGCTGAAAATGCGGTCGCCGAAAATCTGCTGCAGTCCGGCGCGCTGCACCGACGCCGTCACGCGTGCCATGCGGCTGTTCGACACGACCGCGGCCGGCAGCGTCACGCGTTGCAGCGCAGTTCGAACACCGTTGATCGGACTGAGCGACGCGGCCAGCGCGAGTTCGACATTGTGTTCAATCGTGTTCAGGAAATCGGGCGGCAGAGCGATGTCGAACGCTTTCTCGATGCCTTCGAGAAAGCGCGACGTTTGCTGGCCAAAGGCCGTCTTGACGATGGGTTCGAAGTCGAGGCCGGGGAAAGTCGCCGATAGCGTCTCGAACATGACGCGGTCAGCAATGACTTCGCTGTCGACGAGTACGCCGTCGCAGTCGCAAATGAGATGGTCGATCATGCCTGAAGGAACGGAAAGCAGGGGGGCGCGTGGGCCGGAATGGCCAGCCCATGCGCGCCGGGTGAAAGCGCCATGATACGTGCTTTGACGCGGCTCGCGTCACGCGGCCGCTTTCCGCTGCATTCCACCGATTCGATCGCCCGCGACTCTCGCGCGCGTCAGCTGTTCACCAACGCGCGGCGAGATCAGCGCGTATGCAGATACAGATAAAGAGCCGCCGCCACCGCGCCGCCGACGAGCGGCCCGCACACCGGAATCCATGCATAGCGCCAGTCGCTGTCACGCTTGCCGGGAATCGGCAGCAGCGCATGCATCAGACGCGGCGACAGATCGCGCGCAGGGCTCATCGCGTAACCGGTCGGGCCGCCGAGCGAGATGCCGATGCCGAGCACGAGCAGGCCGACCGGCAGCGCGTCGAGCGCACCGAGACCGACTTGCGGCGAAGCCAGATACAGCACGCCGAGAATCAGCACGAAGGTTGCGATCATCTCGGTCAGCAGGTTGTGAGGCACGCTGCGAATCGCCGGCGCGGTGCAGAACACGCCGAGCTTGACGTCGGCGTCGCCTTCTTTCGCGAAGTGCTGGCGATACGCGACCCACACGAGCAGCGCACCGGCCATGCCGCCGAGCATTTGCGCCGCGATGTAGCCGGGGACCTTGGCCCACGCGAACTTGCCGGCGAGCGCAAGGCTGATCGTCACGACCGGATTCAGGTGTGCGCCGCTGTACGATGCAGTGACGTAGACCGCGATGAAAACGGCCATTGCCCAGCCCATCACGATCACGATCAGATCCGCGCCCTTGCCTTTGGTGCGCGCGAGCAGCACGTTGGCGACAGCACCGTCGCCGAGCAGCACGACGAGCGCCGTGCCAATGAATTCCGCAATGTATGGTGACATTGTTTGGTATCCGAAATATTGTTGTTAGGAAAACCACGGGACGGGCGGCCTGGTTGCGTTTCGTGGCCTGGTGTTTGCCGCCTCGTCGTTGGCTTTTTGTTGATTCGTTGCGGTTATGTCGCGATCGAATCGCGCTTTCGTCGCGCTGCGGTCGCGGCCGCGTTCATCCGGGTTGTACTTGCCTCATGGCGAACGCTTAGCCGCGTCCATCGCGAACACCGCTCTCAAGGTGTGTCGGCCCACGCTTTGGCGGCGCGAATCGCGCGCTTCCAGCCGTCGAGACATTCCTCGACATCCGCCTGTTCGAGCGCGGGCGTGAAGCGGCGGTCGAGCTTCCACTGGCTTTGCAGTTCGTTCACATCTTTCCAGTAGCCGACCGCGAGGCCCGCCAGATACGCCGCGCCCAACGCAGTGGTTTCCGACACTTTGGGGCGAACCGCATCCACACCGAGGATGTCGGCCTGGAACTGCATCAGCAGGTTGTTCGCGCAGGCGCCGCCGTCCACACGCAATTCGCCGATGCGAATGCCGGAGTCGGCTTCCATGGCCTTCAGAACGTCGAGCGACTGATACGCGATCGAATCGAGCGCGGCGCGAGCGATATGCGCCGACGTCGTGCCGCGCGTCACGCCGAACAGCGTGCCGCGGGCGCGCGCATTCCAGTGCGGCGCGCCGAGCCCGGCGAACGCGGGCACCAGATAGACGCCGTCGCAATGCGGCACGCCGCGCGCCAACGTTTCGATCTCAGCCGCGTTCTTGATGATGCCCAGACCGTCGCGCAGCCATTGCACGACCGCACCGCCAATGAAGATGCTGCCTTCGAGCGCGTAGTTGATCTGATCGCCGATCTGCCATGCAATCGTGGTGACAAGATTGTTCTTCGATTCAATCGGCTTGTCGCCGGTGTTCATCACCAGGAAGCAGCCGGTGCCGTAGGTGTTCTTCACCATGCCCGATTCGGTGCACATCTGGCCGAAGAGCGCGGCGTGCTGATCGCCGGCAATGCCCGCGAGCGGAATCTTCGAGGCGAATACGGTGGTCTTGGTAGGCCCATACACTTCGGACGAAGGGCGCACTTCAGGCAGCATGCTGCGCGGAATGTCGAGTGCGTCGAGCAGTTCGTCGTCCCACTTCAGTGTGTGGATGTTGAACAGCATGGTGCGCGACGCGTTGGTCACGTCGGTGACATGCAGGCCGCCCTTGGTGAAATTCCACACGAGCCAACTGTCGACGGTGCCGAACGCGAGGCGGCCTTGCTTCGCTTTTTCGCGTGCACCTTCCACGTTATCGAGAATCCAGCGGATTTTGGTCGCCGAGAAATACGAGTCGATCGGCAAGCCGGTTTTCGCGCGAACTTTGGCTTCGAGGCCTTGTTCCTTGAGCTGGTCGCAGAAGTCGGCGGTGCGGCGGTCTTGCCACACGATAGCGTTGTAGATCGGATGGCCGGTCTCGCGGTCCCAGACAATCGTGGTTTCGCGCTGATTCGTAATGCCGATCGCGGCGATCGACGTGCCGTTCATCCCGGCGCGCGTCACGGCTTCGGCAGCGACGCCCGCCTGCGTCGACCAGATTTCCTGCGGGTTGTGCTCGACCCAGCCCGGACGCGGGTAGATCTGCTCAAACTCCTTTTGTGCCGTCGACACGACGTTGCCGAGGCGGTCGAACAGCATCGCGCGTGAACTGGTGGTGCCCTGGTCAAGCGCGAGGATGTACTGATCCTGCATTGTCTCTTCTCCATGCGTTTTATGAATCGCCGTAACAGCTTACCGGCGACGGGAACGGCTTGTCGTTCCAAGCGGCCGCGACCGCTCGGGTCGGTGCAGCCGGCTCGATGCAGCCGCGGGGTGAAACGGTTTTTTTACGCTGCGAGCGCGCGGACTTCCATCAGGTCAGGCGCTCTGTCGCTCGGGTTGGCGAGCGAACCATGCGTCGATGTCGCGTGTAATCGAGTCGAGCGTGCCCGGCTCCACGTGAAGACCGAGCTTCGAGCGGCGCCACAGCACGTCGTGCGCGCTGCGTGCCCATTCGGTGTCGCGCAGATACGTCAGCTCGGCCTCGTAGAGACCCGGCGCGAATGCCTGGCCGAGACCGGCGAGCGAGCGTGCGTCGCCGATCACGTTCTTCACGCGCGTGCCGTAAGCACGGGCGAGACGATGCGCGAGGTCCGCCGGCAACCACGCGTGCTGCTGCTTCAGTCCAGCGAGAAAGCGCTCGAAGTTTGCCTGCGGGATATCGCCGCCGGGCAACGGCGCGCCGGCCGTCCACGACGGCGCGTCGCTGCCGAGAGCAGGCGCGAGCTTGTCGACGGCTTCTTCGGCGAGCTTGCGAAAGGTCGTGATCTTGCCGCCGAACACGGACAGCAGAGGCGCTTCGCCCGCCGGCGCATCCAGTTCGAGCGAATAGTCACGCGTCACCGCCGACGGATTGTCCGCGCCTTCTTCCTCGAGCAGCGGCCGCACGCCCGAGTAGGTCCAGCGCACGTCGGCCGGGGAGATCTTCTGCTTGAAGTAGCGATTGATCGAGTCGCACAGGTACTGCGTTTCGTCGGCGCTGATTGCCACTTTCGCGGGGTCGCCGCGATATTCGAGATCGGTTGTGCCGATCAACGTGTAGTCGTGCTCGTACGGAATCGCGAAGATGATCCGCTTGTCCGGATTCTGGAAGATGTACGCGTAGTCGTGTTCGAACAGGCGCCGCGTGACGATGTGGCTGCCCTTGACGAGCCGCACGCTGTGCGACGCCGCGCGGCCGAGCGCGCCCTGAAGCAGTTCGCCGACCCACGGGCCTGCGGCGTTCGCGATCGACGCTGCTCGCACGTCGACGGTCGTGCCGTCCGCGCGCCTGAGTTGCGCTCGCCATTCGCCGCCTGCGCGCACGGCGCTCAGCAGCCTGGTGCGCGTGAGAATCTTTGCGCCGTGCTCGGCGGCGTCGAGCGCATTCAGCACGACGAGGCGAGCGTCGTTGACCCAGCCGTCGGAGTACACAAAGCCGCGCTTGATGGATTCGACGAGCGGCACGCCAGCCGGATGGTCGCGCATCACGATGCCGCGCGAGCCGGGCAGCAGTTCGCGCCGGGCGAGATGATCGTAAAGGAAAAGACCGGCGCGAATCAGCCAGGCGGGACGCAGATCGGGCATGTGCGGCATCACGAAGCGCAGCGGCCACATGATGTGCGGCGCGGCGCGCAGCAACGTCTCACGCTCCTGCAACGCTTTGCGCACCAGTCCGAACTCGCGGTATTCCAGATAGCGCAAACCGCCGTGGATCAGTTTGGTACTCGCCGAGGACGTATGCGCTGCCAGGTCGTCCTGCTCGCACAGCAGCACGGACAGGCCTCGGCCCGCCGCGTCGCGTGCGATGCCTGCGCCGTTGATCCCGCCGCCCACGACGAGCAAATCGTATCTCGTGCCTTGCGTCACCTGCTGCGTCTCCTGACTCGTCCGAAAGTTTTGTCCGAAACCTATCGAATCGATAGTGTTCGTTTTCGAACTTTAATGAACATATTCGAAAAAGTAAAGTTCGCGCATTTGACGTGCGCCTCTATCGAAAGGCCAAGGCAGTAGCGCAACACACGGCCACGGACGATACTCTTGCCACTAGCCATTTCAGGGTGATTTCATGCGTGTACTTTTCATGGTCGGCGCGGCAGCGCTTCTCGCAGGGTGCGTCGCCTCGCCGAGCTTGAGCGGAACGATGGGCGCGCCGTCGTTCGCGTCGTTGCAGCAGATGTGCAGCGCCCAGACGGTCGATTACGGCAACGACGCTCAAGGCGTGTATGCGACGTTGTTCGACGCTTATGTGGCGAACCGGCGCGGGCGGTTGTCGAAGGAAGATTACTGCGCGTTCCAGACGGAAATCGCGCAGCGCTACACGAGCCAGGGAGCAAGTACCGACCCGCAGATTCGCAACCAGTGGGTTGCGTTCTTTACGGAGCAGCGCGCACGAGCAATAAGCTGGCGCGCCGCAGTGGATCCGACGTTGCGCAGCGGTTGAGGTTTGTCGTCAGCTGGCGGCGGCGCGGCGGTTTATTGGTCGGGAGGACGCGGTCGCAATGAAAGTGGGCGCCGCTGCGGGCGCCCACGTTGACACAAACAGAACGGACCTGGTCGGCTCGAGGGTTGGCCGTGTACGTGCAGCTGAGCTGGCAGCCGCACCGGCCGTGAACCGGCAATCAGCCCGACGATGCGCGGGTTGTTATCAGGAAAGGCGTTTGATTGCTCGGAGTGCGCTATCGCCGGATTCCGTTACACGCCATTGTTCATTGCCCGAGGCGAGCCGCTCCAGTTGCACGAGCTGGCGTTCGAGGAGGGCGTCGAGTTCTTCTCGCTCCATGTCCACCTGATTGGGAGCGTCCTTGACGAGCAACAACGTGGCGAATTCGTGCGGACTCAGCATCGTTTCTCTCCATGTCAAGCAAACGCGGACAGCCTCGACGGCGACTGGCATGCATGGCGACAGCCATGGCCGGGTGGTCCGCAAAAAGATGGGGCGGGAGGTGCAGCTACGACAGGTTTACTTAGCACCGGCGGCACGCGGGCACGCAATGAACGCCGGGGAACTGGAGTGTAGTCAAGCAAACGTTAAACACCAAACTGGCCCCTGCAAATTTTCCCTTTGACAAGCGCTCCCCACAGAGGCGGTTATTCGCCGCGGCCAAATCCTTGATTTCACTTGAAGTTTTGCGTGCGCTGCAACATGTCCGCAACTGCCTGGTCAACTGGCCACGTACACCTGGCAATTGGCGGCGGTGAGCGTCTCAGCCATGTCAGGCGGCGGGGCGGCATCGGTGAAGAGCGCGTCGATCTGGTCGAGATGTCCCTGACGAACCAGCGCAGGGCGGCCGAATTTCGAACTGTCGGCGGCGAGAAAAACGGTGCGTGCGTGGTGAATGATGGCTTCCGCCACGCGCACTTCGCGCGTATCGAAATCGCGCAGGGTTCCGTCGGGCTCGATGCTCGAGGTGCCGATGATCGCGAAATCCACCTTGAACTGGCGGATGAAGTCGATCGCCAGTTCGCCCACGATGCCCTTGTCCCACGGTCGCACGATGCCGCCCGTCACCAGCACTTCGCAGTCGGGATAGCCGCTCATCATGCTCGCGACGTTCAGATTGTTGGTAATCACGCGCAATCCGCGATGCCGGTTGAGCGCGCGCGCGACTTCCTCGGTGGTCGTCCCGAGATTGATGAAGAGCGACGCCTGGTCGGGAATGTGAGTGGCCACTAGCGCCGCGATGCGCCTTTTTTCGTCGTGGAACATGCGCTGCCGCGCGGTGTACGAGACGTTCTCGGAACTGGTCGGCAGGCTCGCGCCGCCGTGATAACGACGCAGCAGATTCATGTCGGCGAGCCAGTTGACGTCGCGGCGGATTGTCTGCGGTGTCACGTCGAAGTGTGCTGCGAGGTCGTCCACGGTCACGAAGCCGTCGCGTTGCACCCACTCCAGCAGTTCCTGTTGCCGGGCATTGAGAGTGAGGCGGGGGTCTCGGGTCATGGGTCTCGGTGATGAGTTGTTATCGGCCTGCCGCAGTCGGCGCGGGCGGGATGCGTATGCGAGTGTGCGTGTATTGTAAGACCATCGCGCGGGTCGTCTGCCAGGTCGTGCGACATGCATAAGCCTGCGCGCGCCGCACATCGACGCATCCAGCGCGGCAGCGCATTTCCATGCGATAAATGAATTCGCGTTTTGCCGTCGCTCGCGCTGCAATCGAAGATTTTCTGTTCCGTCCGCGTTTCGCCTTTCCTATTGTGTCCGCCGGCTTGCGTCGCCCGACCGTGCGTTCGAATCACGGTTTGTCGCGTTTTGCGAAGCAAAGCCAGCTCGTTGAGCTGGCTTTTTCGTGCGCCGTGCAATCGAGCTTGCCTCACCGAAACTTTCGTCTATCGTGAAATTGGAACCCTGGCCGATCGGTACGGTCAGTGCTGGGTTGTCTGCAGAGTTGCGAAACAGCGGCTAAGATGCAGACACAAGGGGTTAACTCTAATTCACGGCGCTGTATCCGACACGGCGAACCGCAACGCGAGGTAGCGCGATAGCAGCGGTTCCAAGCATGCTCCACGAGTCGATACAGCTTTCGGAGCAAGACACGATGCACACAGAGCTGAACCATGTCATGCCCTGGCGGATCGAGGACATAGACCTCACGCGCATTGATCGCCAGAAAGCGGTCGCGAACGAAGACCTGTTATTGCTGCTGTGTGCCGCTTCATTTATTGAAAGCGGCACCGATCTTTACACCAGTAATCTGAGCAAGTTTTTCGACGGCGATCCGGAAGTTTCCGCGTGGCTCAACAACGAGTGGGAGCCCGAGGAAATGCAACACGGCCGCGCACTCAAAACGTATATCGCTTACGTGTGGCCAGAATACGATTGGGACACGGCGTTCCGTAATTTCATGGACGAATATTCGCTAACGTGTTCAGTGGAAGATTTCGAAAAAACCCGCGCGCTTGAAATGGTGGCCCGGTGCGTCGTCGAAACAGGCACGGCCACGTTGTATCGCGCGATTGGCGAGTGTTCGGACGAACCGGTGCTCAAGGAGATTACCGACAACATTCGTACCGACGAAGTCCGTCATTACAAACACTTTTTCAAGTACTTCAAGAAGTACAACAAGATCGAAGGCAATGGCCGGCTCGCGGTTCTGGGCGCGTTAATGCGTCGTGTAATGGAGATCAAGAACGAAGACTCGGAAATCGCGTTGCGTCATGTGTTCGCGATTCGTTATCCGGAGCGGGTGCGCGACCAGGCTTACAACCGCGAGCGGGCCGCGCGGATTAATGCGCTCGTGCGGCGTAATCTTTCCGCCGACATGTGCGTGAAAATGCTGCTCAAACCGCTCGATTTGCCGGCGAAAATTCAGCCTGGGGTGCATTACCCGCTCGCCAAGATCACGCAGCATGTGTTTTTCCGTTAACCGGTAGTGCGAACCCCGGCAATTCGCCGGCGTAGAAGATGGCCCGCCTATGCGGGCCATTTGTGTTTCAGGGCATCATGGAGGCTTGCCTCTTAACCGGACCCGTGCGATGAGCGATTCCTCCTTGCCCCAGCGCCCGCTCGAACAGACTGCATTCGACGAATGGCCCGACGCGGTTCGCGCGCTATTCGACGGCTCGTCGCTCGCGAGCAAGACCGGTTTCACGGCCTCGCTGCTGACCGTCGACGCGAATCAGCATATCCGCACATCGCTGCTCGGCGCTGGCGAGTTGTATGCGCCCGATTCGCGCACGCTGTGTATCGCGCTCTGGCCGCAAGCCCGGGCGGCGCGCGCAATCGCGCAAAGCGGGCGGGCGGCATTGAGCTTCGTCCTGGAAGAGGCGTTTTATCAGGTGCAGTTGCTTGTCGCGCCGCTGCCGCCCGCCGATGGCGACGACAGCGGTCTCGTCTATATGAGCTGCACGATCGATTCAGGCGAAACGCAAAGCGTGCGCTACGCGCGCCTGACAAGCGGCATTACGTTCGAACTGGAAGAAGGGGCGGAGAAGGTGCTCGATCGATGGGAGCGGCAGATCGAGCAGCTGAAACGGGCTGCGGCGTTGGGGGGCTGAGGTGAGGCCCCGCGCCGGTGCTGCGGCTGTGTTGGCTGCGTGGTGACGAGGAGGGCTTTGGGGCCATTTGGCCCGTATAGTGCGCTTTGCGCGTGGCGGCTGATGGTGAGGCTAGATGGCATCTGAGCTGGCTGCCGGGCTTGACGGCGGTAGTCGGCGGCCTAGCTGAGAGCCGGCAACCTTCACCCGGCAACCTCAACCGCCCGCAGCCTCAACCTCCAACCTCAACGACCACGCTGGCCGCTGCGCGCCGGGTTGCCCCCGCGCGGCGAATCGTTGCGCGACTTTGCGCCGCCGAGCAATGCACCCGGATTGCCGCTCTGCGGTTTGCGCGGCGCGTGCTGCGCGCCGCTACCTTCATGAGCAACAGCGCGCGGACGGTCGTCCTGACGCTGACCGTCGCGGCGCGACTGGCCACCGTTGCCGGCCGGCTTCGCGGCTTGTGGCTTCGGCTGCTGCTGGCCGTTCGCCGGGCGTTGCCCCGAGCGCTGCGCTGGCTTCGCGGCACCGCCGTTGCCAGCCTTCGCAGCGCCTTGACCTTGTTGACGCGGCGAACGACCGCCGCCGCCACCGCCCTGGCCCCGGCGCAAAATCGGTTCCGGCTTCGCGGTCGGGTCCGGTTCGAACCCGACGATTACTTCCTGCGGCACCGGACGCTTGATCAGCTTCTCAATGTCCTTCAGCAATTGCAGTTCGTCGACGCACACCAGCGAAATTGCCTCGCCCGTCGCACCCGCGCGACCGGTGCGGCCGATCCGGTGGACGTAATCTTCCGGCACGTTGGGCAGATCGAAATTGACGACGTGCGGCAACTGATCGATGTCGATACCGCGCGCGGCGATGTCGGTGGCGACCAGCACCTGCAGCGTGCCGTCCTTGAACTCGGCAAGCGCGCGCGTACGAGCCGACTGGCTCTTGTTGCCGTGGATCGCCAGCGCGCTGATGCCGTCTTTGGTCAACTGTTCGGCAAGGCGATTGGCGCCGTGCTTGGTGCGCGTGAATACCAGTACTTGAAACCAGTTGTGCTGCTTGATCAGGTGCGTGAGCAACTCGCGCTTCTTGTCGCGATCCACCGGGTGAATCTTCTGTGCGACTGTTTCCGCGGTCGTGTTGCGGCGCGCGACTTCGATCAGCGCCGGCGAGTCCAGCAGATTGTCGGCGAGCGTTTTGATCTCGTCGGAGAAAGTAGCCGAGAAGAGCAGGTTCTGGCGCTTCGGCGGCAGCTTGGCCAGCACGCGTTTGATGTCGTGAATGAAGCCCATATCGAGCATACGGTCCGCCTCGTCGAGCACGAGAATCTCGAGATGCGACAGGTCGATGGTCTTCTGCTGCATATGGTCGAGCAATCGGCCAGGCGTCGCGACGACGATGTCCACGCCGCTTCTGAGCGCACCGATCTGCGGATTGATGCCGACGCCGCCAAACATCACCGTCGACTTCAGCTTCAAATACTTGCCGTAAGCGCGCACGCTTTCTTCGACCTGCGCGGCCAGTTCCCGCGTAGGCGTGAGGATCAGCGCGCGCACTGCACGCTTGCCAGACGCGGATGCGTGCGGCGGCATGGAATTGAGACGTTGCAGAATTGGCAGCGTGAAACCGGCCGTCTTGCCGGTGCCGGTTTGCGCGCCAGCGAGCAGATCGCCGCCGTTCAGCACAGCGGGAATCGCTTGCGTCTGGATGGGAGTCGGAGTGGTGTAGCCCAGTTCGTGTACAGCGCGGACCAGGGGTTCGGACAAGCCGAGGGAATCAAAAGACATAGAAACTCTTTGCAATGCAGTTTCGCGAGCGGCACACGTGGGCCCCCAGCGGGCACAAATGCGGCATGAACACGCCGCATGGCGTGATCGAGATCAAGGCCGTAGCCCAGTTCCGTTCGCAGAGAAATCGGCGGCACGCTCGGATGCGTGCCGAATGCTTCAACGCGCTATGCAGACACGTTGACTGGCCTTAAGTTGCATTTCGCCGCCGTGGACGTTACGCGACATAGCGCGCAACGCTGACGAATTGACACAGACTGCCCGCCAGTACGAACAGGTGCCAGATACCATGTCCGTGCCGGATGCGCTCGTCGTTGATGAAGAAGTAGATGCCGGCGCTGTAGATGACTCCGCCGGCCACGAGCCAGGCAGTGCCCGCAGCCGGTAATGCTTGAACCAGCGGGCGGACGGCAACGAGCGCGAGCCATCCCATCAGGACATACAGCACCATCGAAACGCTGCGGGTGCGTCGCCCGAGCGTCAATTCCTGCACGATGCCGAGAGCAGCAAGCCCCCAGCTTACGCCGAATAGCGACCATCCCCACGGCCCGCGCAACGTGACAAGCGTGAACGGAGTGTAGCTTCCGGCGATCAGCAGATAGATCGCCGAATGGTCGCATTTCTGCAGCACTGCCTTGATACGGGGACTGCGCACGCTGTGGTAAAGCGTCGAGATAGCATACAGCACGAACAGCATCGCACCGTACACGCTGAAGCTGACCACCTTGTATGCGTCGCCCTCTACCGCACCCATCGTCACGAGCGTAGCCAGCCCCGCCACCGACAGCACGGCGCCGACGAGGTGGGTAATGCTGTTGAAACGCTCACCGACATGCACGGGTCTTTCCTCCTGCACGGTTTCATTGAGGCATGTGTTGCCGAAGCCTCATGATACCGGTCCTCAAAAAACGAAGGGCGCGGCCGCGAATTTCGCAGGCCGCGCCCCTGGTGCATCGAACGCTGCTTAGTCGAGCGGCGCCGAACGCAGATCCGACACTTGCTGCGGCGACACGGCCGTGCCGTGGTTGCCCCACGACATACGGATATACGTGACGACAGCTGCTACTTCCTGATTCGACAGCGATTGCGCGAACGGCGGCATGCCGTACGGATGCGGATTCGCGTCCGTGCTCGGAGGATAACCGCCGTTCAGCACCATGCGGATCGGGTTGACCGCCGACGGCATCTGGATCGACTGATTGTTCGCGAGCGGCGGGAAGGCCGGCGGCTGTCCGAGGCCGTTGTCCGCGTGGCACTTCGCGCAGTTGTCAGCGTAGATCTTCTGACCTTGCTTCAACAGTTCGCCGCCGAACTTTTCGGACGTTTCCAGTTGCAGCGGTTCCGGTGCTTCGCTCTTCTGCGGAATCGTCTTCAGGTACGTGGCCATTGCGTTGATGTCCGCATCGGTCATGTACTGCAGGCTGTTGTGAACCACTTCGGCCATCGGGCCGAAAACCGCACCGCGGTTCGACACACCCGTTTTCAGCAGATCGGCGATGTCTTTCGTTTCCCAGTCGCCGAGGCCCGCTTCCTTGTTCGACGTGAGCGACGGTGCGTACCAGTTCTGCAGCGGAATCAGGCCGCCAGCAAAAGCCGCCGAGCTGACCGGGCCGCCCATTGCGTTGATCGACGTGTGGCACATGCCGCAATGGCCGAGGCCTTCGATCAGGTACGCGCCGCGGTTCCACTCGACCGACTTGGTCGGGTCCGCCTTGTACTCGCCTTCACGGAAGAACAGCGTGCGCCAGCCGATCAGCATGTTGCGCTGGTTGAACGGGAACTTCAGTTCGTGCGGGCGGCTCGCCACGTTGACGGGCGTGACCGAGCGCAGGTACGCATAGATCGCGTCCGAGTCGGCGCGCGTGACCTTCGTGTAGCTCGTGAACGGGAAGCCCGGATAGAGCAGGCTGCCGTCTTTCGAGCGGCCGGTGTGCATGGCGCGGTAGAAGTCGTCCTGCGTCCACTTGCCGATACCGTACTGATCGTCAGGCGTGATGTTCGGCGTGAACATCGTGCCGAACGGCGTGGCCATGGGCAGGCCGCCGGCGAACTGCTTGCCGCCGCGGACCGTGTGGCAGGCGATACAGTCGCCGGCGCGGGCGAGGTATTCGCCCTTCTTCACGAGCGCAGCCTGGTCGGCGGGCGTTGCCGCCACGGCCGAGCCGTTGTGCAGATTGTCGCCGCCCGACCACAGGACGGGAACGAGTGCAGCAGTCGCAACAACGACAACTGCCGAGAGGGCGAACAAAGACTTGCGTTTCATTTGAGTGTCTCTCCCGGTGCCTTATTGCGGTTCGCTGCCGCAGGCAAGCGGAGTCTTCATCGAGCGGGCCGGAGCCGGCACGGGGTTTTGTGGGGCCTGTTGCGTGGAAAGCCAGGCAGCGACCGCGTTCACGTCTTCGTCTGTGAGACGCGTGGCGATGGTGTGCATGCAATCAGGTGCGATTGCGTGGCGCGTGCCCGAACGCCATGCGCCGAGCTGCGCGCTGATGTAGTCGGAGTGCAGACCGACGAGACCCGGGATTGCCGGCTCCATACCGGTCAGACCCTTGCCGTGGCAGGCGGCGCAAGCCGGAATCTGCTTCGACGCGTCGCCGTTCAGCACGATCTGCTGGCCGCGAGCGAGCGTGGTCGACGACACCGTCGGCTTGGCCGGCTGCGGATAGGGCGGACGTTGCTTCGAGAAGTACGTGGCGATCTGATGCAGGTAGTCGTCGGAAAGATACGTGACGAGGTAATTCATGGGCGGGTACTTGCGGCGCCCTTCGCGGAAATTCTGCAACTGGTTGTACAGATAGTCGGCCGGCTTGCCCGCGAGACGCGGGAAGTAGTCGTTGTCAGTACCTTGACCGTGCGTGCCGTGGCAGGCCGTGCAACCTTGCACGCGCGCTTCCATAGTATCGGGGGCCTTCGGTTGAGTCTGCGCTTTCGCAGCGCTATAGACACCCGCGGAGCCGATCAGCAGAAGGGCAAGCAACGGGCGGAAAATGCGTCTTGAAGACACGCGTAACTCCATCAAAATCGGGGACCTGACCGAACTTCGAGCGGCTCGGTGTGAAGGGCAGCCGGCGCTGCGGCGACGCAGCATTCTATCATCGAAGGGTGATGATGACTATTTGCCACATTCGACAAGCTTACGGCCGTCACGGGCGTGCGACAGTTTGACGCGCATCGCCGCACGGAACCGCCGCGACTTTCAGACTTCGCTGCGTGGTCCACCGCTGCAATCGCTGTACCCGACAAACTTTTGTCCGCTCGATGTTGAACCGACCCGCGCGCGTGCCATCGAAGCGTACACTTCCGGGCGCCGAACCGCGGACGAGATCTGTCCGCGGCCAGGGACCCGGTTCATCCGGTCCGGCAGGCGCCCGCCGTTTTCCCGTTTATCTGCTATCGGCCTTACATGAAGCTAATCAATCTTTTCAGCCCGGCCTGGTTTTCGTCCGCGCTCGGCGCCGCGGCGCTCGTTATGACGTCCTCGGCATTCGCACATGCGCATCTGGTTTCCAGCGAACCTGCAGCCAACGCCGAAGTCGCGGCACCCGCAGAGATCACCCTCCACTTCAGCGAGCCGCTCGAGCCGGCCTTCAGCAAAATCGCGCTGAACGACGCGAACGGCAAGGCAGCAGCGCCCGCAGCGTCGGAAGTCGACAAGCACGACGCGCGCGTCATGCATCTGACTCTCCCGCAGTTGGGCGCGGGACGCTACGCGGTGCACTGGACCGCCGTGGCCACCGACGGTCATCGCACGCAAGGCGACTTTGCGTTCATCGTCAAATGAGCATCGACGGATTGTGGATCGGGCAGGTCGCCATGGCCGCGCTCATGAATGTCGCGTTTGCGTTTGCCGTCGGTTCGGCACTGCTCGGCGCGTGGCTCGCGAACGACGCCAAGGCGAAGGTCGCGCCCGGGCGTGCCGCCTGGTTGCGCGCGCAACGTTCAATGCTGACGGCGAGCGTCGTCCTGGTGCTCGCAGACCTCGGCTGGCTGTTGTATCAGGCGGCGTCGATGAGTGGCGTTGCGCTTCCCGCCGCATTTGCCTTCGTGCCGACGGTGCTTACTCAAACGCATGTCGGCTACGGCTGGAGCATTGCGTTCGCGGGCGCACTGGTGTTGCTGGGCACGGCAATGACGGCTCATAGCGGCATGTTGCGCAACGCGCTCCTGTGGCTCGCGGTGATTGCAATCGCCGCAGGCAAGGCGTCGCTCGGGCACGCGGTGGACGCGGGCCCGGCATCCGCGGCCATCGCAATGCAAACGCTTCACGTGCTCGTGACCAGCGTGTGGGCCGGCCTCGCGATTACGGCCGGACTGGCGGTGTTGCCGGCGCTCGGCTTGTCGACCGCGCGCGGCATATTGATCCGCACAGCGACGCAGGTATCGAACGTGTCGGTGGTCGCGGTGGGATTCGTGCTGCTCTCCGGCATCTTCAACGCGGTGCGCGGCTCCGGTGGTTCATTCGAGGCGATTGGGTCAAGCACATGGGGCCACGTTTTGATCCTCAAGCTTTCGCTTGTCGGTCTCGCGCTCGTGCTCGGCGGCCTCAATCGCTTCCTTGCGCTTCCGCGTCTGCGCCGTACTGCATCGACGATGGACGCCCATACGTTCACCAACGTGCTTTATCTGGAGGCGCTTGCCATGATCGGCGTTCTCGTCGCAGCCGCGGCGCTGTCGCATAGCGTGCCGGCGTTCGCGATGGTGAACTGAGTTCTAAACGCGAGAGGACCTGCGTCACCGCGCGGGCCGTATTGTGGCGTACACGTCTATGCATCCGCGTGAGAACGCGCCGCACGGTTTCAACGTGCGGCGCGATGACCAACTCGAGTGAACAACCGCGTGTCGAGCATTCGCCCGATCGACCAATTCATTCCAGACCCAGCCGGTGCCCGAGAATCGGCGCACAAAATAGCGCGATTGCGCAGCCAGCTACTTTGCCTTCGAGTTCGGCTGCTGCCGCATGGGCGCCGTAGACATGCATGAGCAGATCGAAAAGCTGAGGGACGCAATACACGACGGCGGCGCCGACAAACCATTTTTCAATCGCCGCGATGCGCCAGCCGCGTTCATACGCAACGGCCGCGCCGATCACGCGAAGCACGCCGAATAGCACCAGCGCGCCGACGGCCGCCTGCTCGCGCAGCAGATAATCCGGAATGAATTCGCCCATGAGACTCCCCGATGCATTCGTTGTTCGGACGCATTTCAGCAAGGAGCAGGCCATGCATCTGTCTGATGGCGAACAAAGGGCAAGCAAGCCTATCGGGCAAGGCCAGATGCGACGCAAGTCGCAGCGCTGTGATCGGTCGCGGCGCCCAAAAGAGAACGCCGCCCGCAGGCGGCGTTAGTCAGCAAGCGAGTGAAGCGATCACCACTCGGCGACGCTGCCGTCCGCGTGACGCCAGACCGGATTGCGCCAGCGATGGCCGACCTTCGCCATCTCGCGTACTTTCTCCTCGTTCACTTCGATTCCGAGGCCCGGACCTTGCGGAATCGACACGAAGCCGTCTTCGTATTTGAAGACTTCGGGGTTCTTGATGTAGTCGAGCAGGTCATTGCCCTGGTTGTAGTGAATCCCGAGGCTTTGTTCCTGGATAAACGCGTTGTAGCTCACGGCGTCGATCTGCAGACAGGTTGCCAGTGCAATCGGGCCGAGCGGACAGTGCAGCGCGAGCGCGACGTCGTAGGCTTCGGCCATCGACGCGATCTTGCGGCACTCGGTGATCCCGCCTGCGTGCGACGCGTCCGGCTGGATGATGTCGACGTAGCCGCCGGACAGAATGTGCTTGAAGTCCCAGCGCGAATAGAGACGCTCGCCGAGTGCAATCGGCGTGTTCGTCTGATTGACGATGTCGCGCAGCGCTTCTGCATTTTCCGAAAGCACTGGCTCTTCGATGAAGAGCAGTTTGTACGGGTCGAGTTCTTTCGCCAGCACCTTGGCCATGGGCTTATGCACGCGGCCATGAAAGTCCACGCCGATGCCGATGTTCGGCCCTACCGCCTCGCGCACGGCCGCGACGTTGTTGATGACGCCTTGCACCTTGTCGAAGGTGTCAATGATCTGCAACTCTTCTGAGCCGTTCATCTTGACGGCCTTGAATCCACGTTCAACCACGGCGCGCGCGTTGTTCGCGACGTCGCTCGGACGGTCGCCGCCGATCCACGAATACACCTTGATCCGGTCACGCACCTGGCCGCCGAGCAGCGCGTGCACCGGCACGCCGTGATGCTTGCCCTTGATGTCCCACAGCGCCTGGTCGACGCCGGCAATCGCGCTCATCGTAATCGGACCGCCGCGATAGAACCCTGCGCGATACATGACCTGCCAGTGGTCTTCAATCAGAAGCGGGTCTTTGCCGATCAGATAGTCCGACAACTCCTCGACCGCTGCCGCGACCGTATGCGCGCGGCCCTCGACCACCGGCTCGCCCCAGCCGACGATGCCTTCGTCGGTCTCGATCTTCAGGAAGCACCAGCGCGGTGGAACGATGAAAGTTTCGAGCTTGGTGATTTTCATAGTGTGCGTCTCCGATCGCATGCCAAATTTTCGAGGATCTTCATGCTACAACAAAAGGCCGCTACAGTACTATTAATAGTACTATTTGCCACATGTTGAGCGGCTTCGCCGCAAGGAGGAACCTATTCAGCACGATCTGCATGGGCGCGTCGCCTACAGGCTGGCTACTGCGATTCTGCGCGGCGATTACGCGCCCGATTCGATTCTGCCGCGTGAGGCGGAGCTAATGGACGCGTTTGGCGTGAGCCGCACGGTGTTGCGTGAGGCGCTGCGCACGCTGACATCGAAAGGGTTGATCGAATCGCGCCCGCGCGTGGGCACGCGGGTGCGCCCACGGCACGCGTGGAATCTACTCGATGTCGATGTGCTCGACTGGTATTCACGCGTCGCCGAGCCGATGCAGTTCGCGCTCAAGCTGCAGGAAATGCGGGAGATGATCGAGCCGTATGCCGCGGGTCTCGCGGCCGCTTCGCATTCCGACGAGACATTCGGCGCACTTGCGGCCGCTCACGCCGCGATGGCCGGTGCGCGTAACGTCGACGAATGGGTGCGTGCCGACCTGCAATTTCACCTGAGCGTGTTGATTGCGTGCAGCAATGAATTGCTGATACCGCTCGGCACGCTGATCGAGCGCACGCTCGAGGCACAGCTTCGGCTGAATGCGAAACGTGCGGACGTCTTCAACGCTTCGCTCGCCGAACATACTGCGGTGTTCGAGGCGATTCGCGACCGCGACGCGCACAGGGCGCGCGACGCAATGGCGCGCCTGCTCAGCGTGACGCGCGCCCGCATCGAGGCGTGAACGGTTCATCGCCGCATGTGCCGTCGACGCGTCTTGCGTCTTATGCGTTTGGCGGAGTGTCAGCAGTGACCGAATGACCGGCAGCTTCGCGGCGATGAGTGTCAGCAGTCAATGCCGGCATGCCGCGGTCCGAGCCGCTGGCGAATTTTCGGCTAGGCCGGCGTGAAAGTGATCGCCTGCTATGCGTGTGAACGACGCAACTGGCGCAGCCGCTTCCGGTCGCGTGCTATTTCGCCTCGGAGCCTGTAACCGTGCCTGACGGCGGCGCAAGTTCATAGCAGCCCGGCGCGATTTTGCCCGCTTCCGGCGCTTGTGGATCGATGCACTTGAAAGCGCTTTGATCGCGCTGCACGAAAATGGTGTCGGCGGGACCGCCCGCGCCGCGAGCCGTATTGACGACGGCGACGATCTTGTAGCCGTTTTGCAGGAGTGTCGACAACGTGGTCTGACTTGCTCGCCACTGATTGTCGGTCGATGTTTGCGCCAGAACGGCAGTTGCGGAAGCGGCGCCGAGAAGCGCGATCGATACGGCAGCCACGGCGCGCGCGGCGGTGCGGAACGTCATCAAGAAACCTCCTTGAAGTTGCGGGTGTAAAACAAAAAAGCCGCTGAACCTTGCGGATCAGCGGCTTTTTCTTGCAACTGGTGGCGAATCAGGGACTCGAACCCCGGACCTGCGGATTATGATTCCGTCGCTCTAACCAACTGAGCTAATTCGCCGAAAGAAGCGAGATTATGAGGATAGCACCGAGGGCTGTCAACCCCCGGCGCCCAACTTTTTCAGTTGCCGCCTCGACAAGGCTCCTCAATCCTTTGCGTAGATGTCCGAGTCTTTGGTTTCACGGACGAACAGCATGCCGATCACGAAGGTAATGAGCGCGATCACGATCGGATACCACAAGCCCGAGTAGATATTGCCCTTCGCCGCGACGATCGCAAACGCCGTGGCGGGCAGGAAGCCGCCGAACCAGCCGTTGCCGATGTGATACGGAAGCGACATCGACGTATAGCGGATCCGCGTGGGGAACATCTCGACCAGCATCGCCGCGATCGGTCCATAGACCATCGTCACGTAGATCACGAGGATCGTCAGAATCACCACGCTCATCGGCCAGTTGATCTGCGAAGAATCGGCCTTCGGCGGATAACCGGCGGACTTCAGCGTCGTCGAAAGCGACTTGTCGAACACCTTGCCCTGATCTTTGGCGTCGGCGGCTTTGCCGTCATAGGTGGAGACCACCGTATCGCCGACCTTGATCTGCGCGAGCGTGCCCACCGGAGCCGCAACGTTTTCGTAGTTCAAGCCGGACTTCGAAAGCGCACTCTTCGCGATGTCGCACGAACTCGTGAACTTCGACGTGCCGACCGGATTGAACTGGAACGAGCATTCGTCCGGGTTTGCGATCACAACGATCGGCGCCTTCGCCGTGGCCGTTTCAAGCGCCGGGTTGACATAGTGCGTCAGCGCCTTGAACAGCGGGAAGTACGTGAGTGCGGCGATCAGCAGGCCGGCCATGATGATCGGCTTGCGGCCGATCCGGTCCGACAGCGAGCCGAAGAACAGGAAGAAGGGCGTGCCGATCAGAAGCGCAATGGCGATCATGATGTTGGCCGTCGCGCCGTCCACCTTCAGCGTCTGCGTCAGGAAGAACAGCGTGTAGAACTGGCCCGTGTACCAGACCACAGCCTGGCCGGCGGTCAGCCCGATCAGCGCGAGGATCACGACCTTCAGGTTCTTCCACTGGCCGAAAGCCTCGGAAAGCGGTGCCTTGGACGTCTTGCCTTCGGCCTTGATGCGCTCGAACACCGGCGATTCGTGCAGTTGCAGACGGATCCACACCGAAACACCGAGCAGGAGGATCGACGCGATGAACGGAATCCGCCAGCCCCATGCGCCGAACGCGTCTTCGCCCATTGCCGTGCGCACGCCGAGAATGACCAGCAGCGAGAGGAACAGGCCGAGCGTGGCAGTCGTCTGGATCCACGCGGTGTAGAAGCCGCGACGTCCCGGCGGCGCGTGTTCGGCCACATAGGTTGCAGCGCCGCCATATTCGCCGCCGAGTGCGAGGCCTTGCAGCATGCGCATCGCGATGAAAATCACCGGCGAAGCAATGCCGATCGCCGCATAGCCGGGCAGGAAGCCGACCAGGAAGGTCGACAGACCCATGATCACGATCGTGACGAGGAACGTGTACTTGCGGCCGACCATATCGCCGAGCCGTCCGAACACCACCGCACCGAACGGCCGGACTGCAAAGCCCGCGGCGAAACTGAGCAGCGTGAAGATGAAGCCCGCAGTCGGATTGACGCCCGAGAAAAAGCTCTTGCTGATGAAGGCCGCGAGCGAACCGGCCAGATAGAAGTCGTACCACTCGAAAACCGTACCTAGCGACGATGCGAAGATCACCCGCTTCTCATCGCGCGTCATGGGCACGGGCGAAATGTGTCCGCCAACGGTAGCCATATGTCGTCTCCAATATTGATATGCACGCGGTGCGCCGGCCCGCGGCGTTCCCGTGCAACCGATTATTGGAGTGAAAACTTACGGCCTTCTGACATGAACGGCTGCTGCCGCAGCTTTTGATGCGCCGGCGGAATGTCGAGAACATCCGTCAACTGGCATGCAACGTCGCTTCGCGTGGCATGAACGCCGCCTATCTAGCTATCTGGCGCCCGTCGCGGTCAGTTCGCGTTAGGGTAAGTCCTGCCCCGTTCCAGCACATGCAAACTGACACGTACGAGCGTGCCTGCGAGCCGCGGGGAGTTTTGATAGACGTTGTCGTCGATAGTCAGCTCGCCGCCGTGCATCGTCGCGATCTCGCGAACGATCGCAAGCCCGAGGCCGCTGCCGTCGCCCTCACGGCCGAGAATCCGGTAGAACCGCTCGATCACTCGCGAACGTTCGGCCACTGGAATGCCGAGGCCTGTATCTTCCACTTCCAGATGCACGAGCCGCGCGGCTTTCTCGTGCCGCACCCTGACCGTGATGCGGCCGCCCGCCGGCGTGTAGCGAATGGCGTTGTCGATGAGATTCGACAACATTTCGCGCAGCATGACGGGATTGCCTTCGACTTCGACGGGCTCGTCCGGCGCTTCGTAGCCGAGATCCATTTGTTTGGCGAACGCGGCCTGCACCCAGTCGCGCACGGCGTTGCGGGCCACTTCTGTCACTTCCACCGGCGTGAAAATCTGTCCGGACATGCGGTTTTCCGCGCGAGCGAGCGCCAGCAACTGCGTGACGAGGCGGGCGGCGTGTTCCGAACTCGTCGCAATCTGCTCGAGGGAGCGATGCACTTCCGCCGACGCGTCCTGCCGCAACGCCAGCTCCGCCTGGGTCCGCAGGCCGGCAAGCGGCGTTTTCATCTGATGCGCGGCGTCGGCGATGAAGCGCTTCTGCAATTCCATGTTCTGTTCGAGGCGCGTCAGCAGATCGTTGAACGACGTGACGAGCGGCTCGATTTCCGGAGGCGCGCGACGCGCTTCCAGCGGCGACAGGTCGTCGGGGCGCCGCGCGCGGATATGCGCCTGCAATGCGTGCAGCGGCGCGAGACCACGCGACAGGCCGAACCACACGAGCAGGATGGCGAGCGGCAGGATCACGAACTGCGGCAGGATCACGCCTTTGATGATGTCGTTGGCAAGCTGACTGCGTTTGTCGAGCGTCTCGGCGACCTGCACGAGCACGGGCTCCGCGCCGGGCGTCTGCGGAAACTCGACCGTCGTATAAGCCACGCGGATGTCGTTGCCGCGCAGCATGTCGTCGCGAAATGCGACGAGCCCCGGTTGCGGCCGGTCTTCTTCGTGCGGCAGCGGCATGTCGCGCTCGCCGGCCACCAGTTCACCTCGTGTGCCGAGCACCTGATAGAAAACACTGTCGACGTTGTCCGTGCGCAAAAAGTCGCGTGTGGAGTCGGGCAGCGTCAGTTCGGCCACGCCGTTGACCGGGTGGATCTGGCGCGCGAGCACATAGGCATCGGTTTCGAGCGCGCGGTCGAACGGTCCGTTCGCGATCGACTTGGCGACCAGATACGTCACCGCGAGACTCATCGGCCACAGCAGCAACAGCGGCGCGAGCATCCAGTCGAGAATTTCGCCGAATAGCGAGCGCGGGCGGGCCTCGGCGGCGGCTTCGGTTTCGTCGGGCGGAGCGAACGGATTGGCGTAGCGCTCGTCGCGCGCCTCGTCGAGATCCGCCGCGCGGGCCGTCGCGCGATCGGCGCGTGCGGACATGGGTGTGCTCTATTTGTAGTGGTGGCTCGCCGGCATCCCGTCTGACTGCGGCGACGAAGGCGAAGAAGGCGGCTCGGGTTCGGGCTCGGCGGGCGCGGACGCGGCGGCAGTCGTATTGAGGTTTGCGGGCGCGACCGCCTTCTCGAGACAGTAACCGAGCCCGCGCACGGTAATGATGCGTACGCCGCTCGGCTCGATTTTCTTGCGCAGCCGGTGCACGTACACCTCGATCGCGTTGTTGCTGACTTCCTCACCCCATTCGCACAGATGATCGACGAGTTGCTCCTTCGAAACGAGACGCCCGATTCGCTGCAGCAGTACTTCGAGCAGTCCGAGTTCACGCGCCGAAAGCTCGATCACCTGCTCGTTGATATAGGCGATCCGGCCCACCTGGTCGAAAGACAGCGAACCGTGCCGCACGACCGTCGGGCCGCCGCCCGCACCGCGCCGCGTCAGCGCGCGCACACGCGCTTCGAGTTCGTTGAGCGCGAATGGCTTGGCCATGTAGTCGTCGGCGCCCAGATCGAGGCCTTTGACCCGTTCGTCGACGCTGTCTGCGGCGGTCAGGATCAGTACGGGCAGATTGGAGTTGCGGGCGCGCAAGCGGCGTAGCACCTCGAGTCCGGACATGCGCGGCAGGCCGAGATCGAGAATCAGCAGGTCGAAACTTTGCATCGATAGCGCGGTGTCGGCCTCGACGCCGCTCTTCACGTGATCGACAGCATAGGCCGATTGGCGGAGTGATCGAACCAGACCGTCCGCGAGTATGCTGTCGTCTTCGGCAATCAGAATTCGCATGGTGCGCCAGCTCAAGGCTTGGCCGGCACCTCGGGTGTCCCCGCGGCGCACAGCGGTCTCCGAAAATCATTGTGGGTGGTTTGGGCAGCGCGGCGGTAAACATGCGCGTTCGCATGAGAATCGCGCTTGCCAAAACCACTGTTTTTTTATACAGTGTCTGGGTTTCGTGTGCTGTCCTTCAAAAGGTGGGCCGCACATCTGCCTCAGACGCCGTTCATCATAGCAAAGGACGATTCATGGAAGAAAGCAAGAAAGGCTCGGCTGGACTGACTGCTGAAAAGAGCAAGGCACTCGCTGCCGCCCTCGCGCAGATCGAAAAGCAGTTCGGCAAAGGGTCGGTCATGCGGCTCGGCGCAGGTGAGGTAGTCGAAGACATCCAGGTCGTTTCAACGGGATCGCTCGGCCTCGACATCGCACTTGGCGTCGGCGGTTTGCCGCGTGGCCGCGTGGTTGAAATTTACGGTCCGGAGTCGTCGGGTAAAACCACGTTGACGCTGCAAGTTATTGCTGAAATGCAAAAGCTGGGCGGCACGGCAGCGTTTATCGACGCGGAACACGCGCTGGACATCCAGTACGCGGGCAAGCTCGGCGTGAACGTGAACGACCTGCTGGTTTCGCAACCGGACACGGGTGAACAGGCGCTGGAAATTGCCGACGCACTGGTGCGTTCGGGCTCGATCGACATGATCGTGATCGACTCGGTCGCGGCGCTCGTGCCGAAGGCTGAAATTGAAGGCGAAATGGGCGATTCGCTGCCGGGTCTGCAAGCGCGTCTCATGTCGCAGGCGCTGCGCAAACTCACCGGCACGATCAAGCGCACGAACTGCCTCGTGATCTTCATTAACCAGATCCGCATGAAGATCGGCGTGATGTTCGGCAACCCGGAAACCACTACGGGTGGTAACGCGCTGAAGTTCTACGCGTCGGTGCGTCTGGATATTCGCCGCATTGGTTCGATCAAGAAGAACGACGAAGTGATTGGCAACGAAACCCGCGTGAAGGTGGTCAAGAACAAGGTGTCCCCACCGTTCCGCGAGGCGATTTTCGACATCCTGTATGGCGAGGGTATTTCGCGTCAGGGCGAAGTCATCGACTTGGGCGTGCAAGCCAAGATCGTCGACAAGGCCGGCGCGTGGTACAGCTATAACGGTGAGCGTATCGGCCAGGGTAAGGACAACGCGCGCGAATTCCTGCGCGAGAATCCGGACATTGCTCGTGAAATCGAGAACCGTATCCGCGAATCGCTCGGCGTGAATGCAATGGCTGAAGCGGTGACCGGCGCGGGCGCAGAAGTCGCGGGCGAAGAAGAGTAACCATTACGTGATACGCAAGGGCCGGCCACTGTCCGATACCGGACGCAATGCGGGCGGCCCGCGTAATGACGAGAACGATTCGGTCGATCCGTCCGAATCGTTCGACGCGCATGATCGCGCTGCTGGCCGTGGCCCGCGGCGCGCCCAGTTCCAAAAACCGCCTGCTAGCCCAAATTCCGCAGATTTCTCGGACCCATTCGAGACTGCAGGAAATGCCACGGCTACCGAGCCCACGTACAGCCGCTCACGTGACTCACGCCGAGCATCCGCCGACGCGAAGTCCGGACAAAACGAAGCGAAGAAATCCCAGCGTCCCGCACGTTCGCTTAAGGGGCGCGCGCTCGGCTATCTGTCTCGTCGCGAATATAGCCGCAGCGAACTTGCCCGTAAGCTGAAGCCGTTCGTCGAAGAGAACGACTCGCTCGATACGCTGCTCGATACGCTGGAAGCCGAGAACTGGCTGTCCGATTCGCGTTTCACCGAAAGTCTGATTCATCGCCGGTCGTCGCGAATGGGCACGAGCCGGATCGTCGGCGAATTGAAGCAGCATTCTGTCGACCAAACGCTAGTCGAAGAGGCGAGCGCCCAATTGCGCGAAACGGAGCTTGCGCGCGCCCGAGCGGTGTGGCGCAAGAAGTTCGGCGAACTTCCGCAGACATCGGCCGAGCGCGCGAAGCAGGCGCGTTTTCTTGCATCGCGCGGTTTCTCGGGCGCCACGATCGGCAAAATCCTCAAGGGCATCGACGAAGAATGGAGCGGTGAATAGGCGCAAGCTGGGGCGTAGTCCGCGACCGCGCGCACAGGGTCGTCGAGCACGAAACCGGCTCTGGGCGGCCTGCAGGCCGTTTCGCCGCATTCGGGGCTGTCTCAAATACCCAGTATGCTAAAATTCACGCGTTTTCCAATTCGGCCTTTCCTTTCCGCATGCCGCTTTCCTCGCCAGTGCCCCGTCAATTGCGCCATCGCCGCGCAATCAGAGCGGAAGCTTTTGAGCGAGCCGATGGCCTGTGGGATGTGGAAGCGTGCTTGACCGACGAAAAGCCACGCGATGTGGCGCTTGCGTCGGGCGTCCGGCCCAATGGTCAACCGATCCATGAACTCTGGCTTCGCATCACCATCGATCGCAAGCTCAATGTCGTCGACGCCGAGGCGTCGTCCGACTGGGTGCCCTATCCCGGGCTATGCCAAGCCAGCAATCCTGCCTATCGTGCCCTCATCGGGCTCAATCTCCTTCACAACTTCCGTCGCGATGCTGCCCGTTTGCTGGCCGGCACGGCTGGTTGCACACATCTCACCGAGTTGTGCGCGATCCTGCCGACCGCTGCTATCCAGGCGTTCGCCGGCGACGTGTGGGATACCGGTGACAAGGCGGCAGGCGCGAGCGCCAGTTCAGAAAATGAGTCGGCCGACGGTACCGCCGAACGTTTAAGCGACAAACCGCCATTCCAGTTGGGACGCTGCCAGGCGCTGCGTTTCGACGGGGAGGCAGTGCAGAAGTTTTACCCGCGCTGGTATGGCTATGCGCCACGCCCAGCTGACCGCCCGGCATCGCCAGACAACGGGGCGGCCCGCCAAGAAGGCAGGGGCAATGCGCCCGGCATGTTGGACGGTAGCGGAAACGAAGTTCAATCCAACTCTCAGACTGAAGGGAATCACGCATGAAGATTCACGAGTACCAGGGTAAGGAAATCCTGCGGAAATTCGGCGTCGCGGTACCGCGCGGCAAGCCGGTCTTCTCGGTGGATGATGCGGTCAAGGCCGCGGAAGAGCTCGGCGGCCCGGTTTGGGTCGTGAAGGCTCAGATCCACGCGGGTGGCCGTGGCAAGGGTGGCGGCGTGAAGGTTGCCAAGTCGCTGGAACAGGTTCGCGAATACTCGAACCAGATCCTCGGCATGCAACTCGTCACGCACCAGACTGGTCCGGAAGGCCAGAAGGTGAATCGCCTGTTGATCGAAGAAGGCGCGGACATCAAGAAGGAACTGTATGTCGGCCTCGTGATCGATCGTGTTTCGCAGAAGATCGTCGTGATGGCATCGAGCGAAGGCGGCATGGACGTCGAAGAAGTCGCGGAAAAGACGCCCGAGCTGATCCACAAGGTTGCGGTCGATCCGTCGACGGGCCTGAAGGACGCCGAAGCTGACGACCTCGCGAAGAAAATCGGCGTGCCCGACGCATCGATACCGCAAGCGCGCGCGATCCTGCAAGGCCTCTACAAGGCATTCTGGGAAACCGACGCATCGCTCGCCGAAATCAACCCGCTGATCCTGACGGGCGACGGCAAGGTCATCGCGCTCGACGCGAAATTCAACTTCGATTCGAACGCACTGTTCCGTCATCCGGAAATCGTCGCGTATCGCGATCTGGACGAAGAAGATCCGGCTGAAGTCGAAGCGTCGAAGTTCGATCTGGCGTACATCTCGCTCGACGGCAACATCGGCTGTCTGGTGAACGGCGCGGGCCTCGCAATGGCAACGATGGACACCATCAAGCTGTTCGGCGGCGAACCGGCGAACTTCCTCGACGTGGGTGGTGGCGCCACGACGGAGAAGGTCACGGAAGCGTTCAAGATCATGCTGAAGAACCCGAACCTGACCGCGATTCTGGTCAACATCTTCGGCGGCATCATGCGCTGCGACGTGATCGCGGAAGGCGTGATCGCGGCGTCGAAGGCCGTGTCGCTGAAGGTGCCGCTCGTGGTCCGCATGAAGGGCACGAACGAAGACCTGGGCAAGAAGATGCTCGCTGAATCCGGTCTGCCGATCATCGCGGCTGACAGCATGGAAGAAGCGGCTCAGAAGGTCGTCGCGGCCGCTTCGGGCAAGGCGTAAGCCTAGTCCACAGCGCGTTTACCAGGATTAACCAGGATTACGAATGGCATCGCGCGAGCGACGCTGGCGGCGAACGTGTCGTCCAGTGGCGCTCCCGCGCGACGCCAAACGAACAGAGGTCAATACATGTCGATTCTGATTAACAAAGACACCAAGGTCATCACGCAGGGCATCACCGGCAAAACCGGTCAGTTCCACACGCGTGCTTGCCGTGAATACGCAAACGGCCGCGAAGCGTACGTTGCCGGCGTGAACCCGAAGCGTGCCGGTGAAGACTTCGAAGGCATTCCTATCTACGCGAGCGTCGCTGAAGCCAAGGCTGAAACGGGCGCGACCGTGTCGGTGATTTACGTGCCGCCGGCGGGCGCTGCTGCCGCAATCTGGGAAGCAGTCGAAGCCGACCTGGATCTCGCAATCTGTATCACGGAAGGCATTCCCGTGCGCGACATGATCGAGATCAAGGACCGCATGCGTCGCGAAAACCGCAAGACGCTGCTGCTCGGACCGAACTGCCCGGGCACGATCACGCCGGACGAGCTGAAGATCGGCATCATGCCGGGCCACATCCACCGCAAGGGCCGCATCGGCGTCGTGTCGCGTTCGGGCACGCTGACGTATGAAGCAGTTGGCCAGTTGACGGCGATCGGCCTCGGTCAGTCGTCGGCAGTCGGCATCGGCGGCGACCCGATCAACGGTCTGAAGCACATCGACGTCATGAAGATGTTCAACGACGATCCGGAAACGGACGCCGTCATCATGATCGGCGAGATCGGCGGTCCGGACGAAGCGAACGCGGCCGAGTGGATCAAGGGCAACATGAAGAAGCCGGTGGTTGGCTTTATCGCCGGTGTGACGGCGCCTCCGGGCAAGCGCATGGGCCACGCTGGCGCGCTGATCTCGGGCGGTGCCGATACGGCCGAAGCGAAGCTGGAAATCATGGACGCATGCGGCATCAAGGTCACGAAGAACCCGTCGGAAATGGCGCGTCTTCTGAAGGCCATGCTGTAAATCGAAACTGGCGCCCAGTTAGAGCGCCTTTTTTGATACGCTTACGAGATCCTTTCGTTAGCGTGCGGTTTCAAGAGCGGGGGAGTTAAACACTCCTCCGCTTTTTTATTGGCCGCGCTTCCCGTTCCCTTCTATCCTTTCGCTCATGTTCGAGTTCCTCGCCACGCTCCATTGGGGCGCAGTCATTCAGATCATCGTCATAGACATCCTGCTGGGTGGCGACAACGCCGTCGTGATCGCGCTTGCCTGCCGCAATCTGCCGCCAGCCCAGCGCACGAAGGGCGTGCTGTGGGGCACGGCGGGCGCCATCCTGTTGCGTGTCGTATTGATTGCATTCGCGGTCGCGCTGCTCGACGTGCCGTTGCTGAAGTTCGCGGGGGGGCTGTTGCTGTTGTGGATCGGCGTTCGCCTGATGGCGCCGGCGCACGACGCGCACGAGAACGTGAAGCCCGCTGACAAGCTGATCTCGGCAATCAAGACGATCATCGTCGCGGATGCCGTCATGAGTCTCGACAACGTGATCGCCATTGCGGGCGCGGCCGAGGCCGCCGACCCGCAGCATCGCCTCGCGCTCGTGATTTTCGGGTTGGTGGTGAGCATTCCGTTGATCGTGTGGGGCAGCCAGTTGGTGCTGAAGCTGCTGGACCGTTACCCGATCGTGATTACACTCGGCGCTGCGTTGCTCGGGTGGATCGCGGGCGGTCTTATCATCAACGATCCGGCAGGCGACCGTTGGCCGGTCCTCGATACGCCGGTAGCCGAATATGGGATGAGCATTGCCGGTGCGCTGTTCGTCGTGATCCTTGGCTACCTGATCAAGCGTCGCAACGCGAATCGCGCGGCGGCTCAACATTAGCCATTCGGCCGACTGGGTGACACGAGCGTCGCTCGCTACGATGGAAGCGCCTGTTCCCGATCCGTGGGGCAGGCGTTTTTCGTATCAGGAGCCTGCCGATGATCGTCACTTTGCCTTATTCCCCATATTCCCAGTCCGCGCTGATCTCACAGTCGCGGCTCACGCGAGCACGCTGGTCGTCTACATTTGCGCGCGCGTGCCGGCGCCTCGGTCTCGGTTTTACGCTGATCGAACTGATGATCGTGCTTGCGATTGTCGGCGTGATCGCGGCCTACGCGATTCCCGCGTATCAGGACTATCTGGCGCGCAGCCGTGTCGGCGAGGGCTTGTCGCTTGCGGCGTCGGCGAGACTCGCCGTATCGGAAAACGCGGCGAGCGGCAACGCGTTTAGCGGCGGCTATGCGTCGCCGCCCGCGACGCGCAACGTCGAGTCCGTCCATGTCGACGACGACACGGGTCAGATCACCGTCGCCTTCACGACACGTGTGGCTCCGTCCGGCTCCAACACGATCACGCTCGTACCGTCGGTGCCCGACAACGTCGATGCACCCACCGCACGCGTTGCGCTGACAAAGGGTTCGGTGCAGGCAGGCGCGCTCGCGTGGGAATGCTTCGCTGGCGGTAAAACGGCTTCGTCTTTGCCGGCGCCAGGCGCGGGACCGAGTCCTGTCAACGCGCCTACGCTGTCGTCGAACCTTGCACCGCCCGAGTGCCGCACGTAATGCAACGGACGGGCGCATGGCGGGCGGTTCGAGCGTAAATCGCTGATTTTCGGGATATTTCGGCTGGGCCGGCGCACAGCACAAGGATTTTTTTGTATAGTGCGCCGGTTGCTGACGCCCACCGCTTATTCGATGCCCACCCCATTCGCGCGCTACCTGTCTCTCGTTCTATTGGCTTTCGCGTTGGTGCTGCCCTATGCAGTCGTCAACCATACCTATCCGATTCCGACGTTCTACGCGGAGTTCACCGCGCTCGCGCTGTACCTGTTGGTGGGCGCGGGCGTCGTCTTCCTGATCGCGAGTTCGCGGCCGCGTATCGCCTTTGCGTCCCCTGTCGTCGCACTCGTGCCGTTGCTGTTCGGCTTGCTGCTGGTCGCTCAGTCGGCGGTGTTGCCGGTCTCCCAGCCGTCGATGAACTGGCTCGGCGGCGGCTTTCTGCTCGCCGCTTTCATGGCGACACATGCGGGCTACGGTTTCGTACGCGCGAAGCTCAATGAGACGGCGCTCCGGTGGGCCGCCTCAGCGCTGGTTGTCGGCGGTCTTTACGCGGTGTTCTGCCAGGTCATTCAGCTTTTTCATCTCGAGGCGCGAGTATCGCCGCTGGTCGTCGCGTACAACGTGACCGTCGAGCGTCGGCCGTTCGGCAACATGGCGCAGGCGAATCACCTCGCCACTTATATCGCGTTCGCGATGGCGGGCGCACTGTTTCTCGTCCAGACGCGCCGGATCGCCGTCGCCATCTGGGCATTGGTGTCGACGCTATTCGCAGTCGGACTCGCGCTGACCGTCTCGCGCGGACCGTGGCTGCAAATGGGCGTGATCGTGGTAGCCGGTTTCTGGATGGCGTTTGCGCAGACTCGCGCCGAGCCGCAATTGCGCCGCAGTCATCGTCAGTGGGTTATTCCGATCGCGTTGGGGGTGATGTTCTTTGTCGTCAACGCGCTGATTCGATGGGCCAACGTGCGCTATCACCTAGAGCTGGGGCAGTCCGCGGCGGATCGCTTCAAAGATGCCGGCCAGATCGCGCCGCGGCTCGCACTTTGGAAATACGGCTGGACGATGTTTCGGACTCATCCGCTGATGGGCGTCGGTTGGGGCGAGTTTCCGAGTTATCAGTATCAGTTCGCGAAGACCCTCGGCGGCGTCGAGATCGCCAACAATTCACACGACATTTTTATCGACCTGCTCGCGAAGACGGGCTTGATCGGCCTCGCGATCGTGCTGTTCGGTCTCGTTACGTGGCTGGTGCGCGTAGTGCGCGCTCCGCAGAGCGCCGCGCGTGTTTTCGGCATCGCGCTGATCGGCGTGCTCGTCATGCATGCGCTCGTGGAATATCCGCAGCAGTACATGTTCTTCCTGCTGCCTGCCATGTTCGTGTTCGGCCTGCTGGAGACACGCCCGCTGCGTCTCGTGCCCGCGCGCTTGTCGTTCGGCGCGTTTGCGGTGGTCGTGTTCGGTGGCATTGCTGCGCTGTATCCGGTTTATCGCGATTACGCGCGCGCTGAGGTGCTGTATTACGGCTCGCGTCCGGCCGAACAATATCGCGCCGATCCGTCGTTCCTGTTCCAGGCATGGGGCGAATACGGTATGGCCACGCTGTTGCCGATGGATTCGACGGATCTGCAACGCAAGCTCGCGATGCACCGCCAAGCGATGGCGCTGTTGCCCGGCGAAACCGTGCTGCGTCGTTATGCGGTGCTGCAGGCGTTGAGCGGCGATACGGCCGCGGCATTCGACACCGTTGAGCGGCTCAAAATCTTCGCGCAGGAGTTGAAGGACTGGCCGTCGCAATTGAGCTACCTGTACCAGCTCTGCGATGAGCAGAAGACGCTCGCCGGCTTCAAGGCCGAACTGGTCAAGCGTTATGGCATGCCGTCGGGCGACGTCGCGCCGGACGACGACAGCGAGGAGGATTGAGCCGCGCTGTCGTTTTAAGTTGAGTCGAAGAGGGGACGACGTGAGTGGGTATTCAGCCCGCCACCCAATCCCCCGACTTCCCGCCGTGCTTCTCAAGCACCCGCACATCGGTGATCGTCATTCCGCGATCCACCGCCTTGCACATGTCGTACACCGTCAGCAGCCCAACCTGCACGGCGGTGAGTGCCTCCATCTCAACTCCGGTTCTGCCCAGCGTCTCGACCTGCACGGTGCAATGCACGCCCGGCAGCGTGTCGTCGAGTTCGAAATCCACTTTGACGCGCGTGAGGGCAAGCGGATGACACAGCGGGATCAGGTCGGCGGTGCGCTTCGAGCCCTGGATCGCGGCAATGCGCGCTACGCCGATCACGTCGCCCTTTTTGGCGTTGCCGTCGCGGATCAATGCGAAGGTTTCCGGCAGCATGCGGATCGAACCGCGTGCGATGGCAATGCGCTTCGTCTCCTGCTTGCCGCCGACGTCCACCATGTGCGCGTCGCCGGCAGCGTCGAAATGAGTGAGTTCAGGCATGGTTGGCTCCTTCAGAGGGCGCCTATCATAGCAGTGCAGCGCGGACGTCTGGCTTGCACGAACGGGACGGATCCGCGCAACGGCTGATTACAATTGCGGCGTGCCCGCTTATCTTAGACTGCTTGTCCCTGAGCGAAGGGCGTCGCTTTCCGATTCCGTCATACGAACTCGCAATGCGTCCGAACCGGTTCCTTGCTGCGTTGCTGTGTGTCGCGCTTGCAGCGCCGCCCGAGGCGTTCGCACAAGCGCGGGCCGCCTCCGGCGTCGCGCCTGTCGTCACCCAGTCCGCCGAGCCGCCGCTCGTCAGCGGGCCGGTGGAGTCTTACTCCAATCCGATGGTGCCGCCTGAGATCGCCCAAGGCGTGTTCGGCGTGTACGGCGGCGCGGAAAGCCGCTTTTCCGGCAATTTTGGTTTGAACCGCGGCGCCGGCAATTCGACCGGTGGCGGAAGCAACGACGGCTGGCGCGCGCCGATTGCCGCGCAGCAACTACCCGACCTCGGCAGCGGCGGCTCGGGCTCGCTTACGCCGCCGGCGGAGCGCAAGCTCGGCGAACGCGTCATGCGCGACTTGCGCCGGGACCCCGACTATCTCGACGACTGGCTGGTACGCGACTATCTCAACTCAGTCGCCGCGAAGCTCGCCGCGGCGGCCAACGCGCTCTATATCGGCGGCTATCGCCCGGACTTCGATCTGTTCGCGGTGCGCGACACGCAGATCAACGCCTTCTCGCTGCCGGGCGGTTTCATCGGTGTGAACACGGGGCTGATTGTCGCCACGCAAACCGAGTCTGAACTCGCGTCCGTGCTCGGTCACGAAATGGGGCACGTCCTTCAGCGCCATATCTCGCGGATGATCACCGCCGGTGAGCGCAGCACCTACGCCGCGCTCGCCAGCATGCTGTTCGGCGTTCTCGCGGGCGTGCTCGCGCACAGCGGCGACCTGGGCAGCGCGATCGCGTTCGGCGGCCAGGCTTATGCCGTCGACAACCAGTTGCGTTTCTCCCGATCCGCCGAGCACGAAGCCGACCGCGTCGGCTTTCTCCTGCTCGCCGGCGCAGGCTACGATCCGTATTCGATGATTACGTTTTTCGGCCGGCTCGACCGCGCGGCAATGAGCGACACCGGCATACCGGCGTATGCGCGCACCCATCCGCTGACCGGCGAGCGGATCGCCGACATGGAGGACCGCGCTCGCCGCGCGCCTTACCGTCAGCCGCATCAGGCCGCCGAATACGGGTTCGTGCGTGCGCGAGCGCGTCTGTTGCAGGACCGTTCCCGCAGCGAGTACGCGGACGAGATCTCGCGGATGCGCTCGGAGATCGAGGACCGCACCGCGCTGAACATCGCGGCTAACTGGTACGGCATTGCGTTCGGCCAGATGCTGCTCGAACGTTATGACGACGCGGCGGCTTCGCTGGCGTCGTCGCGCGCAGCGTTTGCCGCGGTCACACAGGCGACCAGCGACGCCGCCCGCAGTTCGCCGAACCTCGACGTGCTGGCCGCCGACATTGCGCGGCGCGCGGGCCATGACGACGAAGCCGTCCGTCTCGCCGACCTCGCGCAAAAGCGCTGGCCACAGTCGCATGCCGCTATCGACATGCACATACGCACGCTGCTGACGTTGCGGCGATTTACCGAAGCCCAGGCGCTAGCGCAGAAAGAGACGCAGGCGCAGCCCGATCAGCCCACATGGTGGTTGTATCTCGCGCAGGCAAGCGTGGGGACTGGCGACGCGCTCACGCGGCGCCGGGCGCTCGCCGAAAAGTTTGCGCTCGAAGGCGCGTGGCCGTCGGCGATCCGGCAACTGAAGGACGCGCGCGATATGAAGACGATCGGCTATTACGACCTCGCGACCGTCGACGCCAGACTGCATGAGATGGAGAAGCGCTACCAGGAAGAGCGGCTCGACGAGAAGGGCTAGGCGCGGGTTGAGCGGTTCCGCGCTACGCGAGCATGGTGAGAGGCGCGGCTGTCAATTGAATGTGCGCGCGTGAGCCGCACGAGTTGCACGGCGGATTGCCGAAGGGTTCTGCCTCAAGCGTTCGTCGCCGGACTTTGGACAAAGTCGAAGCGCGACGCAACATCCGCCCGACGCACGGGCTCCAGCGACAGCTTCACGCCGCCGTTCCAGTGAAATTCGCCGCTCAGCGACTCTTCGGCGAGCACTGCGTGATCCGCGAAAACTTCGAGATCGTGATCGTGCAACACGGCGACTCGCGGCTGCGCGGAGGTGTCGGCGAACAGAATGCTGCCTTCGTCGTCGGCCAATACCGCCGACGGCTCGAAATCGTTGCCTGCCTGATCTTTCAGCGCCAGCGTGCCGTCGGGTTCGACTATCAGGCGCACGACCCAGGGCGTGTAGCCGAGCTCCACATATACGCGCTGCGGACCGTTCTGAAAGAACCATTGCCCGCGTTCGTCGCGCTCGTAATTGCGGTTGATGAAGCCGAGCAACGCCTCGTGACGGATCGGCACGCCCGACGAACCGCTCGCCTGCGCGGCGTCGTCGCGCATACGCCAGTTGCCGCGCCGGTCGAGCATCAGCCAGCCGGTGCAACTCGGTACGTTCGGCCACTTGGCCAACGCCTGCTTGACGATGTCATCCATGATCGACGTGCTGCTCCAGGTAGCCGAGCACGCGCCGCGACAACCAGTCGATGCGGCCCGGAAACGGTCCGGTCATGAAGCCCGCGTGGCCGCCGTGCCGCGGCTGATCCAGTTCCACCGCCGCCGACACCTCATGCCGCGACGGCAACGCCTCGGCCGGCAGGAACGGATCGTTGCGCGCGTTCAGCACGAGCGTGGGCACCTGAATGTGCGGCAACAACGGTCGCGTGGTTGCCGCGCTCCAATAGTGGTCAGTATTGCGAAAGCCGTGCAGCGGCGCGGTGACGACATTGTCGAACTCGTACATCGTGCGGCTTGCAAGCATCGCGTCGCGGTCGAAAAGACCCGGAAATTGCACGAGTTTCTGCGAAGCTTTCAGCTTGAGCGTCTTCAGGAAGTTGCGCGTATAGACGAGCCCGAAGCCCTGCGACAACGCTCGACCGCCAGCGTGCACGTCGATCGGCGTGGAGATCGCGGCGGCGGCGGAGACGATCGACGCCGCGTCCTCGCGCTGCTCGCCGAGCCAGCGCAGCAGCACGTTGCCGCCGAGCGAGACGCCCGCCGCGGCGATCGGCCCGCGATGCACAGCGCGCAGGCGTCGCAGGACCCAATCGACTTCGTTGCTATCGGCAAGATGATAAAAGCGCGGCAAGCGATTCAGCGTGCCGCTGCAACTGCGGAAATGCGGTACTACGCCGTGCCAGCCGTACTCGCGTGCGGCCGCCATCAACGTGGATGCGTAGTGCGATGCCGAACTGCCTTCCAGGCCGTGGAACAGAACGAGCAACGGTGCGTCGTCGGCCGGAATTGCGGCTGCCGTATCCGTTGCAAGCGTCGGGCGCGGCTCGCTGCCGTGCACGACCCAGTCGACGTCGATGAAATCGCCGTCAGGCGTATCCCAGCGTTCACGGCGAAACGCCACCGCCGGACGCCGGGCAAACAGCGACGGCACGATAGTCTGCACATGTTTGTTCGGCAGCCAGAGCGGTGCGCGGTAGAGCAGGTCGATGGCTGCCTCGACGGCAGCTTCGGCGCGCGTCACGCCCGAAGACGTGGATCCGTCTTGCATCGTTCCCGACGAGGACTTGCTGCGGGGCGTGCTCATGCCGGCCGTGGAGCGAGAGTGCGGCGCTGCCGACCGCGCGTCAGTGGAGCGACCCTTGGCCATGTCGCATCTTCGTAGCGAACTGGCTGGCTGCTTCGTTCGGCATAGGGCTCGCGTGAATGTGCGCGATGCGCCACTCGCCGCGTTCGTGAACCATCACGTAGGTGGTGAAGACCATTGCAGGCAAGGCTTTCGGATCGACCGGGCGATGCGCTTCCGCGATCGCGTAGACGACGGTGCCCAGGCTGTCGTACACGCGGATATCGAGCGGCTCGATCGAGACCGGCGCGGCTTCGAGCTGGATCTGCAAGCCGGCCCGAATGCTGTCGAGGCCATGCAGATGCGAGCCGTCTGCACAGATGCAGCTCACGAACTCTTCATCGATCCACAGGCCCATGAGGCTGTCGATATTGACCTCGGCGACAGCCTGGTAATAGGCGTTGAGGGTATCGGCGGCAGCTTCGAAGATATGGGCAAAACGTGGCATGGCTCGTCAGTCTCTTGTGCGCGGCGCGCGGTTGCAGGGCAGCGGTCAGCGGGACAGTCCGGCGCACCGGACAATCGCCCCGGGCGCCAGAATGCCCGCGCCGCAAGGCGTGAACATGACGCGACGCGCTCAGGGGCGTGCGGTGTTGCGTGCGAGTGCTGCGTACGAGTGTCAGCCGGCTCAGCGATGCGCGAGCAACATGCCGCGCAGATCGCCGAAAACCTGCTCGGCGCTCAACTGCTTCAGACAGTTCAGATGACCAAGCGGACACTCGCGCTGAAAACAGGGGCTGCATTCGAGATGAAGCCATTGTACCTTCGCAAGCTCCGACAAGGGCGGCGTGTGGCGCGGATCCGTTGAACCGTAGACGGCCACGAGCGGCCGGCGCAGCGCCGCGGCGACGTGCATCAACCCGGAATCGTTCGTGACGACCGCGTTGGCTCGCGCGATCAGCGCACATGCTTCGCCGAGCGCCGTCTGTCCGCACAGATTGCGCACGTTGGGCGCTTTCTCGGCAATCGCCTGCGCAAGCGGCGCGTCTTTCGGCGAGCCGAGCGCGACGATCTGCGTGTAGGGGAACGACTGTCCGACCATTTGCGCGAGCGCCGCGAAATGCTCGGGCGGCCAGCGTTTGGCCGGACCGTACTCGGCGCCGGGACAGAACACGAGCAGCGGCACGCGCGTGTCGAGGTTAAAGCGCGCCGACACGCGCGACGCTTCGTTCGGGTCGGCGTCGAGCCGCGGCATTGGCAGGTCGTCGGGGATTTTGGCGCCGGGAGCATAGGCGAGGGCGGCGTAATGCCGGACCATCGGCGGACGCTCGTCTTTGCGCGGATTCGCGTGACGCACGTTCAGCAGGCCGAAACGGCTTTCGCCGGTATAGCCGATCCGCAAGCGGATGCCCGCCATCCACGGAATCAGCGCCGACTTGAACGAGTTCGGCAACACGTACGCCGCGTCGTAGCCGACGTCGCGCAAGTCGCTCGCGAGTTGCCAGCGGCGCAGCATCTGCAGCTTGCCGTGCGCGAGGTCGGTCGCGTAGACATCATGGATTTCCGGCATGCGTTCGAGCACGGGCGCGACCCAGGAGGGCGCGACCGCGTCGATGGCGATGCGCGGATGCAGTTTCACGAGGCGCGCAAACAGCGGCTGCGCCATCAATGCGTCACCGATCCAGTTCGGTGCGATAACCAACGCGCGACGCATCAGAGTGATTGTCCGGTGTCGAAACGAAGCGCCGCGCGCGATGCGCGTGGCGCTTCGGATAGGTAAAAGTGAAAGGAGAAGCCGTCAGCGAGGCGCCGCGATGCCGTCATAGCTGTCATGCCGCTTGGCTGCCTTCCTGCGTGCCCGCCTGCTCGCGTTGCCTCGAACGCGCTGCCAATGGAGCGCAACGGAAAGCAACGCGCCGAGGCAACGCATGCAAGGCAGAGTCTCGCGACACCGCGCGTTGCAAATTCACGCGATCAGTCGGACAGGCAATGACAGGCAACTTCGCACATAACGCCGCAGACGAGCGAGTCAGAGCGCGAGCTTTAGTGGCCCTTGATGACTTCGCCGTCGCGCAGCTTGTAACGGGTGCTGCAATAGGGGCAGCGCGCTTCGCCGTGCGTGACGTCGATAAAGACGCGGGGATGCGCGCTCCAGCGCGGCATGGCCGGATTCGGGCAGTACGCCGGGAGGTCTTTTGCCGTCAGTTCGACCAGCGGCATTTCCTTGATATCGCTCATGAGACTTTCTCGTTGTATGCAGGGTGCGTGCGGCGCGCCGTCCCGGACCGTCGTCAAACGAAGGCGGCCCGAAACCAGGTGCGGCGCGCGTTAGATCTTGGTCAGCCAGTGCGCGTACTTCTCGCTCTTGCCGTTGACGATATCGAAGAAGCCCGACTGCAGCTTCTCCGTGATCGGGCCGCGCGCGCCCGCGCCGATCGTGCGGTTGTCCAGTTCACGGATCGGCGTGACTTCCGCGGCGGTGCCGGTGAAGAACGCTTCGTCGCAGGTATAGACCTCGTCGCGGGTAATGCGCTTTTCAATGACCGGAATGCCCATGTCGCGGGCGAGCGTGATGACCGTGTCGCGCGTGATGCCGTCGAGGCACGACGACAGGTCCGGCGTGTACAGCTTGCCGTTGTTCACGAGGAAGAAGTTTTCGCCGGAGCCTTCCGACACGTAACCGTCGACGTCGAGCAGCAGCGCTTCGTCGTAGCCGTCGGCGATGGCTTCCTGGTTGGCGAGAATCGAGTTCACGTACCAGCCCGACGCCTTCGCGCGGACCATCGACACATTCACATGATGCCGCGTGAACGACGAAGTCTTTACGCGAATGCCCTTGGCAATGCCGTCTTCGCCGAGGTAAGCGCCCCACGGCCACGCCGCGATCGCCACGTGGATGGTGTTGCCCTTGGCCGAGACGCCGAGCTTTTCCGAGCCGACCCAGATGATGGGGCGCAGGTAGCACGACTCGAGCTTGTTCTCGCGGACCACCTCGCGCTGCGCGGCGGCGAGCGTTTCGTGGTCGAACGGCACGTCCATCTGGAAAATCTTGGCCGAGTTCAGCAGACGCTTGGTGTGTTCCTGCAAACGGAAAATCGCGGTGCCGCCGTCTGCTGTTTTGTAGGCGCGCACGCCTTCGAAAACGCCCATGCCGTAATGCAGCGTGTGGGTCAGCACGTGGATCTTGGCATCGCGCCAGTCGATCAGCTTGCCATCCATCCAGATCTTGCCGTCGCGGTCGGCCATTGACATACGATTCTCCAGCAGGTGCGTGTTTATCTGAGCCCCCAGGCCCGTCGCCTCGCGTCAGGCCCCCGAGGGGGCGGGAACGCCGGTACTTGCCGGCGGCTTCCGGTGGGGTGCGGCGAAGAGCGTCATTTTAGCGTCTTTTGCACACGGAACGGGCATTTGGACGCACTTCGGGCGCTATAATTCGGCACACGCATAATTCACATCCGGACGCGCCAGCGGGTGCTTGACGACCTGGCGCCCATTTCCCTCATCGCGGCCACCTGCGCCGGCGCTTTTTCGCCTCATGCTCGCTCGTCTGTCAGATATCGATCGCCGTGCCTTCCGTGAAGGCGCTCGCGACTATTCGCCAACGCTCATGGCGATCTGCTCGTGGGGTCTCGTCACCGGCATCGCAATGAGCAAGTCCGTGCTCACGCTGCCGCAGGCGCTTGCCATGTCGCTGCTGTGCTACGCCGGTTCGTCGCAGTTGGCGGTGCTGCCGCTTCTCGCCGCCAAGCTGCCGGTCTGGACCGTGCTGCTCACGGCCGCCATGGTCAACATGCGTTTCGTGATCTTCAGCGTCGGCCTCGCGCCGCATTTTTCCTATCTGTCGATGTGGCGGCGCATCTCGCTTGGCTACTTCAACGGCGACGTGATCTATCTGCTGTTCGTAAAGAAGAACTTCCCGACCGGCTACGTGCCCGGCAAGGAGGCGTACTTCTGGGGCATGGCGGTGAGCAGCTGGCTGTCGTGGCAGGTCGCGTCGATCGCGGGCATCCTGCTCGCGAGCCTGATTCCCGACAACTGGGGCCTGGCGCTCGCCGGCACGCTTGCGCTGCTGCCAATCATGGTGGCGGCAATCGCGACCCGCTCCACACTGGTGGCGGTCGGCATCGCGGGCGTCGTCTCGCTTCTCGCGTTCGATCTTCCGTACCGGCTCGCGCTGCCGCTCGCGGTGATCGCGGCGATTATCGCGGGCAGTGCTGCCGATCTGATGGTCGAGCGCGCCGATTTACGGCGCATTCGCGGCGGCGCGGGAGATTCGCGGTGACATCCACGGAAATCTGGCTGGCAATTATCGGCATGACCATCGTCACCGCGGTGACACGCGCGATGTTTCTAATCGGCGGCGAGCGCACGGTTTTGCCCGCGCGCGTTCAGCGCATGCTGCGCTATGCGCCTGCCGCAGCGCTTGCAGCGGTGGTGCTGCCCGACGTACTGGCAACGCCCGAGGGCCTGTCGTTTGCGCCGTCCAACCACGAGTTCTATGCGACGCTTGCCGGCCTCGGGTGGTTTTTGTGGCGCCGCACCATGCTCGGTACGATCGTCGTCGGAATGGTGGTGTTCACGATGTTGCGGCTCTTCTTGTAACACCCGTGCGGCCGATGCTGCGCTGCGGTATGCGGCGCGCCGTCCAAATGCGGGACATTCGCCTGTTCGCGGGTCAGAAGGCAGTTCGGATCAGTTAAAATGCCCCTTTCCGGGATGATCGCGCCGATGCCTGGCGCCTGCGCCGCGGCCTTGCCGCCGGCCCCCGACTTTGTGGAGCCGCCGTGCCGACGCGCTGGAGTTCACCGCGCCCAAAGCCCTGAGCGACGTCCGCCACCGCCTTCTCATCAACTCGCACACAAACGCCCATGAACAAGGTATTGCGTCTCTCCGATCTGATCGCCGAAGGCAAGCTGTCCGGCAAACGGGTGTTCATCCGCGCCGATCTGAACGTGCCGCAGGACGATCAAGGCAACATCACCGAAGACACCCGCATCCGCGCCTCCGTGCCGGCCGTCAAGGCAGCGCTCGACGCTGGCGCGGCCGTGATGGTCACGTCGCACCTGGGACGTCCGACCGAAGGTGATTTCAAGCCCGAAGATTCTCTCGCGCCGGTTGCAAAGCGTTTCGCCGAACTGCTTGGCCGCGACGTGCCACTCGTCGCGAACTGGGTGGAAAACGGCGTGAACGTCGCGCCGGGCGAGGTTGTGCTGTTGGAGAACTGCCGCGTCAACAAGGGCGAAAAGAAAGACTCCGACGAGCTCGCGCAGAAAATGGCGAAGCTCTGCGACATCTACGTGAACGACGCGTTCGGCACCGCGCATCGCGCCGAAGCCACCACGCACGGCATCGCGAAATATGCGCCGATCGCTTGCGCCGGCCCGCTGCTCGCCGCCGAGCTGGAAGCGCTCGGCAAGGCGCTCGGCGCGCCGAAGCGTCCGCTCGTTGCGATCGTCGCGGGCTCGAAGGTGTCCACCAAGCTGACCATTCTGAAGTCGCTGGCCGAGAAGGTCGATCAGTTGATCGTGGGCGGCGGCATCGCCAACACGTTCATGCTGGCGGCCGGTCTGAAGATCGGCAAGTCGCTGGCGGAAGCGGATCTGGTGAACGAGGCCAAGGCGATTATCGACGCGGCGAAAGCACGCGGCGCATCGGTGCCGATCCCCACCGACGTGGTCACCGCCAAAGAGTTCTCGCCGACCGCCAAAGCGGAAATCAAGGCCGTCGCCGATGTCGAAGACGACGACCTGATCCTCGACATCGGACCGGAAACTGCGCAGGCGCTCGCTGCGCAACTGGAAAAAGCAGGCACCATCGTGTGGAACGGCCCGGTCGGCGTGTTCGAATTCGACCAGTTCGGCAATGGCACGAAGACATTGGCCGACGCCATCGCGAGATCGTCCGCGTTCTCGATTGCGGGCGGCGGCGATACGCTTGCCGCGATTGCCAAGTACGGCATCCACGACAAGGTGAGCTATATCTCGACGGGCGGCGGCGCCTTCCTCGAGTTCCTCGAAGGCAAGAAGCTGCCTGCCGTTGAAGTACTGGAATCGCGGGCTTAACGTGGCGACGCGCTCACCAACGTCGAAATCTGCAAAAGCGGACGGTCAGCGCGGCAAGCCGCGCGACACCGCAACAGCAGCGGCAGGGGAGCGCGCCACGCGCTCCGACGTGGCAACGGCGACAACGGCGACCCCGGAGTCGGCGCTTGCCGACACGGTTGCCGCCGCGGTTGCGGCTGTCGGCGAAGCCGCACACGCTGACAGTCATCCAGAAACATCCGGGACTTCTCCCGAGCTCGCGGAGCCGACCACTGCAGGCGACACCGCGGGATTGGACGGCGACCAGGCTAGCGAATCGGCCGGCCTGCCAGCAGAGCTCCCCGATCCGCAAGTCGCGCCCGCTCCCTCACCGGCGCCTCGCGTGCTGGTTTCCAACACTGCTTCACCCCATAAAGCGACGCTGGTTTCAACCGGCGCGCAGCCCCTGGCAGCATCTTTCGGTGCGCAGCCTCCGCATCCGACTCGCAGCGCTCTTTCCAGCGATCCCATCCAGACGAGGAGACTCATGCATCGCGCCACCAAGATTGTCGCTACCATCGGACCGGCTTCCAGCACGCCGGAGATCCTGCTGCAAATGATTCAGGCAGGCGCCGACGTGGTGCGGCTCAATTTCTCGCACGGCACGGCCGACGACCACCGCCAGCGCGCCGAATTCGTGCGCGAGGCGGCTCGCCAGGCGGGCCGCGAGGTCGCCATCATGGCGGACCTGCAAGGCCCGAAGATCCGGGTCGGCAAATTCGAAAACGGCAAGGTTTCGCTCGTCGCGGGTGAGCCGTTCATCCTCGACGCCGACTGCGAGCTCGGCAACCAGGAGCGCGCCGGTCTCGACTACAAGGACTTGCCGCGCGACCTGAAGCCGGGCGACGTGCTGCTGCTCAACGACGGCCTGATCGTGCTGAACGTTCAGCGCGTGATCGGCAACGAGATTCATACGATCGTGAAGATCGGCGGCGACCTGTCCAACAACAAGGGCATCAACCGCCAGGGCGGCGGTCTGTCGGCGCCCGCGCTGACCGCCAAGGACATGGAAGACATCCGCACGGCCATGTCGCTCGGCGTCGATTTTGTCGCGGTGTCGTTCCCGAAGAACGCGACGGACATGGAAATGGCTCGCCAGCTGGCGAACATCGCCGGCGCACCTTACGGCATCAAGCCGAAGATGATCGCCAAGATCGAGCGCGCCGAAGCCATTCCTGCGCTGCAAGGCATTCTTGACGCATCTGACGGCATCATGGTTGCGCGCGGCGATCTCGCCGTGGAAGTGGGGAATGCCGCAGTCCCCGCGCTGCAAAAGCGGATGATTCGTATGGCGCGCGAGTCGAACAAATTCGTGATCACCGCGACGCAGATGATGGAGTCGATGATCTACGCGCCGGTGCCGACCCGCGCCGAAGTGTCGGACGTCGCGAATGCGGTCCTGGACGGTACGGACGCGGTGATGCTGTCGGCGGAATCGGCTGCGGGCAAGTATCCGGTGCAGACCATCGAGACAATGGCCGCGATCTGCGTCGAAGCCGAGAAGTCCGAGCAGTCGGAGCTGGACCGGGATTTCCTCGATCGCACGTTTACGCGCATCGACCAGTCGATCGCCATGGGCGCGCTCTTCACGGCGTTCCACCTTGGCGCGAAGGCGATCGTCGCGTTGACCGAATCGGGTTCGACCGCGCTGTGGATGTCGCGTCACTGGACGCACGTGCCGATCTTCGCGCTCACGCCGCGGGTCGGCAGCGAGCGGGCAATGGCGCTGTACCGCAACGTGACGTCGCTGCATCTGGACACCAACACCGACCGCGACACCGCGTTGCAACAGGCGTTGGAGACGGTGGTCAGCAAGGGGTACGCGTCGCGTGGCGACATGGTCGTGCTGACTGTCGGCGAGCCGATGGGGCAGGCCGGCGGCACGAACACGCTGAAGATCGTGCGGGTCGGCGAGCCGTATTGATCGCATGCCCGGCGGACCGGGGTGAGTGGTTGCACCCGCTCCGGTCGACCGCCCTGAATGGGACCGGAGTAACGCGCTAAAGCGCGAACTCTGGTCGACAGCTTTGCATGGGACCGGAGTAACGCGCTAAAGCGTGACTCTGGTCGACAGCTTTGCACGGGATCGGAGTAACGCGCTAAAGCGCGAACTCCGATCGACAGATTCGCATGACCGGTACTGGCTGGATCGAACGAAGCAGGTTATCAGGCCCCGCGAGAGGCGGTGCACCCGCCGCGATTGCGTGCGTGGCGTGAATGAACGGGTGCGCACGGGTATGCAGCTTGCTTCGACACAAGATCGCCCACAAGATGCCGGCGGCACAAGAATTCGTTTCAATCTAAGGAGTTACAGCATGCCTCTCGTATCAATGCGTCAACTGCTGGACCACGCCGCTGAAAACGGCTACGGCCTTCCGGCATTCAACGTGAACAACTTGGAGCAGGTGCAGGCGATCATGGCGGCGGCCGACAAGGTCAATGCGCCGGTCATCATGCAGGCTTCCGCTGGCGCGCGTAAGTACGCGGGCGAAGCGTTCCTGCGCCATCTGATCGAAGCAGCGGTCGAGTCCTATCCGCACATTCCCGTCGTGATGCACCAGGATCACGGCCAGTCGCCGGCGGTCTGTATGGCGGCGATCCGCAGCGGCTTCACGAGCGTGATGATGGACGGCTCGCTCGAAGCCGACGGCAAGACGGTCGCTTCGTACGAGTACAACGTCGACGTATCCCGCAAGGTCGTGGAAGCCGCGCATTCGATCGGCGTGACGGTCGAAGCGGAACTCGGCGTGCTCGGCTCGCTGGAAACCATGAAGGGCGACAAGGAAGACGGCCACGGCGCGGAAGGCACCATGACCCGCGAGCAATTGCTGACCGATCCTGAGCAGGCCGCCGACTTCGTCAAGCTGACGCAGTGCGACGCGCTCGCAATCGCAATCGGCACGTCGCACGGCGCATACAAGTTCAGCAAGAAGCCGACGGGCGACATTCTGTCGATCCAGCGCATCAAGGAAATTCACCAGCGCATTCCGAACACGCACCTCGTGATGCACGGTTCGTCGTCGGTGCCGCAGGAACTGCTCGCGGAAATCCGCGAATTCGGCGGCGACATGAAGGAAACCTACGGCGTGCCGGTCGAGGAAATCCAGGAAGGCATCAAGCACGGCGTGCGAAAGGTCAACATCGACACCGACCTGCGTCTCGCGATCACCGGCGCAATTCGCCGCTACATGGCGACCAATCCGGGCAAGTTCGATCCGCGCGATTACCTGAAGCCGGCGCGTGAAGCTGCGATGAAGATCTGTATCGAGCGCTACACGCAATTCGGCTGCGAAGGCCAGGCTGGCAAGATCAAGCCCGTTTCGCTTGATAAAATCGCGGAGAAGTACAAGTCGGGCGAGCTTGCGCAGGTCGTCCGCTAAGCGGTATTTGCGTTAGCGCAGGCTCTACACCTGGCCGTCCGGCCAGGTTGTCGTTAGATCGCCGTTCCCGCATCATCCGGGGAACGGCGTTTCCCTTTTGTTCCGGTCACACTTTTTGCCTTACTTTTAGCGAACCACGACGATGTCTACCCTCTACGAATCCACGCTCCGCTCGCTGCCGCTGCTCGGCCGCGGAAAAGTCCGCGACAACTATGCAGTGGGCAACGACCAGTTGCTGATCGTCACGACCGACCGTCTGTCGGCGTTCGACGTCATCATGGGCGAGCCGATTCCGAATAAGGGGCGCGTGCTCAACGAAATGGCGAACTTCTGGTTCGAAAAGCTCAAGCACGTGGTGCCGAATCACCTGACCGGCGTGGCGCCGGAATCGGTGGTGGCGGCGGACGAAGTCGAGCAGGTCAAGGGCCGCGCGGTCGTCGTGAAGCGCCTCGAGCCGATCCTCGTTGAAGCCGTGGTGCGCGGCTATCTGGCCGGCAGCGGCTGGAAAGATTACCAGGCCACGGGTTCGGTGTGTGGCGTCGAATTGCCGGCTGGTCTGCAAAACGCGCAGAAACTGCCTGAGCCGATCTTCACGCCGGCAGCCAAGGCCGAGATGGGCCATCACGACGAAAACATCACGTACAACGACATGGAGCGTCGCATCGGCACCGAACTGTCGGCCACGATCCGCGACATTTCGATCAGGCTGTACAAGGAAGCTGCGGATTACGCCGCCACGCGCGGCATCATCATCGCCGACACGAAGTTCGAGTTCGGTCTGGACAACCACGGCAAGCTGTACCTGATGGACGAGGCGCTCACCGCCGATTCGTCGCGCTTCTGGCCGGCCGACCAGTATCAGGTCGGCACCAATCCGCCGTCGTTCGACAAGCAGTTCGTGCGCGACTGGCTGGAAACGCAGGACTGGGCGAAAGAGCCGCCCGCGCCGAAGCTGCCGGACGACGTTATCCAGAAGACGGGCGAGAAATACCAGGAAGCGCTCGAACGCCTGACCGGGCAGAAGCTCGGCTGACCAGATCCGCGCCGTTCGAGAAAAGGAAGCCGCAAGATGAGTGAAGCACAGACCGCCCACACGCATGGCGCGCCGGTTATCGGCGTGTTGATGGGCTCCAGTTCCGACTGGGAAGTAATGAAGAACGCCGTCGCGATCCTGCAGGAATTCGGCGTGCCCTACGAGGCAAAGGTCGTCTCCGCGCACCGCATGCCGGACGAAATGTTCGCCTATGCTGAAAGCGCGCGCGAGCGCGGTATCCGGGCGATCATCGCGGGCGCGGGCGGCGCGGCGCATCTGCCGGGCATGCTGGCGGCCAAGACCACGGTGCCGGTGCTCGGCGTGCCGGTGGCGAGCAAGTATCTGAAGGGTGTCGACTCGTTGCACTCGATCGTGCAGATGCCGAAAGGCGTGCCCGTCGCCACGTTTGCGATCGGCGAAGCGGGCGCGGCGAATGCGGCGCTGTTCGCGGTCTCGATCCTGAGCGGCACGAGCGGCGAATATGCCGAGAAGCTTGCGGCGTTCCGCGTGCGCCAGAACGAAGCGGCCCACGCAATGGTATTGCCGGCGCTGTAAGCGCGCGCCGGGAAATGGGCCGATGCACCTGCTGAAAACGGCCTCAGTAACGGCTCGATTGATACACGAAGTCCCCTGTCAGACCCACCGGCCGGACGGTTGCCATTGCAGGAGTTGCAGGACTGCAGGCACACCCGGTCGCGACCGACCACTAAGATGAACCCAGACAACACACCGGTTTCACCGATTTTGCCCGGCGCATGGCTCGGCATGGTTGGTGGCGGCCAGCTCGGCCGCATGTTCTGCTTTGCCGCTCAGGCAATGGGCTATCGCGTCGCCGTGCTCGATCCGGATGAAAGCAGCCCGGCCGGCTCGGTCGCCGACCGCCATCTGCGCGCGGCCTACGACGATGAAGCGTCGCTGACCGAACTCGCCCGGCTATGCGCGGCGGTGTCCACCGAATTCGAGAACGTGCCGGCCGCGAGCCTCGACTTCCTCGCAAAGACCACGTTCGTGAGCCCGGCCGGCCGATGCGTCGCCGTGGCTCAGGATCGCATTGCCGAGAAGCGCTTTATCGCGTCGTCGGGCGTGACGGTCGCACCGCACGTGGTGATCGAATCGTCGGACGCGCTCGCCGCGCTTGACGATGCGAAGCTCGAAGCCGTGCTGCCCGGCATCCTCAAAACGGCTCGCATGGGTTATGACGGCAAGGGCCAGGTTCGCGTGCGCAATGCCGCCGAAGTGCGCGAGGCGTATGCGTCGCTCGCCGGCGTGCCGTGCGTGCTGGAAAAGCGCTTGCCGCTGAAGTTCGAAGTTTCCGCGCTGATCGCGCGCGCGGCGAGCGGCGCTTCGGTGGTGTACCCGCTCGCGCAAAACACGCATCGCGACGGCGTGCTGTCGCACACCATCGTTCCGGCGCCGGACGCAAGCGCCACACTCGTCGAGCAGGCGCAACAAGCCGCGCTTCAAATCGCGGACAAGCTCGGCTATGTCGGCGTGCTGTGTGTCGAATTCTTCATCCTCGAAGACGGCTCGCTCGTGGCCAATGAAATGGCGCCGCGTCCGCACAACTCCGGGCATTACACCGTCGACGCCTGCGCGACCAGCCAGTTCGAACAACAGGTACGTGCAATGACCGGTATGCCGCTTGGCGACACCCGTCAGCATTCGCCGGCAGTCATGCTGAACATTCTCGGCGACGTCTGGTTCCCGGACGGCCCGAAGGGCGCGTCGGTCACGCCGCCATGGCACGAGGTCGCGGCGATGCCGGCGGCGCGTTTGCATCTGTACGGCAAGGAAGAGGCCCGTTGCGGCCGCAAGATGGGCCATGTGAATTTCACGGCTGCGACGCTCGAAGAAGCACGCACGGCGGGGCGCGACTGCGCGCGGCTGCTGCACATCGCCACGAGCTGACGCGCAAGCCATGCCCGATCAACAGCAACCCGCCCAACCCGGCGCAGACGCCGCCAATGCGCTGCCCGTGAGCGTCGCGCAAATCGAGCACGCCGCGGCGCTGCTCGACGCAGGCGGCCTCGTCGCGTTTCCTACGGAGACGGTCTATGGGCTCGGCGGCGACGCGGAGAACCCAGACGCGGTGGCTCGCATTTATGCGGCGAAGGGCCGGCCGGCGAATCATCCGGTGATCGTGCATCTGGCTCCGCAAGGCGATCCGCACTACTGGGTCGAGCATTTGCCTCAGGAAGCGCAGCGTTTGATCGACGCGTTCTGGCCTGGGCCGCTCACGCTCATCCTGAAGCGCGCCGCGCGCATACCCTCGGCGGTCAGCGGCGGGCAGGATTCGGTCGGACTGCGCTGTCCTTCGCATCCCGTAGCGCAAGCGTTGCTGCAGGCGTTCAGCGCGTTGCGCGACGGACATGGCGGCGTCGCGGCGCCCTCGGCGAATCGCTTTGGGCACGTGAGTCCGACCACCGCACAACATGTTCGCGAGGAGTTCGGCAGCGCGATTCATGTGCTCGACGGCGGCGCGTCCGACGTCGGCATCGAATCGACAATCGTCGATTTGTCGCGTGGTTTTCCCGCTTTGCTGCGACCGGGCCGCGTCACGCCGCAAGATATCGCCGACGTGCTCGGTGAAGCGCCGCGCCTTCCCGACGGCTCCGACGCAACGGCGCCGCGCGCGTCCGGAACGCTGAAGGCGCACTACGCGCCTCGCACGCCGTTGGCGCTGTTGTCGTTCACCGCGCTGGAGCCGGTGCTGGCCGCCCGCGAGCCGGGCGAGCGCGTTGCGCTGGTTGCCCGCGCTTCGCGTGCGGGGCATTGGGCCGACGCCGAAGGCGTGCATTTCATTGCGGCCCCGGAAGATCCGCACGTGTATGCACGCGAGCTTTACGGCTTGCTGCGGGCGCTCGATCGTGCGGACGTCACGCGCATCTTGATCGAGAAGTTGCCGGATACGATCGAATGGATCGCCGTGAACGACCGCCTGGGCCGCGCGGCAGCGGCGTTCGAAGCGCAAAGCCACGCCTGAACTCTCGCATCCCGCGCCGTGCTCCGAAGTAGCGGAGAAGCGCGCAATAAGAAAACGCCTGGCTGCAATCGACACGCTCACACAGTCGATCAGCCAGGCGTTTCGCATTCCAACGTTCGCAGCTAAAGACCGCGTCACGCGCGGTCTCCCAAACTCCACTTATTTACCGAGCCCGGTCGCCGCGATCTGCTGCTGGACATACTGCGCGAACAACGCGTGCATGTGCGTGCTCGGGTGGACCGTGTCCGCGAACATGTAGGTCTGGTCGGCGCCGGCCACCGTGTAGGTTTGCGGCGAGCAGAACAGCGAAGAGGCGAACTGGCTGCCGTACTGCTCCGGAGTCAGGCCGTTCGTCGCGGCGGGATTGGCTCGGGCGTAGGCCGTTGCGTTGGCCTGCATCGCGCTCAGGTTGCACGCAGTGTCGGTGTTGGACACCGTGAAGCCGAGCGCCTTGTAGTTCGGCAACTGCTGATCCTGCCACGCGAACGCATCGACCACGATCACTTTGCCCGTGCCCACGAGGCCGAGCGCCGTGAGGTTCTGAACGAAGAGATAGTTATACGCGGCGGCGATTCCCGACAGCAGCGCGGCGGAGCCCGGTGTCTTCGCGTTGGACGCAACGCCTAGCGGCGTATTGCCGATGTCGGGCACAGTCGAGACCACCACGTGGGTCGCACCCGCGCCAACAATGGTTTTGACTTGCGCGGCCAGTTGGGCGGCGGCCTGAGCGACCTGCGGGTTAGACAGCTGCTGCAGATAGCCGACGATGAACGCGACCTGGCCTGCCTGCGTGTTCGGCAGCTTGCCTGCCTGCACGAGCAGCGGGTATTGCGTCTGTAGCGCGGTGCCGAGCGCGGTCAGGTTAGCGGTGTTTTCCGCGAACTGGAAGATGTCGTTCGCTCCACCGTTCACGAGCACGAGCTGATTCGGGTTGAAGCTCGAATGGGCACCGAGGTAATTCGCGACCTGGGTCACGATGGGCACCGTCGTGGCCGCCATGTTGTTAGGCGCCCAGCCTTTGCCTTGAGCATTGACGACGTCCGAGCCGCCCTGCGCATAACCGTAGCCGCCCGTTGCGACCAGCGGCTGGCCAAAGCCGCCGAGGTATGCCGGCTTCAAGGTGTCGCCGTAATACTCGGCCACTTTCTGCGTCCACACTTCGCCCGGATTGGTCGTGAAGCGGCCGCCGCCGAAGCTGCCCTGAATCACCGGCGAATAGGTGCCGGCGTCTGAGAGGCTGTCGCCGAACGAAACGACTTGCAACTTGACGCCGCCCGCAGGCGTGCTGCTGGCGTTGTTGTTATTGTCGCTGCCACCGCCGCACGCGGCGAGCAGCGCAAACGCCGCGCTCGCGATGGCGGTTTGCGAGAGGCGCAACCAATGCTGTTTCCTCGATGCTGTGTGCTTCATGTTGACTACATCTCCTCGTATGTTTGGCCCTTGCGCCATATATTGCAGGCCGCGTCCACCGCGTCGGCGGCGTGACGACAGCTTACAGAATCTTCTACGGTCTGCGTCGTGCGGAAAACGCGGCCGTATCGTTGTTATCGTCGATGGTTGCGCGCGCAAGCGTGGCCGTTGAGCCGCCGCTGCTGCGCGCGTGATAGTCGGCCGCCCACGCGGGCGGTGCGAAAAGTGCACGCAGCTTGTTGCGCGCGCCGTGCACGCTCGCGAAGTCGCGCGCCATCGACGCCCATTCGTGGAACGTCACCTTCAGCGGGTTATACGTGTCGAGCGGCTCCACGATGCCGTACACGGGCGGCTCGCGCGGGTCCTCGTCGACGTAGCTGCCGAACAGCCGGTCCCACACCACGAGCACGCCAGCGTAGTTGCGGTCGATATAGCGGTCATTGCGCGCGTGATGCACGCGGTGAATCGACGGCGTGTTGAATACGTACTCGAGCCAGCCGAGCTTGCTGCCGAATTTACCGATCGCCTGCGTATGCACGAAAAACTGGAAGCCCAGGTTGATCAGCACAATAGCGACGATCTGCTGCGGCGGAAACCCGAGTACGGCGAGCGGAATCCAGAAGAGCCACATGCCAGCCACCGGATACATCAGGCTCTGGCGGAACGCGGTCGAGAAATTCATCCGTGCCGACGAGTGGTGCACGACATGCGCGGCCCACAGCCATCGCACGCGGTGGCTGCAACGGTGAAACACGTAGTAGAGCAGATCCTGCGCGACGAACAGCACTGCAAACGAAAGCCAGCCTGCGTGCCACGTGTAGACGCGGTAGTGATCGTAGAAGAACGCATAGACCGGGATGATCGCAAGCCAGGCGAGCTTGTCGGCGGCTTGCTGCATGAGCGCGAGCGCTGCGTTGCACAGCGTATCGCGCCAGCTATAGAGCCGCGCGCCGGGGCGCGTTCGCCGCAGGTGCCACGCCTCCCAGCCGATACATGCGAGAAAGACTGGCGCCATGGCGAGCAGCAGCAATTCGGCGTCGAATTGCATGGTGTCTTCCTCCGTGGTCCCTTGTCGCCGCGTGATATGCCGCGGTGTTTTGTCGTGTTGCTGTGCGAGCGTGCAGCGCGTCTCGAACACTGCTCGACAGCGTACACGCTTAAGGTCTCACCGCGCGCCGCCTTCGCTAGAAGGAATCCTCAATGCGCTTCGCGCTTGCGCGGGTTTTTCCTGGGCTTGCCATGCGGTGTCACGCCGGCCGATTCCGCGGCAGGCGCCGAGATCTTGCTGAAGCCAGAGCTCGGTCCCTGATACACCCATTCGAGCAGCGCGTCGTGCGCTGCCCGCGCGGCCTCGGAGTGCGGATCGTTGATGAAGCTCACCACCACGTAGCTGTTGCCGTCCGCCGATGCCACGTAGCCGGCGATCGCCCGCACGTCGCGCAAGGTGCCGGTCTTGATTTGCGCGTTACCGCCCGCGCCCTGGTTGGTCAGCCGGTTGCGCATGGTGCCGTCGACACCGGCAATGGGCAGCGACTGCACGAACACCTGGGCGACAGGGCTCGCGTTGGCGCGTTGCAGCAGGTCGGCGAGCGACAGCGCGGTGATGTGCTCCTCGCGCGAGAGGCCCGAGCCGTTGTCGAGCGTCAGATATTCCATGTCGATGCTGTCACGCCGCAGGAACGCCTCGATCGCGCGGGCGGACTTGGCGGGCGTCGCGGGCCCTTTTTCTTCGGCCGCTCCGATCGACAGGAACAGGTTGCGCGCCATGGTGTTATTGCTGAACTTGTTGATGTCGCGAACGATATCCGACAACACCGGCCCCTGATGCGTGGCCACGAGTTTTGCGCCGACGGGCACGGCACCTTCACGCGTCGCGCCGCTGAAGGTGCCGCCCGTCTGCTGCCACAAAGCAAGGAAGCCGCCCGCGAAGAACGCCGAGTGGTCCAGCACCGCGACGTTGACGGTGCGCGGACCGCAGCGCACCGAATAGTCGCCGGCGAACGATGCGACGAGCGTGCCGTTCGGCGTCGGCGTGACGGTGGGCGACACGGATGCCGCTTCGCCGCGGCACGGGCCGTTGACCGCGCGCATCTGATTCTCGATCTGCAACTGTGCAAGCGCGGGCAGTACGTCGATGGTGACGGTGCCGTCCGATGAAGGCGTCAACGTGAACGACAGCGATTTGAATGCGTACAGCAGCGGGTCGGGCCCGACGTTATACGGCGCGCTCGCGTCGTCGTCGAACGGCGGCAGATCGCGCGTCGACGGATCGAAGTAGCGCTTGTCGAGCACCAGTGCGCCGTCTATGCCGCGAATCCCCGCCTTGTGGATCTTCTGCACGAGGTCGATGAGTTCTTCGGGCACGAGCTTCGGGTCGCCCGTACCTTGAATGTACAGATTGCCATGCAGCACGCCGTTGGCGTCGACTGTGCCGTCGGCGTACGCGTTGGTGCGCCAGCGGTAGTCGGGGCCGAGAATCGACAGACCAGAGTAGGTGGTGACGAGCTTCATCGTCGAGGCGGGCATCATCGGCTTGCCCGCATTCAGCGCGACGATCGGCGTGCGATCGCCGACTTTTTCGATGACCACGCTGATCGACGACAACGGCACGTGCGCGCGCTGCAAGCCGATCATCACCGATTGCGGCAACACGGTGCTGACGTTGACGCTCGGATGGGCCGCCTTGACGCGCGCCTGCGCAGCAAGCGGCAGCGACGCGCCGCCGGCGAGCGCGGCACAGACGAGCAGCCATGCGCTCGCGTGCGACGCCGCGCGGCGCGGCGCGGCGGAACCACAGCAGGCGGACAAGGGTGCGATGAACGACGACGTTAAGCGCGAGCGCAGCGCCGCTCGATGAAGATGGCGTGCGGCGAAAGACAGGAAAGCGTGCGTCATGGACGGGCGAGAAAGCAAAATGTCAGGGCGTGCAGCACGCGGCGATTCAAAGCAGTGGAGATGCGCCGCACGAAGGTTCGCAGCGCGTCGGCGGGTTCGTCATTGCGCATGCGGCGTTGAGGCATTCGAGCTGGCGCGCATTGCTCGCGTACTACGTGACTCAAGCCCGAAACCGCCGCGCGACGCAAAGCGCCCATTGTAGTGACATGCCGCCGCGCTGCGGTGAAAAAAGCGCCACACGGCGCGCACGCGCAGAGCGGGCGCTAGAATGCGGCATCATCGAATGTTGAGGAAACGGGACCATGCGCATCTTGCTAGTCGAAGACGACCGGATGATCGCCGAGGGCGTCCGCAAGGCGCTGCGCGGCGAAGGCTTCGCGGTCGACTGGGTGGAAGACGGCGAAGCGGCGCTCAGCGCGGCGGGCAGCCAGCCCTACGACCTCGTGTTGCTCGACCTCGGGCTGCCCAAGCGCGACGGTCTGGACGTATTGCGCACGCTGCGCGCGCGCGGCCACGCTTTGCCGGTGCTGATCGTCACGGCGCGCGACGCGGTAGCCGACCGCGTGAAGGGTCTCGACGCCGGCGCGGACGATTACCTCGTCAAGCCATTCGATCTCGACGAACTCGGCGCGCGTATGCGTGCACTGATCCGTCGCCAGTCGGGCCGCAGCGACTCGACAATCCGCCACGCCAATCTGACGCTCGATCCCGCGTCGCATCAGGTCACGCTCGACGGTGCGCCAGTGGCCTTGTCGGCGCGAGAGTTTGCGCTGCTCGAAGCGCTGCTCGCCCGGCCCGGCGCCGTCCTCTCGAAGAGTCAGCTGGAAGAAAAAATGTACGGCTGGGGCGAGGAGATCGGCAGCAATACAGTCGAGGTCTACATTCACGCGCTGCGCAAGAAGCTCGGCGCGGACCTGATCCGCAACGTGCGTGGCCTTGGCTACATGATTGCCAAGGAAGCCTGAGCCGATGCGTTCGATCCGCCGTCAATTGCTGGTGTGGCTGCTTGCGCTCGTGTTACTCGGCGTCGGCGTGGCGGGCTGGCTGATTTACCGCCAGGCGCTTGCCGAAGCGAATGAACTGTTCGACTACCAGTTGGAGCAGATCGCCGCGGCCCTGCCGTCCGAACCGTTCTCACAAGTGCTCGGCTCGCGCGATACCGGCGACGAAGGCATCGTGCTGCAGATCTGGAATCGCAACGGCGTGCTGATGTACTACTCGCGTCCTCGCGCGCCGCTCGCGCCGCGCGCTGAACTGGGCTTCACGACCGAGCATACGGATCGCGGCGACTGGCGCGTGTACGGGGCGATCGTCGGCGATAACGTCGTGCAGTTGGCGCAGCCGCTGTCGGTGCGCAACCGCCTTGCCGCCGACGTCGCGTTGCGCACGTTGTGGCCGTTGATCGTGCTGCTGCCGGCGCTCGGGCTCGCAGTGTGGGTGATCATCGGACGCGGGTTGCGCCCGCTGCGGCGCGTGACGAGCGCGCTCGATGCGCGTCATCCCGAGGCGCTCGATCCGTTGCCCGATCAGCGCCTGCCGCTCGAAGTGCAGCCGCTCGTGCGCGCGTTGAACGGGCTGTTGCAGCGGCTCGCCACCGCGCTCGATATCCAGAAGGCGTTCGTCGCCGACGCCGCGCACGAACTGCGCACGCCGCTTGCCGCCGTGCAGATTCAATCGCAACTGGTGGCGCGCGCGAAAGACGACGCGGCGCGCAGCGAAGCGCTCGCCGACCTGCAAGCGGGTGTGACGCGCGCGACACGCCTTGCCGAGCAACTGCTCGCACTCGCGCGCTCGGAACCGGACGGCCTCGGCGCGACCGAGGCCGTCGACTTGCGCTCGTTGCTGCAGGACTGCGTGGTGACCTATGCGCCGCTGGCTGAAAATCGTGGCGTGGACCTCGGCATCGAGGCGAGCGAAGCGGCTACCGTGATCGGCGATCCCGAGTCGCTGCGCGTCATGTTCAACAATCTCGTGGATAACGCGACCAAGTACACGCCGCGAGGCGGGCGCGTCGACGTGAGCCTGCATGTCGAACAGGGTCATCCGGTCGTGCGTATCGCCGACAGCGGGCCCGGCATCGAGCCTGCCGAACGCGAGCGTGTCTTCGACCGTTTCTATCGTGCGGGCGCCGGCGAGAATCGCGTGCGTACCGATGTGGCCGGCAGCGGACTCGGCCTTGCGATCGTCCGGCGAATCGCGACGCAACACCACGCTACGGTGTCGCTCGACGAATCGCCGGCCGGCGGCCTTGAGGTTACCGTGCGCTTCTGAACCAATGCTTTCAATTTGCATGGTGCGGAAAAACCCTGAAAAGAAGGCCAAAACACGATCTGTCGCTGCTTAAGACTCTTTTAAGCGATGCCCCGTACGCTTCCTGACATCCGAATTTCTTTCTCCAGTCAGGAGTACACGATGAACGCGAAAACCTTGTCTCGCAGCGCTGTTGCAGCGGCTGTCGCCGTTGCGCTTTCCGCCGGCTATGTGGCGGGCCATCGCGACGTGCCCGCGCCCCAGGTCATCTCACCGGCGCAAGCGGCCATGATGCCTGCCGAAGCCGCCGCGAAAACCGGCATTCCCGATTTCTCCGGTCTCGTCGAAACGTACGGACCGGCGGTAGTCAACATCAGTGCAAAGCACGTCGTGAAGCGCGCGGCACTGCGCAGTAATGGCGGCAATGGCGGCATGAGCGGCGGCAATCAGTTGCCGATCGATCCGAGCGACCCGTTCTACCAGTTCTACAAGCACTTCTTTGGCGGCGCGCCGGGCATGCAGGGCGGCGACGGCGGCGATGCGCCCGACGAGTCGAGCGCGAGCCTCGGTTCAGGGTTTATCGTCAGCAGCGACGGTTATATCCTGACCAACGCGCATGTGGTGGACGGCGCAAACGTCGTCACTGTGAGGCTGACCGACAAGCGCGAGTTCAAAGCCAAGGTGATCGGCGCCGACAAGCAGTCGGACGTCGCCGTCCTGAAGATCGACGCAAGCAGTCTGCCGACAGTGAAGATCGGCGATCCGCGTCAGAGCAAGGTCGGTCAATGGGTGGTCGCCATCGGCTCGCCGTACGGCTTCGACAATACGGTGACCTCCGGCATCATCAGCGCGAAATCGCGTTCCCTGCCGAACGAAAACTACACGCCGTTCATTCAGACCGACGTGCCGGTGAATCCCGGCAATTCCGGCGGGCCGCTGTTCAATCTGCAAGGCGAGGTGATCGGCATCAACTCCATGATCTACTCGCAGACCGGCGGCTTCCAGGGGCTTTCGTTCGCAATCCCGATCAATGAAGCGATCAAGGTCAAGGACGACATCGTCAAGACGGGTCACGTGAGCCGTGGGCGCCTGGGCGTCGCGGTGCAAAGCATGAATCAGACGCTGGCAAATTCGTTCGGCATGCAGAAGCCGCAAGGCGCGCTCGTCAGCTCGGTCGATCCGGATGGGCCTGCCGCGAAGGCGGGGTTGCAGCCGGGAGACGTGATTCTGTCGGTGAACGGCGATCCGGTGGGCGATTCGTCGGCGCTGCCTTCACAGGTGGCAGGGCTCGCGCCCGGCAGCACGGCCACCGTGCAGGTGTGGCGTGACAAGGGCACGAAGGATCTGAAGGTGACGATCGGCTCGTTGTCGGACGCAAAGCTGGCCTCGGACAAAACCGATCAGCCCGCGCAGTTGCAAGGCCGTCTGGGCGTGGCCGTGCGTCCGCTGACGCCGGAAGAAAAGAGCAGTGCTTCGATCTCGCACGGTCTTCTCGTGCAGCAGTCGGGCGGCGCGGCAGAAAGCGCGGGTATTCAACCGGGCGACGTCATTCTCGCCGTCAACGGCCGGCCGGTGACGAGCGTCGATCAGTTGAAGCAGATGGTCTCCGGCGCGGGCAATAGCATCGCGTTGCTGATCCAGCGCGACAACGCGCAGATTTTCGTGCCGGTCGATCTGGGTTGATCGACGTCCGGTCAGTCATGACTGATCGATGAAGAGCATCGAGTAACGCTTGCCGGTCTGTTTGCACTTACTGCAGACAGACCGGCATTTTTCTTTCTGTACCGGAAGCCGCAAACCGGGCGCTTTGCGGCGTGCGACGTGCGAAGCGGGCGATTCGCCGTGCTGTCGAGCGGCCGCGTGGCACGGCAGTTGCATCCACGTTGAATCCGGTCCCATCGACGGGTAACGGATAAGGACGTCAATAAGGAGCAAACCGATGAAGAACCAACGCACTCAGCGAAAGATCGTAGCCGCCGCGGCCAGCGTGGCGCTCACTCTCGGTCTGGCGGGCGGCGCATACGCGCAGCAGGCGAGCGAAGTAACCGGCGGCACCACCGCCGACCAGACGAGCGCAGGCAACGCCAACGGCGGAGGTCTGCCGCAAATCCAGCAACAAGGTGACGTGTCGTTCGTCTCGGGCGGCGTCGGTCTGGACGAGTCCAAGGCACTGCAGCAGGCGCAAAGCCAATGGCCGTTGTCGCTGCGCTTTACCGGACCGGGCTCGGACTACTTGGCCGACGTCCACGTGCGGATTGTCGACGCGCATAACGGCGAGGTGTTGAGCACCGCGTCGCGCGGGCCCTACATGCTCGTGAGGCTGCGCCCGGGGCGCTACACGGTGCATGCGACCTACAAGGACCGCGACCAGTCGAAGGCATTGACGGTGCCCGCAAAGGGCACGGCGAAAGCGGCGTTCTACTGGAACACGCAGTAAACCCGGGGCTTGTCGGGCATGCAGCACGGAGGCCGCGCAATCGCGAGGACTTTGACCGATAATGAAGCCACGGGCCTGTCCCGTGGCTTTGCTGTATGCACGACCGCACACTTTCATGGAGCCGAGACATGAGCGATGCCTTGACACCTCACGCAAACCCGGACAAACCCTCCGGCGGGCACGCCATTACGATAACGGGCAATCATCACCGGGTGCGGGTGATTCATGGCGGCGTGACGATGGCCGACACGCACGCGGCGCTCACGCTCGCCGAAACCGGTCTGCCCGACGTTTTCTATTTCCCGCGTGACGACGTGAACATGGCGCGGCTCGAACGCTCCACGCACACGTCGCACTGTCCGTTCAAGGGCGACGCATCGTACTACCACCTGCGCACCGAAGACGGCTTGATCGAAAACGCCGTATGGACTTACGAGACGCCATTCGAACAGGCAGCCCCGATCCAGGGATATCTCGCGTTTTACTCATCGCGCGTCGACCGCATCGATCAGACGTCCTGATCCGCTGTCGCGCGTCTGTCGGAGGCTGGGATGGAACTGAACGACGCGTTACGGATTCCACTTGCGCCGTCCGATGTCTGGGACGCGTTGCAAGACCTCGCGCTCCTGCGCGCCAGCCTCGATAACTGCGAGTCGTTCACGCGCCTTTCGCACGGCGAATACGCGCTGGCTATGACGGTGCCACTCGGGCCACTGCGTGCGCGTTACGAAGCACGCGCGCACGTCGCGGGCCAAGATTCCGGCCCTGCCGACGCGGAGCGCCGCACGATCAATTTCAAGGCGCGCGCCGAAGGTATCGGCTCACTGCGCGGACAAATCGAAGTGCGTCTGCGCGCGGAAGAGGGCGCGCTCGGCAGCAGGGAGCGCGGCACGCGGATCGACTACACGATCTGGGCGACGTCGTCGGGGCCGCTCGCTGAACTGCCCACGCGTCAGCTCGAAAACGCGCTTCATCATCTCGCCGACGATTTCTTCGCCGAATTCAGCGCGGTCGTGCGTGCGAAGCACGGGCAGGGACCGAACCGCGCGCGCGGTTCGGCGGCGCGTCGTCAGCATGTATTTTTGCGGCCTATCACGCTGAGCGGTGTTTCGCGTCGCACCCGCGCCGAACATGGCAACCCGCTCGCCGGACGCGCTGCCAGCGTGTCGCACGGCGTCTCGCACCCCGAGCCGACGCCGCATGCCATGCCGAACTGGGCATGGGCTGCGATGATTTTTCTCGTTGCGCTTCTGCTGTATGTAGCGCGCTGGATCAGCGAGCACTGACGGCGCTCTCGCTGTTCTTCATGCCTCGACCGGCGCGCGGAACGGTTGCGCAGTCTGTAGGGTCGAGTGTCGTGCGCGCGCGACTACGAATTCGCGGTGACCGACTACGAAAGCGCGTCGCTTGTCACCCTGCGTTGCTTCGCGACGTCGATGCCATGCTTCGCTTTCAATGTGTCACGCGGCGTTTTCTTCGTTCGTAGCGTGCGTGTCACGCGGCAATTGCGTGGGCGCGGTATTTCATGCGCCGCGAAATTCTCTTCGCCATGCCGAGGGCGAGGTCCGAAAGGCGTCGGCGAAATGCTGACGCAGTGACGCCGCCGACCCGAACCCGGCGATGCCCGCAATCGCTTCCACCGACTGATCCGAACTCTCCAGCAACTGCTGCGCGCGCGTGAGCCGTTGTGCGAGCAGCCACGCGCCGACGGTCGTGCCGGTGGCGAGCCTGAAGCGCCGCGTGAAGGTGCGCCGGCTCATCAGCGCGCGCGCCGCGAGGCTGTCGAGCGTGTGCGGCGCGTCGAGGTTGCCGCACACCCAATCGAGCAGACCCGAGAGCCGGTCTTCGCGGACGTTCGGCGGCAGCGGCTGCTGGATGTATTGCGCCTGGCCGCCTTGCCGGTGCGGCGATACGACGAGCCGCCGCGCGACGAAGTTCGCCACCTCGGCGCCGCACATCTTGCGCAGCACATGTAAACAGCAATCGAGGCCGGCAGCCGTGCCCGCCGATGTCAGCACGTTCCCGTCGTCGACATAAAGCACGTCGCGATCGAGCCGGACACGCGGGTAACGGGCCGCGAAGTCGTCAGCCCATGCCCAATGCGTGGAGGCCGGGCGGTCGTCGAGAATGCCGGCGGCAGCCAGCACGAACGCGCCGAGGCATAGACCGACGAGTTGCGCGCCGCGTGCGTGCGCCGCGCGCAGTGCGTCGAGCAAAGCGGCTGGCGGCGGCTCCGCGGGATCGCGCCAGCTAGGCACGATGATCGTGTCGGCTTCGGCGAGCGCTTCGAGTCCGTGAGTCACGGCAATGGAGAATCCTGCGGTCGTCGTCAGCGGGCCGGTTTCGGCTGCGCACACGCGGAAGTCGAAGCCGGGAACGCCGGCGCCGCTGCGGTCCTCGCCGAACACCACGCATGGCACGGAAAGGTGGAATGGGCTGATGCGGTCGAACGCGATCACGGCGACGATGTGCGACCGCTGTGCGCCGGGCTTTGCGGCGGCCGGAGCGGGAAAGGCTGCAGGTGTAGCCATGAGTCAGGCACCTTATGAGAGCGACGACGATGGCCCGATTCTAGCGAAGATTGTCAATCGGGCCGCTGTTGGCAAAACGGCGGTAGGCGAACAATGCGTCATCGCGGCGGCCTCGCTTGCCTGAAGCTCGCGGGGCTGTGGCGCGCGACCTCATCAATCTTTCACAGGAGTCTTGCCATGACCACACCACGCCGTGCGTTGATTGTCATCGATGTGCAGAACGAATACGTAACGGGCAATCTGCCGATCGAGTATCCGGACGTCCAAAGCTCGCTAGCCAACATTGGACGCGCGATCGACGCCGCGCGCACCGCCGGCGTGCCGGTGGTAATCGTGCAGAACTTCGCGCCGGCCACTTCGCCGCTGTTCGCGCGCCGGAGCGAGGGAGCCGAACTGCACCCGGTGGTCGCTTCCCGTGAGCGCGATCATTATGTGGAAAAGTCGCTGCCGAGCGCGTTCACCGGCACGGACCTCGCCGACTGGCTGACAGCACGGCAAATCGACACGGTGACGGTCGTGGGTTACATGACGCATAACTGCGACGCATCCACCATCAATCATGCGGTCCACGCGGGCCTCGCCGTCGAATTCCTGCACGATGCAACCGGCTCCGTGCCGTATGAAAACAGCGCGGGCTTTGCGAGCGCGGAAGAGATTCATCGCGTATTCAGTGTGGTGCTGCAATCGCGCTTTGCGGCGGTGGCGAGCACCGACGAATGGCTTGCCGCCGTCAGTAGCGGAGTGCCGTTAGAGCGCGGCAACATTTATGCGTCGAATCAGAAGGCGCGCAGCCGGAATCGCTGATGCTGGCGTGAGGGACGCGGCTGAAAGGCCGCGAGTCGAGGGTCGCGTTTTGCAGGCCGCGGCGTATGGCGGTCCAACGCTGGTCCAGCGTGACAACGAGCGCTGCGAGGGCGGGCGCGGCCGTTTGCGAAATGGGAAGTTTGCCGACAACCGCGGCAACGACGGCCACTGCTCAGTCGGCCGCAAACTACACCGCGTGCGCCGCCCGCAGCCGCCGCGTCACGTCGACTTGCGCAGCGCCGGACTCAGACGCAATGCGTCGAAAATGCCTTCAACCATCCGCTCGCCGAGCGCGGTGAAATCCGTGGCATCGGGTAGAAACAGCATGTCGCGCAGCGATCCGCCGACGAACGCATGCACCATGGCAGCAGCGAGCTTCGTATCGAGATCTTCCGGCAATTGCCCTTTCGAGATTGCGTTGCGCAAGCCGCCTTCTATCTTGATCAGCGCCTCGCGCATATTGGTCTGATAGCGGACCATGACCGGTCCCATCTCTTCGACCAGCTCGCACTTCAGAAACAGAATGTCGAACACGCGACGGCGTCGCTGATCGGTCGCGGTATCGCGCACACAGACGATGCAGATCTCCATCAACCGCCCAAGCGGATCGGGCTCGTTCGGGTCCAGCGACGCGGCCTTGAGTTCGTCCAGCGGCAGCAGCACGCGGTCGAACATCTCGGTGAACAGATCGCTCTTGTGGGAAAAATGCCAATAAATGGCGCCGCGCGTGACCCCGGCCGCCTGTGCGATGTCGGCGAGCGAAGTGCGCGAAACACCCTTTTCGAAGAAGACCCGTTCGGCTGCGTCGAGGATGCTGTTGCGCGTCTCCAGCGCTTCTTCTTTGGTTCTTCTGACCATATTTGTATAACTTGCCCTGATTGCGGGTTTTCCCGAGCCTTTTTAAGTACGCTCGATGACAATCCGTTTGCCCTGAACTGTTTGGCGAAGCTTTCTTCCGGGTCCCCGCCCCGCAAGAGAAGTAACGCACTTTTACATCCATTCGTGAATGTATATATAATAGCACCCCACGATCGGATAGCCCAAGCTGTGACGACCGGTTAATATCCGTCACTGTTGTCTTCAAAACGCTTACGCGCCGTGCTTCAACGGGCGGCGCGGTGCGGCATTTCCCGGTATGGCGCATTTGGTTCAGGTTGCCTCGCAACTGTTGCCGGCAACCATGGGCTTTCGGTCGAGCGTCGCAAGACGCATGTGTGCGCCGTCGTCCCCGGGGTAGGGATGCGCGCACTTTTTCATTCTCAGTCATAGACAGAGGTCGCTCCATGCGCGTCGAACGGGTTCCATTCCGCTTAATCAGTGCCGCGACGGCTGCCATATTGCTGGCAGCATGCGGACCAAAACAATCTGCCCCGCCGCAACAGACGCCCGAAGTCGGCGTCGTCACAGTCCAGCCGACTACCGTACCTGTCGTCACTGAATTACCGGGCCGCACCAGTGCTTTCCTCGTCGCGCAAGTGCGCGCGCGGGTGGACGGCATCGTGCTGCGCCGCGAATTCACCGAAGGCGGCCAGGTCAAGGCTGGCCAGCGCCTGTACAAGATCGATCCGGCGCCGTACATCGCCACGCTGAACAACGCGAAGGCGACGCTCGCCAAGGCGCAGGCCAACCTCGCGTCCACCACGGCGCAGGCAAGCCGCTTCAAGGTGCTGGTTGCCGCCAACGCGGTCAGCAAGCAGGACTATGACAACGCAGTAGCCGCGCAAGGCCAGGCTGCCGCCGACGTCGCCGCCGGCAAGGCCGCGGTCGAGACGGCGCAGATCAACCTGGGCTATACCGACGTGACCTCGCCCGTGACGGGCCAGATCGGCGTGTCGCAAGTCACGCCGGGCGCTTATGTTCAGGCGAGCGCCGCGACCCTGCTCGCCACCGTGCAGCAACTCGATCCGGTCTACGTCGACCTGACGCAGTCGAGCCTCGAAGGTCTGAAGTTGCGCCGCCAGATGCAGGAAGGGCGTCTCAAGACGAACGGCCCAGACGCCGCGAAGGTTTCGCTGATTCTGGAAGACGGCCGTACGTATTCCGAAAAGGGCAAGCTGCAGTTCACCGACGTGACGGTCGACCAGGGCACGGGCTCCGTCACGGTCCGCGCGATCTTCCAGAACAAGGACAAGGTGCTGCTGCCGGGCATGTTCGTGCGCGCGAAGATCGAGGAAGGCGTGAACGAGAACGCGCTCGTCGTGCCGCAAGTCGGTATCACCCACGACCAGAAAGGTCAGCCTACTGCGCTCGTCGTCGGTGAGGACAACAAGGTCGCGTTGCGTCAGCTCGTCACCTCGGGCACGTACGGTTCGAACTGGGTGGTCGAGAGCGGCCTGAAACCCGGCGACCGCGTGATCGTGCAGGGCACCGACAAGGCGAAACCGGGCATGCAGGTCAAGACCGTCGCCGCGCAACTTCCCGCTACACCCGCCTCCGGCGCAGCCGCTCAAGGTGCGCCGGCCGCCAGCGGCAGTGCGCAGACGGCTCAACCTGCCTCCGCTGCATCGGGCGCGTAATAACAGGGAGCCCGCCACATGGCAAAGTTCTTCATTGATCGCCCGATTTTTGCATGGGTGATCGCCATCATTTTGATGCTCGCGGGTATCGCGTCGGTGTTCACATTGCCGATCGCGCAATATCCGACCATCGCGCCGCCGGCTGTGCAGATCAGCGCAACGTATCCGGGCGCTTCGGCGAAGACGGTGGAAAACACCGTCACGCAGGTGATCGAGCAGCAGATGAGTGGTCTTGACCACTTGCTGTACCTGTCGTCCACTTCGGACGACTCGGGTACCGCAACCATCACGCTGACGTTCGCGGCCGGCACCAATCCTGACATCGCGCAGGTGCAGGTGCAGAACAAGCTGCAGCTCGCTACTCCGTTGCTGCCGCAAGCGGTTCAGCAGCTGGGTACGAAGGTCACGAAGTCGAGCAGCAGCTTCCTGCTGGTCATGGCGTTCGTGTCCGAAGACGGCAGCATGAACAAGTACGACCTCGCGAACTACGTGGCGTCGAACATTCAGGACCCGGTCAGCCGTATCGACGGCGTGGGCACGGTCACGCTGTTCGGCTCGCAGTACGCAATGCGAATCTGGCTCGACGCGAACAAGCTGACCAACTTCGGCCTGACTCCCGTAGACGTGCAGACCGCGCTGCAGGCGCAGAACGTACAGGTTGCCGGCGGCTCGCTCGGCGGCACGCCGTCGGTGCCGGGGCAGGTGTTGCAGGCGACCATCACGGAAGCGACGCTGCTCAATACGCCTGAACAGTTCGGCAACGTGCTGCTGAAGGTCAATCCCGACGGTTCGCAGGTCCGTATCAAGGACGTCGCGCGCGTCGAGCTCGGTGGCGAAAACTACAACTTCGACACCAAGTACAACGGGCAGCCTACCGCCGGCTTCGGTATCCAGCTCGCCACCGGCGCGAATGCGCTCGCAACGGCGAAGGCAGTGCGAGCGAAGGTCGCCGAACTGTCGAAGTACTTCCCGCACGGTCTGGTCGTCCAGTATCCGTACGACACCACGCCGTTCGTGCGTCTGTCGATCGAGGAAGTGGTCAAGACACTGCTCGAAGGTATCGTGCTGGTGTTCCTGGTCATGTACCTGTTCCTGCAGAACCTGCGCGCCACGCTGATCCCGACCATCGCAGTTCCGGTGGTGCTGTTGGGCACGTTCGCGGTCATGAGCATGGTGGGCTTTTCGATCAACACGTTGTCCATGTTCGGGCTCGTGCTGGCAATCGGCCTCCTGGTGGACGACGCGATCGTGGTGGTGGAAAACGTCGAGCGGGTGATGGCGGAAGAGGGCTTATCGCCTCGTGAAGCCACCCGCAAGGCGATGGACCAGATTACCGGCGCGCTCGTCGGCGTGGCGCTCGTGCTGTCGGCGGTGTTCGTGCCGGTGGCGTTCTCGGGCGGCTCGGTCGGTGCTATTTACCGGCAATTCTCGCTGACCATCGTGGCGGCCATGGTGCTGTCGGTGCTGGTCGCGTTGATTCTGACGCCGGCTTTGTGCGCGACGATTCTCAAGCCGATTCCGCAAGGTCATCACGAAGAGAAGAAGGGTTTCTTCGGCTGGTTCAACCGGAACTTCAACAAGAGCCGCGACAAGTATCACTCGGGCGTGCACCACGTGATCAAGCGCTCAGGCCGCTGGCTCATCATCTACATGGTGGTGATCTTCGCGGTTGGTTTGCTGTTCGTGAAACTGCCGAAGTCGTTCCTGCCGGACGAAGACCAGGGCACGATGTTCGTGCTGGTGCAGACGCCTTCGGGTTCCACGCAGGAAACCACAGCGCGCGCGCTGAAAGACGTATCGGACTATCTGCTCAACGGCGAGAAGGCGATTGTCGAATCCACCTTCACGGTGAACGGCTTCAGCTTCGCGGGCCGCGGTCAGAACGCCGGTCTCGTGTTCGTGCGGATGAAGGACTACGCGCAGCGTCAGCATGCGGATGAAAAGGTACAGGCGCTGGTGGGCCGCCTCTTCATGCACTTCGGCAGCTACAAGGGTGCGCTCGTGTATCCGGTGAATCCGCCGTCCATTCCGGAACTCGGCACGGCTGCCGGCTTCGACTTCGAGCTGCAGGACCGCGCGGGTGTCGGCCACGAAAAGCTGATGCAAGCGCGCAACATGCTGCTCGGCATGGCCGCGCAGGATCCGACGCTGGCTCAGGTGCGCCCGAACGGCCTGAACGATACGCCGCAGTTCAAGGTGAACATCGACCACGAAAAGGCCTCGGCACTCGGCGTATCGCTGTCCGCAATCGACCAGACGTTCTCGATCGCGTGGGCGTCGCAATACGTGAACAACTTCCTCGATACCGACGGCCGTATCAAGAAGGTGTACCTGCAGGGCGATGCACCGTTCCGTATGACGCCGGAAGACCTGAACACCTGGTACGTGCGCAACACGGCAGGCGGCATGGTGCCGTTCTCGTCGTTCGCAAGCGGCCAGTGGACCTATGGTTCGCCGAAGCTCGAGCGTTACAACGGTATTTCCGCGGTGGAAATCCAGGGCGCGGCGGCACCGGGCAAGTCGACGGGTCAGGCGATGACGGCGATGGAAGCGCTCGTGGCGAAGCTGCCCGCGGGTGTCGGCTACGAATGGACGGGCCTCTCGTTGCAGGAACGCCAGTCCGGTTCTCAGGCGCCGATCCTGTACGGCATCTCGATCCTCGTCGTGTTCCTGTGTCTCGCGGCGTTGTATGAGAGCTGGTCCATTCCGTTCTCCGTGATCATGGTGGTGCCGCTCGGCGTGATCGGCGCATTGCTGGCCGCTACGCTGCGTGGGCTCGAGAACGACGTGTTCTTCCAGGTTGGTCTTCTGACAACCGTGGGGCTCTCGGCGAAAAACGCGATCCTGATCGTCGAATTCGCACGCGAATTGCAGCTGAGCGAGGGCATGGGTCCGGTCGAGGCCGCGTTGGAAGCGGCACGTCTGCGACTGCGTCCGATTCTGATGACGTCGCTCGCGTTCATTCTCGGCGTGATGCCGCTCGCGATCAGTAACGGCGCGGGTTCGGCGAGCCAGCACGCAATCGGTACGGGCGTGATCGGCGGTATGTTGACGGCGACCTTCCTCGCGATTTTCATGATCCCGATGTTCTTCGTCGTGATCCGCGCGAAGTTCGGCGGCGACAAGGAAGATCCGGACGCGGCGCTCGCACACTACAACGAGCACCATCCGCATGATCCGCAAGGTGGCGGGGCGGCTGGCGGTTCCGACACCAATGGCTCGGGCAAGGACGGACATTGAGATGCAAAAACACTCTTTGATTGCAGTGGCGGTCGCGTTCCTCGCCGCCGGTTGCACGATGGCGCCGAAGTACGAACGCCCCGCCGCGCCGGTGACGAGCACGTTCCCGACCGGCGGCGTGTACGACACGCAGCCGGGCACGACGCAGCCTGGCGGGGCCGGTGCGCGCAGCGCAAACGGCCTGGCGGCGGCCGACATCGGCTGGCGCGATTTCTTCATCGATCCGCGCATGCAGCAGTTGATCGACATCGCGTTGAAGAACAACCGCGATCTGCGCGTGTCGGTGCTGAACATGCAGGCGTCGCAGGCGCAGTTCCGTATCGTTCGCGCGGGGCTGTTCCCGACGCTCGACGCCGCGGCATCGCAAAGCAAACAGCGGACGCCGAAAGATCTGTCGGTGTTCGGCAATACGATTTCGAACTCGTATTCGGTCGGCCTGAACGCATCGTGGGAAATCGACTTCTTCGGGCGGATTCAAAGCCTGAAGGACCAGGCGTTGGCTCAGTACCTGGCCACGGCTCAAGCGCGCAAGGCGGCTGAAATCGCGTTGGTCTCGCAGGTGGCGAATCAGTACCTGACGGTGCTCGAACTCGACGATCTGCTGAAGGTCACGCAAGGTACGCTGAAGACCGCGCAAGAGTCGTTTCGCATCACGAAGCTGCAGTTCGACAACGGTACCGGCTCCGAACTCGATGTTCGCCAGGCGCAGACCGTGGTCGAGCAGGCCGAGGCGAACCTGCAAGCGCAGGCGCGTCTGCGGGCACAGGCGGAAAACGCGCTGGTGCTGCTGGTCGGCGAGCCGTTGCCCGCCGGCCTCGCGCCGGGCCTCACTTTGAACGACCAGAATCTGCTCACGGATATTCCGGCGGGTCTGCCGTCCGATCTGCTGACGCGTCGTCCCGATATCATGGAGGCCGAAGAGAATCTGCTTGCGGCCAACGCGAATATCGGCGCCGCGCGCGCGGCCTTCTTCCCGAAGGTTTCGCTCACGGGCAGCTTTGGCACGCTCAGCCCGACGCTCGGCGGCCTGTTCAAGCCGGGTTCGGCAGCGTGGAGTTTCGCGCCGTCGATCACGCTGCCGATTTTCGAGGGCGGTCAGAACATGGCCAACCTCGATCTCGCGAATATCCAGAAGAACGTCCAGATCGCTACGTACGAAAAGGCCATCCAGACGGCCTTCCGCGAGGTAGCAGACGCGCTCGCCGCGCGCGGCACGTACGATCAGCAGATCCAGTCGCTCGAGCGCAACGCGTTTGCGGAACAGCGCCGGCTGGATCTGTCGGATCTGCGCTATACGAACGGGGTCGACAGTTACCTGGCGGTGCTGACCGCGCAGACCGCTTTGTATTCGGCGCAGCAGTCGTTGATTACTGCGCGCATGGAGCGTCTGCAGAACCTGGTGACGTTGTACCAGGCGCTCGGCGGCGGCTGGATCGAGCATAGCGGCGATCAGCCGCGTCCGGCCGACGCACCCGTGGACTACGGTGCAGCAAGTGCGCCGGCAGCGGCTTCGGCTGCGACCGCCGGCTGACCGTTACAGCAGTTCGGCGGTTAAGCCACCGAAGAAAAAAACGCCACGGCATGCCGTGGCGTTTTCTTTTACAGCGGTGCGCCAATTGCGCAGACGCGCCTCTTGGCGAGGCATTGCAATAAAACCCCAAGCTTCACCGATTCAACGTCGGAGCCCTCACTTTCAATGCAGGTCCGCCGCGCGCAGCATTTCGTCGCGAGGCTGATCGTTGCCGCCGCGTCCATCGAAATCGTGGCCGGCCTTGCGGATTTCGCACTGCGCCTTCTTCTCGCTTTTGACGCCGTTGAAAATCAGATTCAGCACGACCGCGGATACCGAAGCCAGCAAGATTCCACTATGCAGCAGCGGTGACAACGCGGGCGGCAGTCTGGAGAAGAAGTGTGGCGACACGACCGGTACGAGTCCCAGCCCGATACTCACCGCGACGATGAACAGGTTGTGGTGATTCCGTACGAAGTCGACCTTCGACAGCACCTTGATGCCATTGGCCGCGACCATGCCGAACATCACGATGCCTGCACCGCCGAGTACGAATGCCGGCACCGACGCGACCACTTGCGCCATCTTCGGAAACAGGCCGAGCAACACGAGGATCACGCCGCCCATCGCGCAGACAAAGCGGCTCTTCACGCCCGTGACGCCGATCAGGCCGACGTTCTGCGAGAACGACGTATGCGGAAACGAGTTGAAGATGCCGCCGATCAGCGTGCCGAGTCCGTCCACACGCAGGCCGCGCACGAGCGCTTTCTGATCGACGGGACGATCGACCATGTCGCCGACCGCGAGGAACATGCCCGTCGATTCGATGAAGGTAACGAACATCACAGTGACCATGGTCGCGATCGACAACGGATCGAAGTGCGGTAGGCCAAAGTGGAACGGCATCACGAAGCCGACCCACGGTGCGTGCGTGACGCCTTCCATGTTGACCCGGCCGAGCGCCAGCGCGATCACGAAGCCCGCGACAATGCCGAGCAATACGGAAATATTCGCGATGAATCCCTTGGCGAACTTGTTGATGAGCAGGATCAGCATCAGCACGAGCAGCGACAGCCCGAGGTAGACCGGGTTGCCGTAGTCGGGATTGCCCACGCCGCCGGCCGCCCAGTTAATGCCGACGCCCATCAGCGACAAACCGATCACCGAGATCACCACGCCGATCACCACTGGTGGAAAGAAGCGCAGCAGCTTGCCGACGGCCGGCGCAAGCAGGATGCCGATCACGCCGGCGGCAATCGTCGAGCCGAAGATGTCGAGAATGCCGAGCGACGGATTCGTGCCGATCGCGACCATCGGACCGACTGCGGCGAACGTGCAGCCCATGATGACCGGCAGGCGGATGCCGAAAATCCACAACCCGAGCGTCTGGATCAACGTGGCGATGCCGCACGAGAACAGGTCGGCGCTGATCAGAAACGCGATCTGGTCTTTCGGCAGTTTCAGCGCGGCGCCGACGATCAGCGGGACGGCGACAGCGCCCGCGTACATCACCAAAACGTGCTGGATGCCGAGGGTGAGCAACTGGCCCGCGGGCAGCCGCTCGTCGCACGGGTGAACCGTGTTCGATTGCATAACGTCTCTCTCCACAATCTAGTTTTGGGATGGACTCCAAGGTATCGGGGACGAAAAAGCGCAACAAGACCGCTGGGGCCTATTCCGGCATTCCCGGTGACGATATGCGCCAGCCCGTTTTGAAAGCCGGAATCGACGCGAGCGGCGGGTTCACCGGCGGTCAGCCCCTTGTAGCGGCGATGCGCGCGCGGTCGTGCGCATGCCCGAGCCGCCGCGATATATGTGAGAATCGATCAGGTGTATCCGGGCTGGCACATAGTCGTGTTTTCACGAAACTCGTCGCCGACCGGGGTTAACCCGCGATCTGGCCGCATTGCGCATGCGGCAGCCCTTGGTTTGCACACATCGCGCGACTGGCAAAAGTCGGCGCTCACGGCACGGTCTGCGTGCTCTCAATCACACCCTAACTGACGACGCTCCATCACTCATGAGCTTTCTCGGCATCGACCTCGGCACCGGCTCCCTCAAAGTTGCAATCGTCGATGAAGACGGCCATGAACGGGCCGCCGCGAGCGTCGCTTATGGTCTTGAGACGCCGCACGCCGGCTGGGCGGAGACGTCGGTGCAGACGTGGTGGCGCGCGCTGTGCGAAGCGGCTGCCCGCTTGCCCGACGGCTTGCGTCGCGAGGTCAAGGCGATCGGCTTGTCGGGGCAAATGCACGGCGTCGTGTTGATCGACGAAACCGGCAATGCAGTGCGGCCTGCCATGCTGTGGCCTGACACGCGCGCGCGGACTTTGCTCGACGCGTGGCCCGAGCCGCAGCCTAATCCGGTGGCGCCAGGTATGGCCGGTCCGTTGCTGCGCTGGATCGTGTCGCATGAACCGGAGTCCGCGCGCCGCACCCGCTGGGCACTTCAACCAAAAGACTGGCTGCGCGTCGCGCTGGGCGGGGCGGTCGCAACCGATCCGTCGGACGCCTGCGCGACTGCGCTCGCCGATCCGGATGGCACGTGGGACGCGGCGCTGACCGAACGGCTCGGCATTCCGCACGAGTGGTTCCCGCCGTTGGGGCCGTCATATGCAGCCGCCGGCGTGTTGTCGCAGAACGCGGCGCAGGCCTTGGGTTTGCGCCCGGGGATCGTGCTTGCTACGGGTGCCGCCGACACCCCATGCGCTGCGCTCGGCAGCGGCATTGCACGCGACGGCGACGCGCTTCTGACGACCGGCACCGGTGGCCAGATCGTCGTACTCGCCGAACATGAGCCGCAGGCGGTTAAAGGCTTGCATCGTTATCGCGCGGCGAGCGATCACTGGTATCGGATGGCGGCCATGCAGAACGTAGGCATTGCACTCGAGCGCGCGCGCGGATGGCTATGCTACGAATGGAGTGACGCCTATGCCGAAGCCTTTGGCGAGCACGCGAACCACGGCTCGGAGATCAACGCCAACGCCGCCGCAGCGGCAGCGCCGCTGACCTTCCTCCCGTACCTCACAGGCGAGCGCACACCGTGGCTCAATCCTGCGGCGCGCGGCGGCTGGCTCGGCCTTGCTCTCGATCACACGCGCGGCGCGATGATGCGCGCCGCGTTCGAAGGCGTCGCTTTTTCGCTGCGCGCCGGGCTCGATGCGATCCGCGCGAGCGGCGCGACAGTGACGTCATTGAAGCTTGCAGGAGGCGGTTCCGTCGATGCCCGCTGGCGCCAGTTGCTCGCCGATGCGCTGGATGCGGAACTGCACGCGGTCGATTGTCCGAATGCCGCCCCGCGCGGCGCGGCTATTCTCGGTGGCATTGCAAGCGGTCACTGGCATGTGCACGATATCGCTGCGCTCGCGCCCGGTGCGACACACGTGGCGAGCCCGCGAGGCGATCGCGCGCTCGCTGAACGCTATGCACGTTTTCTCGATCTATATGGTCGCGTCGAAACATGGTTCGACGCACCCCCCGGCGCCTGACGAGCAGAGCGGTAATGTCACCTGCTGACAATGCCGCGGCGCACTTTGCAATACCATGACGCTTTTCATGCGTTAGCCTGTAGCTCGCGCGGCGCAGGCATCGGCCGCAGCATGATCCCCGTATATTCGCGCATCGCCATGTTGCAGGCGGCGACGCGCGTCGCATTCACAGACTCACAGGAGCATTCACGATGAAGACCAAAGCAGCAATCGCATGGAAAGCCGGCGCACCGTTGACGATCGAAGAAGTCGATCTCGAAGGACCGCGCGCAGGCGAAGTCCTGATCGAAGTGAAAGCGACGGGCATCTGCCACACCGACTACTACACGCTCTCGGGCGCCGATCCCGAAGGCATTTTCCCGGCGATTCTGGGCCACGAAGGCGCGGGCGTGATCGTCGATACGGGGCCGGGCGTCGGCACGCTTAAGAAGGGCGATCACGTCATTCCTCTTTACACGCCGGAATGCCGTCAGTGCAAATTCTGTCTGTCGCGCAAGACCAACCTGTGTCAGGCGATCCGCTCGACGCAAGGCAAGGGCCTGATGCCCGACGCCACGTCGCGTTTCTCGCTGGACGGCAAGCCTTTGTTCCACTACATGGGCACGTCCACCTTTTCGAACTACATCGTCGTGCCGGAGATCGCGGTTGCCAAGGTGCGTGAAGACGCGCCGTTCGACAAGATCTGCTATATCGGCTGCGGCGTGACGACGGGCGTCGGCGCGGTCGTGTATTCGGCGAAGGTGGAAGCGGGCGCGAATGTGGTCGTATTCGGGCTCGGCGGCATCGGTCTGAATGTGATTCAAGGCGCGAAGATGGTGGGCGCGGACAAGATCATTGGTGTGGACATCAATCCGGGTCGCGTGGAACTCGCGAAAAAATTCGGCATGACGCACTTCATCAACCCGAACGAAGTCGAGAATGTGGTCGATCACATCGTGCAGCTTACCGACGGCGGCGCCGACTATTCGTTCGAATGCATCGGCAATACGAAGGTGATGCGCCAGGCGCTCGAATGCACGCATAAGGGTTGGGGCCAGTCGTTCATTATCGGCGTGGCGGCGGCGGGCGAGGAGATCAGCACGCGTCCATTCCAGCTCGTCACGGGCCGTGAGTGGAAGGGCTCCGCATTCGGTGGCGCGCGTGGCCGCACCGACGTGCCGAAAATCGTCGACTGGTACATGGAAGGCAAGATCAATATCGACGACCTCATCACGCACCGTCTGCCGCTCGAGCGCATCAACGAGGGCTTCGATCTGATGAAGAAAGGCGAGTCGATCCGCTCGGTCGTGCTGTATTAACTCGGCGCAATCAAAGCGGCTCAATGAAAGCGACTCAATGAAAGCGACCTACAAGGAGCAAGACGATGCTTGAGCTACTGTCGTCGCACGCCTGTCATGGCGGCGAGCAGCGCTTTTACCGGCACGAGTCGCAGACCGTCGGCCTGCCCATGCGCTTCTCGGTGTATCTGCCGCCGCAGGCCCTGCAGCCAGATGCGAAGGTGCCCGCGCTGTTTTATCTCGCGGGGCTCACCTGTACCGAAGAGACGTTCCCGATCAAGGCCGGCGCGCAGCGCTTCGCCGCGCAACATGGCGTTGCGCTCGTCGCGCCGGATACGAGCCCGCGCGGCGCGGGTGTGCCGAACGAGAGCGCCGCGTGGGACTTCGGCGTGGGCGCGGGCTTTTACGTCGATGCAACGCAGGATCCGTGGGCGCGGCACTACCGGATGTACTCGTACGTGCGCGACGAGCTGCGCGAAACGGTGTTGAAGGAACTGCCCGTCGACGGTTCGCGGCTCGGCATCTTCGGGCATTCAATGGGCGGCCACGGCGCGTTAATGATGGCGCTGCGCAATCCGGACATCTATCGCTCGGTGTCGGCCTTCGCGCCAATCGCGGCGCCTACGCGTGCCCCTTGGGGCGAGAAAGCGTTCAGCGGCTATCTGGGCGAGAACCGCGAGACGTGGAAGGAATACGACGCAAGCGAACTCGTGCGGCGCGCATCGCGCCAGTTCGCGGAGGGGATTCTGGTCGATCAGGGACTCGCCGACCAGTTTCTCGCCGAGCAGCTGTACCCGGACGTGTTCGAAGCCGCATGCCGTGAGGCGGGCCAACCGCTGACGTTGCGCCGCCATGCGGGCTACGACCACGGCTATTACTTCATCTCGACCTTCATTCAGGATCACATCGCGCATCACGCGAAGGTCCTGGTCGGCTGAATCTTTTGTACCGATGGCGGCGCCGTTGCGGGCCGCCATCCCATCTAGCGCCCTTGCGTTTAGCGGCGCTTCAGCAGACTTCCGCCATACACCACCGCCGACAGCGCAGTGATCCAGAAGCTGGTCGGCCAATCGGTATAAAACGCGAGCGTCACGCCGAGCCACGCCTGCAGCAACGCGAACGCGGCGGCGAGCACGAGGCCGGCGGAAAGCCGCGTCGTCATGTTTTGCGCGGCGGCGGCCGGGCCGACCATCAGCGTGAAGACCAGCAGCACGCCGACGATCTGCGTGCACGCGGCCACTGCGAGCGCGGCAATCGCGAGAAACAGCACCGACACGAGACGCAACGACACGCCTTTGGCTTCGGCCAGTTCAGGCTGCAGCGAAGCAAACAGCAACGGGCGCATGATCGCCGCGAGCGCGAGCAGGCTGACTACGCCCAAGGCCGCCAGCACGGCGAGCGTCGACTCGTTTACGCCGAGTACGTTGCCGAACAGTAGCGCTGTGACCTGCGTCGCGTAGGCGGTGAAAAAGTGCAGAAACAGCAGGCCGAAGCCGAGCGACAGCGACAGGATCACGCCGATTGCCACATCGCGTCCGGCAAGGCGTTCGCCTAGCGCGCCCATGCCGACGCCGGCCGCGAGCGTGAAGCCGACCATGCCCCAGATCGGCGAAATGCCGATCAGCACGGCGCCGGTCGCGCCAGTGAAGCCGACGTGGGAAAGCGCGTGGCCGGCGAAGGTCTGTCCGCGCATCACGAGAAAATAGCCGACCACGCCCGCGAGCACCGCGACGATTCCCGACGCGGCGAACGCGTTCACCATGAAGTCGTATTCAAACATCGTGCTTATGTCCGTCGCGTGAGTCGTGCTGGTGTGAGTGGCCGTGCGCGGGTCCGTGCGAATGACCATGGGAATGCGAGTGGCCGCCGTTCCCGTCGTGTTCATGTTCGTGATCGTGCTTTTCTACTTCGACGCCGCCCGACATCACGAAAATGCGGCCGTTCACGCGCATCACGTCGATGGGCGAACCGTAGAGGCGCGACAGCACGGGCCGGGTGATGACCTCGTCGACGGTGCCGAGCGCGGCCACGCCGCTGCCGAGATACAGCACGCGATCGAGCGAGTTGAGCAGCGGATTCAGTTCGTGCGCCGAGAACAGCACGGCAATGCCGAGTTCCTGCTGCACGCGCCGCACGAGTTCGACGACGCTCTTCTGATGATGCGGGTCGAGGCTGATGAGCGGTTCGTCGAGCAGCAGCAGTTTCGGCGCGCCGAGCAGACATTGCGCGAGCAGCAGGCGCTGCCGCTCTCCGCCCGAGAGTTCGGACAACGGGCGCTCAGCAAGCTTTCGGCCGTCGACCAGTTCGAGCACGCGCTCGACGTCCGCGCGCGTCCTGGCGTCTGCGTGCGGTAGTCCCCAACGGTGGCCGTCGGCCGCCATTGCCACGAAATCGCGGCCACGCACGCGCCGTCCGGCGAGTGCGCTGCGCGTTTGCGGCATATAACCGATCGACGCGTTGCCGCGTTCCACCGGCTGCCCCAGCACGCGGATCGAGCCGCTTGCCGCAGGTACGAGGCCGAGCACCGCGCGCATCAGCGTGGTCTTGCCGGCGCCGTTCGGCCCGAGTACGCCGATGAATTCGCCCTGATTCACGACGAAGCCGGCATCGCGCAAGATCGTGCGGTCGCCGAGTTCGAGCGTGACGTGATCCACTTCGAGCACGGGCGCGCGGCTCGCTGCGCTTGCTGACAGATTGGCTGGCGTGCTGCGGCCAGTGACATTCATTGCGTTTTTCCTTTGACGCTGGCCGCCGCCGCATTCGCGCCGGCCGCGTCGCCTTGGGCGAGCGCTGCGCCGAGCGCGTCGAGCTGCGAAAGCATCCACGTCTGATAGGTCTTACCCGCGGGCTCGGTCTCGGTGACGCTCATGGTCGGCACCTTCGATTGCTGCGCGAGCTTCAACATGCGTTTGGTCAGAGCCTCGGTTGCCTGGCTGTTATAGATCAGCACGCGCACGCGCTTTTCACGCAGATCGCGTTCGAACGCGGCGATGTCGGACGCGCTCGCTTCGGTTTCGTTCATGGCCGCCAGCTGAAAGCGCATGTTGCGCATGCTCAGCCCGATTGCGTCCGACATATAGCCAAACACCGGCTCCGTTGCCGTGACCGGCGTGCCCGTGTAACGCGCATGCAACTCGGCAACCTTCGCCTCCACCGGCTTTAGCGAATCCAGAAACTTCGCGAGATTCGCATCGTACGCCGACTTGTGCGCCGGGTCAGCCGCGACGAGCGCCTCGTTCACCGCGCGCGCCACCTTGGGCATGGTCGACGGGTCGTACCAGAGATGCGGATTGTCGCCGCTCTTCTTGCCGGTAAGGTCGGCCGCAACGATCGTCGAGCGCTTCGTGCCTTTCGAAGCCGCCAGCAGTTTCACCATCCACGGATCGTAGTCGGCACCGTTGTAGACCACGATGCTCGCGTGTTGCAACGCGCGAGCCGTCTTCGGGCTGGCTTCGAACAGATGCGGGTCCTGGTCCGGATTGCTGAGAATGCTGGTCACGTCGACGCGCTCGCCGCCGAGTTGCTGCACCACGTCGCCATAAAAATTTTCTGCGGCGACCACCGGGATTTTCGCATCCGCGGCAAATGCTGCCTGGCTTAACGCGAAGGCGGCTGTAACCGCCGCGACATACTTCGAGAACAACCTCGTGCCGGTCTTCTTCATTATGTGTCCTGCTGCGTGAGGGTTGAATGAATTGCAAGCGTGAAGCGATGGCTCATGTGGACGCAGTGGCGCGCGACGCGCGTGCGCACCGTGCGCAAAGACCGCTCAATTCGACGACCGCTCGGTGTACCTCGAAGCCGTGTGCCGGGGCGCTATGCGACAGCTGCTCGGCGAGGACGTCGCCCGGAATCTCGACGGTCGCGCCGCAGCGGTCGCACATTAGAAACTGGCTGCAGTGCGGCACGCCGACCTCGCAGCAGGCGACAAACGCATTCTTCGACTCGATGCGATGCACGAAGCCATGCGCGAGCAGAAAATCGAGCGCGCGATAGACCGTGGTGGGCGGCACGCGGCCGCGTTGCGGTTCGAGCGCGGCAAGCAACTCGTAGGCGCCGACAGGCCGTTCGCTCGCGACAATCGCCGCATACACTTGACGCCGCAGCGGCGTCAGGGCCAAGCCATGCAATGCGGCATGCGCTTCGGCATGCGCAAGCCGCACAGCATGATGTTCTGCAGTCGATGTAGCCATCAGCACGAATCTCCTTATCGGTGACGTCAGGCGGATGCAGGGGCGGCTCGTACCGCGAGGTCGCAATGATATAACGTATCTCGTTTTTTTGTCACCGGTCGGACGCAGGAGCGCTGCAACCGTCGGGCGCGCTCGTTCCGCGCTGCACCATCGAAATCTGAGAGAGCGCCTTGACATGACCCGGTGCGTATCCGATCATTCGATCACAAACAGAGCAATTGATCGCGCAATGAGCGTTCGCTCACCGCGCCTCCAAAAAGCGAAACGAATCGGAGACAAAGCGTGTCGGCACGATTGCAAGACAAGGTGGCCATCCTGACAGGCGCAGCAAGCGGCATCGGCGAAGCCGTGGCGCGACGTTATCTGGACGAAGGCGCGCAATGCGTGCTGGTAGACGTGAAGCCGGCTGACAGTTTCGGCGACACGCTGCGCGCCGCATACGGCGAGCGCGTGCTCACGGTCAGCGCAGATGTCACTCGCCGCGAGGACATCGAGCGCATCGTGGCGAGCACGCTGGAGCGCTTCGGCCACGTGGATATCCTGTTCAACAATGCGGCGCTGTTCGATATGCGCCCGATCCTCGACGAATCGTGGGACGTGTTCGACCGTCTCTTCGCGGTCAACGTGAAGGGCATGTTCTTCCTCATGCAAGCCGTTGCACGGCAGATGGTCGAGCAAGGCCGCGGCGGCAAGATCATCAATATGTCGTCGCAAGCGGGGCGGCGCGGAGAAGCACTCGTGTCGCATTACTGCGCGACCAAGGCGGCCGTCCTCAGCTACACGCAATCTGCTGCATTGGCGCTCGCGCCGCACAAGATCAACGTGAACGGCATCGCGCCGGGTGTCGTCGATACGCCGATGTGGAAAGAAGTGGACGCGCTTTTCGCCCGCTATGAGAACCGGCCGCTCGGCGAGAAGAAGCGCCTCGTCGGCGAAGCGGTGCCGCTTGGGCGCATGGGCGTTCCCGACGATCTGACCGGAGCGGCACTATTCCTCGCATCCGCGGATGCAGACTACATCACTGCGCAAACCCTGAACGTCGACGGCGGCAACTGGATGAGTTGAGCGGCTGAAGCCGCGTTATCCAGCGTCATTTTCGTAGAACAAACGCAGCATCACATAACGCACGAGAAAGGAGACAACACATGAAACCAGCCCTCAAATCCGCGCTCAAGGCGGTTAGCGCAGGCGCCGCTGCATGCTTCGCGCTGAGTGCGTCGGCGGCCACGGTGACGATCGCGACGCTGAACAATCCGGACATGATCGAGCTGAAGAAGCTGTCGCCCGAATTCGAAAAGGCGAATCCGGACATCAAGCTGAACTGGGTGATTCTCGAAGAAAACGTGCTGCGTCAGCGCGCCACGACGGACATCACCACCGGCAGCGGCCAGTTCGACGTGATGACGATCGGCGCGTACGAAACGCCGCAGTGGGGCAAGCGCGGCTGGCTCACGCCGCTCACGAACCTGCCCGCTGATTACGATCTGAACGACGTCGTGAAGACGGCCCGCGACGGCCTCTCTGCCGGCGGCCAGTTGTATGCGCTGCCGTTTTACGTCGAAAGCTCGATGACGTATTACCGCAAGGACCTGTTTGCGGCGAAGGGCCTGAAAATGCCTGATCAGCCGACCTACGACCAGATCGCGCAGTTCGCCGACAAGCTCACCGACAAGGCCAACGGCATGTACGGCATCTGCTTGCGCGGCAAGGCGGGCTGGGGCGAAAACATGGCGTATGGCACGACCGTGGTGAACACGTTCGGCGGCCGCTGGTTCGACGAAAAGTGGCATGCGCAACTCACGTCGCCGGAATGGAAGAAGGCGATCACGTTCTATGTCGATCTGTTGAAGAAGAACGGCCCGCCGGGAGCGAGCTCGAACGGCTTCAACGAAAACCTGACGCTGATGTCCTCGGGCAAGTGCGCAATGTGGATCGACGCGACGGTGGCCGCGGGCATGCTGTACAACAAACAGCAGTCGCAGATCGCGGACAAGGTCGGTTTTGCCGCGGCGCCAATCGCGGTCACGCCGAAGGGTTCGCACTGGCTGTGGGCGTGGGCGTTGGCGATTCCGAAGTCATCCAAGCAGGCTGACGCAGCGAAGAAGTTCATCACGTGGGCCACGTCGAAGCAGTACATCGAGCTCGTCGCGAAAGATGAAGGCTGGGCGTCAGTGCCGCCCGGAACGCGCCAATCGACGTACGCACGCCCCGAGTACAAGCAGGCCGCGCCGTTCGGCGACTTCGTGCTCAAGGCGATCGAAACGGCCGATCCGGAGCATCCGACGGCGAAGCCCGTGCCGTACACCGGTGTGCAATTCGTTGGGATACCTGAATTCCAGTCGTTCGGCACCGTGGTCGGTCAAAGCATCTCCGGCGCAATTGCCGGTCAGATGACGGTCGACCAGGCGCTGGCGGCAGGCCAGGCCACCGCGGATCGCGCGGTGAAGCAGGCCGGGTATCAGAAGTAACGAAGAGTAGATCGGAAAGCTCGCCACTGGAGTTACGTGGCGCGTGCCGGTTGACGCCCGTCAGCCGGCTCACGCAGCACAGCGGGCCGTCACGGCCGCGCATACGCCGCAACGCCGCCTCGTCTTCATAGCGAAATGGCGATTCATGCGGTCCGTGCCGCCCGCGCATTACCGAACAGGTGGTCAATCATGCGTCCTCTGCGCCTGCCTCTCATGCATGCCCATCCCCAGACAGAAAAAGAACGCGAAGTCCGCAAAGCCAATTCCGCGCGCTGGCTCGTGTCGCCGTCGGTCGCGGTGCTGTTGCTGTGGATGACGATTCCGCTCGCGATGACGATCTGGTTCTCGTTCTCGCGCTACAACCTGCTGAATCCCGACCTGAAGGGGTTCGCCGGTTTCGACAACTATCAGTTTCTGGCCAGCGATCCGTCGTTCGGCCCGTCGATCGGCCATACGTTGCAACTGATCGTGTCGGTGCTCGTGATCACGGTGGTTGGCGGCGTGCTGATGGCGATCCTGTTCGACCGCAAGTTCTACGGACAGGGCGTCGCGCGGCTGCTGGCCATCGCGCCGTTCTTCGTAATGCCTACGGTCAGCGCGCTGATCTGGAAGAACATGATCCTGCATCCGGTCTACGGCCTCGTCGCGAGCGGCATGCGCGCGATCGGCCTGCAGCCGATCGACTGGTTCGCCGAGTATCCGTTGACTGCGGTCATCATGATCGTCGCGTGGCAATGGTTGCCGTTCGCGTTTCTGATTCTCTTCACGGCGATCCAGTCGCTCGATCAGGAGCAGAAGGAAGCGGCGCGCATCGACGGAGCGGGTCCATTCTCCATGTTCTTCTACATCACGCTGCCACACCTGAAACGTGCGATTGCCGTGGTGGTGATGATGGAGACGATTTTCCTGCTGTCCATCTTCGCTGAAATCTATACGACGACCGGCGGCGGTCCCGGCACTGCGACCACCAACCTGTCGTACCTGATCTATTCGCTCGGCCTGCAACAGTTCGACGTCGGTCTCGCCTCGGCGGGCGGCATTCTCGCTGTCGTGCTGGCCAATATCGTGTCGTTCTTCCTCGTGCGGATGCTCGCGAAGAACCTCAAAGGGGAGTACGAAAAATGAGCCAGGTTGCCTCTACTCCGGCGTCTACCACGGCGCCCATGACTGTGCCGGCGAAGTCGCCGTTCGCCGCGATCCGTCGCGGCATTCCCGGCGTGCTCGCCTGGTTTGTCGCGCTGCTGTTGTTCTTCCCGATCTTCTGGATGACGATCACCGCATTCAAGACGGAACAGCAGGCGTACTCGTCGTCGCTATTTTTTACGCCGACGTTCGACAGTTTTCGCGAGGTATTCGCGCGCAGCAATTACTTTTCGTTCGCGTGGAATTCGATCCTGATCTCGGTCGGCGTGACGGTGCTGTGCCTGATTCTCGCGGTACCGGCCGCATACGCAATGGCGTTTTTCCCGACGCGTCGCACGCAAAAAGTGCTGCTGTGGATGCTCTCGACCAAGATGATGCCGTCGGTCGGTGTTCTCGTGCCGATCTATCTGCTGTGGAAAAACAGCGGCTTGCTCGATACGGTTTCCGGTCTCGTGATCGTCTATACGCTGATCAATCTGCCGATTGCGGTGTGGATGTCTTTCACGTACTTCGCCGAAATTCCACGCGACATTCTGGAAGCGGGCCGTATCGACGGCGCGGCGACCTGGCAGGAAATCGTCTATCTGCTGATGCCGATGGCGCTGCCGGGGCTCGCTTCCACCGCGCTACTGCTCGTGATCCTTTCGTGGAACGAAGCATTCTGGAGCATCAACCTGTCGAGTTCCAACGCAGCGCCGCTTACGGTTTTCATCGCGTCGTACTCCAGTCCTGAAGGCTTGTTCTGGGCCAAGCTGTCCGCGGCTTCGTTGCTTGCGGTGGCGCCGATCCTGATCGTCGGCTGGCTCTCGCAGAAGCAACTCGTGCGCGGCCTCACGTTCGGGGCGGTCAAATGACGGCAGGCACCAGTGCAGGAAATTTCGCGCTGATCTGCGATTGCGACGGTGTATTGATCGACAGCGAGGCGGTGGCTGCGCGCATGCTCGTGCATGAGCTCGAAGCGCGCTGGCCGGGCGCGGATATCGAACCGGTCGTGCTGCCGTTACTTGGGTTGCGCATCGAAAAAGTGCTGGAAGGCACGGCGATGCAACTCGGCAAAAGCCTCGGTCTGGACGACATCGATGCGATTCGCCGGTCCGTGGAAGCGGCGGCGATGCAGGCGCCGGCAGTGCAGGGCATCGAGCAGGCGCTGGCGCAGGTCCCGCTCATCAAAGGCTGCGCGAGCAATAGTTTTCGGCCTTATGTGCAGACTGTTCTTGCGCGTACGGGACTCGTGAGGTTTTTCGGCGATCGTCTGTTTTGCGCCGACAGCGTGCCCAATCCGAAGCCCGCACCCGACGTCTATCTGGCCGCGGCGGAAGGTTTGCGGCTCGCGCCGTCTGCATGCCTCGTGGTCGAAGACAGCGTGACCGGTGTCACGGCGGCGAGCGCGGCGGGAATGACGGTGCTGGGATTCATCGGCGGCGGTCATGCGAGCGACGCGCAGATCGACAAACTGCACGCGGCCGGTGCCCGGCATGTATTCGACGACATGCATCAATTGCCGGAACTGGTCGCGCAGTGGACGTTGAGCGCGACGGCCGCGGCGCCGTAAGCGCGGGCGGCTCGGCGCACGATGCACGACGAACGTGCGACCAGCAAAGCTGGCAACGCGCAAACGCAACGCAAACGCAACGCAAACGCAAACGAAAACGCAAACGTAACGTGGCAACACACAAGCAACACACAGCATTACACGGAGACACATCATGGCAAGCGTAACTCTGCGCAATATCCGGAAGGCCTACGACGACACCGAAGTGATGCGCGACATCAACCTCGACATCGCGGACGGCGAATTCGTCGTGTTCGTAGGTCCGAGCGGTTGCGGTAAATCGACGCTGATGCGGATGATCGCCGGCCTCGAAGATATCAGCGGCGGCGACCTCACCATCAACGGCACGCGCATGAACGACGTGCCGCCCGCGAAGCGCGGCATTGCAATGGTGTTCCAGTCGTACGCGCTGTATCCGCACATGACGCTGTACGACAACATGGCGTTCGGCCTGAAGCTCGCCGGCACGAAGAAGCCGGAGATCGACGCGGCCGTGCGCAACGCCGCGAAGATTCTGCATATCGATCATCTACTGGACCGTAAGCCCAAGCAGCTATCGGGCGGTCAGCGCCAGCGCGTCGCAATCGGCCGCGCGATCACCCGCAAGCCGAAAGTGTTTCTGTTCGACGAACCGCTGTCGAATCTCGACGCCGCGTTGCGCGTGAAAATGCGACTGGAATTTGCGCGCCTGCATGACGAACTGAAGACCACGATGATCTACGTGACGCACGATCAGGTCGAAGCGATGACGCTCGCCGACAAGATCGTCGTGCTGTCTGCGGGCAATCTCGAACAGGTCGGCAGTCCGACCATGTTGTATCACGCGCCGGCCAATCGTTTCGTCGCGGGTTTCATCGGCTCGCCAAAAATGAATTTCATGGAAGGCGTCGTGCAATCGGTCACGCACGACGGCGTGACGGTGCGCTATGAAACCGGCGAGACGCAACGCGTCGCGGTGGAGCCTGGCGCGGTCAAGCAGGGCGACAAAGTGACCGTGGGCATCCGCCCCGAGCACTTGCATGTCGGTATGACGGACGACGGTGTATCGGCTCGCACGATGGCCGTCGAATCGCTCGGCGACGCAGCGTATCTGTACGCGGAGTCGAGCGTCGCGCCGGACGGTCTGATTGCACGCATTCCGCCGCTTGAACGTCATGCGAAGGGCGAGACGCAAAAGCTCGGCGCGACGCCCGAGCATTGCCATCTGTTCGATAGCGAAGGCAAGGCGTTCCAGCGCAAGATCGTCGAAGTATTGGCGGCTTGACGTGGCGGGAAGGCGCGAGTGCGGCCTTCCTGCTGTTTGTTTCAACGACGCAGTGGCCTGCGTGTGTGGGGCCGCGCTCAAGCGAACGCCCCGCTCAAATACGCCGGGCGCTCTTTTAAGCTTCGAGAGCCGCCCGCGCGCACAGTTCGTCGGTAACGAGCCCCGACAGCCAGCCGCCCTTGAGCACTGCGATCAGTGCTTCACGCTTGCGCTTGCCGCCCGCGAAACCAATGGTCGGTCGTAGCGGCGGCGAATCGATTTCAATGCTGGTCACGCGCCGGCCGGTCGGCGATTCGACGCGGGCACCGGCCGCGTCGATCGGCAGTCCGAGCATTTCGGCCACCGCGCCGTTCTGCATCAGTTCCTTCACTTCCGCCGACGTAATGAAGCCGTCCTCGTGCAGCGGGCATTTCGGCCCAATATTGCCGATGCCGACGAACGCGACGTCCGCTTGCGCCGATAGCGATTCTACGATCCGATAGAGCCGGTGATTGCACCACTGCGCGCGTTCGGCCTCGGTATCGGCAATCAACGGCGCGGGCAGCAGAAAATGCTTGCCTCCGGTCTTCTCCGAAATGTGCAGCGCGACGTCATAGCGGTTCGAGGAGCCGTCCTGAGCGATGGCCCCGACCATCGACACCAGCCGATGCTGCGGACGGTCTAGCTGCGCGATCTGATCGACCGCGGCTTTGAGTGTCCGGCCGCTGCTCACCGCAACCACCATCGGCTTTTCTTCGGCGAGGTAACGTTCCATGACCTGCGCGCCCGCGACCGCGAGTTTGCGATCGACTTCATCGGGCGTGTCGCTGTCGATCGGCACCACCTCGCACATGGCGAGACCGTAGCGTTTCGACAGCTGATCGGCGAGCGACAAACAATCCGCCAACTGGTGATCGACACGTACGCGGATCAGATTTTTTTCCACCGCGAACGCGACGAGCCGTTGCGCGACCGGGCGCGACACCTGCAGCTTCTCGGCGATCTCGTTCTGGGTATTGCCCGCGACGTAGTAGAGCCACGCGGCTCGAGTAGCAAGATCTAGTTTTTCTGTGGACTTGGGCACGGTGACGATTCGCTTGAAGGGCGCCGATAGTGGCAGCCGGCGCTCGCCTTCAGGCGCCGCCGGTTGCGGTTTGCGCTGTTGCTATGCGTTCAGGCGAGCCGCTCGCGCGCGGGGTCGAATAGCGGCCGCACATGACGGTACAGCGCACGATATGCGTCGAGTCGCGTCCGCAATTCAGCGTGGCGGCGCGGGTTCGGTGTGAACTCCTTTTCGATCGGCGGTTTGCTGAGCACGGTCGCCGGATCGCCGCCCGCCGCGAGCCAGCCGAGACGCGCCGCGCCGAGCGCCGCACCCGTCTCGCCGCCGCCATGCTTGCGCGTGGCGGTGTCGAGCGCGTCGGCAAGCAACTGTGCCCAGTAGTCGCTGCGTGCGCCGCCGCCGAGCAGCGACAGCGCCTTTGCTTCGGTGCCGGCTGCGCGTAACGCGTCGAGACCGTCGGTGAGTGCGAGTGTCACGCCTTCGAGCACCGCGTAGCCGAGCAGCGCACGATCCGTTGCGTGGTTCATGCCGAAGAACACGCCTTGCGCATACGGGTCGTTGTGCGGCGTGCGCTCGCCGGACAGGTACGGCAAGAAAAGCGGTGCGGTGGTGAGCGCTTCTGCGGGCAGTGCTTCTATTTCAGCGAGCAGCGTGGGTTCGTCGGTCGAGGTGAGCTTGCACACCCAACGCAAACAGCTTGCCGCCGACAAGACCACGCTCATCTGATGCCAGCGGTCTGGAATCGCGTGGCAGAACGCGTGCACAGCGGAAGCAGGATTCGGCCGGAAGCTGTCGCCGACCACGCACAATACGCCGGACGTGCCGAGCGACACGAAGCCGTCACCCGGCTGCGTCGCGCCGATGCCGATTGCGCTGGTTGCGTTGTCGCCGCCGCCCGCCGCGACGATCACGCCGTCGGCCAGACCGTATTCGCGCGCGAGTTCCGGCAACAACGTGCCGGACGGCGCACTGCCTTCGGCGAGGCTCGGCATCTGCGCACGCGTCATGTTGCAGGCCGCAAGCAGCGAATCGGACCAGTCGCGTTTTGCGACGTCGAGCCACAGCGTGCCGGCTGCATCCGACGGGTCGGAGACCTTGCCGCCTGTCAGCTGCAGACGCAGGTAGTCTTTCGGCAGAAGCACACAGGCAGTGCGTGCAAAGATGTCGGGTTCGTGACGCGCGACCCACAACAGTTTCGGCGCGGTGAAACCCGGCATGGCGAGATTGCCTGCGACGCTATGCAGGTCGGGCGCGCGTTCCGTGAGTTCGGCGCACTCCTTGTCGCTGCGCATGTCGTTCCAGAGAATCGCGGGCCGCAGCACGCGGTCTTCGGCATCCAGCAGCACGGCGCCGTGCATCTGCCCGGAAAGGCCAATGCCGCGAATCTGGGCGAACTCGTCCGGATGTTTCGCGCGCAATGCGGCGAGCGCACTCTGCGTGCCGGCCCACCAGTCTTCGGGATTCTGCTCCGCCCAGCGTTGATGCGGACGCGAAACCGTGAACGGAGAGCCTGCGGTGCCGATCACGCGTCCGTTGGAGGCGAGCAGCAGGACTTTCACTTCGGACGTGCCGAGGTCGATGCCGAGATACATGGGCGGAAAACCTTCGTCGTTAGAGATGCGCTACTTTAGCCGCACACGGCGCGCGGTGCCATGCGCATTAAGCCTGGCACCGCGCGTGAATTCGAACGTGGATGTACGGTGTTTATTACGCGTGCGCGCGTTTGGCGAGCCAGACGTCGACACGCGCCAATGCACCGGCCAAAGCAGATTCCAGCTCCGGCGTTTGCGCCATGCTGCCCCACAGCAGGCGATCTGCCGCGAATGCCTGCAAAGGATCGGGCGCGGCGAAGAAGCGGCGCGCGACGCGCTCGTCCATCACACCGTCCTGATACGTGTAAGGCAGCGTGCCCGCCTGCCAGCGCTCCAGGAAGCGGAAGAAGAGTGCCGGCAGCATCGCGGTGGCTGCGGGCGTTACGCCGCGCTCGAAACATTCGGCGAGCGTCGGCGCGATGAAGCCAGGCAGTTTGGAAAAGCCGTCGGCGGCGACGCGCTGGTTGGTGTCCTGGATATAAGGATTGCCGAAGCGTTCGAGCACGACATCGCGATAACGCTCCAGGTCGAGCGGACTCGGTGAGAGGCAGGGAATCACGTCTTCGGTCACGTAGTCGAACGCGAACTTGCGAATGTCTGCGTCTTGCGTGCCTTCGTGGATGTAGTTCAGGCCGACCAGCGTCCCGGCCCACGCGATGCAGCTATGCGTCGCGTTGAGTATGCGGATCTTCGCTTCTTCGTACGGCAGTACCGAATCGACCAGTTCCGCACCGACTTTCTCCCATGCCGGGCGGCCCGCTATGAAGCGCTCTTCGATCACCCATTGAATGAACGCTTCGCCCATTACCGGGCACGCGTCGTCCACGCCCGTCGCGGCCTTCACACGTTCTCTCACGTCAGGTGTCGGGCGCGGCGTGATGCGGTCGACCATCGAGCTTGGACACGCGGTATTGTCGTCGAACCATTGCGCCAGTTCGCCCGCGCCGCGTAGTTCGAGAAACGCGCTCATGCCCGCATGAAAACGCTCGCCGTTGCGCCGCAGGTTGTCGCAGGTTTGCAGCGTGACCGGACCCGCGCCGTTTTTCATGCGCGCTTCGAGAATCGCCGCGAGCGCGCCGTAGATGGTGGTATGTCCGCCTTTCAGGTCGGTCGAGAGATCGGGGTTGGCCGTGTCGAGCTGGTCATGTTCGTCGAGGTAGTAGCCGCCTTCGGTCACCGTGAACGAGATGATCTTGCAGGCCGGGTCGGCACCGGCTTCGATCAGCGCGTCGAGGCTTTCGGTCCACGGCACGACGCGCTCGATCGAGCGGATCGTCTCGTACGCGCGTTCGCCCTGAGGCGTGACGGTTTCGAGCGTATAGACGCCATCTTGTGCTGCAAGCGCTTCGAGCACCGCGTTCATGTCGCTGCGGATATTGCCCACGGTGAGCGACCAGTGCGGTTCGCCCGGCAGATTCGCTTCGTTCAACCTGTGGAGATACCACGCCTGATGCGCGCGATGAAACGATCCCGCGCCGATATGCAGGATTACGTGTGCGGCCGCGCCGCTATCTTGCCCGCTGCTCATGTGCGTCTCCATGTATCTGGCTCGCGCGGCTTGTCGCGCGCGTCTTTTCTTCAGTTAGAGCATTTGCTCTGTATGTGAGCGAATGATCGTACCCGGCGAAATGAAAGTCAAGGCGGCTGCACAGGGTTTTCGTGGCGCAGCGCGGCGGCGCGTGGTCGCCTGACACGTTGAATGACCGGGAGACACGCTTCGTCGCTCGTTTTTGCATTGCATCATTCTTGACGTCGAGCCCGCCAGGACTTACCCGAATGCAAAAAAGTATCGGTCCGCAGTCTCATTTTTAGTGGTGGCTTACGCGTTTGGAGGCTACTTTTCGCTGTACACGAAGAAGACGAGCGGCATCCTTGTGAGCCGCATCATGGAGGCAGACAGTGCAACCCGATCTGGAGATCGTGGCCGTACGCCGCGACGAGTCGTTCAAAGTGTGGTCGCACGGCTATCCGTATCGCACGGTACGCTGGCACTTTCACCCGGAGTACGAGATTCATCTGATCGTAGCGACCACGGGAAAGATGTTCGTCGGCGATCACATCAGCAGCTTCGCGCCCGGCAACCTCGTGTTGATGGGCCCGAACCTGCCGCACAACTGGGTGAGCGACGTGCCCGAAGGCGAGAGCATCGCGCAGCGCAATCTCGTCGTGCAGTTCGGCCAGGAGTTCGTGTCGAGCTGCCTCGAAAGTTTCCCCGAGTGGCGTCAGGTCGAGGCGCTGCTCGCCGACTCGCGCCGCGGCGTGTCGTTCGGCGCCCGCACGAGCGCCGCGATCCAGCCGCTCTTCCTCGAATTGCTGGCGGCGCGCGGACTGCGCCGTCTCGTGCTGTTCATGTCGATGCTCGAAATCCTGATGGGCGCAGAAGATCGCGAGACGCTTGCGAGTCCTGCGTATCAGGCCGACTCAACGGGCTTTGCATCGACGCGCATCAATCATGTGCTCTCCTATATCGGCAAGAACCTCGCGAACGAGTTGCGGGAATCGGATCTCGCACAACTGGCCGGTCAGAGCGTGAGCGCCTTTTCGCGTTATTTCCGCCGGCATACGGGCTTGCCGTTCGTGCAGTACGTGAACCGCATGCGCATCAATCTCGCATGCCAGTTGCTCACCGATAGCGAACTGAGCGTCACCGACATCTGCTTCAAAGCGGGCTTTAACAACCTGTCGAATTTCAACCGGCAGTTTCTCGCGGTGAAAGGCATGGCGCCTTCCAGGTTCCGCCGCTATCAGCAACTGAACGACGCGAGCCGCGATGCATCGGAAGAAGCCGCCGCGCGTGGCGCGGGCATCGACGATGCGCCCGCCATCGTGCTCGCGCCGGGTCTGCCGCGTCCTGCCGCCTCTGCGTATCCGCCAACGTAACGCCTACGTTGTTCATACGCCTCGCTTGCCAGCAAGGCGTTCTGCTTCACCTGTGTTTCAACACGTATCGCGCTGCCCGACGGCAGCGTGACGGACGTGCTCACTTCAAGAACGGAGACAACCATGACGCAAACCACCTTCAAACACGCATCGTTGAATACTTTCGCGCGGCGCGGCGCGTTGTTCGCGAGCCTCGCATTCAGCCTGTCCATGATCGCGGTGCCTGCCGCGCAGGCAGCGCCGCTCAAGATCGGCATGACGTTTCAGGAACTGAATAACCCGTACTTCGTGACGATGCAGAAGGCGCTCAACGACGCGGCCGCGTCGACCGGCGCGACGGTGATCGTGACCGACGCGCATCACGACGTGAGCAAACAGGTGAGCGACGTCGAAGACATGCTGCAGAAGAAGATCGACATTCTGCTCGTGAATCCGACCGATTCGACCGGCATTCAATCGGCGGTGACGTCGGCGAAGAAAGCGGGCGTCGTGGTCGTCGCGGTGGACGCGAACGCGAATGGTCCGGTCGACTCGTTCGTCGGCTCCAAGAACTTCGACGCTGGACAGATGGCCTGCGAGTATCTATCGAAGTCGATCGGCGGCAGCGGCGAAGTGGCGATTCTCGACGGCATTCCGGTCGTGCCGATTCTCGAGCGCGTGCGCGGCTGCAAGGCCGCGCTTGCGAAGTCGCCCGGCGTAAAGCTCGTGGACACGCAGAACGGCAAGCAGGAACGCGCGACGGCGCTCTCGGTGACCGAAAACATGATCCAGGCGCATCCGAATCTGAAGGGCGTGTTCAGCGTGAACGACGGCGGATCGATGGGCGCGTTATCGGCGATCGAGTCGTCGGGCAAAGACATCAAGCTGACGAGCGTCGACGGTGCGCCCGAAGCGATTGCCGCGATTCAGAAGCCGAATTCGAAATTCGTCGAGACGTCTGCGCAATTTCCTGCTGACCAGGTGCGTATCGCACTGGGCATTGCGTACGCGAAGAAGTGGGGCGCCAATGTACCGAAAGCGATTCCCGTCGACGTGAAGATGATCGACAAGAGCAATGCCAAGGGTTTTAGCTGGTAAGCCGAATGCCCGCTGCCGCGCTTCGATTACTGATGCGCGGCGGCGGGCAGTGATGGAGCACCCGATGGACACGATACTCAAGCTCGACAACATCACTAAGAGCTTTCCCGGCGTGAAGGCGTTGCAAGGCATTCACCTCGAGATCGCACGCGGCGAGATTCATGCGCTGCTCGGCGAGAACGGCGCGGGCAAATCGACGTTGATGAAAATCTTGTGCGGCATTTATCAGCCGGACGAAGGCACGATCACGATCGAAGGCGAGCCGCGCCACTTCGCGAACTATCACGATGCGGTAGCTGCGGGCGTCGGCATCGTATTTCAGGAATTCAGTCTGATTCCGTATTTGAACGCCGTGGAGAACATGTTCTTGGGCCGCGAAATGAAGAATGGCCTGGGCCTGCTCAATCGAGGCGGGATGCGGCGCGTGGCTGCGGAAATTTTCGGGCGGCTTGGCGTTTCGATCGACCTGTCGGTGCCTATTCGCGAGCTCTCGGTCGCGCAGCAGCAATTCGTCGAAATCGGCAAGGCGTTGTCGCTCGAAGCGCGCATCCTTATTCTCGATGAACCGACTGCGACGCTCACGCCTGCCGAAGCGGAGCATCTCTTTGCAATCATGCGCGACCTGAAAAAGCAGGGCGTCGCGATGATTTTCATCTCTCACCACCTCGAAGAAATTTTCGAAGTATGCGACCGCATCACGGTGTTGCGCGACGGCCAGTATGTCGGCATGACCGAAGTTGCGCAGTCCGACGTGGGCCGCCTCGTCGAGATGATGGTGGGGCGCCGTATTGAAAGCAGCTTTCCGCCGAAGCCGCCGTTGCGGCCCGACGCGAAAGTCGTGCTGGACGTGCAGAAGCTGCAGCTGCTGAAAGACAGCCCGATGCTGCAATTCACGCTGCGCGAAGGCGAGATTCTCGGCTTCGCCGGACTGGTCGGTTCGGGCCGCACCGAAACCGCGCTCGCCGTGATCGGCGCAGATCCGGCCCACGTGAAGGAGATTCGCATCAACGGCGAGGCTGCGAATCTGTCCGATCCGGCCGACGCGCTGCGCGCGGGCGTGGGGATTCTTCCTGAAAGCCGCAAAACGGAAGGGCTGATTACGGACTTCTCGATCAAGCAGAACATCTCTATCAACAACCTCGGCAAGTATCGCTCGCTGCGGTTCTTCATCGATCAGCGCAGCGAAGCGCGCGCCACCGCAGACATCATGAAGCGCGTGGGTGTGAAAGCGCCGACCATGCACACCGAAGTCGCGACGCTCTCGGGTGGCAACCAGCAGAAAGTGGTGATTGCGCGTTGGCTAAACCATCACACCAACATCCTGATCTTCGACGAACCGACGCGCGGCATCGACGTCGGCGCGAAGGCGGAGATCTATTTGCTGATGCGCGAACTCACTGCGCGAGGCTATTCGATCATCATGATTTCGTCCGAACTACCGGAGATCGTCGGCATGTGCGACCGCGTCGCAGTGTTCCGCCAGGGTCGCATCGAAGCGCTGCTCGAAGGCGACCAGATCGACTCTAACGCCGTGATGACCTATGCAACCGCCGGCACTCGTGGAGCCCAGCATGAACACGCCTAATCCTTCTTCTTCGCCGAAAACATCGACTGTCAGTAGTGACACGCCCGGCGCGCCGGTGCGCTTTACATGGGCCGCGTTGAAGCGCTCCACGCTGTTCTATCCGTTCATCGGCTTGCTCGTTGTCTGCATCGTCATGGTGTTCGCGAGCGACAGCTTCCTCTCGGGCGCGAACATCGAGAACGTGCTGCGCCAGGTGTCGATCAACGCAATCATTGCGGTCGGCATGACGTGCGTGATTCTGACCGGCGGCATCGATCTGTCGGTGGGCTCCGTGATGGCGCTGGCCGGCACGCTCGCCGCCGGTTTGATGGTGGCCGGCATGAATGCGCTCGCTGCGTTGGCGGTGGGCGTTGCGGTCGGCCTCGGCTTCGGCGCGGCCAACGGTTTCTTCGTCGCGTTCGCCGGCATGCCGCCGATCATCGTGACGCTCGCGACCATGGGCATTGCGCGCGGTCTGGCGCTGATCTACACAGGCGGCTATCCGATCGACGGTTTGCCCGACTGGGTCAGCTTTTTCGGCAGCGGCAAGATTCTCGGCATTCAGGCGCCGGTCGTGATCATGGCGGTGATCTATGTCATTGCGTGGGTGTTGCTGGAACGCATGCCGTTTGGCCGGTACGTGTATGCGATCGGCGGCAATGAACAGGCGACGCGTCTATCCGGCGTGCGCGTGGCGCGCGTGAAGCTGATCGTCTACACGATCGCAGGTTTGACGTCCTCGTTCGCCGCCATCGTATTGACCGCACGTTTGATGAGCGGCCAGCCGAATGCGGGCGTGGGCTTCGAACTCGACGCCATTGCCGCCGTGGTAATGGGCGGTACTTCGATTTCCGGCGGACGCGGCTCGATCATCGGCACGTTGATCGGCGCGCTGCTGCTCGGCGTGTTGAACAACGGGCTGAACATGGTCGGCGTGAATCCGTATGTGCAGAACGTGATCAAGGGCGGAATCATTCTGCTCGCGATTTACATCAGCCGTGACCGTAGAAAGTAAGGCTCGAATTTCCATCTGATCTCCACTTCAGGCAGGATTTGCAATGACGAATCAATCTACTTCATCCGACCAGCAGAACATGACCGCGATTGTTTGCCACGCACCGAAGGACTATCGCGTGGAACAGGTAGCGAAACCGCGTGCGGGAGCGCACGAACTGGTGATCCGTATCGCCGCGTGCGGCATCTGCGCGAGCGACTGCAAATGCCATTCGGGCGCGAAGATGTTCTGGGGCGGTCCAAGCCCGTGGGTCAAGGCGCCGGTGATTCCGGGCCACGAGTTCTTCGGCTTCGTGCAGGAACTCGGAGACGGCGCGGCCGAGCATTTCGGCGTCAAGGTCGGCGACCGTGTGATCGCGGAACAGATCGTGCCGTGCGCAAAGTGCCGCTATTGCAAGTCGGGCCAATACTGGATGTGCGAAGTGCACAACATCTTCGGGTTCCAGCGCGAAGTCGCGGACGGCGGCATGGCCGAGTACATGCGTATTCCGCCGACTGCAATCGTCCACAAGATTCCCGACGGTATCTCACTTGAAGACGCTGCGATCATCGAGCCGCTCGCGTGCGCGATTCACACCGTCAATCGCGGCGAGTTGCAGCTGGACGACGTCGTCGTGATTGCCGGCGCGGGGCCGCTCGGATTGATGATGACGCAAGTCGCGCATCTGAAGACGCCGAAGAAGCTCGTGGTGATCGACCTCGTGGAAGAGCGCCTCGCGCTTGCGCGCGAATACGGCGCGGATGTCACGATCAATCCAAAAACTGACGACGCGCTCGCGATCATCCATTCGCTTACCGACGGCTACGGCTGCGACGTATATATTGAAACGACCGGTGCGCCGATCGGCGTGAATCAGGGCATGGATCTGATCCGCAAGCTCGGACGCTTTGTCGAATTCTCGGTGTTTGGCGCGGATACGACGCTCGACTGGTCGGTGATCGGCGATCGCAAGGAACTCGACGTGCGCGGCGCGCATCTCGGGCCGTATTGCTATCCGATTGCGATCGATCTGCTCGCGCGCGGGCTCGTTACGTCGAAAGGGATTGTCACGCACGGCTTTTCGCTGGAAGAATGGGATGAGGCGATCAAGATCGCCAATTCGCTCGATTCGATCAAAGTACTCATGAAGCCGCGCGCCTGAGCCTGCGCCTGGGCGGAAACTGGAGCGGCATATAAACGGAGACTGTATGGATTACGTCATCGGCGTGGATATCGGCACGCAGAGCACGAAGGCGCTGCTCGTGGATCAACATGGCGCCATCGTCGCGCACCATGCGTCGAGCTATCAGCCGGATACGCCCAGGCCGCTATGGGCAGAGCAGTGGCCTGCCGTGTGGTTCAAGGCGGTCACGGAATGCATTGCCGCGTGCGTTCGCAAGGCAAAGGAGGCGGGCGTCGCGGCAAACTCGATCAAGGCCGTGTGCGTGAGCAGTCTGTATGGCGGCTCGGGCATTCCTGTCGATAGCGATATGCGTCCACTCTATCCCTGCCTGATATGGATGGACCGGCGTGCGACCGATCAGGTCGAGTGGGTGCGCAATAACGTCGACCTCGATCGCCTCTATACGATCACCGGCAACGGCGTGGACAGCTATTACGGCTACACGAAGATGCTGTGGCTGCGCGATCACGAGCCGGACGTATGGGCGCAAACACGTTATTTTCTTCCGCCGAATGCGTATGTGATCTACATGCTGACCGGCGAGATTGCCGTCGACCACAGTTCCGCGGGCAATATCGGCGGCATTTACGACATCGCGAAGCGCGACTGGTCGGACGAGGCGCTCGACATGCTCGGCATTCCCGCAACGATGATGCCGGAGCGCCTCGTTGAATCGTCCGAAGTCGTCGGCAGCCTGCTGTCGCAGTGGACCGAAGAGTTGGGACTCGCCGCAGGCACGGCGATCGTCGCGGGTGGTGTGGACGCAGCCGTCGCAACGTTCGCGGCCGGCGTGAGCCGCGCGGGGCAGCATGTGGCGATGATCGGCACCAGCATGTGCTGGGGATACATCAATCAGACGGTGGACGCCCGCCACGGATTGATCAGCATGCCTCACGTTTTCAACGGCCAGCGCGACATTTATGTATTCGGCGGTGCGATCACCGCCGGGGCGTCCGTGACCTGGTATCGCGATCAGTTCTGCCACGCGGAGATCGAAGCCGCGCGCGCGACGCCTCATGGCGATCCGCATCGGCTGCTAGAAGACAACGCCGCGAAGGTGCCGGCCGGGTCCGACGGCGTGATGTTTTTGCCGTATCTGATGGGCGAACGCAGTCCGGTTTGGGACGCGAAGGCGAGCGGCGCATTCGTCGGTTTGAGTCTGTTCCATACGCGCGCGCATCTTTATCGCGCGGTACTGGAGGGCGTGTCGTTCGCGTTGAAGCACAACATAGAGGCAGGCCGCAAAGGCGCGCAGTCGCTGGAAGACAAGCTGGTGGTGGTCGGCGGAGCGGCGCATTCCGACTTGTGGATGCAGATTATCGCCGACATCACCGGCTATCCGGTCTACACCATCGAGCAGGAAGTGGAGGCCGCCATGGGCGCCGCATTGCTCGCGGCGCTGGGCGTCGGACTGGTTTCGCAGGAAGCGGCGCAGGGAGGATGGGTCACGCTGGTCGAGCGTGCGCAGCCGGACGCCGCGCGAATGGCGCTCTATGAACAGCGCTTCGGTATCTACACGGATCTCTATCCGGCATTGAAGCCGGTCATGCATCGCTTGCAAACATCATGAATGCTACTTTCGATTTTTCTGGCCGCTCGATACTGGTGACGGGCGCTTCGAGCGGAATCGGCCGCGCGACGGTCGAGATGTTGTGCGCTTGCGGCGCGAACGTCGTGGCGGCGGCGCGCAGTGTCAGCGAGCTTGCGCGCCTCGCTGAAGAGACCGGCTGCGAGCCGTTGATGCTCGACGTAAGCGATGAAGCTGCAATCGACGATGCGTTCGCGTCGCTCGGCCCTTTCGACGGTCTCGTGAATTGCGCAGGAATCGCGTTGCTCGAACGGGCAGTGGATACCACGGCCGCGAGTTTCGATCGCGTGATGGCAGTGAACACGCGCGGCGCAGTGCTAGTTGCGAAGCATGTGGCGCGAGGAATGATCGAGGCGAAGCGGGCTGGCAGCATCGTCAACGTGTCGAGTCAGGCGGCGCTCGTCGCGCTCGACGATCATCTGAGCTATTCGGCTTCAAAAGCGGCAATGGATGCGGTGACGCGGGCCTTGTGCATCGAATTGGGGCCGTTCGGAATTCGCGCGAATAGCGTTAATCCCACTGTGACTTTGACACCTATGGCCGTGCAGGCCTGGAGCGATCCTGTGAAGCGCGAGCCTGCTCTCAAGGCTATTCCACTCGGACGGTTCGCCGAACCCGTTGAAGTGGCTTCGGTCGTGGCGTTCTTGTTGAGCGATGCGGCTTCTATGGTGAGTGGGGTTTCGTTGGCTGTCGATGGGGGATTTACTGCGAGGTGATTTTTTTGGCGTGTGGTGATTGTTGTTCTTCAACCCTTGGCCCTTCCTTGACGTCACCGTGGTTTATGCGCGCTGCCCCCGTGCGAGGCAGCGCTCAGCAACTACAACACACCTACAACATAGTCCTGACATGCCAAAGCTCAGGAAACAGCACCACGTCGAGCATTTTCCGCAGATACGGCGCCCCACTAGTCCCGCCCGTGCCCTGCTTGAATCCAATGATCCGCTCGACCGTAGTCACATGCCTGAACCGCCACTGCCGGAAAGCATCCTCGAGATCGACCAGTTCTTCGGCCATCTCGTACAACTCCCAGTGCTTCGAAGGATTGCGATAAACCTCAAGCCAGGCCGCTTCAACGGAAGCATCATGAACCGTCGGCTGCGTCCAGTCGCGCGTGAGCCGCGAAGGCGAGATCGCAAAGCCGCGACGCGCCAGCAGCTTCACGACTTCATCGTAGAAAGACGGGGACTCGAGAGACGCCTTCACCTCGGCGAGCACTTCAGCGCGGTGCGCATGCGGCTTTAACATCTGCTCGTTCTTGTTGCCAAGCAGAAACTCGATCTGCCGATACTGGTAAGACTGAAACCCCGACGAACTGCCCAGATAAGGACGCATCGACGTGTATTCGGAAGGCGTCATCGTTGCAAGTACGCTCCAGGCTTGCACCAGTTGCTCCATGATCCGCGAGACGCGGGCAAGCATCTTGAACGCCGGAGGCAATTCGTCGCGATGCACAGCGCCCAGCGCGGCGCGCAACTCGTAGAGCGCGAGCTTCATCCACAGTTCGCTTGTCTGATGCTGAATGATGAACAGCATCTCGTTGTGATCGGGCGACAAGGGATGTTGCGCATCCAGCACCGTGCCGAGCGAGAGGTAATCGCCGTAACTCATCGACTCGGAGAAGTCGAGTTGTGCGTCGTGCCAGCCATCGGCTGAAGCACCTTCTGTAGCCGGCGCTTCAGCGGAAGGGGGCGCAGCGCGCCCATGACCGAACGGGCAACCTTGCGCAGGTTTTTCTTCGGGCAAGCCCGGCGTTTGCATGTGATCGTTCATCGCGCGCTCCTCAGGTCACCGCGCCGCGCGCGGCGAATTCGGGTGCTCGCCAGGTCTCGCGCACGAGCACCTCGCGCAACGTTTCGACGGCGTCCCATACATCGACGAAGCGCGTATACAGCGGCGTGAAGCCGAAGCGCAATACGTGCGGTTCGCGATAATCGCCGATCACGCCGCGCGCGATCAACGCCTGCATAACCTCGTAACCATGCGGATGTTCGAAGCTCGCATGCGAGCCGCGCTGTGAGTGTGCGCGCGGCGTGACGAGCTTCAACGGAAATTCGCTGCAACGTGTCTCGACCAGTTCGATGAACAGATCGGTCAGCGCGAGCGACTTGCGGCGAATCGCCTGCATGTCGGTCTGCAGGAAAACATCGAGTCCGCATTCGACGAGCGCCATCGAGACCATTGGCTGCGTGCCGCACAGAAAGCGGCCAATGCCGTCGTCGGGCTGATACGCGGGGTCCATTTTGAACGGCGCGCGATGCCCCCACCAGCCGGAGAGCGGTTGCGCAAAATCGTTCTGATGGCGCTGCGGCACCCAGACGAATGCGGGCGAGCCAGGGCCGCCGTTCAGATACTTGTACGTGCAACCCACCGCGTAGTCGGCACCCACGCCGTTCAGATCGACCGGCACAGCGCCGGCCGAATGTGCGAGATCCCACAGCGCCAGCGCGCCCTTGTCGTGGATCAGTCTGGTCAACGCGGCCATGTCGTGCATATAGCCGGTGCGGTAGTTGACGTGCGTGATCATCGCGATCGCGGTGTCTTCGCCGATTGCCTCGGGCAACTCGGACGGGTCGTCGACGAGTCGAAGGTCATAGCCGCGGTCGAGCTGCTCGATCAAGCCCTGCGCGATGTAAAGGTCCGTCGGAAAGTTAGAGCGCTCCGAGACGATCACGCGGCGCTTCGGGTCGCGTGCGTTCGCGAGCCGCAGCGCGGCCGACAGCAGCTTGAACAGATTGATCGAAATCGTATCGGTGACGACCACTTCGTTTTCAGCCGCGCCGATCAACGGCGCAAGCTTGTTGCCGAGGCGCCGCGGCAACGCGAACCAGCCCGCGGCGTTCCAGCTGCGGATCAAACCCTCGCCCCATTCGGCGGCGATCACGGTTTGTGCACGTTGCGCCGCTGCGGCGGGCGGCACACCCAGCGAATTGCCGTCGAGGTAAATAGTGGTCGCCGACAACGCGAACTGGTCGCGTAATGTTGCGAGCGGGTCGGCGCTATCGAGCGCCAATGCTTCTTCGCGGTGTTTCATGGTGGTCTCGTTCAGTCGGATGATGCGGATTCAACAATCAGTGCGCGTCGGGAAGCGCGCGGAGCACTGCGCGCACGGGGCTTGCGTCGAGCGTGGTCAGTTTCAGCGGCAGCGCGATCAGCTCGTAGTCGCCGGGAGCGACGTCGTCGAGAACGATGCCTTCAAGAATGGCCATGCCGTGCGCGCGAACGCGGTGATGCGCGTCCATCGTTTTCGATTCCTGTGGATCGAGCGAAGGCGTGTCGATGCCGATCAGCTTCACGCCGTTCGCCGCCAGCAGGTCGATCGTCTCAGGCGCGACGGCGCAGAAGCCGCTGTCCCACGCCGCAGTCGGCGCATTTCTGTAAGTTCGCAGTAAGACTCGCGGTGGCAAGTCGCCCTGCAAACCATCCAGGTGTTGTGGCGTCACAACAGGCGAGGCGCCGATGCAATGAATCACGCGGCATCGTCCGAGGTAGATGTCGAGCGGTACATGGCCAATCGCGGCGCCTGCTGCGTCGTAGTGCAAGGGGGCGTCGGTATGGGCGCCGGTGTGCGGCGAGAGAGTCAGGCGTGCGACGTTTACAGGCGACCCGGCCTCGATTCGCCAGACGCGCTCGATGCCAACGGGGGTGTCGCCAGGCCAGACCGGCGTTGCCGTATCGACGGCGGGGGTGATGTCCCAGAGTGTCTGCATGTCTCCATCTGCGGTTGATGTCTATAGGGAATGATAGGTGTCTGACCGCGAAATGTGATTGCGAAAAAATCACCTTCCGAGCCGTGTCTTGGAACATAATTTGAGACAAATGGGAAAGGGAGACCGAATATGAACGCGATCTCGCTCGACGCCACCGATTGCCGTATTTTGGCGGTGCTCCAGCAAGAAGGACGAATCAGCAATCTCGATCTCGCGGAGCGCATCTCGCTGTCGCCGTCGGCATGCCTGCGGCGCTTGCGTCTACTCGAAGAGCAGGGTGTCATCGAGCACTACCGCGCGTGTCTGAACCGCGAGGTGTTGGGATTCGAACTGGAAGCGTTCGTGCAGGTGTCGATGCGCAATGACCAGCAGAACTGGCACGAGCGCTTTGCGGATGCGCTGCGCGATTGGCCCGAAGTGGTCGGCGCCTTCGTCGTGACGGGGGAGACGCACTACCTGTTGCGCGTTCTTGCGCACAACCTCAAGCACTATTCGGATTTCGTCCTGGAGCGTCTCTATAAGGCGCCGGGAGTGATGGATATTCGCTCGAATATCGTGCTGCAGACTTTGAAGGAAGATTCGGGCGTGCCGGTGTCGCTGGTCACGAAAACCGGCGGGCACGGCGCGCCGCACAACGACCGTTGAGGCGCTGCCTCGCGTTGGCGCCGTTGCAGGGGCCAAAACGGTTACAGCGGTTTGAGCCCGTGAAACTGGCCGTTCTGAAACACGAGCGGCGCGATCTCCGCCGCATTCTCATGCACGCCGCAACGCTCCACCTCGCCGACGAAAATCACGTGGTCGCCTTCTTCGTAACGGCTGCGGTTGTGGCACTCGAACCAGGCTAGCGCGCCGTCGAGTACCGGCATGCCCGTGTCGCCCGCCGCGTGCGATACGCCTTCGAACCGATCGCCTTTGACCGTGGCAAAGCGCTTGCATAGATCCAGTTGCGACGAGGCCAGCACATTGACGACGTAATGGCTGTTCGTGCGGAACACCGGCATGGACGCCGAGCGCGTTGCCAGGCTCCACAGCACCAGTGGCGGGTCGAGCGAAACCGAATTAAACGAACTGGCGGTGATGCCGATCAACTGCCCTGACGCCGCACGCGTTGTGATCACGGTGACGCCGGTAGCAAACTGGCTGAGCGCCTGCCGGAAGGCGGCCTGGTCGAAATTGGGCGGGCTGGCTCGCTTCATTGCGCGCAGGCCGTGGATGCACATGGGCGGGAGGCCGCGTTAAAGCGCTTGCCCGCACAGCGGGAAACAGATAATTCGAAAGTCATAGTGAAAATCGTCGATTTGCCCCAATTTTAACTGCAATCGCGATGCACCGGCCGGACACAGAACGGCGCATCGCAAAACCCGCTAAGCTGAACACTGCGCCGGCGTCATAAGCGCTATGGCGAAGCGGAAGCGGCATAGGCCGATCACGAGCTTGAAGGAGCGAGCAGCATGAGTCAGACAGGCGAAGTCGCCACCTTGGGTGGCGGGTGTTTCTGGTGCCTCGAAGCGGTCTATCTGGGCGTCGAGGGAGTGAATTCCGTGGAGTCGGGCTATGCAGGCGGCGAGACCCAGCGTCCGACATATGAACAGGTGTGCGATGGCGCAACGGGCCACGCCGAAGTCGTCAAGGTGGACTTCGATCCGGCAAAGATCGGCTATCGCGAGATTCTGGATATTTTCTTCGCGATCCACGATCCGACGCAGTTGAACCGTCAAGGTAACGACGTCGGCACGCAATACCGCTCAGTGATCTTCACGCACTCCGACGCGCAGCGCGAGACGGCTTTGCAGGCAATCCGCGAAATCGGCGAGCAGGGCATCTACGACGGCCAGATCGTCACGCAGGTACTGCCGCTCGACGGCAACTACTGGCCCGCCGAGGCCTATCATCAGAACTATTTTGCGCAGCATCCGAATCAGGGCTACTGCTCGTTCGTGGTCGCGCCGAAGGTCGCGAAGTTCCGTCAGAAGTTCGCGCACCGCATCAAGGCGAGCTGACGGGGAGTGCGCCGAGATCTTCGTGCTCGTGTGCAAGCCGCGCACAGGCTTCGACGATCTCGCGCGCCAGTTCCACACAACTGAGCGGCGCTGAGCCTTCAGCCTTGTTGTTGACCGCGATCACCACCGGCTGGCCGGCAAGCGCATAACGCGCGGCCAGTTCGGCGAGCGACGCGCGCGTCGCCGGGTCCCGATCGACGAGCCGGTCGAACGGCTCGTACTTCGCCTTCGCCTGCTCGTACTTGAAGCCGCCATGCAGGCTCCAGCGAACGATTAGCGGCCCGGCCGGTTCGCCGTCCAGCAGCGCGAGCGCAGCCGCCTGCCGCAGAGGGTCGGGCATCCGCGCATGAATGCCCACGCAGTAGCGCACGCCCGCCGCTTTGAGCGTACGAATGAAGCGCGGCGTGAGCAGACTGGCGTCGCGGATCTCGATTGCATAGCAGGTGCCTTGCGGCAGCTTCGGCAATGCCGTCAGGAAGTCGCCGAGCCGTTCTATGAACGCGGCCGGCTGCGCGAGCATCTGGTCGGGCAGCGGCGACAGCTGGAACACCAGCGCCCCGGCCTTTTCGCCGAGACCTTCCAGACACGGCGTGACGAAGTCGTCGATCGCCATCTGCGCGTTGAGAAAGCATGGGTTCAGCGACACCGGCTCGCCGCGTTCGGCGCGCACGGTTGCGTCGGTGATCGTCATCGGCGCTTTCACGATAAAGCGGAAATGCTCGGGCACCTGCTGCGCGTAGCGCAGATATTCGGTGACCGTGAGCGCCTGATAGAACGACCGGTCGATGCTGACTGTCTTCAGCAGCGGATGTGCGCCGTAAGCGGTGAGGCCGTCACGCGAGAGCTTGCTGTTGCTGTACTCATCGCCGTAGACAATGCCGTTCCAGCCGGGAAACGACCATGTCGATGTGCCGAGGTGCACTTGCGGCGGCAGTTGCGCGGCGAGTGCGAGCACCTCCGGTGAGGGCGGGGCGGCGAGGATTTCCTTCGTGCGCCGCTTCTTTGGCGTATCGGCTGGCGGCGGGTTTGCAGCGGCGGATGTCGGCGCTTCGTCCTGCAGCCGATCCTGCTGCTCGTCCTGCTGCCAGGGCGACGCGGCGGCGGCTTTCTCCCGCGCACCGCGCCGGCTCGCGGGCTTCGGCACGGGGGCGGAGTTGGCGGCCGGAGACTGAGAGGCGGCTTCCGGCGCGTGCGGCAATGGATCGCCGGATACAGTGCGCGAGGGCTTCGCGCGCGCTTCGGTTTCCGCCGATGCAACCGTCGACGCGACCGCCGGTTCCACCGGCATTCCGAACAGATCGAACTGTACGGCTTCGCTTTGCACGTCCGCCTGGAGTGGCGCTTCCGGCCCGCCCGGCGCCTGTTGCACTTCGCTTGTCCCGCTCTGGCCCATCGAGATTCGACCTGCTGTTCAGTAGTTTGCGCCGCGGCGGCACGCTGGTGCACGACGCTGCGGCGCTCACGTCACAGCGGCTTCTCGTACATGTAGCGGCGCGACCACGGCAGGGTTTTCGCACTGCGGCCGGCCTTCCGGCATACGACCTGATAGATGGAGACGTCGTCGTTTTCGAATGCGTACGCACAGCCGGCCAGATAGACGCGCCAGATGCGGAATTTTTCGTCGTCGACGAGCTTGCGGGCCTCTTCCGCGTGCGCCTCGAAATTCTCCGCCCAGATGTCGAGCGTGTGCGCATAGTGACGGCGCAGGCTTTCGACGTCAACCGCTTCGAGCCCACCGCGCTGCATCGATTCGAGCGCGAGGCTGATGTGCGGCAACTCGCCGTCGGGAAACACATAGCGGTCGATGAACTCGCCGCCGCCAAGCGCGGTTTCGCCACTATCCGAGTCGCTCGACGTGATGCCGTGGTTCATCGCGACGCCGTCGTCGGCGAGCAGGTCGTGCATCTTCCTGAAATAACCCGGAAGATTTTTGCGTCCGACGTGCTCGAACATGCCCACACTCGTGATGCGGTCGAATTGCCCTTCGACGTCGCGGTAATCCTGCAGACGAATCTCGATCTGATTTTCGAGGCCCGCAGCTTTCACACGCGCCGTGGCGAGATCGAACTGGTTCTGCGACAGCGTCACGCCCACGCATTGCGCGCCGAATTTCTGCGCTGCGCGCAGCACCAGCGCGCCCCAGCCGCAGCCGATGTCGAGCAGGCGCTGCCCCGGCTGCAACTGGATCTTGGTGAGGATGTGGTCGATTTTCTTGATCTGCGCGGTCGCCAGATCTTCGTTGCCGTTCTCGAAGTACGCGCACGAGTACACCATGTTCTCGTCGAGCCACAGCTTGTAGAACTCGTTCGAGACGTCGTAGTGATACTGGATCGCCTTCCGGTCCGACGCTTTCGAATGCTGGAAATAGCGCCGCATGCGTGCGAGTTTGCTCGCACTCGTGACGGTATTGCGCGCGAGCTGATAGCCCACGTTGATGATGTCCGAGAGCTTGCCCTCGATGTCGATCTTGCCCTTGACGTACGCCTCGCCCAGATTGTCGAGGCTCGGTTCGAGCAGGTAAGGCAGCGCCGTCGCGCTTTTCACATGCAACGTGACCTGAGGCGCGGCGAACCGCCCGAAGTCGTGTTGCTGGCCGTCCCACAGCACGAGACGTGCTGGTAAGTCAGCCTTGGTTTTTACTTCTTCCACCCACTGCGCCAGCTTTTTCTCCCAGAACATGCGATCTCTCCGTGTCCGTTGAACTAAAGCGAAGCTTGTGTGGAGCGCAAATCAATGCGGCGCGACTCCCATGCCGCGAGATGCGATCCGTGCGCCGCGCGCTGCTGCGTTGGCTGCGCGCTGGCGGCATTGTTTGTGTCGATTCACGGCGAGAGACGGGAGATCTGCCAGTTGCTGTTCTCGCTTACGCGCGTGTAAAGCAGGCGGTCATGCAGACGCGACGGCCGGCCTTGCCAGAATTCGATTGCTTCGGGCACCAAACGATAACCGCCCCAATGCGGCGGACGGGGAGGTTCATCGCCATATTGCAGGCGCATTTCGCGTTCGCGCGTTTCGAGCTGCGAACGGCTTTCAATCACCTGACTCTGATTCGATGCCCATGCGCCGATTCGCGAACCGGCCGGACGCGACGCGAAATACGCGTCGCTTTCTTCCGCGCTCGTTTTGACGACGCGCCCCTCGATGCGCACCTGGCGCTCGAGCTCGATCCAGTAGAACAGCAGGCTCGCGTACGGATTGGTGGCTAGCTCGCGGCCTTTGCGGCTTTCGTAGTTGGTGAAGAACACGAAGCCCCGTTCGTCGACGCCCTTGATCAACACGATGCGCGCCGAAGGCCGGCCGCGCGAGTCGACGGTGGCGAGCGTCATCGTATTCGGTTCGGGCAGCTTCGCGTCGACAGCCTGTTGAAACCAGACGTCGAATTGCCGGAACGGGTTGCGATCTACGTCGCCGATGTCCAGAGAACCCAGCGAATAGTTTTTTCGAAGTTCGGCGAGTGAGGTCATGTTGTTATGCGAACGCTACAGTCAGGGCAGTATAGCTAAGGCATTAATTTTTTGCGCGCGACTGGGTCAAGCGCGACGCAGGCCCGGCGTGCATGATCGGGTAATGCCCCGGAGCGCGACAGGGTGATTGCGGCGGCAATGCTCATGCAGGCGTTCAGGCAAAATACGGCTGCGCGATCTAGACGCGCGTCCGTTTCCTGCCTGTTCAACGAGTCCTATCATGTCGACCACCGCGCAATCCGATCTTACTACCAGCCTCGACGGGAGTGAAACCGCCGACCGTGCGCGGCGCTTCGGCGGCATTGCGCGTCTGTACGGCGCGCCGGCGCTCGCCGCTTTCGAAAGCGCGCATGTCGCGGTGATCGGCATTGGCGGAGTCGGGTCGTGGGTGGCCGAAGCGTTGGCGCGCAGCGCTGTCGGCACACTGACGCTGATCGATCTCGACAATGTCGCCGAGAGCAACACGAACCGGCAGATTCACGCGCTTGACGGCAACTACGGAAAACCGAAAGTCGAAGCGATGGCTGAGCGCATCGCGGCAATCAATCCGTTCTGCGACGTGCGCCTCGTGGAAGACTTTGTCGAGCCCGACAATTTCGCGGCGACGCTAGGCGGCGGCTTCGACTATGTGATCGACGCGATTGACAGCGTGCGCACCAAAACCGCGCTGATCGCGTGGTGCGTCGAGCGCAAGCAGCCGTTGATCACGATTGGCGGCGCGGGCGGCCAGCTGGATCCGACGCGCATTCGCATCGACGATCTTGCGTTGACGATTCAGGACCCGTTGCTTTCCAAGGTGCGTGGGCAGTTGCGGAAACAGCATGGGTTTCCGCGCGGGCCGAAAGCGAAATTCAAGGTGAGCGCGGTGTATTCGGACGAGCCGCTCATCTACCCGGAGGCGGCGGTCTGCGATATCGATGCGGAAGCGGAGCACGTCACCACGTCGCCCGGTCATACGGGGCCGATCGGCCTGAACTGTGCGGGCTTCGGTTCGAGCGTTTGCGTGACGGCGAGTTTTGGTTTCGCCGCCGCCGCGCATGTGCTGCGTGCTTTGGCGAAACAGGCGGGGTGACGCGTTTCTGGCGTGGCAAGCGGCGTGCGGGACGAGCCGGAATTCAGCCCGACGCCGCACGCGAGGTGCCTAGACTCGCTTCAGTACAGCGCCGCGCTTAGCTTGCGCCGCCATTGCGACACCAGTTCCGGCTGATGCGCGGCGAGATCGAACACGGAGAGCATGGTCTTACGGCCAATGTCGTCGCGGAACGTGCGGTCGCGCTGCACGATGCCCAGCAGATGTTCCAGCGCGCCCTCGTATTTGCGGCGTGCGATCAGCGCGCTTGCCAGATCGAAACGCGCCTCCAGATCGTCCGGATGACTTGCGACGCGCGCTTCCAGTGCGTCGGTGGGCGGCAGGTCGGCGGCGGCATCCACGGCGTCGAGCCGCGTCTTGATCGCGTTGAAGCGTGCGTCGATGCCTTGCGTGGTTTTCGGCGACAGCAGATCGACTTCGTTGCGCGCCTCGTCGATGCGGTTGTCGTCGAGCAGCATCTCGATGCGATCCATGCGTGCTTCGTCGAAGCCCGGGTCGTAGGCGAGCGCGGATTCGAGCGCATCGTAAGCGTCTTCGCGGCGACCTTCTTCGAGCGCGGTCTGCGCCTCGAGACGCGCGGCATCCGCGCCTTGCGGCACCAGCCGCTCGATGAATTCGCGCAGTTGGCCCTCAGGCAGCACGCCGATGAACTGATCCACCGGTTGGCCGTCGGCAAACGCCATGACGTGCGGGATGCTGCGCACCTGGAAGTGCGCGGCGAGTTCCTGATTCTCGTCTACGTTCACCTTGACGAGCTTCCATTTGCCGGCGGCTTCGGCTTCGAGCTTTTCCAGCATCGGGCCAAGCGTCTTGCAGGGGCCGCACCACGGCGCCCAGAAATCGACCAGCACAGGGGCCAGTGTCGACGCCGTGATGACGTCCTTTTCAAATGTGGCCAAAGTGGTGTCCATTGCGTCCTCGTCGATAAAAACGGTTTGTCTGCTAGTTGGGGCCGAACGGCGTGGATTCAATGTTCAATGCGCGCCGCGCTGTCGCCGGGACTGGCCGTCATTTCTTTTGCGGCAGCGGAATCCATTCGGTTTCGCCCGGCACTTTGCCCATCTCCTGATTGGTCCATGCCATTTTCGCGGCTTCGATCTTCTCGCGCGAGCTTGCGACGAAATTCCATTCGATAAAGCGTTCACCGTCGAGTTTCTCGCCGCCCAGCACCATCACGCGCGCACCGTGCGTGCTCGCGAGGGTGACAGTCTCGTCGAGCGCGAGCACTGCCATCTGGCCAACTTCGAGCGGCGTGCCGTCGATTTCCAGATCGCCGTCGACAAGATACACGCCGCGTTCCTCATGCTCCGGTTCCAGCGCGAAGGCGCTGCCCGGCGCGAACTCGCCGGCGACATACAACGTGCCGGAAAACGTCGTGACAGGCGAGGTTTCGCCGAAGGCCGTGCCGGCGATCACGCGCAGCGTGACGCCGTTGCGTTCGACCACCGGCAGCGTGTCGGCGGCGTGGTGCGCGAACGACGGCTCCACCTCTTCGTCTTCGAGCGGCAGCGCGACCCACGTCTGAATGCCGTGGATGGTCTGGCCGTTCGCGCGGTCCTCGGCGGGCGTGCGCTCGGAATGGACGATGCCGCGCCCGGCCGTCATCCAGTTGACGTCGCCGGGGATGATTTTCTGCTCGGAGCCGAGGCTGTCGCGATGCATGATCGCGCCTTCGAACAGGAAGGTCACCGTGGCAAGGCCGATATGCGGATGCGGACGAACGTCGAGGCCGACGCCCGGTTCCAGCGTCGCCGGTCCCATGTGGTCGAAAAAGATGAACGGTCCGATCAGCCGCGCGGCCATTGCAGGCAGCACGCGCCGCACAGTCAGACTGCCGACATCGCGCAGATGCGGTTTGAGAACTGCTTTGATCGAAGAGGACATGGCGGGCTCGGCTGAATAAGGAGGAAGAAATTTCTCAATGGACGATTCTACTGCGGAGGGCGCAACGACGACGTTTCGCAGCACAGTCCTGCTCCGAAAATCCGTAGCACGAACAATCACGTGTCCCGCCACCCTCCGCTAAACTGGCAGGTTCAATAATCAATTGGAGACTGGGATGTCACCCAGGGACCTGCTGCTCGCGCTGATCGTGGTGATCGCGTGGGGCGTCAATTTCGTTGTAATCAAGGTGGGCTTGCATGGCGTGCCGCCCATGCTGCTAGGCGCGCTGCGCTTCATGCTCGCCGCGTTTCCGGCGATATTTTTCGTCAAGCGTCCGCAATTGCCGTGGCGCTGGCTGCTGGCATACGGCGTGACGATCTCCTTGGGGCAGTTCGCCTTCCTGTTCTCGGCCATGTACGTCGGCATGCCTGCGGGGCTCGCGTCGCTCGTATTGCAGGCGCAGGCATTTTTCACGCTGATCTTTGCGGCGTTTTTCCTGCACGAACGCTTCCGCTTGCCGAACGTCGCCGGTTTGCTGATCGCAGCTGCCGGGCTCGCCGTCATAGGCATGCAAGGCGGTCACGCCATGACGCTCGCCGGTTTCCTTCTCACGCTGTGCGCCGCGTGTTCGTGGGCGCTCGGCAACATCGTCACGAAGAAAGTCGGCAAGGTGGATCTGGTCGGCCTCGTGGTGTGGGGCAGCCTGATTCCGCCGCTGCCGTTCCTGGCGCTGTCGTATGCATTGGAGGGTCCGCAGCGAATCGCTGCGGCGCTGTCGGGTATCAGCGCCATGTCGATCTTCGCGATCGTTTATCTCGCGTTCATCGCCACGCTGATCGGCTACGGTTTGTGGAGCCGTCTGCTGTCGCGCTATCCGGCGAGCCAGGTCGCGCCGTTTTCGCTGCTCGTGCCGATCGTCGGCCTGGCGTCTGCATCGCTCTTTCTCGATGAACGGCTTTCCGGCGCGCAGATCGCCGGCGCGGTACTGGTAATGGCAGGTCTCGCGGTCAACGTGTTCGGCGGATGGGTCGCTCAGCGCCTATCGCCGGCGCGTTGAATCGCGCTACTGAACGAAAAGGAAAGGAAAAACGGCCGCATTGCTGCGGCCGTTTTTTTTCGTCGTCGTATGCGTCGTCGAATGACAGCGCGCTACACGTGCGTCACGTCATGCGGTTCTTCGCTAGCGGCGGGTTCGCCGCAAAGTAACGCTTGATGCCCGTCATGATCGCGTCCGCCATCTTGTCGCGGTACGCGTCGTCGTTCAGGCGGCGTTCTTCGTCCGGGTTGCTGATGAACGCGGTTTCCACGAGGATCGACGGAATATCCGGCGCCTTCAGCACCGCAAATCCCGCCTGTTCGACCGAGCCCTTGTGCAGCTTGTTGATTCCGCCGATCTCTTTCAGCACGAAGTTGCCGTAGCGCATCGAGTCGCGGATCTGCGCGGTGGTGGACATGTCGAACAGTGCGCGGTTGACGGTCGCGTCGGCGGACTTGATGTTGATGCCGCCAATCTGATCCGATGAGTTCTCCTTGTTCGCCATCCAGCGCGCGGCTGCACTCGACGCGCCGTGCTCCGACAGCGCAAACACCGACGAGCCCCGCGCCTCGGGCGTGGTGAACGCGTCCGCGTGGATCGACACGAACAGGTCTGCGCCAACGCGCCGCGCCTTTTGCACGCGCACGTTGAGCGGCACGAAGAAGTCGGCGTCGCGAGTCATCATGGAGCGCATGTTCGGCTGCGCGTCGATCTTCGCGCGCAGCTTCTTGGCGATGTCGAGCGCGACGTGCTTTTCGTAAGTGCCCGAGCCGCCGATTGCGCCCGGATCTTCGCCGCCATGCCCTGGATCGATCGCGACAGTCAGTAGGCGGACCGTGTTGCTCTTGCCCGGCTTCGGCGTGGTGAACGCGTAGGTGTCGTCGCTGGCGTCGTCGTCGTTGCCGAGGCTGTTAGCGCTGTTGCCACCGTTACTACCGTTACTACCGCTGCCTTTGTTGCGCGCGATTGCGCTTGGCGGCGACGCGGGAGCGCCCGGTGTCGCCGGCTTCGCGATGATCGGCGGGATCGGCGGCAGTGGCGTGGGTGCGCCGTGCGCGGGTGGACGTGGCACGCTCGGCGCCGACCCGCTGCCGCCGTTTTGCGCATAACGCTCGAAGAACGCTTCGCTATTGTCGGCGACCGGCGGCGTCGTGCCCGGGCCGCTCAACGTGGCCGGCGGCGCGTTGTTTTCTTCGTTCAGCGTTTGCTGCTTGCGCTCGCTCTGCGCGAGCAGTTCCATCAGCGGATCGGGCGCGACGGCGGGATACAGGTCGAACACGAGCCGGTACTTGTACGCGCCGACAGGCGGCAGTGCGAACACCTGCGGCTTCACCGAGCCCTTCAGGTCGAACACCATACGCACGACGTGCGGCTGGAACTGGCCGACTCGCACCGACTGGATCTGCGGATCGTTTGGCGTGATCTTCGAGACGAGGTCCTTCAGCGCCTGGTCGAGATCGAGGCCGCTGAGATCGACCACGAGCCGGTCCGGACCCTGAAGCAACTGCTGCGCGTTTTGCAGCGGCTGATCGGATTCGATCGTCACCCGCGTGTAGTCGCGCGCGGGCCATACGCGCACGCCGAGCACCGAGCTGGCGAGTGCAAGACGCGGTGCGACGAGACCGAGCACAAGCGTGGATGCGCCCGCGCACAGAATCTGCCGGCGCCGCCAGTTATGCGTTGCGGTGGCCGCTGATTCGATCGAGCGGAACGGTTTGATCAACATCTTTCGAGACATGCCTTTCCTGTTTCGCTGTATGCCCGTGCGACGAGTACGCGGCCGTCGCCCTCGCTATCCAGGTCGAGCGAGAAGACGAGATCCGGCATGCCGAGAAGACGCCCCGCGCGTTGTGGCCATTCGACGAGGCAGACCGCGCCGCTGTCGAAATACTCGCGAAAGCCGGCGTCGGCCCATTCGGCCGGATCGGTGAATCTGTACAGATCGAAGTGATAAAGCGCGAGTTCCCCGGTGGGTCGCTCGAGCACGTAGGGCTCGACGAGCGTGTACGTGGGACTGCGCACGCGGCCCGTGTGACCGAGGCCGCGCAACGTGGCGCGCACGAGTGTGGTTTTGCCGGCGCCGAGATCGCCGACCAGTTGTACTTGTAAACCGTGGAATGCCTGAGCAGCCTGGCCGCTGACCTGGCCTTGCGCCGCGACGGCGACGCTTTCGATGGCCCGTGCGAAGCGCTCGCCGAATGCGAGCGTGGCGGCTTCGTCCGCGAACGCGAAGGCGCGTTCGAGCAGAACTTCGGCGGGCGGCGCGATCGCGCGATCGGGATGGTCAGGCATTCTCGTAAAATGGCGTGATGAACCGAAGTCCGGAGTCTCCCGTGTCCCCTGCGCCCAATGCGCCGACGTCTTGCGACGAGGCGCGCGCCGAGCGTCAATTCGATGAAGCGGCGCTGCATGCGCTCGCGCGAAACATCAAGACGTGGGGCCGTGAACTGGGTTTCGGGGCGATCGGCATTAGCGACACCGATCTCTCCGCTGCCGAAGCGCCGCTTGCAGCCTGGCTGGAAGCGGGGTGCCACGGCGAGATGGATTATATGGCGAAACACGGTATGAAACGCGCGCGGCCTGCCGAGCTTGTGGCCGGCACGCTACGTGTGATTACCGCTCGCATCGCCTATTTGCCCGCCCATGCAATGAGCGGAAAGCCGGGCGAAAGCGAACCGCAGGAAGCGCCGCTCAGCGAGGACTGGCGGGCTGTCGAGCATGCGCGGCTGGCCGATCCGTCGGCCGCGGTGGTGTCGATTTATGCGCGCGGCCGCGACTATCACAAGGTGATGCGTAACCGTCTGCAACATCTGTCAGAGAAAATTCAGGCGGAGATCGGCGCGTTCGGTTATCGCGTGTTCACCGACTCCGCGCCGGTGCTCGAAGTGGAGCTTGCGCAAAAGGCCGGCATCGGCTGGCGCGGCAAACATACGCTGCTGCTGCAACGCGATGCGGGTTCACTGTTCTTCCTTGGCGAAATTTATGTCGATGTGCCTTTGCCGACCGACGCCGAGACGTCGCCCGAGCACGCGCCTGAAACGCCGGGCTCGCATTGCGGCAGTTGCGCGCGCTGCATCGGCGCGTGTCCGACAGGCGCGATCGTCGCGCCTTACAAGGTGGATGCCCGCTTGTGCATCTCTTATCTGACCATCGAACTGAAGGGCAGCATTCCCGTCGACATGCGACCGCTGATCGGCAATCGTGTTTATGGCTGCGACGATTGCCAGCTCGTGTGTCCGTGGAACAAGTTCGCGCAGGCTGCGCCGGTCGCCGATTTCGACGTGCGGCACGGGCTCGATCGCGCGTCGCTGGTGGAACTGTTCAGCTGGAGCGCGGACGAGTTCGACACGCGCATGCAGGGCAGTGCGATCCGCCGTATCGGCTACGAAAGCTGGCTGCGCAATCTTGCCGTGGGCATGGGCAATGCGCTGCGTGCGCCGCGCGAGAGTTTGAGTGCGGACGCCCGCAAGGCGATCGTAGAGGCGCTCGAGCGCCGCGCCGACGATTCTTCTCACGTGGTGCGCGAGCACGTGCAATGGGCGCTCGAAGCGGCATGAAAAGCGGCGTAAAGTATCGGCAATCCGCGAGTCTGTTGTATGTCTCGAATCATCGTCGCGCGAGTCAGGAGGCGCCATGTTCAACGCAGTGATCGACGCGCCGTTCGGCAAGGTCGGCATTCGCCTGGAAGGCGAGGCTGTGCGCGAGATCGTCTATTTGCCCGAGTCGATGCAGAACGTCGCGCCTGACACGCCGTTGGCGCGACAGGTGGTCGAGCAGATCGAGCGGTATTTCAGCGAGGCGTCGGCGACATTCGAACTGCCGCTCGCTCCGGTCGGCACCGCTTTCCAGCGACGCGTGTGGCAGGCAATTTGCGAGATTCCGCCGGGTGCCGTGGTGACCTACGGCCAGCTTGCCCGGCAACTCGGCAGTGTGCCGCGCGCGGTCGGCCAGGCGTGCGGCGCCAACTACTTTCCCATTGTCATTCCATGTCATCGCGTGGTGAGTTCGAGCGGCATCGGCGGATTCGCGCATCACGCCGAAGACGGTTTCTTTCGCAACGTCAAGCGTTGGCTGCTGACGCATGAAGGCCTTCCCTACGCATGAGCGATACCCTGGTTGAAGACGCGAGCGCGCAACCGCCTTCGCCGCTATCGTCGCCTTTGTTCGCGACGAGTTCCGCGTCGATCGACGCATTCTGCGACGCGCTCTGGCTCGAACACGGTCTGTCGCGGAACACGCTCGACGCATACCGCCGCGACCTGCGTCTCTTTAGCGAATGGCTCGCGCAAACGCGCAACGCGTCGCTCGACACCGCCAGCGAGGCCGATCTGAACGCGTACAGCGCCGCGCGTCAAAAAGACAAATCGACGTCGGCGAATCGGCGACTCTCGGTGTTTCGACGCTACTACGGGTGGGCCGTGCGCGAGCATCGCGCGAAAGTCGATCCGACGTTGCGCATTCGTTCGGCGAAACAACCGCCGCGTTTTCCGTCGACGCTCAGCGAAGCGCAAGTCGAGGCGTTGCTCGGCGCGCCGGACATCGAAACCGCCCTGGGTCTGCGCGATCGCACGATGCTCGAACTCATGTACGCGAGCGGCTTGCGTGTTACCGAACTCGTCACGCTGAAGACGGTGGAAGTCGGTCTGAACGAAGGCGTGGTTCGCGTAATGGGTAAGGGCTCGAAAGAGCGGCTGATTCCGTTCGGCGAAGAGGCGCACGGCTGGATCGAGCGCTACCTGCGCGACGCACGACCGGCGCTGCTCGGCCCGCGCGCGGCAGACGCGCTGTTTGTCACGAGCCGTGCCGAGGGCATGACGCGCCAGCAGTTCTGGAACATCATCAAGCGACATGCGGCGGTGGCCGGTGTGCACGCGCCGTTGTCGCCGCACACGTTGCGGCATGCGTTTGCAACGCATCTGCTCAATCACGGCGCCGACTTGCGCGTGGTGCAATTGCTGCTTGGGCACACCGACATTTCGACCACGCAGATCTATACCCACGTGGCGCGCGAGCGGCTGAAGTCGCTGCATGCGCAGCATCATCCGCGTGGATGAACGTGGTTATGCGCCGGCCGTTGCCGCTGTCGCTGTCGTCCGTTGCGGCTTCAGAGGAATTCGCGCAACCGGTGCTTGAGAATCTTCCCCGTCGATGCAGCCGGTAACGCGGCAAGCACCTTCACTTCGGCGGGCCGCTTGTAGGGCGCGAGGCGCTCGACGCACCAGGCAGTCAGTTCAGCCGGCGTCACGCTTGCATTTGCCGCCAGTTCGACGAACGCGATAACCTCTTCGTTGCCCTCGACAGGGCGTCCGATCACCGCCGACTGAACGACCTGCGGATGCGCGTTGAGCACGTGCTCGACCTCGGCGGGATACACGTTGAAGCCGGAGCGAATGATCAAATCCTTGCTGCGTCCGACGATATGCAGCGCGCCGTCGGCGTCCTGCCGCGCCAGGTCGCCGGTTTTCAGCCAGCCGTCCTGGGTCACGGCGGCGCGCGTTTGCTGCGGGTTGCGATAGTAGCCAAGCATCACGTTGGGGCCGCGCACCCATAGCTCGCCGGTTTCGCCGACCGCGACATCGGCGCCGTCGAGGCCGACGAAACGCACTTCGACGCCCGGAATGACCTCGCCCACCGAGCAGTCGCGGCGCGGCGCGTCGAGCATGGTCTGTGAAACCGTGGGACTGCTCTCCGTCATGCCATAGCCGTTATGCAGCGGCAGACCGTAGACGCTTTCGACGTGCGCTTTCAGCGCGGCGTCGAGCGGCGAGCCTCCTGAATAGATGAAGCGCAGATGCGGCGCGTGCCACGCATGCCCGTGCGTCTGCAAATGTTCGATCAATTTCGCATGCATGGCCGGCACGCCCTGGAAAATCGACACGCGTTCGTCGGCAAGCGCGCGCCGCACCGCTCCCGGCGCGAAGCGCGGCGCGAGGCGCAAGGTCGCGCCAGCGTACAGGCTGCCGAGACACACAGACGCAAAGCCGTACACATGCGAGATCGGCAGCACGGCGTAGACGACATCGTCGGGACGGACCTGGCGCAGGCGGCTCGATACCGCGGCGATGAACAGCAGATTGCGATGCGACAGCATCACGCCCTTTGGCGCGCCGGTCGTGCCGGTCGTGTAAATGAGCGCCGCGCATTGGCGGTCGTTCGCGGCTTCCACCGGTTCGGCTTGCGCGAACGTGTCCACCGTGAAAGACCACGCGCCGATACCCGGCGCGACGTCTGGCGCTGCGCTTGCTCCATGACGCTGCGCGTGCTGACCGGCATCGGCTGAGCTTTCCACCACGTAGGCCGTCACGCGCGGCTGCGCGTGCGCGCGAATCGCGTCAAGTTCGGACGCCGACAGGCGCGCATTCGACACGAGCGCCCAGGCATCGAGCCGCGCGGTCGCGAAGAGCAGCACGATCTGCGCGATGCTGTTTTCCGCCACGATCATGACCCGGTCGCCGCCACGCACGCCCCAATCGCGAAGCAATGCAGCGGTGGCTTCGACGGCCTGAACCAGTTGGGCGTTGGTGAGACGGCGTCCGTCCTCGATCAACGCGACGTGTTGCGGATCGCGCCCGGCCGCCAGCGCGGGAATATCGGAGATGCGCGCGGGCAGGGCGGCCAGCAGAGCGGGAACGTCGATCCTGGAGCGTAAAGGCGAAGCGGTACTCAAGGGCGTCTCCTGAATGCGATTGCGTGCCCGGCGTGCATCGCGCCGGAAGATTTTCGAACGATCGTGCCACAATGCATCGAGCCGCACAATTGACCATTCGGCAAATAGCCGTTGTGCAAACTCGCCATTACAATGCGCCGATGAGCAAATCCAGACACGTATCCGAAACGCCTGCCACGCAGTTCCTGCGCCGTCACGGCGTCGTTTTCGGCGAGCATCCATACGATTATGTCGAGCATGGCGGCACAGGTGAATCGGCGCGCCAGCTGGGTGTGGACGAACATCATGTGGTGAAAACGCTCGTCATGGAAGACGAGCATGCCAAGCCACTCATCGTCCTCATGCATGGCGACCGTACTGTCAGTACCAAGAACCTCGCGCGGCAGATTGGCGCGAAGCGCGTCGAGCCGTGCAAGCCCGAGGTGGCGAATCGTCATTCCGGCTATCTGATCGGCGGAACCTCGCCGTTCGGCACGCGCAAGCAGATGCCAGTGTACGTGGAGTCGAGCATTCTCGAGATGGACAGAATCTGGCTGAACGGTGGCCGGCGCGGCTTTCTCATCAGCATCGAGCCGAAGGTGCTCACCGACCTGCTGGCAGCGAAGCCGGTGCAGTGCGCGAGCGTCGATTGACGTTTGCTTGAATGTTCGTAGCGAGCGCGCGTTCGGTAGAATGTGCGCCGCTCGGTCCGCCTCTTTGGTCCGCTGCATTGCGTCACGTTCCGTTGCGATTTTCGTTCCCCGAGCGGTTGAGGTATCCAGTTGCAGACCGCCGATCCTTTTAAGAGTCACAGATGCAAAACCTGATCGTTGCTGTCGTTGCCTACCTGATCGGTTCGGTGTCGTTCGCCGTGATCGTGAGCGCCGCGATGGGGCTCGACGACCCGCGCTCCTACGGCTCGGGCAACCCCGGTGCGACGAATGTATTGCGCAGCGGCAGCAAGAAGGCCGCGATCCTGACGTTGATCGGCGACGCCTTCAAAGGCTGGCTGCCGGTGTGGTTCGTCGTGCATTTCGGCGCCCATTACGGGCTCGACGATACGTCAGTGGCGATTGCGTGCGTCGCCGTGTTCCTGGGCCACCTGTATCCGGTGTTCTTCCGCTTCAAGGGCGGCAAGGGCGTGGCAACGGCGGCCGGTGTGCTGCTCGCGATCAACCCGATCCTCGGCGTGGCAACGCTGCTGACGTGGCTGATCGTGGCGTTCTTCACGCGCTATTCGTCGCTCGCCGCCTTGGCGGCGGCAGTATTCGCGCCGATCTTCGACGGCTTCCTGTTCGGGCCGCACATCATTGCGCTGGCCATTGTCGTGATGAGCTCGCTGCTCGTGTGGCGTCATCGCGGCAACATCGCCAAGCTGATGCGCGGCGAGGAAAGCCGCATCGGCGACAAGAAAAAGGCGGCTGCGGCTGCCGGCGCGGGGGCAGGCGAGGATCGTTGAGCGGCTGGGTTGCGGCCGCGCGCGGCTGCGTGCTGCGGGTGCGATGCCTTTGCAACTGTTGCCTGCGTTTGCAATGCGCCCGCCGCTGCAGCGCCCGCCATGGCTTACGCGCCGTGGCGCTTCTTGAACAAACGCTCAGTCGCGGAAGTTGTTGAAGTCGAGCGGCGTGTCGGTCACGTCCTTGCGCAGCATTGCGATCACGCTTTGCAAATCGTCGCGCTTTGTTCCGGTGACGCGAACCGCGTCGCCCTGAATGCTCGCCTGAACCTTGATCTTGCTGTCTTTCACGAGTCGCACGATTTTCTTCGACAGATCGCCGGACACGCCTTTCTTGATCTTGATGACCTGCTTGACCTTGTCGCCGCCGATTTTCTCGATCTTGCCGTAGTCGAGAAAGCGCACGTCCACGTTGCGCTTCGCCATTTTCGACAGCAGCACGTCTTTCACCTGGCCGAGCTTGAAGTCATCGTCCGCATAGGCGGTGATTTCGTTTTCCTTGTGTTCGACGCGCGCGTCGGACCCTTTGAAGTCGAAGCGGGTTGAGATTTCCTTGTTGGACTGCTCGATCGCGTTCTTGACTTCGATCATGTTCGCTTCGCAGACGACGTCAAACGATGGCATTGCATTCTCCCAATAGTGCGGCGGTGCGCGACGCAGCCGGTCGGCTCGTCGTGCGGCACTCGCTATAATCACGGACCGATGTCATTTTACCGACGCCGCCCCCATTTGCCTAAGGCCGCCGCGCGGCCGCAGCCCGAAGCCGTTTTCGGCTCGTCGCCCGATAGTTCTCATCCAATGTCTCACACCGATTCCGCCGAGTTCGTTGCCGGCTATCCGCTCAAGGCCCACAACACTTTCGGCTTCGATGTCCGCTCGCAGTGGGCTTGCCGCATCGAGCGCGAAGCGCAATTGCTCGCCGCGGTGCGCGACCCGCGCGCGGCCGGCTTACCGCGTCTCGTGCTCGGCGGCGGCAGCAATGTCGTGCTGACAGACGACTTCGCTGGACTGGTGCTGCTTGTGGCCTTGCGCGGGCGCCGGATCGTGCGCGAAGACGCCGACGCCGTGTATGTCGAAGCGGCGGCCGGCGAACCGTGGCACGACTTTGTTGCGTGGACTCTCGCTCAAGGGCTACCCGGTCTCGAAAATCTTGCGCTGATTCCCGGGACGGTGGGCGCGGCGCCGATCCAGAACATCGGCGCGTACGGCCTCGAGATGTGCGAGCGCTTCGCGTCGCTGCGGGCCGTCGAGCTTGCGTCGGGTAAGACGGTCGAGTTCGATGCGCACGCCTGCGCGTTTGGCTACCGCGACAGCTTTTTCAAGCGCGAAGGGCGCGATCGTTTCGTGATCACGTCGGTCGTTTTCCGCTTGCCGAAGGCGTGGCAACCGCGCGCGGGTTATGCAGACCTGGCGCGTGAACTCGCCGCGAACGGTTATGCCGCCAATGGCGAACAGCCCGACGCAAAGGCGATCTTCGACGCCGTCGTCGCGGTGCGGCGCGCCAAGTTGCCGGATCCGCTTGAACTGGGTAACGCAGGGAGCTTCTTCAAGAATCCGGTGATAGACGCCGCGCAGTTCGAAGCGCTGAAAAGCAGCGAGCCGGACGTGATTTCGTACGCGCAGCCCGACGGGCGCGTGAAACTTGCGGCAGGGTGGATGATCGACCGTTGCGGGTGGAAGGGCCGTGCGCTGGGCGCCGCCGGCGTTCACGAGCGCCAGGCGCTGGTGCTGGTCAATCGCGGTGGTGCGAGCGGGGCAGATGTGCTGGCGCTTGCACGAGCAATTCAACGCGATGTGCAGGCGAGATTTGGCGTCGAACTGGAAGCCGAGCCCGTTTGCGTGTGATTGCGGGCGGCGCGTCGCCGAGCCTAATGGCCGGCGTGAGCCGGACTGACAAGCCGCTAACCGTCTGACGGTAAGGAAAAAATAAAGGCGCCGGGGCTTTTTGGCCCCGGCGCCTTTTTGTATGTCTGCGTTGCGGCGTCAGCCGCGCTTTCAGCGCATCATGCGTCGATCGCGGCTCAGGTCGTCGCCGTCCGCTACCGTGCGCCGCGCCGAGTGCATGTCTCGGCGCTGAACTTCACACGGCGCGAAGTGGCCCTTGCCGAAGCTTCTGGCTTAGCCGCGCTGACGGCGGGCGTTCTCCGCGATGCGCATACGCAAAGCGTTCAGCTTGATGAAGCCGCCGGCGTCGGCCTGGTTGTAGGCGCCGCCGTCGTCGTCGAACGTTGCAATGGTCTTGTCGAACAGCGTTTCCTTCGAATCGCGAGCGACCACCGACACGCTGCCCTTGTACAGCTTCAGGCGCACCCAGCCGTTGACTTTCTCCTGCGTGTGGTCGATCAGCACCTGAATCGCGCGACGCTCCGGGCTCCACCAGTAGCCGTTATAAATCAGCGACGCGTAGCGGGCCATCAGGTCGTCTTTCAGGTGCGCGACTTCACGGTCGAGCGTAATCGACTCGATGCCGCGGTGCGCCTTCAACATGATCGTGCCGCCCGGCGTTTCATAGCAGCCGCGCGACTTCATGCCGACATAGCGGTTTTCCACCAGGTCGAGACGGCCGATGCCGTGCTTGCCGCCGAGACGGTTCAACTCGGTGAGCATTTCCGCCGCCGAGAGGCGCTTGCCGTTCAGCGCGACCGGGTCGCCGTGCTCGTATTCGATATCGACGTATTCGGCCTGATCCGGCGCCTGTTCGGGCGACACGGTCCAACGCCACATGTCGGCTTCGGCTTCCGCTTTCGGGTCTTCCAGATGACGGCCTTCGAACGAGATGTGCAACAGGTTCGCGTCCATCGAATACGGCGCGCCGCCTTGCTTGTGCTTCATTTCGATCGGAATGCCAGCTTTTTCCGCATACGCGAGCAGCTTTTCGCGTGACAACAGATCCCATTCACGCCACGGCGCGATCACCTTGATGCCCGGCTCGAGCGCGTAGTAGCCGAGTTCGAACCGAACCTGGTCGTTGCCCTTTCCGGTTGCGCCATGCGATACCGCCTCCGCGCCGGTGGCGCGCGCGATTTCGATCTGACGCTTGGCAATCAGCGGACGCGCGATCGACGTGCCCAGCAGATACTCGCCTTCGTAAATCGTGTTCGCGCGGAACATCGGGAACACGAAGTCGCGCACGAATTCTTCGCGCAGGTCTTCAATGAAGATGTTTTCCTGCTTGATGCCGAGTTGCAGTGCCTTCTTGCGCGCCGGTTCCAGCTCTTCGCCCTGGCCGATGTCGGCCGTGAACGTGACGACTTCGGCGTCGTAGTTGTCCTGCAACCACTTCAGGATGACGGAGGTGTCGAGGCCGCCCGAATAGGCGAGCACGACTTTCTTGATATCGCTCATGGTGAACTCGTAGCTGGAAAAAGCGGGAAAACAAGGCGCACCGGCGGTCCCGGAGCGCGGAAAACAACTATTTTGACACTAAACGGCTGCGTGGCCGCATTTTGCGGCTTCTGCGCAGAGTGGCGGCGCATTTGCGCGCTCACTTGCGGCCTGATTGTCGACTGGAAGTGCAGCGGCGCATTGGGTGCTGTGCGAGGCCCCGGCGCCGATGCCTTGCCGCTCAGTCGACGCCCGGCCGCGCCTCACGCAGTGGCTGCAAAGCGGTCGGCTCAGTGATTGAGCTTGCCCAGCAGCAGATATTCCATCAACGCCTTCTGCACGTGGAGACGGTTTTCGGCCTCGTCCCATACGACGCTTTGCGGGCCGTCGATCACTTCCGCGCTCACCTCTTCGCCGCGGTGGGCTGGCAGGCAGTGCATGAAGAGGGCGTCCGCATTGGCGCGCGACATCATCTCCGCGTCGACGCACCAGTCGGCAAAGGCCTTCTTGCGCGCTTCGTTTTCCGCTTCGAAGCCCATGCTGGTCCACACGTCGGTGGTGACGAGATCGGCACCTGCACAAGCTTCGTTCGGATCGTCGAACTCCTGGAAGAACGGCGCGCTCTCCGCTGCGACCAACGCGCGGTCGAGCTTGTAGCCCGGCGGCGTGGACAGGCGCAGCTTGAAGCCGAGAATCTGCGCAGCTTCAATCCATGTGTACAGCATGTTATTGGCGTCCCCGACCCACGCAACCGTTTTGCCGCGAATCGGACCGCGATGCTCGAAGTACGTGAAAATGTCGGCCAGCACCTGGCACGGGTGATATTCGTTTGTGAGACCGTTGATCACCGGCACGCGCGAATTTTCGGCAAAGCGCTGAATAATGTCCTGACCGAACGTGCGGATCATGATGATATCGACCATGCGCGAGATCACTTGCGCTGCGTCTTCGATCGGTTCGCCGCGACCCAACTGCGTGTCGCGCGTGCTCATGAAGACGGCATGGCCGCCCAACTGGAAAATACCGGCTTCGAACGAGAGGCGTGTGCGAGTCGAATTCTTTTCGAAGATCATCGCCAGCGTGCGGTCGTGCAGCGGATGGTAAGTCTCGTAGTTCTTGAACTTGCGCTTCAGAATTCGCGCGCGCTCCAGCACGTACTCGTAGTCGTCTAGCGAGAAATCCTTGAACTGCAGATAGTGGCGAATTTTCTTGGCGGTCATGAAACAAATACGGCGGTCTCACCCGGCAGGATTGCCGGACGGCGCCGCCGTCGTTATGTGGTAACTCAATGCAGCATAAAGGATTTCGCCTCGTTTGACGAGTCGGCGAAAAGGCCGGAAAAGCGCTTTGAAAGGTTCGGTGTGCTGTGTGAACGAGCTTGTGTGCAGTGCGGAAAAAGGCCTGCTGCGCTATAATCTGCGGGTTATTCCAAGGCCCAGCAGGCCGGTGCTTCGCTTCGGCGGGGGCACGGCTCGTATGGCTCGCGCGGTTCGGAAGGGCAGTTCGCGGTGCGCCGTCTCCACGTGCTCACAGCGGCTCAGCCCGCCTCACGGTCTCCGCCGGCGCGGCGCTCTGGAGCGGCTCACACGCGAGGCTCAGGGTTTCAAAATCCGTTTTATCGCTTGCTGTCGCCGTCGTCCGCTGGGCAGTCACACAGGTATTCCTACATGGCCGAAGCAGCTCCAACCGAATATTTCATTCAGGGCATCACGTCGACGGGAAAGAAATTCCGGCCGAGCGACTGGTCGGAGCGGCTCGCGGGTGTGATGTCATCTTTCGGGCCGGGCGCGCGGAAAGGTCCGCACGCCTACATGCAGTACTCGGTGTACGTCCGGCCAACCATGATTGGCGACCTCAAGTGCGTGATTCTCGATTCGCGCTTGCGGGACATCGAACCCATGGCGTTCGACTTCGTCATGAACTTCGCGAAAGACAACGACCTAGTGGTGACCGAAGCGTGCGAACTCGAACTCGAGCATGCTCCGCCGCCGCAAACCAAACGACACTTCATTTGAGGCGCGCTGCGCTGGCTTTTCAGAATGCAAAAAACCCGCTGCTCGCGGGTTTTTTTGTGCCGGTGCGGCGGCAGAGCCGCGAGCCCTTCTCTAGTCTCGCGCAGCCAACAAAAAAGCCCGCCAAAGCGGGCTTTCATGCGCAGCGGAAACAGGAGGTAGCCTGCCGAAGCGGGCTGACCGGAATTACTGTGCTGCGGACGCCTGCAGACCCTTGATGGCTGCGGCGAGGCGGCTCTTATGGCGAGCTGCCTTGTTTTTGTGAACGATTTTCTTGTCGGCGATGATGTCGATGGTCTTCGACGATGCCTGGAAGATTTCAGCGGCCTTAGCCTTGTCGCCGGCGTCGATCGCCTTGCGCACTGCCTTGATAGCCGTGCGGAACTTCGAGCGCAGTGCCGAGTTGTGCGAGTTTGCCTTGGCGGCCTGGCGGGCGCGCTTGCGTGCTTGTGCGGAGTTAGCCATGACGGTTCCTTATCCTGTTCCTGTTTCCAGTACCTGACCTTCAAGTGGTGAGGCGCTGCTTTTAGATCCGAACTCTTGGAAGCGATTGCCCAAGAGCGCAAAAGTGTCGAAAAACGGTCGAACTACGCGAAGGCGGGCCGATGTTTGCGGCGCCATGTTCCGGCGTATTGCAGACTGGTAGCAGATAACCTGGTGCCAGCCTCAGCCCTATCCGGAAGCCGTCCGCGAACTGAGCGAGCTTCGAAACCGGCGATTATAGCAACAAAATCATGGACGTGGCAACGGGAATGCGCTGCCTGCGTGCCGCGCCTTGGTCGGCAGGATCTCCGTGACCCGAGGCCCCAACGCTGTCCGCGGACGCAAGTTCATTTGCAACCGCCCGTGGGCGAGGCAACAAAAAACGACGCAATTCGCCGCCGCGCCGCGAACGTCTGCCGGGTAAATCGGTCCGAATCGCTTCCGGCTCGTCGTCCGCATCTGCGGCACCCTTATAATAGGCGCCCCATGAATCTATTCCGAGCCCTGCTGACGGTCAGCGGCTTCACGCTGTTGTCGCGCGTGACCGGACTGGCCCGCGAAACGCTGATCGCCCGCGCGTTCGGCGCCAGTCAATACACTGACGCGTTCTACGTCGCCTTCCGAATTCCGAATCTGCTGCGCCGCATTTCCGCCGAAGGCGCGTTCTCGCAGGCCTTCGTGCCGATCCTCGCCGAGTTCAAGAATCAGCAGGGGCACGACGCCACCAAGGCGCTCGTCGACGCTACTTCGACGGTGCTCGCCTGGGCGCTCGCCGTGCTGTCGCTGATCGGCGTCCTGGGCGCGTCGGGCGTCGTATTCGTGGTTGCCTCGGGTCTCGCTCACGAAGGCCAGGCCTACGCGCTCGCGGTCACGATGACCCGCATCATGTTCCCGTACATCATCTTCATTTCGCTCACGTCTCTCGCGTCGAGCGTTCTGAACACGTACAAGAACTTTTCGCTGCCCGCGTTCGCGCCGGTTTTGCTCAACGTCGCGTTCATCGTCGCCGCGGTGTTCTTTGCGCCGCGAATGCACACGCCGGTCTATGCGCTCGCGTGGGCCGTGATCGTGGGCGGTCTGTTGCAGTTCCTCGTGCAGTTGCCCGGTCTGAAAAAGATCGACATGGTGCCGCGCATCGGCCTCAATCCGGTTCGCGCGCTTGCGCATCGCGGCGTGAAGCGCGTGCTTTCGAAGATGGTGCCGGCGATGTTCGCCGTGTCCGTCGCGCAGATCAGCCTCATCATCAACACGAACATCGCGTCGCGCATCGGGCCGGGCGCCGTCTCGTGGATCAACTACGCCGACCGGCTGATGGAGTTCCCAACCGCGTTGCTCGGGGTGGCGCTTGGCACGATCCTGCTGCCGAGTCTCTCGAAGGCGCATGTCGACGCCGACCCTCACGAATATTCGTCGCTGCTCGACTGGGGCTTGCGCGTCACGTTCCTGCTGGCCGCGCCAAGCGCAGTCGCGCTCTTCTTCTTCGCCGAGCCGTTGACGGCCACGCTGTTTCACTATGGCAAGTTCGACGGCAACTCGGTCGTCATGGTGGGGCGTGCGCTTGCCGCCTACGGCGTTGGCCTGATCGGCCTGATTCTGATCAAGATTCTCGCGCCGGGCTTTTACGCGAAGCAGGACATCAAGACGCCGGTGAAAATCGGCATCGGCGTGCTGGTCCTCACGCAGTTGAGCAACTATGTGTTCGTGCCGATCTTCTCGCATGCAGGGCTCACGCTGAGTGTCGGGCTCGGGGCTTGCGGCAACGCGCTGTTGCTGTTTCTCGGGTTGCGCAAGCGCGGCATCTATATGCCGTCGAGCGGCTGGCTCAAGTTTTTTGTGCAGTTGCTCGGTGCGTGCCTCGTGCTGGCCGGCCTGATGCATTGGCTCGCTCAGAGCTTCGACTGGATCGGCATGCATGACCGGCCGATCGACCGTATCGCGCTGCTGGGCGCCTGCCTCGTGCTGTTCGCCGCGCTATATTTCGGTATGCTTTGGCTGATGGGCTTCAAATACGCGTATTTCAAAAGGCGAGTGAAGTGATTACGATGACGCGGGTTCTCGACTATTTCAGCACGCTCGTCGCAGAAGACGAAAGCTTGCCGCTGACCGAGGCGGCGCTCTCGCTCGCGCAAGATGCTTACCCCGACCTCGACTTGCAAGGCACGCTGGCCGAGATCGACGAACTCGTGGTGCGCCTGCAGCGCCGCATGCCGGAGGACGCCGATATCCGTCAAAAGGTCGGCGTGCTCAACCGGTTTTTCTTCCGCGAGCTCGGATTCGCGAGCAATCTGAACGACTATTACGACCCGGACAACAGCCACCTGAACGCTGTGCTCAAGCGTCGCCGCGGCATTCCGATTTCGCTGGCCGTCCTGTATCTGGAGATGGCGGAGCAGGTTGGCATCCCGGCGCGCGGCGTGTCGTTTCCCGGACACTTCCTGCTACGCGTAACGACACCTGACGGCGACGTGATGCTCGATCCCACCAGCGGACATTCGCTGTCAGAGTCGGAAATGGTCGACATGCTGGAGCCGTATGTCGCTTCGGCTGGAGAATCGGTGAGCAGAGCGCTGCGCATGCTGCTGCAGCCGGCCACACGACGCGAAATCATCGCGCGTATGTTGCGCAATCTGAAGTCCACGTATCTGCAGACGGAGCGCTGGCAGCGCCTGCTTGCCGTCCAGCAGCGCCTCGCTATATTGCTGCCCGAGAGTATCGAAGAGATTCGCGACCGCGGATTCGCGTACGCGCGCCTCGACTATCTGCGCCCGGCACTCGAAGACCTCGAACGCTATCTGGGCGAGCGCCCGGATGCCGAAGACGCCACGGTCGTCGAGTCGCAATTGCAGGAACTGCGTCAGCGCACGCAGCATAATGATCGCGACTAGCAGGTAGCAAATAGCGAACGGCGCTCGCGAGCGCTTCAAAATAAAACGCCTGCACATGCGTCATGTGCAGGCGTTTTTTGTTATCGCCGCCGGAATTCGTGGCGCAGGCGGTTGTTACTTCGGCTGCATGCGAATGGCGCCGTCAAGACGGATCACTTCGCCATTGAGCATCGGATTATCGAAAATCTGCTTGGCAAGCATTGCGTATTCCGCCGGCTTTCCGAGGCGCGGCGGGAACGGCACCATTGCGCCGAGCGCGTCCTGCACCTCTTGCGGCATGCCGAGCAGCATCGGCGTTTCGAAGATGCCCGGCGCGATTGTCATGACGCGGATCGCATTGCGCGACAGGTCGCGCGCGATAGGCAGGGTCATGCCGACCACGCCGCCCTTCGACGCCGCGTAAGCCGCCTGACCGATCTGACCGTCGTATGCGGCGACCGAGGCCGTATTGATGATCACGCCGCGTTCGCCGTTCGCGTTCGGCTCGTTCTTCGACATGGCCGTAGCCGCGAGCCGGATCATGTTGAACGTGCCGATCAGGTTGATCGAGATCGTGCGCGTGAACGAGTCGAGCGGATGCGGGCCGTCTTTGCCGACTGTTTTGACGGCGGGCGCAACGCCCGCGCAATTCACGAGGCCGCGCAGCATGCCCAGCTTCGTTGCAGCGGCAACTGCTTGCGTCGCGTCGTCTTCGCGGCTCACGTCGCATTTGACGAAAATGCCGCCGAGTTCTTTGGCAAGGGCCTCGCCGGCATCCTGATTGAGGTCGGCTAGCACGACCTTGCCGCCGTTCTCCGCGAGAAGGCGCGCGGTGGCGGCCCCGAGACCCGATGCACCGCCGGTAATCAGGAATACGTTGTCGCGAATCTCCATGTTTCCTCCTTTGCTCGATATGGTAGGTAAGTCAGATTGGATCGGCTTTCAATTATTGATAATCCCACAACGCAATGGGCGGAGATCAAATAAAAACGTCCGTGCGGAAACGCAATAAAAAACCCGCCGAAAGGGGCGGGTTTTCTTTGTCAGCGGATGCTACGGGGCCGATTACTTCAGCGCGTCGAACACGCGGTCGCGGATTTCCTCGACGGTGCCGAGGCCCGAAATGCGACGGTATTGCGGCGCCCGCAGCGGCGTGCTTGCGTCGCCGTTTTTCGCCCAACCGTTGTAATAGTCGATCAACGGCTTGGTCTGCGCTTCATACACTTGCAGACGCTTCTTGACCGTTTCTTCCTTGTCGTCCTCGCGCTGGATCAGCGGCTCGCCGGTGACGTCGTCGATTCCTTCGACCTTCGGCGGGTTGAACTTGACGTGATATGTGCGGCCCGACGCCGCGTGCGAGCGGCGGCCGCTCATACGTACGATGATCTCGTCGAACGGCACGTCGATTTCCAGCACGTAGTCGATTGCGACGCCTGCCTGCTTCATCGCCTCAGCTTGCGGAATGGTGCGCGGAAAGCCGTCGAACAGATAGCCGTTGGCGCAGTCCGGTTGTTGCAGACGCTCTTTCACCAGGTTGATGATCAGTTCGTCTGTGACCAGTTCACCTGCGTCCATAAAGCGCTTTGCTTCCAGGCCGAGCGGCGTGCCAGCTTTGACGGCCGCGCGCAGCATGTCACCGGTGGAAATTTGCGGAATGCCGAATTTTTCCTTGATGAAGTTTGCCTGAGTGCCTTTACCCGCGCCGGGCGCACCCAAAAGGATCAAACGCATGTGTATCTCCAGATCTATGTGAATTCTTTGGGGCGCTGCAGGCATCCCACGAGGGCGAGGGACCCGCGTCGGCTACCGTCTGGTCCCGCGCTGCACGTCGAAGACGGCGCTGCAAGAAACACACACGGCGCGACCGGGCAAACCCAGGCTCTCGCGAATAAAACGGGAGGCGCGCACAAGCGTCCGATTATGCCATGGGTTTTTGCGCTCAAGACCCGAATAAAGCCCGCACGCGCGCCAGATCCGCGGGCGTGTCCACGCCCGGAAGCGGCACCTCGGGCGTGATCAGGACCGCGATACGCTCGCCGTGCCACATCGCGCGCAATTGCTCGAGCGCTTCGACCTGTTCGATAGGCGAGATCGCGAGATCGGGATACGTGCGCAGGAACTTGGCGCGATACGCATACAGCCCGATGTGCCGATGAACCACCGCGGGCGCGGGCGGCACGGGCATCAACGCGACGTCGGGCCAGTGCGGCTGATAAGCGTCGCGTGCCCAGGGAATCGGCGCGCGAGAGAAGTACAGTGCCACGCCGCGCGCATCGAGCACGACCTTGACCACGTTTGGATTGAAAATCTCCGCCGCGTCGACGATCGGATGCGCGGCAGTAGCGATCGCGCAGTCGTTTCTTGCCGCGAGGTGCGACGCGACGCCGCACACGAGCGCCGGATCGATCAGCGGTTCATCGCCTTGCACATTGACGACGATCGTCTCGTCGCTCCAGCCGAATTGCGACGCAACCTCGGCAAGGCGGTCCGTCCCCGACGGATGATCGGCGCGCGTCAACACGGAGTCGAACCCATGCTCGCTCGCCGCATCGAGCACCGACTGCGCGTCCGACGCGATCAACACCTGCTGCGCGCCAGACTCGCGTGCGCGTTCGGCGACCCGCACCACCATCGGCTTACCGCCGATATCGGCGAGCGGCTTGTTGGGTAATCGGCTCGACGCCAGACGCGCGGGCACAACGGCGATGAACGGGGGCGTGGCGGGGTTGGTGTGATTCATCGGAGAGATGCGCGCAAGGGTGGAGAGGACGGGAGCAGGGACCCAGTGGGAGTGAGCCAGCAAACGCGGCTTGCGAAGGAGATAAAGCCCAAGACAAGGCCGATAACGCGTAGTCGACATCACCGGTGGCAGATCGACAATGCAACGGGCACAGAAACCAGCCCGCCGTGCATTCGCGCTCACGGCGCGGTTTGCGCTGCCTGCTGCCTTGCATTTACCGAAAACGCGGTCTGCGTGATATGCCCTTCGCTAGCCCGACCCGCGTTAGGCGACCGAACCCGGATTCAGGTCGACCGGCGTGCCTTCGACAGTTTGACGCGCCTCGTCGACCAGCATCACGGGGATGCCGTCGCGGATCGGATACGCGAGCTTGTCGGCGTTGCAGATCAGTTCCTGCGCGGCTCGATCGTAGCTGAGCGGGCCCTTGCAGATCGGGCAGACGAGAATTTCAAGCAGGCGAGCGTCCACGGACTTTCTCCACAACTAATGCAATGAGGCGATGATCGAGCGCGGCTTCAACGGGAACGACCCAGATGCGCGCGTCGCGCCAGGACCCTAATTTTACCGCATCCTTTTCGGTTATCAGGATGGCATCGGCTTCAGCGTCGGTGAAAGGATTGCGCTCGAAAGCGTAGTGATCCGGCAGCGCGCGAGTTTCAGGCGCAAGGCCCGCGGCGCGCAGCGTAGCGAAGAAACGTTCCGGCGCACCGATGCCCGCGGCGGCCAGCACCCGCTCGCCGCTGAACTGCGCGAGCGGACGGCGCAGCGCGGGATTCTCGAGATGCCACGCGTCGGCCGGTGCGAGTTGCAGCGAGAAGGTGTTCGGCCACGCAGGCAGCGCTTTCGCGTACGGGTCGTTGATCAGCGTGGCGTCGCGACGACGCGAGAGCGGCTCGCGCAGCGGTCCTGCCGGCAGCAGAAAACCGTTGCCGCCGAGCCGGTGATCGAATACGACCAGTTCGGCGTCGCGTGCGAGCCGGTAGTGCTGGAGGCCGTCGTCGCTGACAATCACGTCGACGTCCCGGTGCGCCGCGCACAGCGCCTGCGCAGCTGCCACGCGATCCGGGCACACCCATACCGGCGCGCCGGTGCGGCGCGAGATCAGCAGTGGCTCGTCGCCGCCGACACTTGCTGCCGATGCAGGCGTCACCGGCGTCGGGGTCTTCACGCGTGTGCCGTAACCGCGCGACACGACACCAGGATTGAAGCCGACGCCGCGCAACGCTTCGACTAGCGCGATCACTGTCGGCGTCTTGCCGGTGCCGCCAACGGTCACGTTGCCGACCACCACCACAGGCACGCAGACGCGCACCGACTTGAGCCAGCCGAGCGAGAATGCGGCGCGGCGCATCGCGGCAACTGCGCCGAACATGCAGGCAAGGGGCGTCAGCGACCATGCGAGCGGTCCGCGGTGTTGCCACTCGCGGGCAACTCGCGTTTCCAGGCGATCGAAAATTCCGCTCATCGGCAAAGCGGGCGAGCGAGCGGCGCGCCGCTCGCGGGTCGGTTGAGGTGCAGCAGCGGCGTGGAGGCGCCAGGGGCAATGCGCGGGACAGGCATGAACGCGATTCTCCGGACGGTCGAAGTGTGGAGCACGAGTTGGGCACAGGTCGAGCGCGAAAGGGCGCAGGCGGGTCGACACCGCGCCTAAGCGCCGCTCGGGTTTGCAGTGCTGTGCAACCCGCCACTCTAGCGCGCACGCGTCCCGGCCCGCAAGTCGCGGGCACTGGATCCTACGCCCCCATTTCGTTTAGCCGGTTATTTGCGGCCTGTGGATAACTTTGTGGAGAACTGCCCCGCCATCTGGCCGCGAGGGCCGTTGCAAGCGCTTCGCATCGGCAATCATTCTCATTGCCCATCAGTAAAATTCATATAAATCAACGAGATGGTTCGGATTTCCGTAGTGCTGCGGCCTCTTTGGCGGCATCGTCCTGGTAAGTCCCGACATGTGGACACTTTTGACATTTTGCGCGGCCCGCTGGACGCCGATGGCTGCTCGGTCTATCGTCTGTCCGGCCAGTCCCAACAGGTTTCCTTGCATGAATTCCGATAGTTCTTTTAATTCGCCGACGCTGCCCGGCGGCGAAGTCGTCGTTCCAGTTTCCGCTTTGAACCGAGCGATCGGCACCATGCTCGAACGCTCGTTTCCGCTCGTGTGGGTCGCGGGAGAAGTGTCGAATTTCACGCGTGCCGCGAGCGGTCACTGGTACTTTTCAATCAAGGACGCGCAAGCGCAAATGCGTTGCGTGATGTTCCGCGGCCGTGCGCAGTACGCGGAGTTCATGCCAAAAGAGGGCGACCGTATCGAAGTGCGGGCCCTCGTCACGATGTACGAGCCGCGCGGCGAGTTGCAGCTCAATGTGGAAGCGGTGCGGCGGACCGGGCAGGGGCGTCTTTACGAAGCGTTTCTGCGGCTCAAGGCGCAGCTGGAGGCCGAAGGACTCTTCGCCGCAGAGCGCAAGCGCGCGTTGCCTTCGCATCCGCGCGCAATCGGCATTGTCACCTCGTTGCAGGCGGCGGCGCTGCGCGATGTCCTTACAACGCTGTTACGTCGCGCGCCGCATATTCCGGTGATCGTCTATCCGGCGCCGGTGCAAGGCGTGGGCGCGAGCGCAAAGCTGGCGGCGATGGTCGATGCGGCCAGCGCGCGGCGCGAAGTGGACGTGTTGATCGTATGCCGTGGCGGCGGATCGATAGAAGATCTGTGGGCCTTCAACGAAGAAGTGCTGGCTCGCGCGATTGCAGAAAGCGCGGTTCCGGTGGTCAGTGGCGTCGGTCACGAGACCGATTTTACGATTGCCGATTTCGCCGCCGATATGCGCGCGCCGACACCCACGGGCGCCGCCGAACTCGTCAGCCCCCAACGCGTGCTGTTGTTGCGCGACCTCGATCATCGGCACGCCGCGCTCGCTCGCGGCTTCGGCCGGATGATGGAGCGGCGCGCCCAGCAACTCGACTGGCTTGCGCGCCGGCTCGTGTCGCCAGCCGAGCGTCTTGCTCGGCAACGCATGCACCTGCAGCAGTTGAGCGCCCGGCTTTCGTCGGCAGGCGCGCGACCAGTGCGCGACGCTCGAGCGCGTTTTTCGTTGCTGCACATGCGTTGGCAGCGCTGGCGTCCCGACCTCGCCGCGCATCAGGCGAAACTCGACAATCTCACGCAGCGGCTCGATGCCGCGCTGTTACGCCAACATGAGCGTCAGGTCGCGCGCATCTCGACACTGGCCGCACGGCTCGAAGTGCTGAGTCCGCAGCGCACGCTCGAACGCGGCTATGCCGCGGTGCTCGATGCGCAAACCGGTCGTGCGGTGCGAGCGCCGTCGTCGTTAAAGCCTGGCCGCCGCCTCACCGTGCATCTCGCAGAAGGCACCGCTGATGTCGCGCTCGCCGATGTGCAACCGCGTCTTGCGGACGGTTTCTGACATTGCGCTGACACCTTGCCGCGTGCGTACTTTTGACTGTGCCTGGCAGCGAATTCGGGTCTAACGCGAGCAGTAATTACGCGGTTTTGCAGGCCATTCGCCGATGCCGGACATAAAGTCCGTTCGTTTGCGGGGTTATTCCAAGTCGCCTACAATCGAGTGCTCTGAAGCGTTATCCGCAGACTCCCCACAACAGATACAGACTGAAGGAAAGCACCATGGAACATACGCTCCCGCCGCTGCCGTTCTCGAAAAACGCACTCGCTCCGCACATGTCGGAAGAGACGCTCGAGTTTCACTATGGCAAGCACCACCAGACCTATGTGACCAACCTGAACAATCTGATCAAGGGCACGGAGTTCGAGAACCTGTCGCTCGAAGAAATCGTGAAGAAGTCGTCGGGCGGCGTGTTCAATAACGCGGCTCAAGTGTGGAATCACACGTTCTTCTGGAACAGCCTGTCGCCGCAAGGTGGGGGCGCTCCGACCGGCGCGCTGGCCGACGCGATCAACGCCAAGTGGGGTTCGTTCGACAAATTCAAGGAAGAGTTCGCGAAGACCGCTATCGGCACGTTCGGCTCGGGCTGGGCATGGCTCGTGAAGAAGGCAGACGGTTCGCTCGACCTGGTGTCGACAAGCAACGCAGCTACGCCGCTGACCACGGACGCTAAGGCGCTGATCACGATCGACGTGTGGGAACACGCGTACTACATCGACTACCGCAACGCACGTCCGAAGTTCGTTGAAGCTTACTGGAACATCGTCAACTGGGAATTCGCGTCGAAGAACTTCGCGTGAGTCGACAGTGAGCGTAGCAACGATCCCGCGACTTAGTTAATGAACGGCGGCGTTGTTGTGCTCAGGCTCTAAGCTGGTTGCGATTTGAGCCTTAAGCGTAAGCAGAAATAGAAGCCCTCCGTGTGAGGGCTTTTGTTTTTATCGCAGGCTGAGATATACGGCTCGCGTGCTTACAGCAACTTTGTCACCGTTCGTAACCGCGCGAGTATAAAAGGGGCGCTGCTTGGGCCACTTGCGCGGCTTTGTGTGTCGGCGCAAAACATACGGTAACTGTTCGGTAAACATTGCGTGCGCCGATTGGTCTAACGTGTGTTCTCCCAATTCCCTGTTACTCGCGCCATCATGATTTCAAGTCTAAAACCGGTGCGCGCCGCGCTGCCTCTCGGGGCCGTTGCACTCGCGCTTGCACTGCTGGGCGGTTGCGCCGTCGTGCCGACGAGCGGTCCCTCGGTGGTGGCTCTGCCGCGTAGTGGCGAGCCGCTCAGTCAGTTCCAGCAAGACGATTACACATGCCGTGACTATGCGTTCCATTCGTCCGATGTAGCCGGCGCCTCGCAGAGCGCGACCACGAGCAGTGTCAACAGCGCAGCGATCGGCACGTTCGGCGGCGCGGCAGTCGGCGCACTGTTGGGTGCGGCGGCGGGCAACCCCGGCGCGGGCGCGGCCATCGGCGCGGGCAGCGGTTTGATGATCGGCGGTGCCGCCGGCGCAAATGGCGCGCAGTACTCGGCGAACAGCCTCCAGGCACGGTATGACGCAGCCTACGCGCAGTGCATGACGTCGAAAGGCAACACCATCTCGCAGCCGCAAGTGCCGGTCTACGCGCCGCAGCCCGTGTATGCGCCGCAGCCTGTCTACGTCGCTCCGCCGCCGCGTTATTACGGGCCGCCGCCGGTCATGTACTCGCCTTATCCGTACTACTGACTGTAGGTCTTGCACACGCGCGCATGAGCCGCGTCCGGCACATGCGCACATGGATGAATGCCGCGACCTATTCCGCGTCGCCGCTCCCCGCCGTCTTGCGCGGCCGACGGTTGCGTGACGACGCCGTTTTTCGCGCGGCTCTCTTCTTCGGCGCTGGCGTTTCCTCCGCGACGGCTGACGTTTCCGCAACTGGCGGCGCAGTTTCTGCGGCGCTGTCCGATTTTTGTGCTGCAGTCTTTCTCGCTTTCTTTGCGGCTGGTTTGCGCGGCTCGCGCGGCCGACGACGTTGAGCCTGCGCGTCGTCTGTCTGCTCTGCCTCCGCATTCGCGACTGCGTCAGCTTCAGTGGTCGTGACGTTGCCCGCTTGCGCGGCGGGTGCCTGAAGCAACTCAGACGAAAAATCCGCATGTGCCTGCGCGGGTGCCTGCCTCAAGTCGGCGTCCGGATCGCTTTGACTGGGTGCGCCGTAGTCGTCTTGTCGATCAGCGGCTCCGGCGGATTCGTATGGGCTTTCCGGTGCGGCTTCGCGCATGACTTGCTGGCTCGCTCCTCCTTTCCGGTTGCCACGGCCCCGACGACGCTGATCATGCTTACCGCCCGTCTCGGCTGTCACCGTTTCAGCCGCCTGAGGCTCGACAAGCTGTTCACCCACCTGCGCGGTATCGGCACGTTCGCTCGCATGTTCGGTCGCCTGCTCGCCCGCACTTTCTCCGAGCACGTTCGAGACCGTGCTCCGGTACACATAGGCGCCTGACTTCTCGTCGCGGCCGAATTCCAGCAGTCCGCGCGCGTGCGCCTCCTCCAGCAGATTGCCGAACGCGCGAAAGCCATAGTAGGTCTCGTTGAAATCAGGCTTGCGACGCTTGATGGCGTTTTTCAACACTGACGCCCAGATTTTTCCGCTGTCGCCGCGCTCGGAAGCGAGCGCGTCGAACGTTTGCACTGCAATCTCGACGGCTTTAGTGCGACGCTTTTCGAGGTCTTCCTTGCTGCGGCTTTTATCTTCTTCCTGCGATGGCTTGCCGGTCGGCTGAGCCGCCTTCTGCGGTCGCGACGACTCCCGCTTCGCAACCGTCCGTTGACTTTCCCGGACGAGGTCGTCGTAAAAAAAGAACTCGTCGCAGTTTGCGATTAGCAGGTCTGACGTGGATTGCTGCACGCCGACCCCGATCACCTGTTTCGCGTTTTCGCGCAGTTTCGACACAAGCGGTGAAAAGTCCGAGTCGCCGCTGATGATCACAAACGTATTGACGTGCGATTTGGTGTAGCAGAGGTCGAGCGCGTCGACGACCAGCCGGATATCCGCGGAGTTCTTACCCGATTGGCGCACGTGCGGAATTTCGATCAATTCGAAGTTGGCCTCGTGCATTGCGCCTTTGAAACTCTTATAGCGATCCCAGTCGCAATACGCTTTCTTCACGACGATGCTGCCCTTGAGCAGCAGACGTTCGAGCACCAGCTTGATATCGAACTTGTCGTACTTCGCGTCGCGCACGCCCAGCGCGACATTTTCGAAGTCGCAGAAGAGCGCCATGCTGACGGTTTCATTGGATGACGCCATGTAAATCTCCATTGAAGCGCTCGTCGATGTCGACGAATCGCGACCATGATAGCGATTCCAGCGAAGCTGATCAGCTTTTGTCCAAACAACGCAGTTCAACGCGCCGACCTACAGATCGTGACGTTTGTCTGGCGCGGCAGGAAACGGGCTTAGTGCCGCCCGTGTTTCCAATACCTCGTCCACCAGGCCATAGGATTTTGCCGCGAGGGCTGACATGAAATTGTCGCGGTCTGTGTCACGCGCGATTTCCTCGATGCTTCGCCCCGTCCGTTCGGCCATCATCGCGTTCAGGCGTTCGCGCAGATAGAGCACTTCCTTAGCCTGAATGTCTATATCTGCCGCCGTGCCTTGGCTACCGCCCGAGGGCTGATGGATCATGATGCGTGCGTTAGGCAATGCGTACCGTTTGCCGCGTTGGCCAGCGCACAGCAGGAACGTGCCCATGCTTGCAGCAAAGCCGGTGCATAGCGTCGACACTTCCGGCTTGATGAACTGCATGGTGTCGTAAATGGCCAGACCGTCGTACACGGAGCCGCCCGGCGAATTGATGTAAAACGAAATATCCTTGTCGGGGTTCTCGGATTCGAGAAATAGCAGTTGCGCCACGATAAGACTGGCCGACTGCTCGTTCACGGGCCCCACGAGAAACACGATGCGCTCGCGCAACAAACGAGAATAGATGTCGTAGGCGCGCTCACCGCGACCGGACTGCTCTATGACGGTTGGGACGAGCCCAAGATCTGTGACGGATGCGTAATTGGAATGCATTTTTGCCTCGCGGAAGTGGGCTGCTGTCCCTATGACGCTCCGGCTGCCGGCGGCGTGACATAAATATTTTTTGGCGCGCCTGTCACGCAACGTATCGCCCAAGCGTCAAGCTGCAATGGATGCCCTTTTTGCGGTGAGCAAGCCAAAGCATCCTGCATATCAGCGCACGCGCTTTTCATCACGCACGATCTGGAGGTCAACGCATGACAGAACACGAAATCGACAAGGCATCCAGCTTCGGTGCGGTGCGCGCCCGTCTTATCGCATTGGCGTACCGCATGCTGGGCAGTCGCGCGGAGGCAGAAGACATCGTGCAGGACGTCTGGCTGAAGTGGCATCTTGCCGACACGCGTGAAGTGCAAACGCCGGCGGCGTGGCTGACCACACTGACCACGCGCACGGCGATCGACCGTCTGCGAAATGTGCAGCGCGAGCGGGAATCGCAGGCCACCGGCTGGTTGCCGGAGCCTTGGCTCGACGAAGTCGCACCATCCGCTGAAGAACTCGCCTTGCGTGCCGCGGAAATGTCGTATGGCGTGATGCTGTTGCTTGAGCGTCTCAAACCCGACGAGCGCGCGGCGTTCGTGCTACACGAAGCGTTCGATTGTGACTATGCCGAGATCGGCAAGATCCTGGAGCGTACGCCTGCAAGTTGCAGGCAGATTGTCCATCGGGCAAGAGTTCGTTTGCAGCGTGCGGGCGCGCCGTTGCAAAGGCCCGACGCGCAGGCGCACGCGCGGATCGTCGAGCGTTTGCGCAGCGCGCTGGAGGCGCAAGACCGGGCGAGCCTCCTCGACCTGTTTAGCGACACGCCGGTAGTCGTTAGCGACGAGCCGGAGTTCGGGGCGCTGAATGTGGTGGCAAGTTCGCCTGCACCTTTGGCTACACCTCTGGTCGCACCTTCAGTCACACGTGGGGGTGCGGACGCTGTAACAAACTCGCCGGGAATACCGGCACAGGCGAGTGCCCAAGCACCTGGCTGCGAGCACGAATCTACATTCGGCTCCACATTCGGCGATTGGATTGAGAAGGTGACGTCGCTGGCGGGGCAGGCGAGCCACGTCGAACTGGTGTCGGTGGGCGGAGTGCCGTCCATCGCTTTCCTTATCGAAGGCGAGGTCGTCGCGCTGATCGACGTCTCTACAGAAGACCCGTACAACAGCCTCACAAGCGCCGAAAGGCGCAGTCGGGCACAGGGCCCGGTCTGCAACGCGACCAACAGCGCTCAGAAGATCGTTTCGTTGCACGCGGTAACGAGCGCGTCGCGACTTCAGGCCGCCAACCGCGTTTTAGGCCGCGCAGCGGTCACTGAGTTGCTGGCGCGAATCACGCGCAACCCGGCGCAGTCAGTTGCGATGGGCCGCGACTTCCCAGTTGATGTCTACGCATAGCACTTGTGTGCCCTTCGGCGTATGCGCGGCGATTGAGGCAGTCACACACAAGTGCGCTTCGTTGATCGAAAGATAGGGAGGTGTTAGATGCACCTGACCCGGCACACGCATTGCCTGGATGAAATACGGCCGCCGCTCCCAGCTTGCTCCCTCCGAATGCAGCAGTGGGCGGAAGCGTTTGGCGCGTTGCGATGCGCGCCCTGGAGGCAGCACGTTGTCGCCGATCTGCCGTCCTGAGCCGTCCAGAATGAAGCAGCGTGCTGTCTCGCCGAGTTTCAGCAGCGGGGCAGTCGCCTCGGCAGCAGGCCGCCCAGCCACAAGCTCGGCGGCTGCCGTTTGGAGCGCAGTCACGTACGGCGCGAGGCGCGTCGCCTGCGCGCGCTCACGCGCAGCAACCCGCTCACGCAACGCCGCTGAAAGCGAGTCCATCAAACCTGCAGCGGTTTGCGGCTTGACCGCATCGACGCTCGGACCTGCAAAGAAGGCGCCCTGCACGAAATCGACGTTGCATTCGAGAGCGATCAGCGCATCGCGTTCAGTAGTGAGGCCACCCATCAGCACCAGTTGGCCGGACTCATGCAGCAGCGAGACGAGGCCGGGCAGCACGCGTTCAATGTGCGAATGCTCGCTGGCCTGGGCGAGAATGCAGCGATCGAGCGTGACAATGTCGGGGCGCAGGTTCCAGACGCGGTCAATGTTCGAGTGCTTGGCGCCAAAGCCATCGAGCGCTATCAGGAAGCCTGACTTGCGGAGCGCGTCGATGATCTCGGCAAAACGGGTTGTTTCGCCGCCCGCCTGTTCGGACACTTCCAGGACTACGCGTTGTGGCGGCAAACCCAACGCCTTGAGGCCGGCCAGAAGTGCGTCGCCATAACTGGTGTCCATCAGTGCGGCCGGGTGAAGGCTTAGGAAGAGCCATTCATCGTGACTGTCGAACGCGTTGAAGTTGCCAAGGTGAAGTGATTCGGCCAGCCGACCCAGCTCCAGCAGGTCGCCGCGGCGCGCGGCTTGGGTGAAGACCTCGTGCGAGGGTACTTGCACCGCGTGCTCGTCGTGCGCGCGCAGCGACGCGTGATAACCGATTGCGCGCCGGTGCGATACCGAGAAAACCGGCTGGAACACGCTGAAGACGGTGTAGCCGCCGTATAGAACGGTGCGCCGGGAGCCTTCGTCGCCGGCCATCGGGCGGGGAGGCTGGAAACCGGGAGGATCGAGTTCGATCATGCTCATCATGTCAGTCGTGTGAAGGGCGGCGCGATCGCATGCTCGATGTGGGTGTGCATGCGCGATACGTAAGTTTACAGGATTGAAGAGCAAGATCTATGCGCGTGCAGAGATGCTGCGTGTGCGCGCGATTGCCACGAGGGATCGGAAACATTGTGCGCCAACCCGGGCGCTCGCGCGATAGTTCGCACTTTGCTGGTGCGGGGAGCGCCCTGCGGCAGAGCCTGCGTTAGCAGCCACGCTGCCGCTGAGACAGCATGGCAGGCGCTCTGCGTGGAGTTGTGTCAGGTGCTCGGACTGCCGTCGGCGACCAACAGCTAACGTCGCTGACTGCCATCAACTATCGCCCCCGAGCGACAGCCAACGCCCCGACGAACGCCCCAACCAACGCCCCGACGAACGCCCCAACCAACGCCTCAACCAACGCCTCAACCAACGCCTCAACCAACGCCCCGACGAACGCCCCAACCCACCCCCAGCCCCCGCAAGCCAACCCAAAAAACTCACGTGCGCTCAGAAGGGTCCGTCTTCTTCGCGGGCGTCCGGATATCAGGCGACAACTGCGCGAAGATCCACGCCGAACCCGCGGTGATAATGCCGACGCACAGGAACGTCGCATGAAACGCGGGCAGCGAATTAGCGGCTGTCACGCGTGGCAAGAGGCCCGTGAACGTGGCGAGCAGGGCGCCGGCCACCGTCACGCCGAGGCTCATCGACAGCATCTGGACGAGCGAGAACAAACTGTTGCCGCTGCTTGCGCCGCCGGTTCCGAGATCCTTCAGCGTCAAGGTGTTCATCGCGGTGAATTGCATCGAGTTGACTGCGCCGAACAATGCCAGTTGCACAAGCCTCAACCATAACGGCTGGCCCGCGCTGGTGAGCGAGAAGCTCGCCATCGTCAAGCCGACAAGAATTGTGTTGATCATCAATACGCGGCGATAGCTGTACTTAACGATCAGCGTCGTCACGAGGCGCTTGGACGCCATGCCCGCAGCCGCGACGGGCAGCATCATCATGCCGGCTTCAAAAGCGCTATAGCCAAGGCTCACCTGCAATAGCAACGGAATCAGATACGGCATCGCGCCGCTGCCTATCCGCGCGAATAGATTGCCAAGCAGTCCGACGCTGAAAGTGTGGATCTTGAACAGATCGAGCGGAAAAATAGGCGATGGCTCACGCACCGCGTGCAAACCGTAGGCGACAAAACACGCCAGGCTCAGGATCAGCAGCACGAGCACGGTCGCGTGTTGAATGCCGAATTCGGTGCGTCCGTCGAGCGCGGACGAAATTGCCACCATGCCGGCCACGAGCAGAAGGTAGCCTTTGACGTCGAACTTGCCGACCTGTTCGTTACGGCTATCCGGCATGAAGATGAATGTGGCGATGCATCCGGCGATGCCCACAGGCACGTTGATCAGAAAGATCCAGTGCCAGGATGCGATCTTAACCAGCCAGCCGCCAAGCGTCGGGCCAATCAATGGACCGATCAGTCCGGGGATGGCAACGAATGACAGCGCCGGCAAATAGCGCTCGGCCGGAAACGTCCGCAGCACGGCAAGCCGCCCGACCGGCAGCAGCATCGCGCCGCCCACGCCCTGCACGATGCGGAACACCACCAGTTGGTTCAGCGTATGAGCGTTCGCGCACAGCAACGAGCCGACCGCGAAAACCAGGATCGCGCTGAAGAACACGCGTCGTGTACCGAGTTTGTCGGCGAGCCAGCCGGACACGGGGATCATCACGGCCATCGTCAGTGAATAGGCGATGACGACCGACTGCATGCGCAACGGGAGTTCGCCGAGGCTCGTTGCCATCGCTGGGAGGGCGGTGTTGACGATCGTCGAATCGAGCGTCTGCATGAAGAAGCCAGTCGCGACGAGCCACAGCATCACCGTCAGTGAGCGGGCGGAAGGGGCGCTGGCTGAGACGGTTGCCGAGGCAGGCGGAGTTGGCGGCGTGGACATGAAGTAGCGGCTAGGCGCAAGGACGGCAGGGACCCGCTATTCTAGGGAAAAGCAGCCGACGACGCAGGGAGGTCAAGGCCCGAGCCACGCACGGAGGACAGGTCGTGACGTGCTGACGTGCGCGGCGGGGTTAGATGCAACGCAGTGAGGCCGCGGAGTCAGACGCGACAGAATCACGCCAGCCGCGCAACGAACCTCAGCCAACAACCCCAAGCCAACAACCCCAACCCCGCAACCCCAACCCCGCAACCCCAACCCCGCAACCCCAACCCCGCAACCCCAACCCCGCAACCCCCTCACCCCCGCAACGCCGCCGCCGCCCGAAAAAACGCTTGCGCCCTCGGCTCTTTTCCGAACGCGGCGTGAATCCTGATCCACGGACTCTGCTCCATCCCCGGCCGGAAATAGCTGCCCGGCGCAACGGTCACGCCCAAAGGCGCACCGCACTCCACTAGCCGCTCCGCGTTGTCCACATGCGGCACGCGAGCCCACAGAAATTTGCCTCCGACCGGTTTCTCGAACACCTCCCAGCCGGCATCTTCGAGCGTTTGTATCGTCGAGCCCAGCGCATCGCGCATACGACGCCGCAGTCGCTCGAGATATTTGCGGTATGCGCCGCGCTCGAGCAGCGACGCTGTCACCGTCTCTGCAAAGAGCGACCCACCGATGCTAGTCAGCATCTTGATATCGACGAGATCCTTGATGATCGCGTGGCTCGCCACGACACAGCCGACGCGCAACGACGACGACAGCGTCTTCGACAATCCGCCGATATAAATCACGTGTTCCAACTGATCGAGCGTCGCGAGGCGGTCCGTGATGTCGGCCTGAAAGTCGGCGTAAATGTCGTCTTCGATAATCGTGAAGTTGTGCTCGCGCGCGAGTTGCAGCAGACGGAACGCCACCGGCGGGGCAACGGTCGTCCCGGTCGGATTGTGGAACACGGTGTTGATGAAGAATAGCTTCGGCCTATGCCGCTTCAACTGCGCCTGCATGACGTCGAGGTCCGGGCCGCTCCGCGTACGCGGAATGCCGATCAGCCGGACGCCGTGCAGCTTCAGCAGGCCATACAGGTTGTAATAGCCGGGATCCTCGACGAAGATCGTGTCGCCCGCCTTCAGCATGTAGCGCATCAGCAGATCGAACGCCTGGCTTGCGCCGTTCGTAATGAGAATCTGCGAAGTGTCCGCGCGGATACCCAGTTGCGCGATTCGTGCCTGCAAGTGCTCCCGCAAGCTCAAGTTGCCGAGCGGCGTTGCGTAGTCGACCATGCTCGCGGGATCGGTGCGCAACACGTGTCGTATCGCCTGGGCGATGTTGTCGGTGTCCCGCCACGGCTCGGGAATGAAGCCGCTGCCAAGTTTGAGTGTTTCGCCGGGATGGTTGAACTGCTGGAGCAGGTGGTCGGACTCGTCCTCGGCGCGGCGCGGGTCCGACGTGCCGTCGCACTGCGAGCCGCCCGGCGGCCGGTCGGCCACGTAGAAGCCCGAGCCGTGGCGCGAGTCGACGTAACCGAGCGACACGAGCCGGTCATAAGCCTCGATCACCGGAAAGCGGCTCACGCCATAGTCGGCTGCGAACTGGCGGATCGACGGCAATTTCGAGCCGGGATGCGCGGCGCGCGAGCGGATCCACGCGGTCACGCCCGCGACGATCTGCTCGGTCAGCGGCACGCCGTTGTCTCTGTCCAACTGAATATCGAGTCGCATACGGTTTCCTTCGCGAACGCGTTGGGCGGCGGGCCAACGGGGCTTTCGCGCGCCAACTGTTCGGTTTTTCAACTGCACAGTTCCGACGAAAGTGTTCGGAACTGTGCATGGGTATTCGATCATCGCACGTCAATAATCGATACAACAGAGAAGCCCTTTTGAAGGAGAACGGCAATGCGTGAAGTGCGGATTTTCGAACTGGAACATGAAGAGCCGGCCGCGGCCTGGCATGTTGCGCGCCCGTCTACTTTCAAGGTGATCTCGGGTGAGATCTGGCTGACGGTCGAAGGCGACAGTGAAGACTACTGGCTTGCCACGGGTGAATCGATCGAGTTGCCGCGCCGGGCCGTGGCATGGATTAGCGCCGGGCGTGATGGCGCGCGCTTCGCGCTCGCAAGCGGATCGGAGCGCGGAACCATCAAGCCGATGCTCGGTTCGCCGACACCGAACTGGCTGCCGCGCTGGCTCGGCGCTGCCTGACAGATGGAACCGCAGAAATACCGGCAGAAGTGCCGGCAGAAGTACAGGCGCGAGGGGCGGCTTCCCGCCGCTCAAGCCTCGAGCTCGCCAACATAACGTGCTCGCGGCCGGATCAGGCTGCCGTCGCGCGCCTGTTCCATTGCGTGCGCAATCCACCCGACCACTCGCCCCACAGCGAAAAGTGTGAAGGCGGCGCCCGCCGGCAAGCCGAGCACACGCTCGATGGCCGCAAGCGCGAAGTCGACGGTCGGCTCCGCGCCGGTCGTATCGCGCACCACTCGCGCGAGCGCCAGCACCTGATGGAGCGGCGAGCGGGCCGGCGCACAGTCTTGCAACAAGTCCAGCAGAAGCCGCGCGCGCGGGTCGCCTTCCGGATAAAGCGGATGCCCGAAGCCCGACAGCACCGGCCCTTGCGTGCCTTGCTCGTGACGCGACAAACGGGTAGCCAGGTAACGATCGAGATCGGCGGCGCGTGAGGCTTCGTCCAATAGCGCGGCAATGCGCACGGTTTCTCCGCCGTGACGCGGGCCCGCAAGCGCGGCGAGACCGCCCGCGACCGCGCCGAACAGATGAGTGCCCGTCGACGTGATGCAGCGGACCGTGAACGTCGACGCGTTCAGTTCGTGATCCGCGCACGCGACAAGCGCCGCGCGCAGCAGCCCCGCTTGCTGACGGCTGCGCACCTGCCAAGCCGTTGCCAATTGCCGATGCAGTGGTGCATTCGACGGCGGCGCCGAGATCATTGCGGCGGCCAGCAGCCGCATCACGGCGCAGGCGCTGTCCAGCTGCGCATCGCGACCGAGCGCCCACACCCGCGGCATTTGCGCCGCCGCCGCAGGCAACAGAACAAGCGCGCGATCGAGCGGCGTATTGTCGCCCCACAGCTTCAGCCACGTGGCCCACTGAGCGGCGGCGATCGGCACGGCCGGCGCATCTGCAATGCGCGCCGCGCTGCACTCCCACAACAACGCGGCGACGTCTTCCAGCGATTCAGTGCGCGCGAGCGCCGTCGCATCATGCCCGCGATACAGCAGGCGTCCGTGTGCGACCAGCGTGATCGACGATTCGAGCACCGGCACGCCCCAGTCCAACACTTTCTGCGCGACTTTGCCCGCGCGTTTGCCGTCTTCCTTGCGCCGCGCGAGCCGCCGCACCTCGCGCGCGTCGTAGCGGCGATGCTTGCCTTGTGCGTCCGGCGACGAGGTCAGCAAGCCCCGGCTCACATACGCATATAGCGTGGCGAGGCCGATGCCGAGTTCGGCGGCGGCTTCGCGGGCGGTCAACGAGTCGGGCAAAGGCATAGGAATGCGCGGCAAAAGTAGAGTTCAACCAAAGAAATCAATATATGTTGATTATCACAATCAAGATTGATTAACACAAGGCGCGATTCTAGACTCGATCGCATCCCCGTTACTCGACTGTGAACAACATGACGCCCGAACTCGCGCTCGACCACATCTGGAGCCTCGCGAACTGCGAGCCAGCCGCGCTTCGTTCCGTACATTTCACCGGCTCGGAGCCGGGCTTGCCGTCGGTATTTCGCGTCGGGGCGCTGGCGTCCGCGACCATCGCAGCGGTGGGTTTGGCGGCGGCTGAGTACCATCGGTTGCGCACGAGGCACGGCCAGCGAGTGACGGTGGACATGCGGCGCGCGCTGGCTTCGTTCCGCAGCGAACGTTACCTGCGCGTCGACGACGGGCCGCCGCCTGCGCTGCGCGATCCGGTGACGGGTTTCTACGAGACGGGAGATGGCCGCTGGATCCAGCTGCATACGAATTTCGCGCATCATCTGAACGGCGTGTTGAAGGTGCTCGGTTGCCAGAACGATCGTGCCGCAGTCGCGGCGGCAATTCGCGGCTGGGACGGCGCCACGCTCGATCAGACTCTCGCCGATGCGGGCCTGTGCGCCGCGCTGATCCGCACGCCCGGCGAATGGGCCGCGCTCGAACAGGCGAAAGCGATCGCGGGTTTGCCGCTCTTCGAAATAGAGCGGATCGGCGATGCGCCGCCGGCATTGCCCAAATCCCCGCCGTCGTTCGAGCCGTCATCGCGCAATACTGGCAGCCGGCCGCTGTCCGGCGTGCGGGTGCTGGACCTGTCGCGCATCATCGCGGGGCCGGTGGCCGGGCGAGCGCTTGCCCAGCATGGCGCTCAGGTGCTGATGATCAACGGGCCGCATCTGCCGAACATTGCGCCGCTCGTGATCGACAACGGGCGCGGCAAACGCTCGGCCGTGGTCGATCTGCGCGACGCGGCGGGGCGCGAGACGTTGCGCGGTTTGACGCGCGACGCCGACGTCTTTCTGCAGGCGTATCGGCCTGGAGCGCTGGCCGCGCGCGGATTCGGTCCCGAGGACGTGGCGCGCTTGCGGCCCGGCATTGTCTATGTGTCGGTGTGTGCGTATGGATACGAGGGACCATGGGCCTCGCGACGCGGTTTCGATAGTCTCGTGCAGTCCGCGAGCGGCATCGCGATGACCGAGCAATCCGCAGCCGGATCGACCGAGCCGAGACATCTGCCGTGTCAGGCGCTCGATCACGCGACGGGCTATCTCGCCGCTTTCGGTGCCATGGCTGCGTTGGCGCGACGCGCCATCGAAGGCGGAAGCTGGCACGTCAAAGTTTCGCTCGCGCAGACGGGCCAGTGGCTGCAATCGTTCGGCGAGATCGCCGACGGGTGGCAAGCACCCGATGTTTCGCTCGATGACGTGCGCGACTGCCTCGTCACAGTGGACTCCGAATTCGGTCGCGTACAGGCCGTGCAACCGGCCGAACAACTGGAGGAGACGCCGGCTTTCCTCGGGCTGCCGCCGTCGCGCATCGGCGCGCACGACGCGAAGTGGCTGTAACGGAACTGCGTCGCTGCGTAGGCCCGCCCGAGACAGACACGGCTATTTGCGCAGTTCCGCGACGAAATCGTAGTAGTCGTTGCGGCAATAGGTGTCGGTCAATTCGATAGCGCGCTGGTCGGCCGTATATCCGACGCGCGTAATCAGCAGGAGCGCTTCGTTTGGCGCGATGCTCATTTGCTGCGCGATCTCCTCGCTCGCATTCACCGCGCGGAAATGCTGCAGTGCGCGGACGATCGTCAGTCCGCGATTCTCCAGATAGGTGTAAAGCGAATCGCCGATCGCCTGCGGATCGGGAATTACCGCAGCGGGGAAGGTGGAATTCTCGACCGCCATCACGATGCCGTCGGCGAGACGCAAACGCCGCAGCCGCGTCACGGCCGCAGCCGGCGAAAGCCCGAGTTGGATTACCTCTTCGCGATTGGCCGGCAGAATTTCACGCGACAGCCATTTCGAACTTGGCGTAAAACCTCGCCGCCGCAACATTTCGCTGAAGCTCGACAGACGCGACAGCGGATCTTCATAACGTGGTGTGATGAAACTGCCGGCGCCTTGCGTGCGTCGAATCAATCCCTGCTCGACGAGTAGCGCGATAGCCTTACGTGAAGTGATTCGCGAGACGCCGAGCGCCTCCGAAAGCACGCGCTCCGACGGCAGTGCCTCGCCGGCGTTCCAGCGGTTCTCGTGAATGGCCGTGCCAAGCTTGCGGGCAAGTTGAAGATAAAGCGGTGTGTCGTTTTCCGGGTCCGGGCGCAGATCGCGCCAGCGGTCTTCCGAGGCAGAGGTCATGGGGCTTACGCTAGAAGGGCGAGGAGCAATTCTAAGACATCGGCGCGCTACGTTATAGCGGGCTTTTGCCTGATGGCCTGTCGGCCGGTCCTGCAACCGCTAAACTCGTCGATACGCTTTCTCGCAGCACCGCCGTGCGTTGGTTCGACGCCGGCGCGTGGTCACACGTTCGGCCACAGTCCACACTCAGTCACCTCAGGAGTCAGCATGACGACCGATATCGCAAGCGTGAGCCTGCCCGACGGCGAGCGCATCCCCAAACTCGGGCAAGGCACGTGGGAAATGGGCGAGCAGCCGGCACGCCGCGCGGCCGAGATCGCCGCAATCCGCCTGGGCGTCGAGCTTGGCATGACGCTCGTTGATACCGCGGAAATGTACGGCGACGGCGCAACCGAACTGTTGTTGGGCGAAGCGCTCGCGGGGCTGCGCGATCAGGTGTTCCTCGTCAGCAAGGTCTATCCGCATAACGCAAGCAGGCGCGGCGTGATCGCTGCTTGCGAGCAGAGCCTCAAACGTCTGAAGACGGATCGGCTCGATCTGTACCTGCTGCATTGGCGCGGTTCGATCCCGCTCGAAGAAACGGTCGCCGGGTTCGAAGCGCTGCGCGACGCGGGGAAGATCCGCCACTGGGGCGTGAGCAACTTCGATACCGAGGACATGGAAGAACTCATCGCTACGCCCGGCGGCACGGCGTGCGCGACGGACCAGATTCTCTACAACGTTGCGCGGCGCGGCCCCGAATTCGATCTGTTGCCGTGGCTCGCCGAGCGCAATATGCCGGCAATGGCCTACAGTCCCGTCGATCACGCACGTCTGCCGAAACGCTCGCCGCTCGACGACATCGCCAGCGCGCGCGGCGTCTCCGTGTTTCAGGTGGCGCTCGCGTGGGTGCTGCAGCAGCCGGGCGTGTTCGCCATTCCGAAGACGGGCCGCGTCGAGCACGTGCGCGACAATCATCGGGCGCTGCAGCTGCGGCTCGACGCTCAGGAACTCGCGGCCATCGACAGCTATTTCAAGCCGCCACGCGGCAAGCGCCCGCTTGAAATGCTCTGAGCCAGGCGCGCGCCGCAGAGGTATCGCGGCGCAGTGAGCGCCCGGCGGCGTTCAGAGCATTCTTGACGCGCCGCGTACTACGCACACGAAGCCGCGGCAGGAAAATCGCCGTGCGCGACGCCGCTCAGTGTCGTCAATTGCAATTGTGATGCAGGTGCACAGAGCCCAGCACCGCGACTTCGGCGGGTGTGTGCTTGAGCGAATCTTCGTTGACCTGGCCCGCGTCCGCGACGAATTCGTCGACGATCGAAGAAACCGGTGTATTGCGCAGACACAGCGACACACGCTGGGTTTCGTTGGCCGGCAAGGACGCGCGCTGACCGAGGAACAGCACACCGTACTGATAACCGTGGATGATGCCGCGGATCGCGCCGACGCATTGACCGTGTGCGACGTTATCGTTCTTCTGCTTGCAGGCTTGCGCAAGCGAGTATGCAGAGAAGGTGGGGTCCACAGGCGGCGCGGCTTGCGACATCGTGGGCGACAGCGGTTGCGCCGTCGGTGCCGTGCTTTGCGCGCCGGTCTGCGCATTGGCGAGCGAGGCGAAGCTCAGAGCAGCGGCCGCTGCGAAGCCGACGACCGCGCGTGCCGCGGAGCAGGGGACGTTTCGTTGCATGTTGTGGTGCCCTCATATCGAACGTAGAAACTGATATGAGGCAATTGCCGCGCTTTGGTTCCGGACGTATGCGCCGCGCCGGCTTGTGGCATTTGTCGCGCATGCCGGCATGCAGGCGAGAAAGCGGAGGTGGCACTAGCGCATTCGCCGCAGTGCGCGACTTCCGAAGCAAACGCAGAAAGCCGCCATGCGTGAGCTTCGACAATGGGCAGCAGCACGGCCGCGAACGATGATTGTGAAGTAGCGCTATGAGTCGCGTCCGGCACCGTTGGCGGGACTCGCGGGCTTGTCGCGGGCAACGTCGCTCGCTTCGCCGCGTGCCTGGTCGTTTGCCTGGTCGCGCGATGCGGTTTGTAGTGCACGCAGTTCGTCGGCCGGAATGTGGCAGCGGATCAGATGCTTGCGGCCGATGCGGCTCGTAGCCTCGCGTGCTGAGCCGGTCGCTTGAGACACATACGCTGCATCGGCCGCCTCGGCGAACGGCGGGTCCTGCTGTTCGCAGATCGCGCCGAGCTTGCGTGGACAACGTGTGTGAAACACGCAGCCGGACGGCGGCGACGCGGCGCTCGGCAGATCGCCCGACAGCCGAACGCGGGCCACGCTCGCGTGGCCGTCGAGTGTCGGCACGGAAGACAGCAGTGCTTCCGTATAAGGATGCTGCGGCCCGTCGAATACCGCCGCGGCCGGTCCGATTTCAAGCAGTCTGCCGAGATACAGCACGGCGATGCGATCGGACAAATATCGTACGACGTGCAGATCGTGCGAGATGAACACGTAGCTCACGCCACGCTCGCGCTGCAAATCGGCAAGCAGATTGAGGATCGCCGCCTGCACCGAGACGTCGAGCGCGGAAGTGGGTTCGTCGCACACCACCACGCGCGGCTCGCCGGCGAACGCGCGCGCAATGGCCACGCGTTGCTTGAGTCCGCCGGAAAGCTGGCGCGTGCGCGAGCCGAGATAGCGCTCCGGCAAACGCACGGCGGCCGTCAACGTAGCAAGCCGTTCGTCGATGGCGGCGCCGCGCAGCGCCGCAAGACGCGACAACGCGCGGCCAATCAGCCGCTTCACAGAATGCGCGCGGTTAAGCGCCGAGTCGGGATTCTGGAATACGATCTGCAGCGACTTGACCTGCTCGTCGTTGCGCCGTGTGACGCGCGCGGCGAGCGGCGCGCCGTCGAGTTCGAGCACGCTGCCTGCGTCCGGTGCAAGAAGGCCGAGCATCAGTTTCGCGAGCGTGGTCTTGCCACTGCCCGATTCGCCGACGAGACCCAGCGTTTCGCCGGCCGCGAGATCGAGCGAAACCTTGTCGACGGCGCGCAGCGCTGTGCCGGACACATGGAAAGTCTTCGATAGATTCTCGGCGCGCAAGACGAGTTCTCGCGGGTTCTTGTCCGCATTCGCAAGGTCATGCTCGGGCAATGCTTGCGCGAGCGCACGCGGCAACTCGATCGCGCGCTCGTGATAATGACAGCGTGACATCTGATCGCCATGCGCCGCGCTGACGCGGTACGGCGGCGGCGCTTCGCGGCGGCACCGGTCGTCGGCGAGACGACAGCGCTCTGCGTAGATGCAGCCTTGAGTCACCGAGCCAGGCGAGGGCAGGCCGCCTGCAATGGTATCGAGCCGCTCGGTATCCTTGCTGCGTCCCACGGTGGGCAGACAGCGCAACAGTCCCACGGTGTACGGATGACGCGGCCGCGTGAAAACGTCTTGCGTCGCGCCCTCCTCGACGAGCTTGCCCGCGTAAAGCACGCCGACGCGCTCACACATTCGCCCGATCACCGCGAGGTTGTGACTGATAAACAGCACGGCGGTGCCGAGTTCCGCGCGCAGTTGTGCGACCAGGTCGAGCACTTCCGCTTCGACGGTGGCGTCGAGCCCGGTGGTCGGCTCATCGAGAATCAGCAGTGCCGGGTTCGACGCGAGCGCCATCGCGATCACCACGCGCTGCTGCATGCCGCCCGACAATTGATGAGGATAGCTGTCCATCACCCGTTCCGGCGATGCAATGCGCACGCGCTGCAGCATCTCGAGCGAGCGTTGCAATGCTTCATCGGGCGCGACACCGGCGGCTTCGAACGCTTCGGACACTTGCCGCGCGATGGTCAACGACGGATTCAGCGCGCGCGCCGGGTCCTGATAGACCATTGAAATGGTGTTGGCGCGCATCGTGCGCAAAGCGTCGGCGTCGAGCTTGTTGACGTCGGCGCCGGCGATGACGATCTTGCCCGCCTTTACCTTGCCGTTGCGCGGCAGATAGCGCAGCGCCGCCATCGCGACGGTCGACTTGCCGCAGCCCGATTCGCCGACGAGCCCGTATGCTTCGCCGCGACGCACACGGAACGATACGTCCTGCAACACTTCGCGATCGCGTCCGCGCATCCGGTATGTGACCGTCAAGCCGACGACGGTCAGCGCATCCGTGCGGTCGCTCTTCGACACGTCGAAGGCGGGGAACGAGGAGGGCGGAGGTCCGTTCATCGGTCGAGCACGCCTTGTACGCCGTCGGCGATGAGATTCACACCGACGACCAGCGTGGCAATCGCGCCCGCCGCGAATACGACGGTCCACCACGCGCCGCCCGCCATCAGCGTGTACGACTCGGAAAGCGCGAGGCCCCAGTCGGCTGACGGCGGTTGAATGCCGAAGCCGAGAAACGACAGCGTGGCCACGGCGAAGATCGCATAGCCGAGCCGCACGGTCGCCTCGACGATGATCGGCGGCAGCACGTTCGGCAAAATTTCCGCGAACATGATGTAGGGCGCTCGTTCGCCACGCAGTTGCGCGGCGGCGACGTAGTCGAGATGCCGCTCGGCGAACACGGCGGCGCGCACGGTGCGCGCGGTAATCGGCGTGAAGGTGATGCCGATCACGAGTATCACGGTCAGGTTCGACGCGCCCACCGCAGCAAGCGCGAGCAGCGCGACGATCACGAGCGGCAGCGCGAGTACCGCGTCGATCGCGCGGCCCACGACGTTATCGACCCAGCCGTCGAAGTAACCGACGACGAGACCTAGCGACGTACCCGCCACTGTGCCGAGCAGTGTGGCGAGCGGCGCAATCGTGAGAATGTCGCGCGCACCGACGATCACGCGCGAGAAAACATCGCGGCCCAACTGGTCAGTGCCGAACCAGTGCGTACGGTCGGGCGGCATGAGCGAATTGAGCGGGTCGGACGCATACGGATCGACAGGCACGAACCATTGTCCGGCAATCGCGCATACGATCCACCACACGACGATGAGCACGCCCACCACGAACGTCGGCGAGCGAAGCAACACACGCAACTGATCGAAGCGCGGCTCGCTTGCGGCGCGCGGCGCGGCCGGCGGAACAATGGTGCTCATTCGGCGCTCCTCACGCGCAGGCGCGGATTGAGCAGCACGTGCAACGCATCCGCAACGAGATTGGCGACGGTATAGACTACGCCGACGGTCAGCACACCTGCCTCCAGCATCGGGAAGTCCTTCGCCTTCGCGGCGTTGTAGATCAGCGAGCCGATGCCCTGATAGTGGAACAGTGTCTCGACCACCACGAGGCCGCCAATCATGTAGCCGAGTTGAGTGGCGGCCACGGTGATGGTCGGCAGCAGCGCGTTGCGCAACACGTGCCGCCAGATCACGGTGTGACGCGGCAAGCCCTTGAGGATCGCTGTGCGCGTGTAGTCGGCGTCGAGCGCTTCAACGGTGCCGGCACGCGCCATCCGCGCGATATAGCCGAAGAACACCAGCACCAGCGGCAGTACCGGCAGGATCAGATGACGCAGTTGTTCGAGCGGACCGGCGTCGGGCGCATACGCAGCTTCGATAGGCAGCCAGCGCAGCCACACGCCAAACACGAGAATCAGCACGATCGACGACACGAATTCCGGCACGACGGTCGCCGACAAACCCGCAATGCTGATCGTGCGATCCAGCCAGCGTCCTGCGTGCATTGCGGACCACACGCCGCCCGCAATGCCCAATGGCACCACGACGATGAACGCGAGCAGGCCAAGCTTCGCGGAATGCGCAAGTGCATCGGCGATAAACGGTCTCACCGGCTCGCGATAAGCGTACGAAAGTCCCATGTCGCCTCGCACGAAATGCGAAATCCACTCGACGTATTGCGTCGTCAGCGGACGGTCAGCGCCGAGTTGATGATTAAGCGCCGCCACCGCGCGCGCGTCGGCGAGCGGCCCGAGCACCGCACGCCCGATATCGCCGGGCAGCAGTTGCCCGCCGGCGAACACGATCACGGACAGCAGCCATAGCGTGATCAGCGACAGCCCCACGCGCGTCGCAAGGAAACGCACGACGCGGCCGGCGTTGCCTTTCGGGGTCGAGGCGGGAGAACTCACTGTGGTCGACATCGTGAACGCTTGCCGAAGAATTGCGCGCCGATGCGAGACGCTTACGCGCTCAACACCGCGCGGTCGAAATAGAGCTGCGCGAGCGCGGTGAAGCGCACGCCGTTCACGCCCTTGCGCATCGCGATCAACTGATCGTAGAAGAACGGGATGATGATCGGCGTTTCGTCGAGCAGCAGCGTCTGGATCTGGCCGGAGATTTTCTTCTGCGATGCGAGGTCGATGGCCGCGACGAATTGCGCGACCAGTTGATCGTATTGCGGGTTCTTGAAGTGCGCGGCATTCCACGTGCCGCTGCTCGTGAGCGGCGCATTCAGAAACACGTTCGGCACGCCGCGATGACCGTAGTCGGTGATGCCGAGCGGCGAGTCGAGCCAGTCGGATTTGCCCGGCGTGCCCGCGCCGTAATAGAGCGACTGGCTCTCCACCTTCAGATTGATGCGCACGCCGATCGCCTTGGCCGCGTTCTGCACCACGACCGCAAGGTCGGGAATCTCCATGTACTTTTCAGTGGTGAGCGTCACGTCGAAACCGTTGGGCACGCCCGCTTGCGCGAGCAGTTGCTTCGCTTTCGCTACGTCGATCTTGCGCTGCGCAACACCCGCATCGGACGACGGAAACACCGGCGCAAAGGGACTGTCGTTGCCGAGTTGCGCGCGGCCCTTGAAGAGGCCGCGCACCAGCACCTCGCGATCGATCGATAGCGCAAGCGCCTGACGCACGCGCTTGTCCTTGAAGAGCGGGTTGTCGTTGCGCATGTGAATCTGCCGATGCGCGCTCGACTTCACGCCGATTGCCTTGTAGTCGGGATTGTTCAGAATGGCCGCGCCGCCTTGCACGGTGAAGGTGCCCATTACGTCGGCCTGATGGCCTTGCAATGCGAGCAGTTGCGCTTGTTGGTCCGCATAGAAGGAGAACTGTACGCGTTGCGGTAACGCTTTCTCGCCCCAGTAGTCGGGGTTGCGCACGAACGATGCGCCGACCTTCGGCTGATACTTTTCGAACTTGAACGGACCGGTGCCGATGAAGCTCTTTTCATAGCCGCCCGCGTAGTTCGCGGGCAAGATCACGGCGTTGTAATTGTCCGAGGAAACGTAGTACGGGAAATTGCCGTTCGGTGCGTCCAGGTGGAACGCGACGGTGTGATCGTCAACCACCTTCGCTCCGCCCTTCGACAACACGCCCTTCAACACCGAGAGTGCCGCCGAGCCGGTCGCCGGGTCGGCGAGACGGTCGAATGTCGCGACCACGTCTTTCGCCGTGAAGGGCTGGCCGTCGTGGAATTTGACGTTCTCGCGCAGCTTGAACGTCCACACGTCGCCCTTGTCGTTCGGCTTCCAGGACAGCGCGAGGGCCGGCTTCAGCATGAGCTTTTCGCCGTCGTCGTCGATCAGGAATTCGCCGGTCTGATTCAGCAACGCGAGACTCGCGGCATCGGTCACTGTCAATGGGTCGACGGCGCCCGCAGGCGTCAGATGCGCGACCCGAATCGTCTGGTTCGACGGACCGCCCGCGCTTGCCTGACCTTGTGCGTGCGCTGCCGGAAGATTCAGCACGCCGCCGCCAACGAGCGACAAGCCGATCACGCTCGCGTAGCGCAGCAGATCGCGACGAGTGATACGGCCGGCGAGAAATTCGTCGATGGCGTGATTGCCGTACGCGTCGGCGGTGCTGCGGGCGAGGTCGAGAGCGGGGAATCGGTCAGCGGGAGTCTTCATCGATGGAATGTCCAGTCCGTTCGGTTGCCGGTTCTGAGAAGCCGCGCCGGATGCGCGACAGTCAGGCTGCGAGGCGGCACGATTGCGGCGATGCTTGTGGCGATGCTTGTGACGATATTAGGCGGCTTCAGTTTAAGCGATTGCTCGCGGATTGGAGCGCTTGCGGCGATGTCGTGTTGGCGATCCGCGAATAAAAGGGCCGGTGTGTGTCGTCATCACAACGGTCGGCGCGACATCGCTGTGGCACGTTCGGCGCCTCTCGCGCGGCGCGCCTGCGACTGTCGGCGCTGCAGTGGACGAACCGGCGCGGTAGCTATGGAAAGCTTACCGGCCGCGGCGCACGCGCGCGTCGATGCGGACGCAATTACCGCGCCGCGATGGCTGGGCGCTTCCAGCGATGAAACAGCACCGAGCCGATCCAGCACGCCATGAACGCCGCGACGATGCCGTAGCCGAGCACGCCGAACTGCTCATTGGCGTTCGTCACCGCATCCCATATCCCCCCGTTCAGACCGAGCTTGTCGGACAGCAGACCCAGCGCTTCTACGCCGCCGATTACGATCGCGACGACCGCCGACACGAAGGTAATGCTCGCGTTGTAGTAGAGCTTGCGTTTGGGGTCGTCCATGGCCCAGCCGTATGCATGGACCATCAGCACGTTATCCGTCGAATCGACGAGCGTCATGCCTGCGGTGAAAAGCGCTGGAAAGACCAGGATCGAATACAACGGCAAACCCTTGCCGGCTTCGGACGCGGCAATTGCCAGCAAGCCGATCTCGGTTGCCGTGTCGAAGCCCAGTCCGAACAGCACGCCGACTGGGTACATATGCCAGCTTTTGGTCACGAGGCGGAACAGCGGCCGCAACGCGCGGGACAACAGGCCTCCAGGACCGGCTGCATGGTCAGTGTCCAACGCAGCAGCAGCCAGTTCGCCGTCACGTTGGACATGACGATAACGCCGCCACACGTCGCGCAGAATCACGAGGTTCACGGCCGCGAGCGTGAGCAGGAATGTTGCCGAAACAAGGGTGCCGATGGTGCCGCCCACGGCCTTGAACGTCTCGAAGCGGCCGTGCAACGAATGCGCGGTCCACGCGATGCCGAGCGTCGCGAGAATCACGATGCTCGAATGTCCGAGCGAGAACGACAGGCCCACGCCGAGCGGCCGCTTGCCGGTCTGCATCAGTTTGCGCGTGACGGCGTCGATAGCGGCGATGTGGTCGGCGTCGACTGCATGGCGCAGACCGAAACCGTACGCCAGCAGCGCCGTACCGAGCAGCAGCGGATAGTGGCGAAACGCAATCAGCGCCCATGCCCATGCGCCCAGATTGGCCGCGATCAGAACCGTGTACAGCATGAGAAGGCGAGGGCGCAGCGAAGCAGTCGGCGTCATGAGTCGCGTCAGAGTGATTAGTGATCGTGCGGATGTTTGTGAATCGGATCGACCCAATACACCGCTTCAGGTTGTTCTACTGCGTCGATATTCAGATTGACCACGACCGCTTCGTTGTCGCTGCGCACGAGCACGCATTCGAGCGGATCGTCGGTGCTCGCATTGATTTCCTGATGCGGCACATACGGCGGCACGAAGATGAAGTCGCCAGGACCGGCTTCGGCGGTGAACTCCAGATGCTCACCCCAACGCATCCGCGCCTGACCGCGCACCACATAGATCACGCTTTCGAGCGCGCCGTGATGGTGAGCGCCGGTCTTCGCATTCGGATGGATCGTCACCGTGCCGGCCCAGATTTTCTGCGCGCCGACGCGTGCGGCATTGATCGCGGCCGCGCGATTCATGCCTGGCGTTTGCGCGGTGTTGGTGTCGAGCTGATCGCCCCGAATCACCTTGACGCCGTGCTCGCGCCAATCGACGGGTGCAGCCTCCTGCTTGTCGCGCTCGTCGTTGTAATGCGGATGTTCGTGATCCTGGCTCATCGCATGTCTCCTCGTGGCTTGCGTTTGACATTCGTCGTGGAAAGGGCCGCGGCGCCGTTCGGCATTTTTACACGTTAAAAAAACGTCCGTGGGGCGAGTGACCGCCTGCGTATTCGTGGACGAAAAAAAAGCCCGTCCATGAAGGACGGGCTTTGGCCGGTCAGCCTGAGTGGCCATGCTGCGGCACGCAGGCTTGTTTCATTAGCGCAAGCGCCTACTTGTGCTTCGCGTTGATCACGGCTTCGGCGACGTTGCTCGGGGTTTCAGCATAGTGCTTGAACTCCATCGTGTAGGTAGCGCGGCCTTGCGTGGCCGAGCGCAGCGACGTGGAGTAGCCGAACATTTCCGCGAGCGGCACTTCGGCGCGCACCAGCTTGCCGCCGCCGCCCGCAATGTCTTCCATGCCTTGCACGAGGCCGCGGCGGCTGGACAGATCGCCCATCACGTTGCCCATGAAGTCTTCGGGCGTTTCCACCTCGACGGCCATCATCGGCTCGAGCAGCACGGGCTTCGCCTTGCGCATTGCTTCCTTGAACGCCATCGAACCGGCCATGCGGAACGCGTTTTCGTTCGAGTCGACGTCGTGGTACGAACCGAATGTCAGCGTCACTTTCACGTCGACCACCGGATAGCCCGCGAGCACGCCGGCCTTCAGCGTTTCCTGGATGCCCTTGTCCACCGCCGGAATGTATTCGCGCGGAATCACGCCGCCCTTGATCGCGTCGACGAACTCGTAGCCCTTACCCTGCGGCGCCGGCTCGAGCGTCACCACCGCGTGGCCGTACTGACCGCGGCCACCCGATTGCTTGACGAACTTGCCCTCGACGTCCTCGACCTTGTTGCGCACCGTTTCGCGGTAGGCGACCTGCGGCTTGCCGACGGTCGCTTCCACGCCGAACTCACGCTTCATACGATCGACGAGAATTTCGAGGTGCAGCTCGCCCATGCCGGAAATGATCGTCTGGCCGGATTCCTCGTCCGTTTGCACGCGGAACGAAGGATCTTCCTGCGCAAGACGGTTGAGCGCGATGCCCATCTTTTCCTGGTCGACCTTGGTCTTCGGCTCCACGGCCTGCGAGATCACGGGCTCAGGGAAGATCATCTTTTCGAGGATGATCACGTTGTTCGGATCGCACAGCGTGTCGCCGGTAGTCGCTTCTTTCAGGCCGACGGCCGCAGCGATATCGCCCGCGTACACTTCCTTGATTTCCTTGCGCTCGTTCGCGTGCATTTGCAGGATGCGGCCGAGACGTTCCTTCTTTTCCTTGATCGCGTTGTAGACGGTGTCGCCCGAATTCACGACGCCCGAATACACGCGGAAGAAAATCAGCTGGCCGACGAACGGGTCGGTCATGATCTTGAAGGCGAGTGCCGAGAACGGATCGGTGTCGTTCGGGTGGCGCTCGATTTCCTTGTCGTGTTCGTCGTGACCGGTAATCGCGGGCACGTCGACCGGCGACGGCAGATAGTCGATCACCGCGTCGAGCATTGCCTGCACGCCCTTGTTCTTGAACGCGCTGCCGCACAGCATCGGCACGATCTCGTTGGCGATGCAACGCGCGCGAATGCCGTGCTTGATTTCCTCTTCGGTCAGCGTTTCGCCGCCCAGGTATTTATCGAGCAGTTCTTCGTTCGCCTCGGCGGCGGCCTCGACCATCTTGTCGTGCCATTCCTTCGCGGTGTCAGCGAGCTCCGCCGGAATGTCGCGGTATTCGAACTTGATGCCCTGGTTTTCTTCGTCCCAGAAAATCGCCTTCATCTTGACGAGATCGACCACGCCCTGGAAGTGTTCTTCCGCGCCGATTGGAATCTGGATCGGCACCGCGACGCCCTTCAGCCGCTCGCCGATCTGCCGCTGCACGCGGAAAAAGTCTGCGCCGACGCGGTCCATCTTGTTGACGAACGCGATGCGCGGCACCTTGTACTTGTTCGCCTGACGCCAGACGGTTTCAGATTGCGGCTGCACGCCGCCCACCGAGTCGTAGACCATGCAGGCGCCGTCGAGCACGCGCATGGAGCGCTCGACTTCAATCGTGAAGTCGACGTGCCCCGGCGTGTCGATGATGTTGATCCGATGCTCGGGATAGTTGCCGGCCATACCTTTCCAGAAGGCGGTGGTGGCTGCCGACGTAATCGTGATGCCGCGCTCCTGCTCCTGTTCCATCCAGTCCATCGTCGCCGCACCGTCGTGAACCTCACCGATCTTGTGGGTCACGCCGGTGTAGAACAGGATGCGTTCGGTGGTGGTGGTTTTGCCGGCATCGATGTGAGCGCTGATGCCGATATTCCGGTAGCGCTCGATGGGAGTCTTGCGGGGCACGTGAACCTCCTTGGAATAGCGCGCCTGAAACGGTTGGCGGGCGGCAGTCTGTGCCGCCCGGACCGCGGGATGCTGCATTGCTAAGAATACTAGGATAGCGCGTCGGCCCGTCTTTTGCAGGAATCTTGCCAGGCGAGGGCTGGCCGGGCGGGGGCGGGGGGCGGCGGTGCCGCGATGCAAGAATGACAGGGAGTGCGCGGCAAGAATGACAAAAGCCGCCGCCCTTGGAAAGGCGACGGCTTCATGGTGGTCTATCTGGCGAAAGCGGCTGGCTTTTCAGGCGCGCTGCCGCTGCGAAACGGGGCGATGTTTGCCGCGGACCACTGCGCGATGACCGACCCGCGAACTGCCGCGCAAACTCGTGCGACAGTTGCGCTGGTTACTGCGCAGCCGGCAGCCCCTGAATCTTCATTCCGGGCTTGATACCCTTCGACGTGAACCAGCCCTTGCTCATCTCGAGCGCGTAGACGCCGTTGTTCTTCGGGCAGTGATTGTTGGTCGTTTCCGCCTGCATTTCGTCGATGTCGGTCACGGTCCCGTCGGCCCTGATAAATGCAATCGACAACGGGATCAACGTGTTCTTCATCCAGAAGCAATGCACGGCATTCTCGTTGAAGACGAACAGCATGCCTTCGTTCGGCGCCAGGTTCGTGCGGTACATCAGACCTTGCTCGCGATCCGCGTCGTTGGCGGCGACGGCCGCGTCGATCACGAACATGCCGGCGGTGAGCTTCGCGCGCGGAAATTCGCCAGGCTGTTTCGCGCCGGCCGGCATTTGCTGCGCATGAGCGGGGGCCGCATTCAGAGCGGCAAACGACACCGCCGACACCGCCGCGAACGGCAGGATTGCGGCAACGGCGAAACGCGCCACCAACGAGCGCATGGAAAATCGCACGGCATGACTCCTTGCTGAAATTAACCGGGGAATGTTACGCGAGCGCGTCAAAAACAAAAAGGCAGATCGCCTTGCGGTGATCTGCCTTTCAACGCCGTAAGAACGGCAATGAAGCTAGTTCTTGACTGCGTTTTTACAACAAACTTACTCCGAAGCGCCCGAAGCTGCAGCAGCTGCTGCTGCCTTCTTGTGCGACTTCTTGTGAGCGTGCTTCGTGGTCTTCTTAGCCGACGAAGCAGCAGCTGCCGGAGCTGCCGAAGCTGCTGCCGGTGCCGAAGCTTGTGCGAATGCTGCCGTTGCGAAGAGGCCAGCGACCAGAGCGGCGATCAGTTTGTTCATTTTGCAAATCCTCAGCTTTAGTTAATTAACCAAATGACCCGGTTATGTTTGAGTCATGTCGGTAAACGTGCCATCCACCTTTCGGTTGACAGGTGCGTCGAACAAATTTTCGACGCGCCCGCCTAGCGCTCAGACTGCCCGCACGGACCGCACATGCGGCTTGTACAAAGGCCCTTAAGGCTGAATGCCGGACGGCTTAGAGCGGCATCTGCGTCGAATAACGCGTGAGCTCGCGCACCGGTTGACGTAAATTTTCCGGAAAGTTTCGATGTGGGACGTTGAGGTGAACCAGGCTTTCGACGAGTCGCGCGAATGCCGGTGTTTCACGGTTTTTCACTCGCGAGTTTCACGCGCCGTTTTGCTCACGCAGACAATGACTTAGCGATTCAGGCGTAGCCTTCCCAAGGTGCTTTCAGCGGCAGATCGAGGCTTTCTCCCGGCTGCAGACCAAGCGAAAAAATATCGAGCGCGCCGATGCCGACGCGCACGAGACGCAGCGTCGGAAAGCCGACCGCGGCCGTCATGCGACGCACCTGGCGATTCTTGCCCTCGGTGATCGACAACTCGATCCACGTGGTGGGAATCGCGGCGCGATAGCGGATCGGCGGCGTGCGGGCCCAAAGCGTATCGGGCGGTTCGACATAGTCGGCGCGGCAGGGCTGCGTCACGTAGTCGCCCAGATCGACGCCGCGCGCGAGCTTTTTCAACGCGACGGAATCGACGGCGCCTTCCACTTGCGCCCAATAGCGCTTGACGAGCTTATGACGCGGTTCGGCGATACGCGCTTGCAGCGCGCCGTCGTCGGTGAGAAGCAGAAGGCCCTCGCTGTCCGAGTCGAGACGCCCGGCTGGATAGACGCCGGGCACCTTCACCCAGTCGGCCAGCGAAGCGCGCGTCTCGTGCGCGGAAAACTGGCAGATCGTGCCAAACGGCTTGTTCAGGGCGAGAAGGCGCATAAGAATGATGGAGTCGTGCGACGCCCGTCGCGGCGTGCAGCGCCGATGCGCAAAACAGAGCACGCCCGGGCCTGTAGTCGATGGCGCGATCATAAAGCATAGCGCGTGTCCGAAAGCGCTGAGTCCTATGTAAGACACGACGTTCGGCCATGGCGGTCATGGGCGCTTCATGTTGGAAAACCCCGAGCCGCTCTCGCCTCGGTGCAGCGCCCGCGTGGGCTAGAATAACGGCCAGGCCGCTTGCGGGCGTCCGGCATTGCGCGTAGCGAGGAGCGCCCATTTTCGCAGTCTCCCATCAGCTTTCAGCACAGCCTTCACTGGAGTCCGATCATGCCGTATCAGCACATCAACGTTCCGACCGGTGGTGACAAGATCACCGTCAATGCGGATTTCTCGCTCAACGTGTCCGACCAGCCGATCATTCCGTTTATCGAAGGCGACGGCACCGGTGTCGACATTACGCCGGTCATGATCAAGGTCGTGGACGCCGCCGTGGAAAAAGCCTACGCGGGCAAAAAGAAGATCCACTGGATGGAAATCTACGCGGGCGAGAAGTCGACCAAGGTCTACGGTCCGGACGTGTGGCTGCCGGAAGAAACGCTTCAGGTGCTGAAGGAATATGTCGTGTCGATCAAGGGGCCGCTCACCACGCCCGTCGGCGGCGGCATCCGCTCGCTGAACGTCGCGCTGCGTCAGGAACTCGACCTGTATGTGTGCTTGCGTCCCGTTCAGTACTTCAAGGGCGTGCCTTCGCCCGTGCGCGAGCCGGAGAAAACCAACATGGTGATCTTCCGCGAGAACTCGGAAGACATCTACGCGGGTATCGAATGGCCAGCCGAATCTGAAGAGGCGAAAAAGGTCATCAAATTCCTGAAGGAAGAGATGGGCGTGAAGAAGATCCGCTTCCCCGACACATCGGGAATCGGTATCAAGCCGGTGTCGCGCGAGGGCACGGAGCGTCTGGTGCGCAAGGCGATCCAGTATGCAATCGACAACGATCGCCGCTCGGTCACGCTCGTGCACAAGGGCAACATCATGAAGTACACGGAAGGCGCCTTCCGTGACTACGGCTATGCGCTCGCGCAGAAGGAGTTCAACGCCGAGCTGATCGACGGCGGTCCGTGGATGAAGGTCAAGAACCCGAAAACGGGCGGCGACATCGTCGTGAAGGACGTGATCGCCGACGCGTTCCTGCAGCAGATCCTGTTGCGCCCCGCCGAATACGACGTGATCGCGACGCTCAATCTGAACGGCGACTACGTGTCGGACGCGCTGGCCGCGCAGGTCGGCGGAATCGGCATCGCGCCGGGCGCGAATATGTCGGATTCGGTCGCAATGTTCGAGGCCACGCACGGCACGGCGCCGAAATACGCGGGCAAGGACTACGTGAATCCGGGCTCGGAGATTCTTTCCGCGGAAATGATGCTGCGCCATATGGGCTGGCTGGAAGCGGCGGACCTGATCATCAAGTCGATGGAAACGTCCATTTTGCAAAAGCGGGTCACTTACGACTTCGCGCGTCTGATGGAAGGCGCGACGCAGGTCTCGTGCTCGGGATTCGGCCAGGTGATGATCGAAAACATGTAAGCGGCGCGTGGCGAGCCGCCTGGCCGGCATCGCGAGGAAACCCGGTTGCGCTTCAGAGGCGGCCGGGTTTTTTTACGCCAGTTGGGCGGTATGAGATCTCGTTACTGACGCGTCTTGGCTGAAAACTGAGTGCGCGATGACACGAGGCGAGGCACAGTGGGAGCCTGAATGATCATCTGCCCGTTATTTGGGACGTCGATGTATTTGCAACGGACTTCGGATTAAGCAGAAAGCGTCGCCCAAAAAGAAACCCGGCGCGAAGCCGGGTTTCAAAAGGACGGGTACCGAACAGGTGTCAGGCGGGTGCCTGGATGTTCGATGCCTGCTTGCCTTTCGGGCCTTGCACGACCTCGAAGGTCACTTTTTGGCCTTCCTTGAGGGTCTTGAACCCATTCATCTGGATGGCCGAGAAGTGTGCAAACAGATCCTCACCACCTTCGTCAGGCGTGATGAATCCGAAACCTTTTGCGTCATTGAACCATTTGACCGTACCAGTTGCCATTCCAACTTCCCCTGTAACTCATGTCACTACCACGAGCCCTCGAAAAGCTCGACGACCGCGCGATGCAGCCGCTCCCTCCTCACAAGCTCACCATCGGCATTTTTTCGAATTTGGCGCAGTGAAAAAAGTGCCAGCTTGATTGTTGAGGCTCTTTATTCGAGTGTCAAGAAAATTTTGAGACGGGGTTACACGCGTTGCCAACAGGCGGTTTCCAGGGTTTTTCCCGCTTTTGTTATGTGCGGTTGCGCAAGCGGGGCGTCTTGAAAAGTCGCATAATCGACTCACTTGCTGTTCTGCGGGTCGCTCGCCGCGAGATGGGCGAACGAGTGGCGGTCAGCTAGCTCCGGCAGGTTGTGCGATACTCGATCCGACTGCGGCGCAGCACGGCCGCGACGCATGATCTGGATAGGGGGCCGGCTCCGCAATCGGCTCGTCGAATGGCGCATGCAGGCGGTGAGTTTCCGCCGGGCGGCGGCGTTCGGGTGAACCGGCCGGTTGGCCGGGTTTTGACAGGATTGCGGGCCTGTCCTAGATGTTTAGAATGGGTGTATGGCGATTATCCCGGACAAGCAGGACGGCACCGTACTGGAGCGGCAGGAGAAAAAGCTCAAGCCGCCATCCATGTACAAGGTGGTGCTGCTGAATGACGACTTCACGCCAATGGAATTTGTCGTGATGATCGTGCAGGAATATTTCAATAAAGATCGTGAAACCGCAACACAGGTTATGTTGAAGGTGCATCGCGAGGGCAGGGGAGTTTGTGGGGTCTATACGCGGGACATCGCGTCGACCAAAGTCGAGCAAGTCGTTACCCACGCACGGCAGGCCGGGCATCCGCTGCAGTGTGTGATGGAGGAAGCATGATTGCCCAGGAACTGGAAGTCAGCCTGCACATGGCGTTCATGGAAGCACGCCAGGCGCGGCACGAGTTCATAACGGTCGAACATCTTTTGCTGGCACTGTTGGACAATCCGACAGCGGCGGAAGTGTTGCGTGCATGCGCGGCCAATATCGAGGATCTGCGCCAGAACCTGCGCAACTTCATTCATGACAACACGCCTACCGTGCCCGGCACGGACGACGTCGACACGCAGCCCACGCTGGGTTTCCAGCGTGTGATTCAGCGCGCGATCATGCATGTTCAGTCCACCTCGAATGGCAAGAAGGAAGTGACCGGCGCGAACGTGCTGGTTGCGATCTTCGGCGAGAAGGACTCGCATGCGGTCTACTACCTGCAACAGCAGGGCGTGACACGTCTGGACGTGGTCAATTTCATCTCGCACGGCATCGCCAAGACGAGCAGCACCGACGCCGCGAAAGCGAGCGACGCGAATGCCGAGTCTGACGAAGCCGCCGCGCAGAAAGAAACTCCGCTCGCCCAGTTCACGCAGAATCTGAATCAGATGGCGAAAGACGGTCGCATCGATCCGCTGATCGGGCGCGAGTCAGAAGTCGAGCGCGTGGTCCAGGTGCTGTGCCGCCGCCGCAAGAACAATCCGCTGCTAGTCGGCGAGGCGGGGGTCGGCAAGACCGCGATCGCCGAAGGTCTGGCGTGGCGAATTACGCGTGGCGAAGTGCCGGATATTCTGGCCGACGCTCAGGTGTATTCGCTCGACATGGGCGCGCTGCTGGCCGGTACGAAGTATCGCGGCGATTTCGAGCAACGCCTGAAGACGGTCCTGAAGGAATTGAAGGAACGCCCGCACGCGATTCTTTTCATCGACGAAATTCATACGCTGATCGGCGCTGGCGCCGCGTCGGGCGGTACGCTGGATGCGTCCAACCTGCTGAAGCCGGCGTTGTCGTCGGGTACGCTCAAGTGCATCGGCGCGACCACGTTCACCGAATATCGCGGCATCTTCGAAAAAGACGCGGCATTGTCGCGCCGTTTCCAGAAGGTCGACGTGACTGAGCCGTCTGTCGAACAGACGGTGGCGATTCTGCGCGGCCTGAAGTCGCGTTTCGAAGAGCATCACGGCGTGAAGTATTCGTCGGGCGCGCTGTCGGCGGCCGCGGAGTTGTCGGCACGCTTCATCACGGATCGTCATTTGCCGGACAAGGCGATCGACGTGATCGACGAAGCCGGCGCGGCGCAACGCATCCTGCCGAAGTCGAAGCAGAAGAAGACGATCGGCAAGAACGAGATCGAGGAAATCATCTCGAAGATCGCTCGCGTCCCGCCGCAAAGCGTGTCGCAAGACGATCGGAGCAAGCTGCAAACGCTGGATCGCGATCTGAAGAGCGTGGTGTTCGGGCAAGACCCGGCTATCGACGCGCTGTCGGCCGCAATCAAGATGGCGCGTGCGGGTCTGGGCAAGCTGGATAAGCCGATCGGCGCGTTCCTGTTCTCCGGTCCCACGGGCGTCGGCAAGACAGAAGTGGCCAAGCAGTTGGCGTTCACGCTCGGTATCGAGTTGATCCGCTTTGACATGTCCGAGTACATGGAGCGTCACGCGGTCAGCCGTTTGATCGGTGCGCCTCCGGGCTATGTCGGCTTTGACCAGGGCGGCCTGCTGACCGAGGCTGTCACCAAGAAGCCGCACTGCGTGCTGCTGCTCGACGAAATCGAGAAGGCGCATCCGGACATTTACAACGTGCTGCTGCAGGTCATGGACCACGGCACGCTGACGGACAACAACGGCCGCAAGGCGGATTTCCGTAACGTCATCATCATCATGACGACGAATGCGGGCGCCGAGGCAATGGGCAAGTCGGTGATCGGCTTCACGAATCGTCGGGAAACCGGCGACGAAATGGTCGACATCAAGCGCATGTTCACGCCGGAGTTCCGTAACCGTCTGGACGCGACGATCAGTTTCCGTGCGCTCGATGAAGAAATCATCATGCGCGTGGTCGACAAGTTCCTGATGCAACTGGAAGATCAGTTGCACGAGAAGAAGGTTGATGCGCTCTTCACCGACGCGTTGCGCAAGCACCTCGCGAAGCACGGTTTCGATCCGTTGATGGGCGCGCGGCCAATGCAGCGTCTGATTCAGGACACGATTCGTCGTGCGCTGGCCGACGAACTGCTGTTCGGCAAGCTGATGAGCGGCGGCCGTGTTTCGGTCGACGTCGATGCGGAAGACAAGGTCCAGTTGACCTTCGACGAGCATCCGGCGCCGCGCAATCCGAACCCGGAAGCGGTCGAAGTCGAGTAAGCGTCGAGCGTACTCGCCACAGAAAAAACGGCGTCGACCGCAAGGTCCACGCCGTTTTCATTTGCGCTGTTCAGTTCAGTGCTTGCCGGTGCTGCCGAAGCCGCCTGCGCCGCGCTCGCTTTGCTCGAACTCATCGACGATATTGAATTCGGCCTGCACGACCGGCACGATCACGAGTTGCGCGAGACGCTCCATCGGATTGAGCACGAACGTGGTCTCGCCGCGGTTCCATGTCGAAATCATCAGTTCGCCTTGATAATCGGAATCGATCAGGCCGACCAGATTGCCGAGCACGATTCCGTGCTTATGTCCCAGACCCGAGCGCGGCAGGATCAACGCAGCGTAGCCAGGGTCGCCCACGTGTATCGCGAGCCCGGTCGGCACGAGTGCGGTTTCGCCGGGTTTGAGCGTCAACGGCTCTTTGAGGCACGCGCGCAAGTCGAGCCCCGCGCTACCGCTCGTCGCGTAGGCAGGAAGCTGGTCGCGCATGCGCGCATCGAGAATCTTCAGGTCGAGTTTCATGCAGGTTAGAAGGTTTAAGAAGTTGAAGCCGGGCGCCCGAGATCGAACGCTTCGGCCAGGAGTTCATAGGAACGCAAGCGCGCGCGATAGCTGCCTGCGACGGTAAGCACGATCAGCTCGTCGGCCTGGAACTGTTCCTGTAATGCATGAAGGCGCTCGGTCACGACTTCTGGCGTGCCGATGATACTGCGTGGCTTCTCACGGTCGATCACCAGTCTTTCGCGCTCGCCATACTCCTGCGCGACGCCCTGTTCGATATTCGGGATCGGTTCGTTCAAACCATAAGCCATTTGCACGCGACGCAGGTCGACGGCTTTTGCCAGATCAGCGGCTTCCTGCTCGGTGTCCGCGCAAATCACGAACACGGCGGCGGCCAGATACGATTGCTGCGTTTCCTCGCTCGGCTTGAAACGCTCGCGATACGCATGCGCGACCTGATGCCCGAAATGGGCGTTGATGAAATGCGCAAACGCGAAGCGGATTCCGAGCTGCGCTGCGAGCAACCCGCCGAATTCGCTTGAACCGAGCATCCACAGCTGCGGACGCGTGGCCACTTGCGGTTGCAGCAGTACGCCTCGCGCGACGTGATCGGCTGGCAGCGCGCCGTGCATCAGGCCGAACAGATCGGCCACCTGTTGCGGGAAGATTTCGCCGCGGTTGTAGTCGCCCGCGGCAACCGCCTGGGCGGTGCGCATGTCGCCGCCGGGCGCGCGTCCTACGCCGAGGTCGATGCGGTTAGGGAACAGCGCCTCCAGCATCATGAATTGCTCGGCGACCTTGAACGGGCTGTAGTACGGCAGCATGATGCCGCCGGAGCCCAGCCGGATGCGTCGCGTGACGCTGCCAAGGCGCGCAAGCATTACTTCGGGGCAGGGGTTCGACACGCCGCGCAAGCCGTGATGCTCAGCGCACCAGTAGCGCGTGTAGCCGAGATCGTCAGCGAGTTGCGCGAGTTCTACCGTGGCGGCAATCGCGTCCGCCACCGAGTGCCCTGAAATGACGGGCGTTTGATCGAGCACGGAAAGTAGCGTCATGTCAGTGTGCTCCAGATGGGTCATTCGCTTCGCCGCGTTGCTTGCGGCGACTGCATGCCGGCGCCGGACCGCCGGCTCAGCGAATCAAACTCGTGTCGGGCAGACGCTTCGCGATCTCCGCGATCAGCGCGCGCGCGAGCGTCTGCTTGTCGGCGCGCGGCAGCCTGGTTGCGCCGCCTGCTTCGAACAGGATGACCTCGTTATCGTCCATGCCGAATGTGAGCGGCCCGAGATTGCCGATCAGAAGCGGCACGTTTTTGCGCACGCGTTTTTCCTCGCCATGCACTTCGAGATCGCCGCTTTCCGCGGCGAAGCCGACGGTGAACGGCGGATGCGGCAACTTCGCGACCGAGGCCAGAATGTCCGGATTTTCGACGAACGAAAAAGTGGGCAGCGCGCGATCCGCGCTTTTCTTGATCTTGTGGTCGCTCGGGTGATCGACGCGCCAGTCAGCGACCGCGGCTACGCCGATGAAAATGTCCGCATCTGTCACCGCGCGCATCACGGCATCGTGCATCTGCTGGGCGGTTTGAACGTCTTCGCGGAACACGCCCCACGGCGTTTCGAGCGCGACAGGACCGGCCACGAGGTGCACGTCGGCGCCCGCCTGTTGCGCGGCGCGGGCCAGCGCGAATCCCATCTTGCCACTCGACCGGTTGGTAATGCCGCGCACCGGATCCAGCGGTTCGAACGTCGGCCCGGCGGTCAGCAACACGCGCCGGCCGGACAGAATTTTCGGCGCGAAGAACGACGCGATCGCCTCGTAGGTTGCCGCGGCTTCGAGCATGCGGCCGTCGCCAATTTCGCCGCAAGCCTGAGGACCGGAGTCCGGCCCCAGCACTTCGATTCCGTCCGCGCGCAACTGTGCGACGTTGCGCTGCGTGGCCGGGTTTTGCCACATCTGCCGGTTCATCGCGGGCACGACGAGCAGCGGACAATCGCGCGCGACGCACAGCGTAGCGAGCAGGTCATCGGCCATGCCGTGTGCGAGTTTGGCGAGGAAGTCGGTGGAGGCGGGCGCGATCACAATTGCGTCGGCTTCGCGCGACAGATCGATATGCGCCATGTTGTTCGCAATACGCGCGTCCCACTGGCTCGTGTAGACGGGCCGGCCCGACAGCGCCTGCATGGTCACCGGGGTGATGAACTGCGTGGCCGCTTCGGTCATGACGACCTGCACGGTTGCGCCGGCCTTGGTCAGCAGGCGCGTGAGTTCGGCGATCTTGTAGCAGGCAATGCCGCCCGTCATGCCGAGGACGAGGTGTTTCCCTGCGAGTTCTGCGGTTGCCAACGAAAGCCTCCGACAAAGCGTGGTGGCCGAGCGCGGCGCGCTTGCACCGTTGCCGGCCGTCAAAGCGGACTTCTGGCGCGAGGCGAGCGGTCGAAAGCCGACCACGGCCTCGCGCGGTGAGGCGACCTTGTTGAGCCGACCTTAACGCGAGCCGCGTACGCGCCGCAACTCGTCGATTACGAGCAGAATCGCGCCGACCGTGATCGCGCTGTCGGCCAGGTTGAACGCCGGCCAGTGCCACGCGCGCACGTGGAAATCCAGGAAGTCAATCACGTGGCCGTACGCGAGCCGGTCGATCACATTGCCGAGCGCGCCGCCGAGTATCAACGCCAGCGCCGTGCAAAACATTTTTTGCCCGCCGTGGCGCTTGAGCAGATAGCAGATCACCAGCGCGGCGACCACGCCGAGCGCGGTGAATGCCCAGCGTTGCCAGCCGCCAGCCATTGCGAGGAAGCTGAATGCGGCGCCGCGGTTGTACACGAGAATCAGGTTGAAGAACGACGTGACCTCATGCGCGACGCCATAGGCAAACACCTTCTGCACCGCGATTTTCGTCAACTGATCGAACAGGATCACGATCAGCGCAACGCCCAGCCAGGGCGCCAGCGAACTGTTTCCGGCGGAAGCTTTTGATGTGGTTTTCGCCATGGTTCTCGCCATTATGCCGCGCTCCTCGCTTCACCGTTGCCGAACAGGTTGCTGACACAGCGGCCGCACAGCGTGGGGTGTTCCGCGTCCGCGCCCACGTCCGCGCGATAGTGCCAGCAGCGCTCGCATTTCAGATATTTCGATGTGATCACTTCGACGCCTTCTTCCGCTTCGCTTTCGACCTTGACGACGCTCGCAGCCGACGTGATCAGCACGAACTTCAGGTCGTCGCCGAGGCTTTTCAGCGCGTCGTAACGTGCGCCGCTCGCGCGGATTTCCACTTCCGCCTGCAGCGACGAGCCGATCAGGTTCGCGACGCGCGCTTCTTCCAGCGCCTTCGTCACGTCGCCGCGCGCAGCGCGCAACAAAGTCCATTTGTCGAGCAGCGCGCCGGCGTCCGGCACCGCCGGGAACGCGTGGTACGTCTCGGTGAAAATGGTCTCGCTGTTCGGCTGGAACACCTTCCACGCTTCTTCGGCTGTGAACGACAGGAACGGCGCCATCAGACGCAGCAGGCCTTGCGCGATGTGATATAGCGCGGTCTGAGCCGAGCGGCGCGCGACGGAATCCGCAGCCGTGGTGTAGAGGCGGTCCTTCAGCACGTCCAGGTAGAAGCCGCCGAGGTCTTCGGAGCAGAACGTTTGCAGCTTGGCGACGACCGGGTGGAACTCGTACTTGTCGTAATGCGAGAGGATGTCGTTTTGCAGATTCGCCGACAGCGCCACCGCGTAGCGGTCGATCTCGAGCCAGTCTCCAACAGGGCGCGCGTTCTTCTCGAAGTCGAAGTCCGACAGATTCGCGAGCAGGAAGCGCAGCGTGTTGCGAATGCGGCGATAGCCTTCGGTCACGCGCTTCAGGATTTCTTCGGAGATGGCGAGTTCGCCCGAGTAATCGGTCGACGCGATCCACAAGCGGATGATTTCCGCGCCGAGCCGGTTCGCCACTTCGTGCGGATCGATACCATTGCCGAGCGACTTGCTCATCTTGCGGCCTTCGCCGTCGACGGTGAAGCCGTGCGTGAGCAGCGCGTTGTACGGCGGACGGCCGTCGAGCATCGACGCGGTCAAAAGCGACGAGTGGAACCAGCCGCGATGCTGGTCCGAGCCTTCCAGATACAGGTCGGCCGGGAATTGCAGCTCGTCTTTATGCGAGCCGCGCAGCACGTGCCAATGCGTGGTGCCGGAATCGAACCACACGTCGAGCGTGTCGCGGTTCTTTTCGTACATGTTGGCGTCGTCGCCGATCAATTCGCGCGGGTCGAGCGTTTGCCAGGCTTCGATACCGGCCTCTTCGACGCGCTTCGCAACTTCCTCGAGCAACTCCAGCGTGCGCGGATGCAGTTCGCCGGTTTCCTTGTGCACGAAGAAGGCCATCGGCACGCCCCATTGGCGCTGACGCGACAGTGTCCAGTCGGGACGGTTCGCGATCATGCTGAAAAGGCGCTGCTTGCCCCACGACGGATAAAACGCCGTGTTTTCGATGCCTTCGAGTGCGGTTTCGCGCAGAGTCTTGTCGGTATCGTTCGGCTTCACGTCCATGCCTGCGAACCATTGGGACGTGGCGCGGTAGATGATCGGCGTCTTGTGGCGCCAGCAGTGCATGTAGCTGTGCGTGTACTTCTCGGTGCGCAACAGCGACCCGGCGCCTTGCAGCGCTTCTACGATCTGCGGATTGGCCGCCCAGATCGACAGACCGCCGAACAGCGCGAGCGATTCAATGTAACGGCCGTCGCCCATCACCGGATTGATGATGTCTGAATCGGCCATGCCGTGTGCCTTGCAGGACACGAAGTCTTCCACGCCATAGGCCGGCGACGAATGCACGACGCCGGTGCCGGTTTCGGTCGTGACGTAGTCGCCCAGGTAGACCGGCGCCGTCCGCTTGTAGCCGGGATGAGCGGACGCGAGCGGATGGTTGAAGCGCAGATTGACGAGCTTCGCGCCAGGCGTAGTCGCGACGACCGAGCCTTCCAGGCCGTATGCGTTCAGACATGCTTCGACGCGCTCTTCGGCGAGGATCAGCAGGCCGCGCGGCGTGTCGACGAGCGCGTAGACGATTTCCGGATGCAGGTTCAGCGCCTGGTTGGCGGGGATCGTCCACGGTGTGGTGGTCCAGATCACGATGCCGCCTTCATTGCGCGGCAGCGCGGCGAGACCGAATGCCTGCGCGGTCTTTTCCGGCTCGGCGAAGCTGAACAGCACGTCGATGGTCGGATCGGTCTTGTCCTTGTACTCGACTTCTGCTTCAGCGAGCGCCGAGCCGCAGTCGAAACACCAGTTGACCGGCTTCAGGCCGCGGAACACGTAGCCCTTCTCCATGATCTTCGCGAGTGCGCGGATTTCTCCGGCTTCGTTTGCGAAGTTCATCGTCTTGTACGGGTTGTCCCACTCGCCGAGCACGCCCAGACGACGGAAGCCGACCTTCTGCTTTTCGATCTGCTCGGTCGCATAGGCACGCGCCTTCTGCATCACTTCGGCGGCGGGCAGCGACTTGCCGAACTGCTTTTCGATCTGGATTTCGATCGGCATGCCGTGGCAGTCCCAGCCCGGCACGTAGACCGCGTCGAAGCCCGCCATGTTGCGCGCCTTGACGATCATGTCCTTCAGGATCTTGTTTACCGCGTGGCCGAGGTGGATGTCGCCGTTCGCATACGGAGGGCCGTCGTGCAGGATGAATTTCTTGCGGCCCTTGCTGGCGGCGCGGATCTTTTCGTAGACCTTGCGTTCCTGCCATTCCTTGACCCATTGCGGCTCGCGCTTGGGCAGATCGCCGCGCATCGGGAACGGCGTGTCGAGCAGGTTCACGGGATAACGTGACGGCGGTTTCGAATCGGCTTTCTTGTTGCTCATGATGTGGTCGCGGTGAATTCTTTATAAGCGCAGCGTGGCGCGGGTTGCGCACGATGCGCGAGAGCGTGGGGCACGCCCGGCAGGCATGTCGCGCGATGCACGGACGCCTTTCGAAGCGCGAGAGCGGCGGTCCTTGCGGCAATCAGCGCGCATGGACCGCGGCGGCTATCTAATTCGGTCGGTGGCCGACGTGGCGAAACCGGTGGAACGGCTGCCCGGCGAACCGGCGCCGACGGCCGCGAACCATGCGCGCGCGTTGGCGACGTCGCGCGCAATGGCGGCCGTGAGCGTTTCGAGGTCGACGTACTTTTCCTCGTCGCGCAGCTTCTTCAGGAATTCGACGCGCACGAGCTTGCCGTATGCGTCGCCGTGCCAGTCGAGCAGATGCACTTCGAGCAGCACGCGGCCGGAATCGTCGACGGTCGGACGCAGGCCGAGGCTCGCGACGCCCGGCAGCGGTTCGTCCGCCACGCCATGCACGCGCACGACGAAAATGCCCGCGAGCGCCGGACGCTTGTGCGCGATCGGCAGGTTTAGTGTGGGAAAGCCGAGATCGCGGCCGAGCTTCATGCCGTGCACGACGTGACCGCTGATCAGATAATCGCGGCCCAGCGCGGCGCGCGCAGCGTCGAGATCGCCGGCCACCAGCGCGGCGCGCACGCCTGAGCTGGATATACGCGCGCCGGACGGATCGGCGACCGTTGCCATTTGTTCGACTTCGAAACCGTAGTGCTGGCCCGCGGCTTTCAGCGAAGCGAAGTCGCCCGCGCGCTTTGTGCCGTAGCGGAAGTCGTCGCCGATCATCACCCAGCGCGCGTGCAGCCCGTTGACGATGATCCGCTCGACGAACGCATCGGGCGACTGGCTCGCGAATGTGTGATTGAAGTGCTCTACGACGACGCGGTCCACGCCGTTGGTGCGCAGCGCCTCCAGCTTGTCGCGCAGCATCGCGATGCGCGGCGGCGCGCCGGCGGGATTGAAGAACTCGCGTGGGTGCGGCTCGAAGGTCATCACGCAGACGGGCAGGCCGCGCGCGTCGGCCGCCGCGCGCACGTGCGCGAGCAAAGCCTGATGGCCGCGGTGGACACCGTCGAAGTTGCCGATGGTCAGTGCGCAGGGCGCACGGCTTTCAGCATTGGGAAGACCGCGGAAGACTCTCACGATAGCGCGTCGGGATAGAGCGGGCGAGGTGCCGCAAAACAAATGATTATAAACGCTCGGCGCATGGGACGGCGGCGCGTCGCGGTTTGGGTGCCCTCGAATGATAAAATCCACGCATGAAAAAACTCGTCATCCTGATTTCAGGGCGGGGAAGCAACATGGAAGCTATCGTTCGAGCCTGCTCGGACGAAGGCTGGCCGGCGCAGGTCGCTGCCGTGATTGCCAACCGTCCGGATGCCGCGGGCCTTGCGTTCGCGGCGTCGCACGGCATTGCCACGGCGGTGGTCGATCACCGCCAGTTTCCCGATCGCGACAGCTTCGACTCCGCGCTCGCTGAACAAATCGATCGCTTCTCGCCCGATCTGGTAGCGCTCGCAGGCTTTATGCGCGTGCTGACAGACAGTTTCGTCGACCGTTATGCGGGGCGCATGTTGAACGTGCACCCGTCGCTGCTGCCGAGCTTTCCGGGACTGAAAACGCATCAGCAGGCGCTCGACGCCGGCGTGCGCCTGCACGGCGCGTCGGTGCATTTCGTTACTTCGCAGCTCGATCACGGGCCCATCGTCGCGCAATCGGCGGTGCCCGTCGAGGCCGGCGATACGCCCGCCACGCTCGCCGAGCGCGTGCTTGCAACCGAACACATTATTTATCCACGCGCGGTGCGCTGGTTCGTCGAAGGGCGTCTCGCTCTGGATGGCCTGCGCGTCACGCTTACGCCGCCGGAGCCGCAATGGCTCTTTGCCGGTCACACCGCCGGAGAGGGCGCATGAGATTACATGGTTTTCTGATTGGACAAACTGAGACTTTGCTGGCCGAAGTCCTTCGACTGAACGGTCCTGCCGACGCTACCACGAGCCGTTTTTTCCGTGCGCATCCGAAGCTCGGGCACGGCGAGCGCGGCGTGATTGCCGAGGCGGTTTTCGCGGTGCTGCGTCGCCGGATGGAGTTTGCGCACCTTGCCGAAAGCGGCGCGGGCAGCCCCGCCCGCCGCATGGCCCTGCTCGGGCTGATGCAGACGGCCGGCCGCACGGCGCTCAAGCCGTTCGTGTCCGACTCGGAGTCGAAATGGCTCGAACACGTCGCGATGATCGATCCGGAAAGCTTGCCGCTGCGGATTCGCCTGAACCTGCCCGACTGGATCTATCAGGCGCTCGCGAAGCGTTTTGAACCAGCCGAACTGGCTCAACTGGCCGCCGCGTTGAACTACCCGGCGCCGTTGGATCTGCGCGCGAACCCGATCAAGGCGAGCCGCGACGACGTACTGAACGCGCTCTCGAAAGCCGGCATCGAAGCCGGCGCAACGCCGTTCGCGCCGTTCGGCGTGCGGGTAGTGGGCAAGCCGCCGCTCACCAAGCTCGACGCGTTCCAGCACGGTTGGGTCGAGGTGCAGGACGAAGGCAGCCAGTTGCTGTGCTCGCTGGTTGCGCCCAAGCGCGGCGAGATGATCGTCGACTTCTGCGCGGGCGCGGGCGGCAAGACTCTGGCGCTGGGCGCGGCGATGCGCTCCACCGGGCGTCTCTATGCGTTCGATATCTCCGAGCGGCGCCTCGCCAAGCTCAAGCCGCGACTTGCGCGCAGCGGTTTGTCGAACGTGAATCCGGTACTGATCGACAGTGAACACGACGCCAAGATCAAGCGGCTTGCCGGCAAGATCGACCGCGTGCTGGTCGACGCGCCCTGCAGCGGTTTGGGCACGCTGCGCCGCAACCCCGACCTCAAATGGCGCCAGTCGCCGGAGTCGGTCGCCGAACTCGCGCCCAAGCAGGCGTCGATTCTGGCGAGCGCGGCGCGTCTGGTGAAGAAGGGCGGTCGCCTCGTGTATGCGACCTGCTCGATCCTTGAAGCGGAAAACGAAGCGGTCGTCCAGCAGTTCCTCGCAGATCATCCGGACTTTGCGCTCGTCCCCGCGCGCGAGGTGCTGGCCGAGCAGCGCATCGATCTCGAAATGGGCGATTACCTGTCGCTCTGGCCGCACCGCCACGCGACCGACGGCTTTTTCGCCGCCGTGCTCGAACGTCAGAGCTGAGCCCGCAATAGGCCAGCCGGCTCGCGGATCGATTGTCCGAACCGCGAGCCGCACCTGAGCCGGTCATTCCGGCGACATCATGCAAAACCGTATCTTTTCTCATCTCTTCGGCGATCTCGCGCGCGACTTCGGCCAGCCCGTCATGCTTTGGCAAGTCGGCGTGCTGATTGCCACGCTCGCACTCGCCTGGCTGCTCGCCCGCCTGTTGCGCCGGGCGCTCGATTTGCGCCGTCAAACCCGCTATCAGACGCTGCGCTTTGGCGCGGAAAGCCTGAACCGGGCGTTTTTCCCGCTGATCGGCGCAGTGCTGGTGTGGATCGCACGGGCGATCGCCGGGCGGTTCATCCACACGTCGCTGCTCGATCTCGCGTTGGTGCCGCTCTTCGGCATCGGCTTGATTTACATCGTGTTTTTCTTCGCGCGGCGCGTCTTCAGCCATGACGGGGAGACGCACCCATGGCTTTTTCTCGTCGAAAAGATCGTTTCTCTGGGCGTGTGGGTCGCCATGGCGCTCACCGTGATGGGCATTCAGGACGACGTGATCGCGTGGATGGCGAGCGTGCACTTTCGTGTCGCCAACGCGCACATGACGCTGCTCTCGCTCGTCACAGGCCTGCTGTGGGTCTGCGTGACGATGATCGTCGCAATGTGGCTCGGCTCGGCGTTCGAAGACCGTCTGATGCGCGCCGCGACGCTCGACGCGAATCTGAAAGTCGTGGTGGCGCGTGTCGGCCGCGCGGCGTTTGTGCTGGCGGCGGTGCTGATCAGCCTGTCGCTGGTTGGCATCGACATCACCGTGCTCGGTGTATTCGGCGGTGCTCTGGGCGTGGGGCTGGGGTTCGGTTTGCAGAAGATCGCCAGTAACTATGTGTCGGGCTTCATCATCCTGATCGACCGGTCGCTGCGGATCGGCGACACGATCAACGTGAGCGGCCTGCAAGGCATGGTCACGCAGATTCGCACCCGATATACGGTCGTGCGCGGCCTTGACGGTATCGAAACGCTGATTCCCAACGAAAAACTGATTACCGACGTCGTGCAGAACCAGTCGTCGTATCTGACGCGTGGCTATGCGAAGGCGGCCGTGCAGATCGCCTACACCGCCGATGTCGAGCAGGCCATGGCGCTCCTCGCGCAAGCAGCGGACGGCGTGCCCCGCGTATTGACGGACCCGGCGCCTACGCCTTATCTCGTAGGCTTTGGCGCCGATGGCATCAACCTGGAGCTAGGCTTCTGGATTGCCGACGCGGCAACGGGCACATCGGCCGTCCGCTCGGCGGTCAATCGCAACATCTGGCAGCTTTTTTCCGCACATGGCATCTCCATTCCTTTCGCGCAACGCGAAGTCCGCATTGTCGGGAATGCGACTGACGTAGCAAATGTCGGAGGGGCGTTGTCCAAACCGGCAAGTGTGACCGATGCGATGGCAAATCAGGCCGGCGACGCTATTTAGCGGGCACTCGCACGGCACTGATGAGTCTAACAGGGCTTGCTGCGGGTGTGTTTGCGTTGATGCTGCACAAAAAATCCCTATTTGTTACAAACACTTGGAACGCTTCCAGTAGAATGTCGTCCAATCCCGCTGTATGCTTTCACTTTCTTGACACGCGCAGTTCGCGGGTGTCTCGTGTCTCTCGTTCCACAGGTAAATTGCCTTGTTGAATTCTTTGCTCGATTTCCTTGCCCACGGTCTGATGCGCTTCTCGTGGTGGCAACTTGTTCTGTACACGCTCGCCGTGACACACGTCACGATCATTGGTGTGACGGTCTATCTGCATCGCTGCCAGGCGCACCGCGCGCTAGAGTTGCACCCTGTCGTCAGTCATTTTTTCCGATTCTGGCTGTGGATGACCACGGGCATGCTGACCGGTCAATGGGCGGCTATCCACCGTAAGCACCACGCCAAGTGCGAGACGGAAGAAGATCCGCATAGCCCGCAAACGCGCGGCATCTGGAAGGTGCTGCTCGAAGGCGCGGAACTCTATCGCACCGAAGCGAAAAACGAAGAGACGATGCGCAAGTTCAGTCACGGCACGCCGAACGACTGGATGGAACGCAACGTCTACACGAAGTACCCGATTCTCGGCGTCAGCCTGATGATGGTGCTGAACGTCGCGCTGTTCGGCGTGGTCGGCCTGACCATCTGGGCGGTGCAAATGGTGTGGATTCCCTTCTGGGCAGCCGGCGTGGTGAACGGTCTGGCGCACTTCTGGGGTTATCGCAACTTCAACTCGTCGGACGCCAGCACGAACATTTTCCCGTGGGGCATCATCATCGGCGGTGAGGAGCTGCACAACAATCACCACACGTACGCCACCTCGGCGAAGCTGTCGAACAAGTGGTACGAATTCGACATCGGCTGGATGTACATCCGCATCATGTCGGCTTTCCGCCTCGCCAAGGTGAAGAAGGTCGCGCCCACGCCGCGTCTGACCACGGGCAAGATGGTGCTCGATCAGGACACGTTGCAGGCCGTGCTGGCTAACCGGTACGAAGTGATGGCGCGTTACGGCAAGGCGCTCAAGCGTGCGTATCGTCAGGAACTCGCGCATTTGAAGGAAGTGGGCGCGCGGGAGAAATATCAGGTGATGCGCGGGGCGCGCAGCTGGTTCCACAAAGAAGAAGCGGGGCTCGACGAGCCACAAAAGCGTCTGCTGCCGCAAATCTTCGCGAACAGCCAGAAGTTGAAGACCTACATCGACATGCGTAACGAGCTTGCGTCAATGTGGGAGCGCTCGAACGCGTCGCGCGATCAGTTGCTGGTGCAGTTGCAGGACTGGTGCCATCGCGCGGAAGCGAGCGGCATCAAGGCGCTGCAGGAGTTTGCAATGCGACTGCGCCGTTATGCTTAGTCACGAAATCCATTAAAATTTCGTTACGTCACAAAACCCCGCGTTGGCGGGGTTTTGCTTTTTGGGCCGCGGAATTTGCATGACGCGATGGGTATTCCACGGCGGCAAAGCGAGGGCAGAAGAGATCATGGATCAGCAGGCGATCAGGGCCGTGGAATACGACCGGCCGCAGGCGCAGGGGACATCCTGCGGGATCGGGCAGGCGTGGGCGAAGGTGCCCGAGGTGCCGTCGGCGCAGGAAAAAGTGGCGCTGAAAGAGCGCATTCGCGCATTGCTCAAGCGCGAGAAGGCCGTGCTCGTCGCCCACTACTATGTCGACGCCGAATTGCAGGAGCTGGCCGACGAAACCGGCGGCTGCGTGGCCGATTCCCTCGAAATGGCCCGTTTCGGGCGCGATCACGAGGCCCAGACTCTCGTGGTGGCGGGAGTGCGGTTCATGGGCGAGACGGCAAAGATTCTCAGCCCGGACAAGCGCATTCTGATGCCGGATCTCGACGCAACTTGTTCGCTGGACCTCGGCTGTCCGGTAGATGAATTTTCGGCTTTCTGCGACGCACATCCGGACCGCACGGTGGTCGTTTATGCGAATACGAGCGCGGCCGTTAAAGCCCGCGCAGACTGGATGGTGACATCGTCGATTGGACTGGAGATCGTGGCCGACCTTCACGCGCGCGGCGAAAAGATCATTTGGGCGCCGGACCGGCACCTTGGCGGTTACATCCAGAACAAGACCGGCGCGGACATGCTGATGTGGCAGGGTTCGTGTCTCGTACACGACGAATTCAAGGGCATTGAACTCGACTTGCTGCGCGCCGAATATCTGGGCGCGAAAGTCCTGGTTCATCCGGAGTCTCCGGCCAACGTGGTGGCGCAGGCGGATGTCGTCGGCTCCACCACTCAGTTGATCGATGCCGCGCAGAAGTTGGATGCGACGCACTTCATCGTGGCAACGGACCTCGGCATCCTCCATAAGATGCAGCTCGCTGCGCCCGGCAAGACGCTGATCGCCGCGCCTACTGCCGGCAACAGCGCGACATGCAAGAGTTGCGCGCACTGCCCGTGGATGGCTATGAACGGTCTCGCGAATCTCGCCGACGTCCTCGAACGCGGTCATAACGAGATTTTCGTCGAACGCGCTGTTGGCGAGCGTGCACGTGTGCCGATCGACCGTATGTTGGACTTTGCCGCGCGCCATAAGAAGCGCGTGCAAGCGAGCGGCGACCTGGCGCGCGACGCGCAGTTGTATTCGAACGTGGGAGCTGCCTGATGACCGCGGCAGCGCAGAGTTCAGCAGTGCCCCGTTCGGCGCCATACAGTCACGCCGAAGCCGTGTCGCCACTCTTCGCCGAGATCCATGCGCAATACGGTGCGGTGTTCGACGCAGCGCTCGCGCGCAACGTCGCCGACGCGCTTGCGGAAGACGTCGGCACGGGTGACCAGACCGGCCGCCTCGTCCCCGCCGATGACGTGCGCCGCGCGCGTGTCGTCGTCCGTGAGGATGCGGTGTTGTGCGGCGTGTCGTGGTTTAACGCGGTCTTGCGGCAAGTGGACTCGCGGATCGAGGTGCAGTGGCTTTACCGCGAAGGCGACCGGATGACAGCGGACACTCCCGTGTGCGAACTGCGCGGACCGGTCCGTGCGCTGCTTACTGCCGAGCGCAACGCGCTTAACTTCCTTCAACTTCTATCAGGCGTGGCGAGCGCGACGCGCCGGTATGTGGATGCGGTCGCTCATACGCGTACCCGCATTCTCGATACGCGCAAGACCTTGCCCGGCTTGCGGCTCGCGCAGAAATACGCGGTGCGCGTGGGCGGCGGAGCGAATCAACGGCTCGCGTTGTATGACGGCATTCTGATCAAGGAAAACCACATTGCCGCTGCCGGCGGAGTGGGGGCGGCTATGGACGCCGCGCTCGCGCTCAACGCGGGCGTCTCTATCCAGATCGAGGTCGAGACGCTCGAGCAGCTGGAAACGGCATTGGCGCATCGCGCGGAGTCTGTTCTGCTCGACAACTTTTCGTTCGATTCGATGCGGGAAGCAGTGCGGATCACCGCGGGGCGCGCCGTACTGGAAGTGTCGGGCGGAGTGAACTTCGAAACAGTGCGGACGATTGCCGAAACGGGCGTCGACCGTGTGTCGATCGGCGCCCTGACGAAAGACGTGCGAGCGACCGATTACTCCCTGCGGATCGTCTGACGGAAGTTCCTGCTTGTAAAACGCCACCGCCGGCCCGGAGCCTGCGGTGGCGTTTTGCCTTCGATCACACGTTGCGGTTTCGGACGTGCTCGGGCGAGAGCACGGTCGGCAGCGCTTTCGGCAAAGTTGCCGGCCAGTCGCGGCTGAAATGCAGGCCGCGGCTTTCGCGCCGCGAGCGCGCGCCGTCCACGATCAACGAGGCTACGTCCACCAGATTGCGCAACTCCAGCAAATCGCGGCTCACCTTGAAGTTCGCGTAATACTCGTGGATCTCGTCGCGCAATAGCGCCAGCCGGTGTTTGGCTCGCGCGAGGCGTTTGTCCGTGCGCACGATGCCGACGTAGTTCCACATGAGCCGGCGAAGCTCGTCCCAATTGTGGGCGACGACCACTTCTTCGTCGGGGTCCGAAACGCGGCTCTCGTCCCAGTCTGGCAAAGGCGCGTGGACGGCGCCGCAGAATCCCTCTTCTTCGATCGCGCGTGCCGCCGAGCGGCCAAGCACGAGGCACTCGAGCAGCGAATTGCTGGCAAGGCGGTTCGCGCCGTGCAATCCAGTGCAAGATGTTTCGCCGACTGCATAGAGGCCTGCGAGATCGGTGCGGCCGGCCAGGTCGGTAACTACGCCACCACACGTGTAGTGTGCCGCCGGGACTACGGGGATCGGCTCCTTCGTAATGTCGATACCGAATTCGAGGCACCGAGCGAGGATCGTCGGAAAGTGCTCGCGGAGAAAGTCCGCCGGCTGATGGCTGATATCTAGATACACGCAATCTATGCCGCGTTTCTTGATCTCGAAGTCAATCGCGCGCGCCACGATGTCGCGCGGCGCGAGTTCAGCGCGTTCATCGTGGTTCGGCATGAACCGCGTGCCGTCCGGCAGCTTCAGGACGCCTCCCTCGCCGCGCACCGCTTCAGAGATCAGGAACGACTTTGCGTACGGGTGGAAGAGGCAGGTGGGATGGAACTGGATGAATTCCATATTCGAGACCCGGCAGCCTGCGCGCCATGCCATCGCGATGCCGTCGCCCGTCGCGGTATCGGGATTTGTCGTGTACAGATAGACCTTGCCGGCGCCCCCGGTGGCAAGCACCGTATGCGGCGCCTCGATCGTGACGGTGCGTCCGCTTTCCACATCGAGCGCGTACAGGCCATGGCAACGGCGGCCCGGCAGTCCGAGCCGGTCAGACGTGATCAGGTCGATTGCGTAGTGATCTTCCAGCAGCGTGATGTTCGGATGCTGCCGCACGCGTTCGCTCAGCGTGGCAACTACCGCATGGCCCGTCGCATCCGCCGCATGAATGATCCGCCGATGGCTATGGCCGCCTTCGCGAGTCAGATGGAAGCCGAGTTCCGCGGAGTCGTCTTTGGTGAACGGCACGCCTTGTTCGATCAGCCATTCGATCGCAGCGCGCCCGTGCTCGACGATGAAGCGCGTAGCGGCTTCATCACACAGGCCGGCGCCTGCAACGAGCGTATCGCGCACGTGATTTTCGATGCTGTCCGCCGAATCGAGCACCGCTGCAATGCCGCCTTGCGCCCAATCGCTTGCACCCTCGGTTATCGACCGCTTGGCGATCACCGCGACCCGCCGCGTCTGCGCGAGGTTGAGCGCGACGCTCAGTCCCGCGAGACCGCTACCGACAATCGCCACATCGAATTCCATTGCTCGCATCTCCGTCTTTCGTTTTGCTGTAGCAGCGTGCGATTTACGCGCTGCTAAAACGGGAAAGGATACGCGCCGCGACGGTCGAGGGAAAGCTGGCTGAACGTTATAAGGCTATGTATCGCCGACGATGGCGGCTCATCAGGGTCAGCTGGTTTGGTTGGACCAAAACAAAAAGCCTCGCACGAATGCGAGGCTTTTTGTGTATGTCTTGCCGTCGTCAGGCGGCAGGAGCCAAGATTTATTTAATCTTGGTTTCCTTGTACTCAACATGCTTACGGACGACCGGATCAAATTTCTTGATCAGCATCTTTTCCGGCATGTTGCGTTTGTTTTTCGTCGTCGTGTAGAAGTGACCCGTGCCTGCGGTCGATTCCAGCTTGATCTTGTCGCGTGCGCCTTTCGCCATGATTTACTCCTTAGGCTTCACCGCGTGCGCGCAGATCTGCGAGCACAGCGTCGATACCGTTCTTGTCGATCAGGCGCAGGCCGGCGTTCGAAATACGCAGACGCACCCAACGGTTTTCGCTTTCCACCCAAATACGGCGGCTTTGCAGGTTCGGCAGGAACCGGCGCTTGGTTTTGTTGTTCGCGTGGGAAACGTTGTTGCCGCTCATCGGCGCTTTCCCAGTTACTTGGCATACGCGTGCCATGAGAGCACTCCTAATACGCTAATTCTGAGTTCGAACGCCGTGAAAGTTTCCCGAAAAGAGTCGCGCTGAAATTCAGGCACGTATCCTTTCCGGAACGCCTTGGTGGCTTCGGAACAGGGGGTTGGAAACAGGCAAACCGGAATTCTAGCAGAAAAAAAGCCGCAAAATCAAACCTTATTTGCGGCAGCAAGACAAAGCGCAGGGCCTTTTCCTTTGCCGTCCGCGCTTTTTTCATACCGTTTCGGGACGAGCTACAGGCGCCGACGCATGGTCCAACGTCAGGGCCAGCCGTCGCGGGCAAAGGAGTATACGCTGTCCGAGCCGATTACCAGATGGTCGACCAGTTGGACGTCGATCAGCGCAAGCGCTTCGCGCAGTGCGCGCGTCAGACTGCAGTCGCTCGCGCTCGGCCGCACAGCGCCAGACGGATGATTATGCGCGACGATCAGGCTTGCCGCATTGAGCGTCAACGCACGCCGCACGATCTCGCGCGGATACACCGCCATACGCGTGAGCGTGCCGCGCGCGCTTTCCTCGCTGCGGATAAGCCGGTGCCGGGCGTCCAGAAACAGCGACACGAACACTTCGTGCGGACGGCCGCCTATCAGCAGGCGCAGGTAGTTTTCGACCGCTTCCGGAGAGTTCATGAGCGACCGGCGGCGCATTTTGTCGACCAGAGAGCGCCGCGCCATTTCCATGATCGCGAGCAATTGCGCTTTTTTCGCGGGCCCGATGCCGCGCAGCCCGTCGAAGTCCGTGTAAGTGGCGTCGAGCATTGCCCGCAGTGAGCCGAAACGGTCGAGCAGCTCGCGAGCCACACTGAAAACGTCGTGGCCCGGCAAGCCGGAGCCCAGTACCAGCACGATCATCTCAGTGTCTGACAGTACGCCGGGGCCCTGGTCGATCAGCCGCTCACGCGGCATGTCACGTTTGGGCCATTTGCGCCTGCGACGCAATCCATCCGCCGTGGGAGCCGGAGCACCCCTTGGCGAACGAGCGAAATCCAACATTGGTTCGTCGATCGTCGACGCATAATCAGACATATACAGACAATTCCTCCGCTTGGGGTTCGGCCCGGTGCGCGCGATGGACGCAAGCCGAGGCCAGCCATGTGGCTTACAATAGACGCTTTGCGCACGGCACGCCGACGGTTTGCCGCACGCGTCAGCTGCGCCCCGCGGCGCACGCGTGAGAGCGCGCTTCGACTGAGCGAGCATTGCATGAGCATCATCGACATTTCCGAAGTGAAGGCCGGTTCACACGTGACGCTTCACTACCGGCTTTCCCTTGCCGATGGCGCCGAAGTCATCAATACCTTCAACGACAAGCCCGCCACGCTGCTGCTCGGTGCGGGACAGCTCGCACCGCCGCTGGAAGACATTCTGATGGGTTTAAAGGTCGGCCACCATTCGACCTTTCAGCTAGCCCCGGGGGCCGCATTCGGTCCCCGTAATCCGGAGTTGATCCAGCGCGTGTCTCTGGCCACGCTGCGGGAAAACAGCATGATCGGCGAGGATTTTTCGCCAGGCGACCTGGTCGAATTCAACGCGCCGGGCGGCGGCCGCTACGCTGGCGTTCTGAAAGAAGTGAACGAAACGTCGGCCCTGTTCGATTTCAACCACCCGCTTGCCGGCCAGGCGCTGGCATTTGAAGTGAAAATCATCGGGATTCTTTAAACATGATCATCGCGGATACGACCCTTGCCGAAACGGAGATCCTGCTGGCTCAGCCGCGCGGGTTCTGTGCCGGCGTCGATCGGGCTATCGAGATCGTCGAGCGGGCCATCAAGCTGCACGGCTCGCCGATCTACGTGCGCCACGAAATCGTCCATAACGCCTACGTCGTCGAAGATCTGCGCAAGAAGGGCGCTATTTTCATCGAGCGTCTGGAAGAGGTGCCCTCCGGCAATACGGTCATTTTCAGCGCGCACGGTGTCTCGAAAGCGGTGCGCAGCGAGGCCGAATCGCGCGGGCTGCGCGTCTACGACGCCACCTGTCCGCTCGTCACCAAAGTGCACATCGAAGTGGCGAAGATGCGGCAAGACGGCTTCGACATCGTCATGATCGGTCACAAGGGCCATCCAGAAGTGGAAGGCACGATGGGCCAGGCGGGCGAAGGCATGTACCTCGTCGAAGACATCGAAGACGTGCAGGCGCTGCAACTGGCTCACCCAGATCGGATTGCGTTCGTCACGCAAACTACGCTTTCCGTCGACGACGCAGCGGAGATCATCGGCGCGCTCAAGGCGAAATATCCTTCCATTCGCGAGCCGAAGAAGCAGGACATCTGTTACGCCACGCAGAACCGCCAGGACGCCGTGAAATTCATGGCGCCGCAGTGCGACCTGGTGATCGTGGTCGGCAGCCCCAACAGTTCGAACTCCAACCGGCTGCGGGAACTCGCTGAAAAGCTCGGCGTGCCTTCCTATATGGTGGATTCGCCCGACCAGATCGATCCGGCATGGGTCGAGGGCAAACGCCGGATCGGCGTGACTGCCGGTGCCTCGGCTCCTGAAGTGCTTGCGCAGGCCGTGATTGCCCGTCTGCGCGAACTCGGCGTGCGCAACGTGCGCGCGCTCGAGGGCATTGAGGAAAACATCGCGTTCCCGTTGCCGCGTGGCTTGGGTCTGCCAGCCTGACCTCTCTGAAATAGTCAAAAAGTGCGCGCCCTCGGGCGCGCTTTTTTTTGCGCGTGGCTAGCGAGTACGACCAGCAATTGGTGCCACATCGTCCAGGACGCCCGCTTTTCGCCTCCCGTTTCGATATTTTTTCGCGAATTCGATCCGACATTTATTGAAATTTGATGACTGTGGCCCCGTTTTATGAGGCCTGATCCGGCCGCAAACTATTTTGACGCACTAACATGGTGCCGAGAGAGACGCAGCGCCGTTTAAATATGATTTAAGCGAAAGCGCGCTGCGACCGGGCCTTGAACCAACCGTCCGCAACACTTGATGCGAGCGGATCCCACGCTGGTGCAACTGATGCACGAAAATCAGTCGCAACCGGGTTGCGCCTCCGGCTTCGATGCGGTCTTGAAAAGCGGTTGCAATGCAGGAAAACCCTGCCGGTTCAACAATATTGCCCGTCGCAAAATTGGAGTTACAATGCGCGCGTTCTCAAGGCCTTAGGGTCCCGAACAATAGATTTTGCAAGGCGCGGGAGACCTATTTAATGCGAGTCAAGTTTGCTTACGCCGTGTCCATCGCGGCCGCGGTTGCGATGCTGACCGCGTGCGGCAAAAAACAGGATGGCGAGGCGGGAGCAGGAGCATCGGCGGCAGTGGCGGCATCCGCTGCGCCGGCGAGCGAAGCAATCGTTGTGAAGATCGGCCATGCAGCCCCGCTGACGGGCGGCATCGCGCATCTGGGCAAGGACAATGAAAACGGCGCGCGTCTCGCGGTCGAGGAAATCAACGCACAAGGACTGACGATCGACGGCCACAAGATCGACTTGCAGCTCGACGCGCAAGACGACGCGGCGGATCCGAAGGCCGGTACGGCGGTCGCGCAGAAGCTCGTCGACGATCACGTGGTGGCCGTGGTCGGGCATCTGAATTCGGGTGTGTCGATTCCGGCTTCGAAGATTTATAGCGACGCAAGCATTGTGCAGATCTCGCCTTCGTCGACGAACCCGGCGTACACGCAGCAAGGTTTCAAGACGACCTATCGCGTCGTCGCGACAGACGCGCAGCAAGGTCCGGCGCTCGCCAATTACGCCACGAAGGCGCTGGGCGCCAAACGCATCGCCGTCGTGGACGATGCAACCGCCTACGGTAAGGGGCTCGCGGACGAATTCGCGAAGACCGTCGAGGCGAGCGGAGCGAAGATCGTCGCGCGGGAAGCGACGAACGACCGGGCCACGGACTTCCGGGCCATCCTCACAAAGATCAAAAGTGTTCATCCGGACGCCATCATGTTCGGCGGCATGGACGCGACGGGCGGGCCGTTTGCCAAACAGGCGGCGGCGCTCGGTATCAGGGCAAAAATCCTTGGCGGCGACGGCGTGTGTACCGACAAGGTGGGGGAGCTGGCGGGAACCGCCGTGCAAAACCTGGTCTGTTCGGAAGCGGGACTCGCGCTTTCGAAAATGGACAGGGGAGCGGACTTCGAAAAGAAGTACGTGGACCGCTTCCACACGCCGGTGCAGATTTACGCACCGTTCACGTATGACGCTGTGTACGTGATTGTCGATGCAATGAAGCGCGCTAATTCGATCGAGGCGCCCAAGGTGCTGGCTGCGATGCCGTCCACCGATTACAACGGGGTAATCGGCCGTATCGCGTTCGACGACAAGGGTGATTTGAAAGAGGGCGCCATTACGCTTTACGACTTCAAGGACGGCAAGAAAGCGGTTCTCGACGTCGTGAAGATGTAATGACGGGACGTTCAGCCTGACGGCACCGAACCACCCAACGGTGCCGTTTTTGCATCCGCTGAAGGCGAGCCTGCGACTGTGACCCAGTCGTCTGGGCAAACCGGCGGCGGATAAACCCTTACCGGTCTTTTACATCAGTACCCGCAGTGCCGTTGAGATTCCGTGACGCATCACCGCCCACCGGCTGATGAAGAGCGCGAATCCAGTCGCACGGGCTAAGGAGCATTAAATGGATATCTTCATCCAGCAGATCCTAAACGGACTGGTGCTGGGCAGCGTTTATGCCATCATCGCACTGGGCTATACGATGGTTTACGGCATTCTTGGCATCATCAACTTCGCTCACGGCGATGTGTTGATGGTGGGCGCGATGGTCGCGCTCTCCGCCATAGGCGTGCTGCAAAACCACTTCCCTGGCCTCGGCAACGTGCCGACGCTGTGCATCGCGCTGGCAATCGCCGCCGTGGTTTGCGCGGTGGTGGGCTACACGATCGAGCGCGTGGCTTACCGGCCGTTGCGCAAGGCGCCGCGTCTCGCGCCGCTGATCACCGCGATCGGCGTGTCGATCCTGCTGCAAACGCTCGCCATGATGATCTGGTCGCGCAACCCGCTGCCTTTCCCGCAGCTTCTGCCCACCGATCCGCTGAACGTGATCAAGGCCACCGACACGACGCCTGGCGCCGTGATCTCGATGACTGAAATCGTGATCATCGTCGTCGCGTTCCTCGTCATGGCAGGCCTGCTGCTGCTCGTGCACAAGACCAAGCTCGGCCGCGCAATGCGCGCCATCGCCGAGAACCCGGGCGTCGCCTCGCTGATGGGCGTGAACCCGAACTTCGTGATCTCGGCCACCTTCATGATCGGCTCTGCGCTTGCTGCGCTTGCCGGCGTGATGATCGCGTCCGAATACGGCAACGCGCACTTCTACATGGGCTTCATCCCCGGCCTGAAGGCCTTTACCGCGGCGGTGCTCGGCGGTATCGGCAATCTCGGCGGCGCGATGGTCGGCGGCGTGATTCTGGGGCTGATCGAACAGTTGGGCGCCGGCTATATCGGCAACCTGACCGGTGGCGTGTTCGGCAGTAACTATCAGGACGTGTTTGCGTTCATCGTGCTGATCATCGTGCTGGTGTTCCGTCCGTCGGGTCTGCTCGGCGAACGCGTTGCGGATCGCGCTTGATCCAGGCCAAGGAGTAAATCAAATGACCTCAATTCAACCGATCGAGCCGTCCACGACGCTCATTCCCGAGAAGAACCTGGCGAAGACGCTGACCGTCGGCATCATCACTGCGTTCTTCGTGATCGCTGCGCCGATGATCATCGGCACCGCCGGCGGCAACTACTGGGTTCGCGTGCTCGACTTCGCGATGCTGTACGTGATGCTGGCACTCGGTCTCAATGTCGTGGTCGGCTTTGCCGGCCTGCTCGACCTGGGTTATATCGCTTTCTACGCGGTGGGCGCCTATACCGCGGCGCTGTTGTCTTCGCCGCATCTGACCTCGCAGTTCGAGTGGATCGCGCATCTCGCACCGAACGGGCTGCACGTGCCGTTCCTCATCATCGTGCCGTGCGCGATGGCGGTGGCGGCGTTTTTCGGCGTGATACTCGGGGCGCCGACGCTGCGTCTGCGAGGCGACTATCTCGCCATCGTGACGTTGGGCTTCGGGGAAATCGTCCGGATTTTCCTGAACAACCTCGACCGTCCGGTGAACATCACCAACGGCCCGAAAGGCATTACCGGGATCGATTCGGTGCACCTTGGCGACTTCAGTCTCGCGCAGACGCACTCGCTGTTCGGCTTCCAGTTCCCCTCGGTGTACTCGTACTACTACCTGTTCGTGCTGGCCGCGCTGCTCGTGATCTGGGTCTGTACGCGTTTGCAACACTCGCGTATCGGCCGTGCATGGGCCGCGATCCGCGAAGACGAAATCGCCGCCAAGGCAATGGGCATCAACACGCGTAACGTGAAACTGCTCGCGTTCGCGATGGGCGCGTCGTTCGGCGGCCTGTCGGGCGCGATGTTCGGAGCGTTCCAGGGCTTCGTGTCGCCGGAATCGTTCACGCTGCCGGAATCGATCGTCGTGCTGGCGTGCGTGGTGCTGGGCGGCATGGGCCACATTCCTGGCGTGATTCTCGGCGCTGTGCTGCTCGCTGTGCTGCCGGAGTTCCTGCGCTCGACGATGGGTCCGCTGCAGCACATGCTGTTCGGCCATGAAATCGTCGACACCGAAGTGATCCGCCAGCTGGTCTACGCACTCGCGATGGTGCTGATCATGCTGTATCGCTCGGAAGGCTTGTGGCCGTCGCCGAAGCACGAAGACAAGATTGCGAAACTGTCGAAGCGTAGCGGCAAGAAGCCGGTGCGCGCCTGACGGACAGGGAGAAAAAACATGAGCGATAACATTCGACTGTCGGTAAAGGGCGTCAACAAGCGCTTCGGCGGTTTGCAGGCACTGTCCGACGTCGGCCTCGAAATCAAGGCCGGCCAGATTTATGGTCTGATCGGCCCGAACGGTGCCGGCAAGACAACGTTCTTCAACGTGATTACGGGCCTGTACACGCCTGACTCGGGCGACTTCAAGCTCGACGGCCAGAACTACACGCCGACCGCGGTGTATCAGGTGGCGAAGGCAGGTATTGCCCGTACGTTCCAGAACATCCGTCTCTTTGGTGGCATGACCGCTCTGGAAAACGTGATGGTCGGGCGGCACGTGCGCACGAAACACGGCTTGCTGGGCGCGGTGTTCCAGACGCCGGCCGAGCGCAAGGAAGAGCGCGAGATCAAGGAACGCGCGATCGAACTGCTGGAGTACGTCGGCATTGCGCAGTACGCGGACTACACGTCGCGCAATCTGTCGTACGGCCACCAGCGCCGCCTCGAAATTGCGCGTGCGCTTGCAACCGATCCGAAGCTGCTCGCGCTCGACGAACCCGCTGCCGGCATGAACGCAACGGAAAAGGTCGAACTCACGCGACTGCTCGACAAGATCCGCGCCGACGGCAAGACGATCCTGCTGATCGAACACGACGTGAAGCTCGTGATGGGTCTGTGCAACCAGATGACGGTGCTCGACTACGGCAAGGTGATTGCCCAAGGACTGCCGCAAGACGTGCAGAAGGATCCGAAGGTGATCGAAGCTTATCTGGGTGCAGGAGTCCACTGATGTCCACGACGCAAGCAATGTTGAAAATCAAGGGCCTGCAGGTCAATTACGGCGGCATCCAGGCAGTGAAGGGCATCGACCTCGAGGTCGGGCAGGGCGAGCTGGTCACGCTGATCGGCGCGAACGGCGCGGGCAAGACCACGACGATGAAGGCGATCACCGGGCTCAAGCCGTATGCCGCAGGTGACATCGAGTACATGGGTCAGTCGATCAAGGGCGTGCCGCCGCATGAGCTTCTGAAGCGCGGCCTCGCGATGGTGCCGGAAGGCCGCGGTATCTTCGCGCGCATGTCGATCGTCGAGAACATGCAGATGGGTGCGTATCTGCGCAGCGACAACGACGGCATCAAGGCCGACGTCGACCGTATGTTCGGTTTCTTTCCGCGTCTGAAAGAACGCGCCACGCAATACGCGGGCACGCTTTCGGGCGGCGAACAGCAGATGCTGGCCATGGCGCGCGCGATCATCTCGCGTCCCAAACTGCTGCTGCTCGACGAACCGTCGATGGGCTTGTCGCCGATCATGGTCGAGAAGATCTTCGAAGTGGTGCGCGCCATTTCCGCTGAAGGCATGACCGTGCTGCTCGTCGAGCAGAACGCGCGTCTCGCGTTGCAGGCGGCGAACCGCGGCTATGTGATGGACTCGGGTCTCGTCACGATGTCGGGTGATGCGAAGCAGATGCTGGACGATCCGAAGGTCCGGGCGGCTTATCTCGGTGAATAAGCTGGGTGAATGAGTTGGGTGAATAAGCTTTCAAGCTGAACCGCCGATGAAAAAAGGCCGCATGCGTGAGTCAAACGCATGCGGCCTTTCTCTTTTTACGACGCATGAAGCGCCTGCAAACTAAACCGGCGGCGAGTCCGCCAACTCACCAAGACGTTTGCCGAAACTGACCACCGCATCCGCGCGATAACCGAGCGCCTCGTAAAACGCGCGGACGTCGCTCTTCGCGGACAACACCTGCAGGTTCAGCTTCGGACAGCCCAAAGCCGTCAACGCGTCTTCGACGTGTGCGACCAGCCGCGAGCCGATGCCATGTCGCCGCACCGACTCGTCCACCGCGAGCGAATAAAGCCAGCCGCGATGACCGTCGTAGCCGCCCATCACCGTGCCAACCACTCGCTCACCGAGCACCGCTACAAAGAACAGCTCGGGCTGCATCGCGAGCTTGTTCGCAATCGACAGATGCGGGTTGCGCTGCGGCTTCGTCACGTCCCTGTATTCCGGGAAGGCCTGTTGCCACAGCGCGACCACGTTGTCGGTGTCGCTCGCGTCGAAGCGGCGAATAGAGAGCGTTGCGCTCGCGGTCGTCGTCATACGCGTTCTGTGCAATTACAGCGTGTCGAGGATCGAACGCAGCATCGCCATCATCTGGTCGATCTCTTCGTTCGTGACGTTCAGCGCAGGCATGAAGCGCAGCAGGTTCGGGCGCGCCGCGTTCAGCAGGAGGCCGTCGGGCTGCATGTCACGCGCCTTTTCGACGATCTGGTTGCCGATGTCCTTGCCGAGCAGCAGTGCACGCAACAGACCTTCGCCGCGCTCTCCCTTGAAACCGCGCTCTTCCGACAACTCGAGCAGCTTCGCGCGCAAATACTCGCCGCGCGCACGCACGCCTTCGAGGAAGCCCGGCGCGGTGAGTTGCGAGATCACCGAGTAACCGACCGCGGTCATTAACGGATTGCCGTTGTACGTGCCGCCCTGGTCGCCTGCTTCGAACACGGCGACTTCAGCTTTCGCGAGCAGCGCCGCGAGCGGCACGCCACCGCCAATACCCTTGCCGAGCGTCATGATGTCCGGCTCGACGCCCGACAGCTCATACGCGAACAGCGTGCCGGCACGGCCGCAGCCGCTTTGCACTTCGTCGACGATCAGCAGCACATTGTGCTTGCGCGTCAGCTCACGCAGTTGCTGCATGAATTCGCGCGTTGCCGGAATCACGCCGCCTTCGCCCTGGATCGGTTCGAGCATCACCGCGACCGTCTTCGCGTTGATGAGCTTTTCCACCGACGCGATGTCGTTCAGATCCGCTTTCGGGAAGCCAGGCACTTGCGGCGCGTAGATCGTGTCCCAACCCGGCTTGCCGCTTGCCGACATCGTGGCGAGCGTGCGGCCGTGGAAGCTGTGATCGAACGTGATGATTTCGAATGCGCCGTCCTTGAATTTCTTGCCCCACTTGCGCGCGAGCTTGATCGCGCCTTCGTTCGCTTCGGCACCGCTGTTCGCGAAGAACACCTTGTCGAAGCAGCTATGCTGCGTGAGCAGCGCCGCGAGCTTCGCCATCGGCTCGTTGTAGAAAGCCGGCGACGGATTGAAGAGCAGCTTCGCCTGCTGGTTCAGCGCTTCGATCATGCCTTCGTCGCAATGACCGAGGCAATTGACCGCCCAGCCCTGAATGAAGTCCAGATATCGCTTGCCGTTGTTGTCGTAGAGCCACGAGCCCTTGCCGTGCGTGAAAACGATTTCGGGCCGGTTGGTGATGTACATCAGCGACTCGATCGGATATTCATTGAAATTCATGACGGCAGGCTCCAGACAGCGGGTAAGAGGTGGATAAGGCGTTGGCGCACGTCAGCCGATGAGCAAACGGGCCGGAAAAACAAAAAAGCCACGGCATGCCGTGGCTTTCATGATTCGAACAGCTTGCGCTTTGTTGTAGCGCGAATCCGTGACGAAGCCGGCGGCGTCCCTAGGGAAGCGGCGAGCGGCGACGTCGAAGTTCGGATTGGATGCGGTTCATGCGCGAAAGAATACGACAATAAAAGCGCTGGTGTAAACCTTGAATTTGCACGAATTCATCGCGATGGGCGCGTCTGGCAGTTTTTGCGCGCCTGTCTTCATGCTGACATGTTGTCTCAGGCACGGCTCGCTCGTTGTTACGAGCGGGCCGTTTCTTTCAGCAGGTTTCGAGTTAAACCGCGTTCGCCAGGTCCGCGGCGCTCGTGAACGAGTCCGCGTAGAACTCGTCTTCGGGCAGGCTGTGATGCTGCGTGAAATCGCGCTGTGCCGACTCGACCATGACCGGCGCGCCGCACGCATATACCTGATACGCGGACAGGTCGGGAAGGTCTTCGATCACTGCCCGATGCACGAAGCCGACACGGCCGGTCCACGCATCGCTCGGGTCCGGCTCCGAAAGCACCGGCACGAACTTGAAGTTCGGAATCTCGCGCGCCCATTGTTCGGCCAGTTCGAGCAGATACAGATCTTTCTTGCGACGCGCGCCCCAGTACAACGTCATTGGGCGGTTCAGGTTCTTGAACACCGCATGCTCGACGATTGCCTTCAGCGGCGCGAAGCCGGTGCCCGAAGCAAGCAGCACGATCGGCTTGTCCGACTCTTCGCGCAGGAAGAACGTGCCGAGCGGCGCTTCGAAGCGCAGGATATCGCGCTCTTTCATAGCGTTGAACACGTGGTCGGTGAACGCGCCGCCGGGCATGTGGCGAATGTGCAATTCGATCGGGCCTTCGACGTGCGGCGCATTCGCCATCGAATAGCTGCGGCGCTTGCCGTCCTTCAGAATGAATTCGAGGTATTGGCCGGCAAGATATTGCAGACGTTCGTTAGCGGGCAATTGCAGCTTGAGCACGACGACGTCGTCGGCCTTGCGCTCGATCGCATTCACACGGCACGGCAGTTTCTTCACCTGCACGTCGCCCACACCTGCCACTTCGCGGATATCGATTTCGAGATCGGAGCACGCCGTTGCGCAGCAGAAGAGCGCCATGCCGCGCGTTTTTTCTTCGTTCGACAAAGCCGACGACGAGTGTGCGCGCTGTTCCACCTGGCCGCTGATCACAGCGCCTTTGCACGAACCGCACGCGCCGTTCTTGCAGCCGTACGGCAGACCGATGCCTTGACGCAAGGCGGCGTTCAGCACCGGCTCGTCCTGTTCTACCTGAAACTGCCGGCCGCTTTGCCGGAGCGTGACGTTGAATGCCATAAAGTGTTCGAAGTCGAAAAGTCTGTAATCGTTAAACGGAGGGGCGGGGCACGCAAAGCCGGGATCGTTGGAGCCAGCGGTATTGTCGCCCCGCGCCCCGCGAGCTTGACGGCTACAATGCGTGCACCATGAAAGCCACACGAAACTTCCGCCGTCCGCGCGTGCTGATCGTAGGTTGCGGCGATGTCGGCATGCGCTGCGTACCGCTGTTGCAGCGCGCTCACGTCTTTGCACTGACAAGCCATGCGGAGCGCAGCGCCGAGTTGCGTGCCGCGGGCGTTTCGCCGCTGGTCGGCGATCTCGACGAACGCCGCAGCCTGAAACGGCTCGCGGGCCTCGCACCCACAGTGCTGCATCTCGCGCCGCCGCAGAAAACCGGCGACGACGACCGCCGCACTCGCGCGTTGCTATCAGCTCTTGCGATGCGCCGCGCTCGCGCGGTGTCAGGCAAGCATGGGACCCGCGCCACCGTCGCGCCGGTCGGGCGCTTGCGCCGCGCGCGCGCTTCATGGGCACAAGCACGGCCACTCCCGGAACCAGCCGATATTGTACCCGACGGCCTTCGCCGCGCCGCCGCTTCACGCGCGCCGCTGCGCTTCGTGTATGCGAGCACGACAGGCGTCTATGGCGATTGCGGCGGGGCGTGGATCGACGAGACGCGCGTCACTGAGCCCGCCAATGCGCGTGCGAAACGCCGCGTGTCGGCCGAGCAGCAATTGCGACGCGCGACGGCTCGCGGGTCGATTGCCGCGAGCATCGCGCGGATTCCGGGCATTTATGCAGCCAATCGCCTGCCGCTCGCGCGGCTTGAAAAACGCACGCCGGCGCTCGTCGATGCCGACGACGTCTACACCAACCACATTCATGCGGACGACCTCGCCGCGATCCTCGTGCGCCTCGCCACTCATGGCAGGCCGGCGCGCGTGGTTCACGCGTCCGACGACTCGTCGCTGAAAATGGGTGAGTACTTCGATCTCGTCGCCGACACGTTCGGTTTGGCACGTGCGCCGCGCATCACGCGCGCTCAGGCTGAAGAGCAGATCGAGCCGACCTTGCTGTCGTTCATGCGCGAGTCGAGACGGCTCGTGAACCGCCGCCTGAAAGAAGAGCTAGGCGTACGCCTGCGCTATCCGAGCGTCGAAGATTTTTTGCGTGAAGCGGCAGGCGCTGGGGAAGTGAGTAAAGACGCGCCGTGAAGGCCCGGCAGAGCTATCTCGATGCCTTAAAAGCCCGGCGACGCAGCGGCAAAGAAATTCCGCCGGACATCGGCCGGACAACTTTGTGAAGCGTCGCCGCGCGGCACACCACAGCACCGCATAGCAGCGCGCCTCGTGCCTCAGGTCAGCGCGGGCAGTGCTTCGAGCAGCAGGAAACACAACATCCCGCCGATCAACGCGCCGATCAGATTCGGATCGTATTTGTGCCGCAACCGCATGGCGATCAGCAGTCCGCCGATCACCAGCAACCCGACACACACGAACGCCGGCAACACGTACGAGAGCATGACTCCGTTATGGACGATCATGGCCGCTCCTTGAACTCTTTGTAGTCTTTGTTTAAACGAGTATAGGGCGCGGCCTGATGAAGAGCATGCTGCAGCGCAGCGTCGATTGCATGCGCGCTCGCGCGAATGTGCGCCTGCGCACAGGGCTTTCCTAATCTTGTCAGAAGGTTGCGCGCGACCTACCGGTTTACCCGCTCCGTGAAGATCCGAGGTCGGCTTCGTCGAGCCATTGCCACGCGCCCGGCGCGAGGCTCGCGGGCAAAGCGAGTCCGCCGACGCGCTCGCGGTGCAGCGCTTCGCAACGGTTGCCGGCCGCCGCGATCATCCGCTTGACCTGGTGATACTTGCCTTCCATCACGGTGAGCGCCAGCGTGTGCTCGCCGCGTGCATCGGCCGCGACCGCCGCGACCGGCTTCGACTCGCCGTGCAATAACACGCCATTGCGCAGCGCGCTCAACTGCGCGTCGTCGATCGCATGACGGGTTGTCGCGACATACACCTTCGGGACTTTGCGTTTGGGCGACGTGAACATGTGGACGAACTTGCCGTCGTCGGAGAGCAGCAGCAAGCCGGTGGTGTCCTGGTCGAGCCGGCCGACGCATTGCACGCCCCGCTCGGCGAACTGCGGCGGCAGCAGACTGAATACGCTCAGGTGATGCTGCGGATCGCGCGAGCACTCGTAGCCGGGCGGCTTGTTGAGCAGCAGATATGCGCGCTCCCGGTACGGCCAGACCACGCCGTCGACGCTGAAGCAGAACGACGCATCGTCAGTCGGGAAATCGGCGTCGGCGTCGGTGCACAGTGTTCCGCCGATGCTCACGCGAGCGTCGTTTATGAGCGCGCGGCATTGGCGGCGCGAGCCGAAGCCTTGGGTGAAGAGAATGCTTTCGAGATTCATGGCGAGCGAAGAATAACACCGCAAGAAGCGGGGCGTCCCGCGGTGGGTTCGCGGCCACGATGGTCGCTCCTGTTTCGTTGCCGGAGCCATCGATGCACGCCTCGCCGTCTTCAACCCGTGTCCGTTTGCCGGCCGCTTTCCAGCGGCTCGCGTGGTCTAACCTCGTCGCGCAATCCGCCGAGCAGATCAGCCTCGCCGCCGCGCCGCTCGTCGCCGTGTTCGCGCTCGGCGCCGACGCACGCGGCACGGGACTTCTGCAGACAGCGCAGACATTGCCTTTCCTGCTGCTGTCGATCCCGCTCGGCGTATGGGCCGACCGCCGCTCGCGCCGCACGTTGATGGCGCTCGCCGAAAGCGTGCGTGTCGTAGCAATGCTCTGCGTGCTTCTGCTGCTGATGACCCATGCGCTCAGCCTGCCGTTGCTCGCCGCGCTCGGCTTCGTGGCCGCGACTGGCACAGTGGCCTACAACGTCGCCGCGCCTTCGCTCGTGCCGTCGCTAGTCTCGCGCGAAACGTACGCCAGCGCGAACGGCCGTCTGGAACTTGCGCGCAGCGTCGCGTATTCGGCTGGGCCGGCGCTGGGCGGCCTGCTGGTCGGCTGGATCGGCGCTGGATGGGCATACGGCTGCGCGGCCGCATTGTCCGCGCTCGCAGTGGGCTTGCTCGCGGGACTGCGCGAACCGTCGCGCGCGGCAACGCCTGCGCGTCACTTCATGGTGGAGTTGCGCGAGGGTACGCGCTTCGTATTGCGCGATTCACTGCTGCTTCCCATGCTCGCGACGGCCGTCTTTTTCAATCTCGGCTTCTTCGTGCTGCAAGCGGTGTATGTGCCGTACGCGGTGCATCGGCTGGGACTGAGCGCCTCGGCGGTAGGCATCACGCTGGGTGCGTATGGCGTCGGCATGGTGTGCGGTGCGTTGGCCGCACCCGCCGTCGCGCGACGCCTCGCGTTCGGCCGTGTGCTCCTGATCGGGCCGTCGTGCGGGCTGCTCGCGTCGCTCGTGATGGTGGGGACGCTCGTCGCGCCGTCGTTCTGGCTTGCGCTGCTCAGTTTCTTTCTGCTCGGTGCCGGACCGATTCTGTGGGTGGTCGGCTCGACCACGCTGCGCCAGGCCATCACGCCGCAACGGATGATGGGCCGCGTCTCCGCGCTGAACAGCACCGCGACTTATGGCGCGCGGCCGGCAGGCGCACTGCTCGGCGCGGCGATCAGCGCGCGCTGGAACATGGACGCCTGCCTGATCGCCGCCGCAGTGGCCTTTTTCGTGCAGGCGTCGATCATCGCGATGTCACCTGCGGCGCGGCTCGCGGCCATTCCCGACGAACGCGTCACGGCTTGCTGAAGATCAACGTCGCTACACGACGAGCGCCAGGGCAAACCCCCAAAAAATGAAAATGAATTTTTTCTCGGACCAATTCCATGTAAATATACTTTCATCCAATTTGCTTACACCCTCTACGCACTGCCGCGCTGACACGCCGCTTCGCTCGCATGATTCATCAACCGTCCGTTGCATCCAATCCGGCCGAGCAGGCCATCGCTGCGCGCATCGAGGCGGCCATGCCTACACTCACGCCGATTCATCGGCGTATGGGCGAGTACGTGCTGGCCAATCTGTTCCGCGCGGCCACCATGCGAATCGACGAACTGGCGAGCGTGGTCGGCGCGTCGGTGGCGACCGCGAATCGCTTTGCCCGCGCGCTCGGTTTCGACGGCTATCCGCAGTTTCGTGAGGCGCTCGTGCGCGGCTTCGAGGCGACGCTCGCGCCGGTCGAACGTCTGCGCAGCGCGCAGGAGTCACTCGCTGCGGGCGACGACGTGGTCGACGCGTCGCTCGAACAGGCTGCCAACAACCTGCACCTGACCCGCACGGCGATCGACAGCGCCGCCGCCGAGGCCGCGGTCGAAGCGATACTCGCCGCGCGGCGTGTGTTCGTGCTGGGCGCGGGCACGAGCGCGTTCCTGGCCGGGCTGATGGAGCACGGACTGATGGCGTATCACGACAACGTGCAATCGCTCGCGTTCATCGGCGGACCGTCGCATGCGGCGCGGCGCCTGTTCAACTGCGGCAAGGGCGATCTCGTGATCGGCATTGCGTTTCCGCGTTATGTCGACGACACCATCGAGCTCGCGCGCCGTGCGGCAACTCGCGGCGCGCGGGTGCTGGCGCTGACCGACGGACCGCGCTCGCCGCTCGCGCAGTTCGCCGATCTCTCGTTATACGTGCGCTCTGAACGCCGCCTCGCGGCGAACGCGGATGCCGCTGTTCTTGCTGTGATCGAAGCGCTATGCGACGCGGTCGCCTATCGGGCGAAGCGCTCGGTGAAGGCAGCCGCCGACGTTACCGAGTTCGTATTGCCGTGGCTCACCGATCCGCTGTCCGCATCCGCGAGTGGGGCGGGCGAAGCCGTGCGCGAACCGGCGCGCACTGCGCGTACGTCAGTAGGCGCAGTACCGAACCCTCGCACCACCCAGGCAAAATCCAAACTCAAACGATGAACGACAACGCAGTCATTGCCATTCATGGCGGCGCGGGCACGATCCTGCGCGCGTCGCTGTCGGCCAGTGCCGAAGCCGAATACCACGCCGCTCTGCACGCGGTGCTCGCCGCCGGCCAACGCGTGCTTGCGGACGGCGGCAGCGCGCTCGACGCAGTCAGCGAGGCCGTGCGGTTGCTCGAAGACTGCCCGCTGTTCAACGCGGGCCGGGGTGCGGTCTACACGGCAGCGGGCACGCATGAACTCGACGCGGCGATCATGGACGGCAGCACGCTCGAGGCCGGCGCGATCTGCTGCGTGAAGCGCGTGCGCAATCCGGTTCTGGCCGCGCGCCGCGTGCTCGAGTGCAGCGAACATGTGCTCTTCGCCGGCGAAGGCGCGGAAAGTTTCGCGGCCGCGCAGGGACTCGAATTCGTCGAACCGCAGTACTTCGATACCGAGGCGCGTCTTCGTCAATGGCTGCTCGCGCGCGATCAGCAGCGCGCAATGCTCGATCACGACGGCGCGTCGCTCGCCGCGTCGCCGTCGGCTACAGACAACAGCGATCCCGTGCCGCACGAGCCGATCGATCCGAATCGCAAGTTCGGCACTGTCGGCGCGGTCGCACTCGACAGGCACGGCCACGTTGCGGCGGCGACGTCGACGGGCGGCGTCACCAACAAGCAGGTCGGGCGCGTGGGCGATACGCCGCTGATCGGCGCGGGCTGCTATGCGGACGACGCAACCTGCGCGGTCTCGACCACCGGCTCGGGCGAAATGTTCATGCGCATGGTCGCGGCTTACGACGTCGCCGCGCAAATGGCCTACCGCAACGTGTCGTTGCAGGAAGCCGCGCACGACGTCGTGATGAACCGCCTGCCGAAGATCGACGGCCGCGGCGGCCTGATCGCCGTCGACGCACTCGGCAATATCGCGTTGCCGTTCAATACCGAGGGTATGTACCGCGGTTTCGCGCGTATTGGCGAGGCGCCGACGACGGCGATCTACCGTTAGTTCGTTACCCTGAACATTGCTGAAGACCGCTAGCGCGTTCGAATTCAAAGGAATCATTGTGCCGACTTCATCGCACACCGCCAGCCCGATTACTGGAAACCTGCCGACGCAACGCGTGCTCGCAGTCGACAACCTGTCGGTCGCGTTTCGCAGCGGCGAGACCACCTTCAACGCGGTGCGCAATCTGTCGCTGATGGTCGAGCGCGGCGAGACGTTGGCGATAGTGGGCGAATCGGGTTCAGGCAAATCAGTGACATCGCTCGCGTTGATGCGGCTGATCGAGCATGGCGGTGGGCGCCTTGCCGGCGGCAGCATCGCATTCCGGCGCCGCGACGGCAGTGTGCTCGACCTCGCGAAAGCGTCGTCCGGCACGATGCGCTCGATTCGCGGCGCCGACATCGCGATGATTTTTCAGGAGCCGATGACCTCGCTCAACCCAGTCTTCACGGTGGGCGACCAGATCAGTGAGGCGATCTCGCTGCATCAGGGCAAGAGCCGCTCGGCGGCGTTCGCGGAAACGCTGCGTCTGCTCGAACTCGTGCGCATTCCCGAGGCGCGACGCGTGGCGGCGCGGTTTCCGCATCAACTGTCGGGCGGAATGCGCCAGCGCGTAATGATCGCGATGGCGCTGTCGTGCAAGCCCGCGTTGCTGATCGCGGACGAACCGACCACCGCGCTCGACGTGACCATTCAGGCGCAGATCCTGCAACTGATTCGCGGTTTGCAGGACGAGATGAACATGGGCGTGATCTTCATCACGCACGACATGGGCGTGGTCGCCGAAGTGGCGGACCGCGTGCTGGTGATGTATCGCGGCGAGAAGGTGGAAGAGGGTGCGTCGGACGCGCTCTTCGCCGCGCCCTCGCATCCTTATACGAAGGCGTTGCTCGCCGCCGTGCCGCGTTTGGGCGCAATGCAAGGCACCGATCAACCCGCGAAATTTCCGATTCTGACGGTCGAGCAGGCGGGCGCGAGCGGTGCCGATGAACCCGTGCGCCCGGCAGCCGCCGTCGCGAAGGAAGCGCAACCGCATGTCGACGAAAGCACGCCGCCGATTCTGCGCGTACGCGATCTGGTCACGCGCTTTCCGGTCAGGACCGGGCTTTTTGGCCGCCTGACGGGCCGCGTGCATGCAGTCGAAAAAGTCAGTTTCGATCTGCGGCCCGGTGAAACGCTCGCCCTAGTCGGCGAGTCGGGCTGCGGCAAGTCGACCACGGGCCGCTCGCTGTTGCGGCTCGTGGAAAGTCAGAGCGGTTCGATCGAGTTCGACGGCAAGGAAATCAGCTCGCTCACAGGACCTGCGTTGCAGGCACTGCGTCGCGATATCCAGTTTATTTTTCAGGACCCGTTTGCGTCGCTCAACCCGCGGCTGACGGTTGGCTTCTCGATCATGGAGCCGCTCCTCGTGCATGGCGTCGCGCAAGGCGCCGAGGCGCAGGCGCGGGTCGCGTGGCTGCTCGAAAAAGTGGGCTTGCCGCCCGAAGCCGCGCGCCGTTACCCGCATGAATTTTCCGGCGGCCAGCGGCAACGCATCGCGATTGCGCGCGCGCTCGCGTTGAATCCGAAAGTCGTGATTGCCGACGAATCCGTTTCTGCTCTCGACGTCTCCGTGCAGGCGCAGATCGTCAATCTGATGCTCGATCTGCAGCGCGAGCTCGGCGTCGCGTATCTGTTCATCTCGCACGACATGGCGGTGGTGGAGCGCGTCAGTCATCGCGTTGCAGTGATGTACCTCGGCCAGATCGTCGAGATCGGTCCGCGCCGCGCAGTGTTCGAAGCGCCGCAGCATCCGTACACGAGAAAGCTGATGGGCGCGGTGCCCGTTGCCGATCCGGCGCGACGTCACGCGAAACGGATGCTCGCCGCCGATGAAATCCCGAGCCCGATCCGCTCATTGAACGATGAACCGGCCGTGGCGCCGCTCGTCGCCGTGGGGCCGGGGCACTTCGTCGCACAACATCGCGTCGGCGGCGCGTATTGAACGGCAACAAAGCCGGACAACAAGCCGGACAAAAAACCCGATGCAGCAACTTAAAGCAACGTAAAGCAACTTAAAGCAAATCGTCTCGCAGCAACTTAAACCATTTCATTTTCGCAGCCTGGAGCACACTCATGAACCTGCCGGTCCCGTCTTCCACGTTCCGTTTGCGCGCGCTGATCAGCGGCGGCGCGGTAATGTTCGCGATGCTCGCGGGCAATATGGCGCACGCCGAAACCACCGCGGTGATGGCCGTCGCCTCGACCTTCACCACGCTCGATCCGTACGATGCGAACGACACGCTGTCGCAAGCCGTTGCGAAGTCGTTCTACCAGGGGCTTTTCGGCTTCGACAAGGACATGAAGCTCGTCAACGTGCTCGCCGATAGCTACGAAGCGAGCCCGGACGCGCGCGTCTACACCTTCAAGCTGCGCCACGGCGTGAAGTTCCAGGACGGTACCGACTTCAATGCCGCCGCAGTCAAGGCTAACTTCGACCGCGTGACGGATCCGGCGAACAAGCTGAAGCGTTACAACATGTTCAACCGCATCGAGAAGACGGAAGTGGTCGATCCGTACACGGTGAAGATCACGCTGAAGGCGCCGTTCTCGGCCTTCGTCAACGTGCTTGCGCATCCGTCGGCGGTGATGATTTCGCCGGACGCGCTGAAGAAGTACGGCAAGGACATTGCGTTCCATCCGGTCGGCACGGGCCCGTTCGAATTCGTGAAGTGGGACCCGGCAGGTGACCTGACGGTGAAGAAGTTCGGCGGCTACTGGAAGAAGGGCTATCCGAAGGTCGACGCGATCGACTGGAAGCCGGTGGTCGACAACAACACGCGCGCCGCGCTGATGCGCACGGGCGAAGCCGACTTCGCGTTTCAGGTGCCGTTCGAGCAGGCCGCGCAATTGCAGTCGAGCCCGAAGGTCGATCTGATCGCGTCGCCGTCGATCATTCAGCGCTACATCAGCCTGAACGTGAATCAGAAGCCGTTCGACAATCCGAAGGTGCGCGAGGCGCTGAACTACGCGGTCAACAAGGAGGCGCTGACCAAGGTCGTGTTCGCCGGATATGCAACGCCTGCCGACGGCGTCGTGCCGCAAGGCGTGGACTACGCGGTGAAGCTCGGGCCCTGGCCGTACGATCCCGCGAAGGCTCGCGCGTTGCTGAAGGAAGCGGGTTACCCGAACGGTTTCGAAACCACGCTGTGGTCTGCGTATAACTACTCGACTGCGCAGAAGGTCATTCAGTTCGTGCAGCAGCAACTGGCGCAAGTCGGCATCAAGGCGCAGGTCGAGGCGCTCGAAGCCGGCCAGCGCGTAGCCAAGGTGGAAAGTGCGCAAGACGCGGCGACCGCGCCGGTGCGCATGTACTACGCCGGCTGGTCGTCGTCCACAGGCGAAGCCGACTGGGCGATCACGCCGCTGCTCGCGTCGGTCTCGTTCCCGCCGAAAATGGTCAATACCGCTTACTACAAGAACGATACGGTCGACGGCGACCTGAAGCAGGCGCTAGAAACCACGGATCGCACGCAGAAGGCCGCGCTTTACACGGACGCGCAAAAACGCATCTGGGCCGACGCGCCGTGGATTTTCCTCGTCAAGGAAAAGGTCGTGTATGCGCGCAGCAAGCGTCTGTCGGGTGCTTATGTCGCGCCGGACGGCTCGTTCAATTTCGACGAGATCGCGGTCAAGTGATGAGTTGACCGTGCGGCGCTGCCTGTCGCATCAGGACATGCAGCGCCGCGCTCCCGTATCGCTGCCCTACATGACACCTCGTTGCCCGCTTCATTGCCGGATTGAGCTTCAATGCTGAACTTCCTCGTCAAACGTCTCTTTGGCCTGCTGCCGACGCTCTTTATCGTCGCGGTGCTGGTCTTTCTGTTCGTGCATCTTTTGCCGGGCGATCCGGCGCGGCTCGCCGCCGGTCCCGATGCCGACGAAGCGACCGTCGCACTGGTGCGCGCCGACCTCGGACTCGACAAGCCGATGCCGCAGCAGTTCGCGCACTTCTTCGTGAAGATCGCGCACGGCGATTTCGGCACGTCCACGCGCAGCAAGCGGCCCGTGAGCCAGGAGATCGGCGAGCGTTTCATGCCGACGCTGCTGCTCACGCTCGCAAGCATGGTGTGGGCGGTCGTGATGGGCATGGGCATCGGCATCGTGTCGGCGGTGTGGCGTAACCGCTGGCCTGACCGGCTCGGCATGACGCTCGCGGTGTCGGGTATTTCCTTTCCCGCATTTGCACTCGGCATGCTGCTGATGGAGATTTTCTCGGTGAAGCTCGGCTGGCTGCCCATTGTCGGCGACGGCTCGTGGCAGAGCTACATACTGCCTTCGCTCACCCTTGGTGCGGCTGTCGCGGCGGTGATGGCGCGCTTCACGCGCGCCTCGTTCGTCGAAGTGATGAACGAGGACTTCGTGCGCACCGCACGCGCGAAGGGCGTGCCCGAGCGGCTCGTGATCGTCAAACACTGTCTGCGTAACGCAATGATCCCCGTCGTCACGATGATGGGTCTGCAATTCGGCTTTCTGCTCGGCGGCTCCATCGTGGTCGAGGTCGTGTTCAACTGGCCGGGCCTCGGTCGCTTGCTGGTGGATGCGGTGTCGATGCGCGACTATCCGGTGATTCAGGCCGAGGTGCTGCTGTTCTCGCTCGAATTCATCATCATCAATCTGGTCGTCGACGTGCTGTACGCCGTGATCAATCCGACCATCCGTTTCAAGTGAGGCCTGCATGAGCACGACAGCCACCGGGCCCGACGCGGCCAAACCTTCCGGCGCTGAGCGCGCGATCCGCACGCCATGGAGCGAGTTCTGGCGCAAGTTTCGCAAGCAGCACGTCGCGCTCGCCGCGGGCATTTTCGTGTTGCTGCTGGTCGTGATCGCGATTGCCGCGCCGCATATCGTGCCCTACGACCCTGAGAACTTCTTCGACTACGACGCGTTGAATGCAGGGCCTTCGGCCGCCCACTGGTTCGGCGTGGATTCATTGGGCCGCGATATTTTCAGCCGTATTCTCGCGGGCTCACGCATTTCACTCGAAGCCGGCTTTTTGTCTGTAGCCATCGGCGCGGTGATCGGCACTTTCTTCGGGCTGCTCGCAGGCTACTACGAAGGCTGGTGGGATCGCATCACCATGCGCGTGGCCGACGTGCTGTTCGCTTTCCCCGGCATTCTGCTTGCAATCGGTGTGGTCGCGATTCTCGGCAACGGCATGATCAACGTGATCTGCGCGGTGGCGATCTTCAGCATTCCAGCCTTCGCGCGGCTCGTGCGCGGCAATACGCTGATGCTCAAGCAGCTAACGTATATCGAAGCGGCGCGTAGCATTGGCGCATCGGATTGGACCATCATCGTGCGTCATATCTTGCCGGGCACGATCTCGTCGGTGGTCGTGTACTTCACGATGCGTATCGGCACCTCGATCATCACCGCCGCTAGTCTGTCGTTTCTCGGACTGGGCGCTCAACCGCCAACGCCCGAGTGGGGCGCAATGCTCAACGAAGCACGCGCGGATATGGTCACGGCTCCGCATATCGCGCTGTTTCCGAGTCTCGCGATCTTCCTGACCGTGCTCGCGTTCAATCTGCTGGGTGACGGCTTGCGCGATGCGCTCGACCCGAAGCTCGATCGCCCATGAGATCGACGCAGTTGCCGGGTTTGCACAACTTGCCGGAGGTACCGCATATCGGCGAGTTGCAGTGCGGCCCGCTGGGCACGATTGCCGACGTGCATGGCGTGAGCGTCGGACACTGCACGCTCGATGATGGCGCGCTACAAACCGGCGTGACCGTGATTCGTCCGCATGCGGGTGATCCGTTTCTCGACAAGGTGCCGGCGGCGTCGTCGGTAATCAATGGCTTTGGCAAGAGCGTGGGCCTCGTGCAGGTCGACGAACTGGGCACGCTCGAAACGCCTATCGCGCTGACCAATACTTTCGGCGTGGGTGCTGTGGCGCAGGCGCAGATTCGCGCGGCCATACGCGCCAATCCGGGCATCGGCCGCGAGTGGCCGACCGTTAATCCGCTGGTGTTCGAATGCAACGACGGATATCTGAACGATATCCAGGCGTTAGCAGTCGGCGAGCAGCACTTCAATCAGGCATACGACGCGGCGAGTACGAACGTTGCGAGCGGGTCGGTCGGAGCGGGGCGCGGCATGTCGTGCTTCGATCTGAAGGGCGGCATTGGCAATGCTTCGCGTGTGGTGCGGATCGGTCAACGTGAATACACAGTGGGCGCGCTCGTGCTCGCCAACTTCGGCCGTTTGCCGATGCTGATTGTCGACGGTACTCCGCTCGGGCGAATTCTTGCCGGGCGTGCGGCAACAGAGAAGGCGGAATCGGCTGGCAAACGTGCGGACGTCGCGAAGCCCGAGCAGGGCTCGATCATCATGATCGTCGCAACCGATGCACCGCTCGACGCGCGTCAACTCAAGCGCCTTTCGTTGCGCACGGCCGCGGGCCTTGCGCGCACGGGTTCCGTCTATGGTCACGGTAGCGGCGATATTGCGCTCGCTTTTTCAACGGCCTACACGGTGCCGCATATCGCCGAATTCATCGCGCTCCCGCCTCTGCTCGCCGATCAACACATGGACCCGCTCTTTCGCGCCTGCGCAGACAGCGTCGAACAGGCGATTCTCGATGCGTTGTGGAGCGCGGAGTCCGTGACCGGCCGCGATGGGCATCGACGTTTATCACTGGGCGAGAGCGCTCCCGATCTCGCGCATTTACTGAAAAGAAAGTCCTGATGAAAGTCCTTATTTCCGCCGACATCGAAGGGATTGCCGGCGTGTTCCATCCTGAACAAACACGCTCGGGCAACGGCGAATACGAAGCTGCGCGCCGCTGGATGACGCTCGAAGCGAACGCGGCGATTGAAGGTGCGTTCGCCGGCGGCGCGACTCAAGTGTGGGTCAACGATTCGCACGGCGGGTTCCGCAATCTGCTGCCCGACCTGCTCGACCCGCGAGCTCAGGTGGTGCTCGGCAAGCCGCGCACGCTCGGCATGATGGCTGGTCTGGAATACGGCGCCGCGCTCGTTTTCATGATTGGATATCACGCAATGTCGCAAACGCGCGGCATCCTCGCGCATACCATCAACAGTTTCGCGTTTGCACGCGTGTCGCTGAACGGGGAAGAGGTGGGCGAGGCGGGGCTCTACGGCGCGCTGGCGGAAGAATATGGCGCACAGGTAGCGCTTTTATCCGGCGACGACGTTTTCGCCGACGAAACCGCGCCGCGCTTTCCCGGCGCGCGCTTTGTCGTGACGAAGAGTGCAACCGGACACGCGAGCGGCGTCACGCAGTCGCCGGCCAGCGCTCGCGCAGCTATCGAAAGCGCTGCACGCGAGGTGGTGCAGCAGCATCTCGCCAACGGTCACCCTTCGCAAGCAACACGCGGCGCGGCCAAGCCTGTCGAGTGCGAATTGCGCGTGCAGACAAGCGCGCTAGCCGATCTGTTTTGCCAGTGGCCGACTATCACGCGTGTCGATGCCGTCACGTTGCGCTTCGGCGCGGAATCGGCTGAACATGCGGTGCGCATGCTCAACTGTTTATCCGCGATGTCGTTCATGCTGCGCTAGCGTTTGCGTTCTGCGTTTGTGTTGAAGGACGCGCCGCGAGTCATTGAACGGCTGTACTACTGCTGCCTGCTCAATTCGCGCGCGGCACGGTCTATCACGTCGGCAATCGCGCCCGCATGCGACACCGGCGCGAGATGGCTCGACGCCATCGGCACGATCTTCGCGCCCATCCGCTCCGCCATGAATCTTTCGACGTCCGGCGACACTGCGCGGTCTTTTGTCGTCACCACGTACCACGACGGCTTCTCTTTCCACGCGACTTGGCTCACCGTTTCGCCGAAAGCCTTGGCGGCGATCGGTACTTGCGCGGCGGACAACACACGCGTCAGATTTTCGGGGACGTCGGCGGCGAAGTCAGCGTGGTATTTACTGCGGTCCAACCACAGAAAACCGCTCGCGTCCTTGATGATGCTCTGCCCTGAGGGCATGGGCGCGGCGCGCTTCAGCAGGTCCATTGTCGACTCGTGCAGATCGGGCGCGATTGCCGCGATGTACACGAGCCCCGCGACGTTCGGCGCATTCGCCCCCGCTTCGGTAATCACGACGCCGCCCCATGAGTGGCCGACGAGCATCGTCGGGCCTTCCTGACGAGCAAGCACGCGACGTGTCGCGGCGACGTCGTCGGCGAGCGAGGTCAGCGGGTTTTGCACCGAACTCACGTGGTAGCCCTTCTGCTGCAATTTCGCGACGACGCCGTTCCAGCTCGAGCCGTCGACGAACGCACCGTGAACCAGCACGACATTGCGCACCGGTCCTGTCATCGTCGCGATGGCGGGCTTGGCGGCCGAGGCTGTAGCGGGCGCCCCGGAGGCGGCGGATGGCACCGTAGATGGGCTGGTTTCAGCTGCTGGAGGAGTAACCTGCTCGGCGGACTGGGCGGGTTCGGGCGTGCGTTCCGCGGCCGGTGCCGCAGGTGGCGTGGCTGCAGGCGCCGTGTTCTGTGCGACGTTTTGCGCAAAAACGCCGAGGCTTTCGAAACCGAGACAAAGGACGGCGGCGCAAAACAGGTGTTTGGGCGACATGTTGCATCTCCTCAGGCATCGAACCCGACTACGGCAACATACAGAAGCGACGCGGCAGTGACAACCGCTATCCTCCCGTGCCGGTGCGGTGCAAAAAAAGCGCGGGTTGGTACCAGTATTTGGGCAATATCGGCCGAGGTAAAATTTTCGGTTCTGCCGGGGCGGACCACAAGTCCGGTCGGGCGATCGAAATCCATACACTGGGGCGCAATTTGGACAATGCACTACAGCAAGACGGCTTGAAGCGCGGGCTGAAGAACCGCCACATCCAGCTCATCGCATTGGGCGGCGCGATCGGCACGGGACTCTTTCTCGGCTCGGCAAGCGTACTGCAGGCCGCGGGCCCTTCGATGATTCTCGGCTATGCAATCGGCGGTGTCATCGCGTTCATGATCATGCGGCAGTTGGGCGAAATGGTCGCGCAGGAACCCGTGGCCGGCTCGTTCAGCCATTTCGCGTACAAGTATTGGGGCGACTTTCCTGGCTTTCTGTCTGGCTGGAACTACTGGGTGCTGTACGTGCTCGTCAGCATGGCCGAATTGACTGCGGTCGGCACATACGTTCATTACTGGTGGCCCGGTGTGCCGACGTGGGTGTCGGCGCTGGTGTGCTTCGCGGGCATCAACGCGATCAACCTCGCGAACGTCAAAGCGTACGGCGAGACGGAATTCTGGTTCGCAATCATCAAGGTCGTGGCGGTCATCGGCATGATCCTGTTCGGCGGCTATCTGCTCGTCAGCGGACATGGCGGGCCGCAGGCGTCGATCAGCAATCTCTGGAGCCATGGCGGATTTTTCCCGCATGGTTTCCACGGACTGTTCACGATGCTCGCGGTCATCATGTTTTCGTTCGGCGGGCTGGAACTGATCGGCATTACCGCGGCCGAAGCTGACGAGCCGCAAAAGAGCATTCCGAAGGCCGTGAATCAGGTCATCTACCGGATCCTGATTTTTTATATCTGCTCGCTCGCGGTGCTGCTGTCGCTGTATCCGTGGAACGAAGTCGCGGCCGGCGGCAGTCCGTTCGTGATGATCTTTTCGCAGATCGGTTCGACGCTGACCGCCAACGTGCTGAACGTCGTGGTGCTGACCGCGGCGCTGTCCGTGTACAACAGCGGCGTCTATGCGAATAGCCGCATGCTGTACGGTCTCGCGGAACAGGGCAATGCGCCCCGTGCACTGATGAAGGTCGACCGGCGCGGTGTGCCGTATATGGCGATCGGCTTATCGGCGCTGGCCACGTTCACCTGTGTGATCGTCAACTATCTGATTCCCGCCGAGGCGCTCGGCTTGCTGATGGCGCTTGTCGTCGCTGCACTCGTGCTGAACTGGGCGCTGATCAGCCTCACGCATTTGAAGTCGCGCCGGGCGATGGTCGCAGCGGGCGAGACACTCGTCTTCAAGTCGTTCTGGTTTCCCGTCAGCAACTGGATCTGCCTCGCGTTCATGGCGCTGATCCTCGTGATTCTCGCGATGACCCCTGGCCTGTCGGTGTCCGTGCTGCTCGTGCCGGTTTGGCTCGTGGTGATGTGGGCGGGTTATGCGTTCAAGCGTCGTCGCGCGGCGGCGCATGTTGCCGCGCGGGTGGTGGGACGCTAGGAGGATGAGGCGAGCACGGCGAGAGCCGTGCTCGCCCAAAAGCAAAAACCCGCGAAGCGTTTGGCTTGCGCGGGTTTGCGATACATCTTGCGGCTGATTTGCCGCTGATTTCGTGCTGACTACGAAAATGTTTGGTGCCCAGGGCCGGAATCGAACCGGCACGCCTTGCGGCGGGGGATTTTGAGTCCCCTGCGTCTACCAATTTCACCACCTGGGCACGTCTTGCAGCGCACGCGCGAGATACTGGCGCGTCGCGAAGACGCAGATTATGGCCGAAAATTCGACGACGGGCAAGCCGGTTGCAGCCGCCGCCCGCCATGCCGTCAAACAGTGCGCGAGAAACGTTCGAGCGTCTGTTGGCCGAGATAGCGGTCGAACACCATTGCGATGTTGCGCACGAGCATGCGCCCGGCCGTCTGCACTTCCAGCTTGCGCTCGGACAGCGACAAGAGGCCGTCCTGCTCGAAGCCGCGCAAGCGGTCGAGTTCGGGCTCGAACGTATCGACGAAGCGGATGCCGTACATCGCTTCGAATTCGTCGAACCGCAATTCCAGATTGCACATCAACTGGGTGATGATGTCGCGGCGCAGACGGTCGTCGGCGGTGAGGCGTACACCGCGTGCAATTGCCAGTTTGCCGGCGTTGATCGCCGCGCCATATGCGGGCAGGTCTTTCGCGTTCTGCGTGTAGACGTCGCCGACCTTGCCGATCGACGACGCGCCGAAGCCGATCAGGTCGCATTCGGCACGCGTGCTGTAGCCCTGGAAGTTGCGGTGCAAGGTTCGCTGTGCCTGCGCGCGCGCCAGTTCATCGGTGGGCAGCGCGAAGTGATCCATGCCGATGTAGACGTAGCCCGCCGCTGTCAGACGCTCGACTACCCGTTGCAAGATAGCGAGCCGCATTGCAGGCGAGGGCAGCGTGGCCGCGTCCATCTGACGTTGCATTTTAAAGAGCTGCGGCATATGCGCATACGCGAACACGGAGACGCGATCAGGCGCGAGTTCGATCATCGTATCGAGCGTGCGAGTGAAGCTTTCCACCGTTTGATGCGGCAGCCCGTAGATCAGATCGACGCCGATCGAATGAAAGCCTGTATGCCTCGCGGCCTGCATGACGGAGGCAGTCATATCGAGCGGCTGAATGCGGTTGATGGCGCGCTGCACGAGCGGATCGAAGTCCTGCACGCCGAGACTCAGGCGATTGAAGCCGAGCTTGCGTAGATGCGCGATGGTCTCGGGCGAAGCCTCGCGCGGATCGACTTCGATCGAATATTCGGCTTCGTCGTCGGGCAGCAAGGTGAAGTGCTCGCGGGCCGCGCTCATCAGCTCGGCCAGTTCATCGTTCGACATGAACGTGGGCGTGCCGCCGCCCAGATGCAATTGCGATACTGGCCGGCGCGTATCGAAACACGCTGCCTGCAAGGCCATTTCGCGCTTCAGCTGTTCGAGGTACGGGCGGGCGCGCGCGCGGTTTTTCGTCGCGATCTTGTTGCAGCCGCAGTAGAAGCAAACTGTGTCGCAGAACGGAATATGGAAGTACAGCGAGAGGTCCGCGGCCGATGCGCCGGGGTCCGCTGCGGCGCGTAAATAGTCGGCAACGGAGAAGTTGTCGCGGAACTGAAGGGCAGTGGGATAGGACGTATAACGTGGGCCGTTCGCGCTGTACTTGGCGAGCAGATCCGGGCGAAACAGCGAATTGGCGGTGGTCATGAAGGGCTCGTTGTGATGGCCACCGGCAAAGAGGCGGGAACTCCGCTGTTTCCCGCATTGATGAACGGAACTCGCGGCGCCTCACGAGCGTGGCCTTGAGGGTCAGTCGAGTTTACGTGAGCGGTCTCGCGCCGGATTGTGTAAAAAGGTCGCACGCGACGCAGTGGCACAATGCGGGTCGGGTGGCGATACGCCGCTCTTCGATTTAAGGACAATGTGTAGTGAGTGATGTGCGCGATCGCGTGACGAAACGCGACTCTCCGTTTGATGTGGCAGATCATGCGTGCCGCCCCGATTGCGGCGCGTGTTGTATCGCGCCGTCGATTTCGAGTCCGATTCCGGGCATGCCGAACGGCAAGCCGGCGGGCGTGCGCTGCGTGCAACTAGGCGAAGACTTGCGATGCGCGATCTTCGGCCGGCCCGAGCGGCCGGCATGCTGCTCGGGGCTGCAGCCGCAGTTGGAAATGTGTGGGCCGGACAGAGAAAGCGCGCTTGCATGGCTCACGCTGCTCGAAGCGCAGACCCGGCCGGAAGTTGGATAAAGCAAGTACCTGGACCGAGGCAGGCTCTCAACTGTGGTTGATCGGAGATTGTGTATGACTGGACTTGTCGCGCCCACCAGGCGCCGTTTTCTACTCGCAGCGCTGGCCGGTGCCGGCGCGCTTGGCGTTGTCTCGCTCACGGCCTGCGCCGCGTCGATCTTTCCATTCATTCCGTCGCACTACACGTTCTCGCAGCAGCAAGTGCAAGACGCCGTGCAGCGCAAATTCCCTTATCAACGCACTGTCTCACAAGTATTCGACGTCGCGCTGAGCCATCCGGTGGTCGGCTTGCTGCCCGACGCGAACCGTGTTTCGGTGAAGCTCGATGCGCACCTCGCGAGCCCGTTCATGCCGCAGCCGGTCGACGGCGTCTTCACGTTGTCGAGCGAACTTGCGTACGACGCCGCGAGCAAATCCGTCGTGCTGAAATCGCCCAACGTCGACAACGTCAGCGTGACCGGCGACGCGCAGGCTTATACGCAACAGATCAACGCCGCCGCCGCCGTGCTCGCCACGCAGTTATTGAGCAATTACCCGATCTATACATTCAAGCCGGAACAACTTCAATTTGCCGGAGTTAATTACGAACCCGGTACAATCACCATCCTTACAAACGGTATACGCGTGCAAATCGTCGAGAAATGACGTTGCGCGTGACCGGCAGGGCCGACAAACGAAAACGATGAGGGGCACGGATGGACTGGTTATTGGCTTGCAAGGCGTTGATTCTGGGCGTCGTAGAAGGCTTGACGGAATTTTTGCCGGTGTCGAGTACGGGGCACCTGATCGTCGCGGGGAGTCTCCTCAACTTCACCGACGAACATGCCAAGACCTTCGACGTCGTCATTCAGCTCGGCGCGATTCTCGCGGTGTGCTGGGAGTTTCGCCGCCGTATCGGCAGCGTGGTGACCGGCCTGCCGAGCCGTCCGGAAGCGCGGCGCTTTACGTTGAACGTGATCATCGCGACCATTCCGGCGGTCGTGCTCGGTCTACTGCTGGAAAAGTCGATCAAGGCTGCGCTGTTTTCGCCGGTGCCGGTGGCGTTCGCGCTGGTGGTGGGCGGCGTCGTCATCTTGTGGGCAGAAGCGCGCCAGCGCGCGCAGGCTCGCGAAGGCGGACAAGCCAGGGTTGCGCGCGTGACCAGCGTGGACGATCTGAGCGCAATGGACGCGCTGAAAGTCGGCCTCGCTCAATGTTTCGCGTTGATCCCTGGCACGTCGCGCTCGGGCTCGACAATCATCGGCGGGATGTTGTTCGGACTCGACCGGCGCGTGGCCACTGAGTTTTCGTTTTTCCTCGCGATCCCGATCATGTTCGGCGCGACTGCCTACGAGTTGTACAAGGACTGGCATCTGCTGTCCGTCGACGCGCTCGGCGTTTTCGCGCTCGGCTTCGTGGCTGCGTTCGTCAGTGCCTTTCTGTGTGTGCGATGGTTGCTTCGCTACATCGCCGGACACGATTTCACGGCGTTCGCGTGGTATCGCATCGGCTTTGGATTACTGATCCTGCTAGTCGGCTATAGCGGGGCGCTGAGCTGGACGGAGTAAGTCTCCCCGCTTTTCGCAGGCCGGAAAAAAGGTCCGTCACTTGAGGTGGCGGACCTTTTTGTTTATGCGACGTCGCGTTTGCGGAACACGAGATCCCACACGCCGTGGCCGAGGCGCAGGCCGCGTCGCTCGAACTTCGTTACGGGACGATATTCGGGGCGCGGCGCATAGCCGTCGACGGTGTTGTGCAACGTCGGCTCGGCGTTGAGCACTTCAAGCATCTGCTCGGCGTAGCTCTGCCAGTCGGTCGCGCAATGCAGATACGCGCCGGGCTTCAGGCGCGACGCGAGCAGCGCGACGAACTTCGGCTGAATCAGGCGACGCTTGTGATGGCGCGCCTTGTGCCACGGGTCGGGAAAGAAGATGTGCACGCCGTCGAGGCTGTCCGGCGCGATCATCTGTTCGAGCACTTCCACGGCGTCGTGCTGAATGATGCGGATGTTGGTCAGCGCCTGCTCGCCCATCAACTTCAACAATGCGCCGACGCCCGGTTCGTGCACTTCGACGCCGAGAAAATCGTCAGTTGGACGGTGCGAGGCGATTTCCGCGGTGGTCGCGCCCATGCCGAAGCCGATCTCCAGCACGCGCGGCGCTTCACGGCCGAATACGCTGTTCCAGTCCGGCTGCTGCGGCGTGAACGGAACGACGAAGCTCGGGCCGAGCTCGTCCATCGCGCGGCGCTGACCGGTCGACACGCGGCCGGCGCGCGTGACAAAGCTGCGAATGCGCCGAAGATGCAAGGCTTCGCTGTGCGGCGCGGAGTCGTCGTCGGCGGCGGCGACATCGTCTGTTTCGTTGGAGGACGTCGGAAGGTCGTCGGGCAAGCCGGCGTTGTTGGGATCGTGGATCATGGTCGATGCTGCTACAAGGATGAAGGCTTCGCGGCTTGCTCGGCGCGGGTTGGCCAAAATTGGCGCTGATCGTCGCTCGCTGATGACGACGCGGCGCACCGCGTCAGCACGAGCCGGTTGTCATGTCGGCAAGCGGATTGCGATCAGTCGCCGCGCGGACTAGCCGTCGCTACAAAAAAGCCGCCTTCGTAGAGGCGGCTCGTGCCTGATTAGTGCCCAAGGCTCGGCAACAAGGTGGAGCGGGCGTTGCAAGTGCGCGTAAGGTAGCACAACGCGAAAGGGTGCGTCCAGACAGCGCGCCGTTCGCCGCGACCGCAGGCAGCGCACATTACGTTTTAATAACGGTGCAGGTCTTGTATGATTTAATCGTTCTGTAAGCCAGCCCTTTTCAACGATTAAACTACGCGAATACGTTATGAGTAAGCACACACACAATCACCGCGAAGCAAAACCAGCGAAAACCGGCTGGAGCCCGATTAAACCCACCAAGATTCCCGCTACGTCCGTGAATGCGCTTCGGGAAGCGATGTCGACTGAAGGTGTGCCGCTGACTCAATTCAACGATCTGCTGTGGCTGATGGCGCAGGAGTCGGGCGGTGCGGTGAACCTGCGCAATCCTAAATCCGGCGCACGCGGGCTGTATCAATTGCTGCCGTCGCAATATGAATTGAATCCGGATGGCGTCAAGTCTTTTGGCAATGCAGTGGAAGAATGCCGCGGCGGAATTCGATATATTCTCGGCCGCTATCACAATGCGGCGTCCGCCCGTTTGGCGTGGAAAGCCAATCAGTGGATTTGACGTATCAGGCGTGTTCTGCTTTGCGTAACTGAACTTCAGTGCGGTGAATGCAGATACTTTCTTCGAAGCAGCAGTTGCGAGCGGGTTGCCAAACTGCCGGAAAGTATCTGGAGCGGGCGATGGGAATCGAACCCACGGCTCTAGCTTGGGAAGCTAGGGTATTACCATTATACGACGCCCGCAGAGCGCGCTATTTTACTCGCGAAAGGGCAGCGAGCGCAAACTGCGCCGCTGCTCTTCCTTATGCCGCACTGTGCGCGGCGACATCGTCCGGCATTCCGCTTTGCTTCAGATCACGAAGTAAGTCAGTTGGACGGCGGCGCGCGTGACCACCATCAGCAGCACCTGCACGATCACGAACAGAAGAATCGGCGAGAGGTCGATGCCTCCCAGATGCGGCACGACGCGTCGCAGCGGATTCAGAAACGGTGCGGTCAGTTGAAAAAGGATCGGCATTGCCGGCGAACGCGGATTCAGCCAGGACAGCAGCGCCATCAGGATCGTCATCCAGATGATCAGATTCAGCGCCCACTTGATCACGGTCAGCACCGCGACGATCAGCAGCGTCGGCACCAGCGTGAGCGGGTCGGCGCCGGTCAGGACCACCATCAGCACGACGTAGACGATCGCCGCGATCAGCGCCGCGACGAGGCTCGCCCAGTCGACGTTGCGCGTGCTCGGCAGAATGCGGCGCAGCGGCAGAACGATCCAGTTCGTCGCTTGTAGCACTGCGTTCGTGACCGGGTTGTACGGCGGCATGCGCACGACCTGCAGCCAGGCGCGCAGCAGCAACGCCGCGCCGAAGAGGGTGAAGACGGTATTGAGCAGAAAACGGGCGATATCGCCAAACATCGTGTGTCCTTATGCTTCTGATGACAGCCGTGGAACGGCATGGGCGCCGGTGCTTTTCGGTCTGGAGCACAGGCGGGTCAGTAACTGGCATCGGCCGCCGACGCGGCCGCATGCATTGCCAAGCGGATGATACGGGTCGTGCAAGGCTCGCATTTCAACGACGGACGAAGAGCCGCCCCCGCATCAAGTGCGGCCAGTCACACGGAAACCTTGATTTCGCTGATGAGAATGGCGCCGTTGCCGCCGTCGGTGTAGTTCGGAATGTCGGCCAGCAGGCGTTCGGATGCCGGCTTGAAGACCTTGTAAAAGTCATCCGTGCTGTCGAACAGGAAGTGACCCGCGGCCACATAAGGCGGCGGCGTACCCGGCGGGCCCGCGTTGATGCCCACGTCGACGGACCAGCCCTTCAGCGACGGGCCAAACAGTTCCGCCGCGAGCGGCATGTGGGTGACGCAGTAATAGTCCACGTCGAAGTGGCCGTTTTCCCGATACGGATAGAGGATGCTGACCTTGATCATTGTGCGTTCTCGTCTGTTGGTCCCGAAGCGAGGCGCCGGCGGATTGCGCGCGGCGCCGGACGTCACATTATCACGGCTTACTTGACGCTTGCACCTGCTGCCGCCTGATTCAGCGAGCGGCTCAACGAATCTTCCACCGCGTCGGCGATTGCGGCGATTGCCGCCGGCGGCGTGGCGCGGCGTTGCGCCAGCTCGACCGCGCGCCGTGACAGCAAACCGTACAACGCAGCGTGATCTCCGCCGAGGCTTTCCATCAACGCCAACTGCTTTTGCACGACACCGGTGTCGCCGCGCGAGACCGGCCCGGCTAGCGCGTTGGGCAGTCCCTTGTCGCGAGCGGTCTGGATGGTGCCCGCGAGCATCGGCAACAGCGCGCGCAATGCTTCGTCCTCGGCAAAACCGAGCGTGCGCCACAGCGCGACGCATTCAGCCAGGCTGCAGAGCGCGAAACTCGCCGCATAGTGCGCGGCGCCGTGGTAAAGCATGCGGCCGCCCGGCGGAATCGACAACGGATGACAGCCTAGCGCGACGGCCAACGCCGTCAGCGTGTCTTTCAGGTCGCCGTCGGCCTCGATCGTCACCGAGCAGCCGGCGATACGGTCGAGGTCGGCCAGTTCGCCGCTGAACAGGTAGAGCGGATGAAAGCCTCCAATCGCCGCGCCCTGGTCCCGCGCGCCCGCCAGCAACTCGACCGGCGACGCGCCGCTGCAATGCACGAGCGCCTTGCCATAGACTGCATCGGGGGCGAAACGCAGTGTGTGCGCTGACGTACCGATGCTGTCGTCGGGAACGGCTAAAAAGACAACATCGGCGCCGTCGACGACTTGCTGAGGATCGTCGAGCGCCATGCAGTTGGGAATTTGACTGGCGAGCCGGCTAGTGGAAGCCGGCGTGCGGCTCGCCACTGCCGTCACCGGATAGCCTGCGCGCGAAAAACTCAGCGCGAGGCATCGCGCGAGCCGGCCCGCGCCGATAAAGCCGAGGCGTGGCAAATGGGAGTCGGGCTGGGACTGGGACATGTCGACGTGCTCCAGACGGGGCGTGATAGGGAACAAGCAGTATCGCGCATCGGCAAGCGCGCAGCGCGTGCAACGGTCGTCAGATGAGTTTGCCTGCGATATGACGCGAGCTGCTGATCATGGCGTCGCGCGCGCCCTGCGGGCTTGAAAACTGCTCACAATTTCCGGATGGCCGGTCGGCCGTGGCTGTCTATGGGTATTCGCTTCGCAATTTCGCAATCGGATTCGGGGAGGCTACGATGAATATTTTTTCTTACCGGAAGCACTTGCGGTTCTTGACCCACGCTCAGCGGCGTCGCTGGTGGGATCAGAAGAAGCGTCTCAGCCCACGCGTGCGCATCAGCGCCGCCTACGTGCCACCCAACGTGTCCCGCGAATTCGCGTACGTGAAGGTCGGCTGACCGACACCCGTTTTGAGCCTTAACAAAGCCCGGCCTCTGCGCCGGGTTTTTTATTGGGCCGTTGCTCTGCGCCGTCAGCATTGAAGCTAATTTGTAATTAAAGATTACCGACGCGGCGTCCGTTTAACTCGCCATTGCCTCGCAACACCGTCGTGTCCACCGCGAAGAGGCCTAATCCGTTGATTCCTCAGGCCGTTCGCGCTTTTCAAGCGATACTGCTTTCGAGGCGACAGCGCAAAACCTTTTCGCGTATTGCAATTTGCAACAAATGCGAACAGCGTCGCGCGGGCTTTTTGGATAAATTGATTTCGTAGCATGCACGGCATGCGAAGTTGGCGACCTTCAATGGGCCGCGCCAGGAGAACAAAGTGAAGAAGATCGTTCCGTTCGTCGTTGCCGCAGCACTAGGCGTGGGGCTTGCCGCCACCGCGCAGGCACACGTCTCTGTCGGTATCGGTATCGGGGTACCGGTCGCGCCGGCTTATCCTGTCTATGCCGCGCCCGTCTATGCCCCGCCGCCGCCGGTGTACTATTCGCCGCCGCCTCCCGTCGTCTATGCGCCGCCGCCTGTGGTCTACGGCCCGCCGCCCGTCGTAGTGGGTGGGTATTACGGTTACGGTCGCCCTTATTATCGCCACGGCTATTACGGTGGTGGTTATGGCCACGGTTACTATCGGCGCTAATTCTGCCTTACCCACGAGTTGTGATCGACACCTGCCTGGTTGGCGCCTCGCTCTAGGCGGGCAGACAGTCTTAACGGCGTAACGCCGGCTTGGTCGCCGCGTTACGCCGTTTTGCTTTTACGGCATTGGTGAGTTGTTGCCGACGTTTCAAAGCGTCAGCGAAGCTGGGAGAATGGCTGTTTCCCCACCGCTCTGGAGAACTTCGCCAATGCAGCCGATGCACCCACTCCCCGCTCCCACATTCGACGACGTGCTCGACGCCGCAGCGCGACTCGAGGGCGTCGCGCACCGCACGCCAGTCCTGACATCGAGCACGTTCAACGAGCGCACCGGAGCGTCGGTATTCTTCAAGTGCGAGAACTTTCAGCGAATGGGCGCGTTCAAGTTTCGCGGCGCCTATAACGCGATCTCGCATTTCGACGCGGAGCAGCGCAAGGCCGGCGTGCTGACCTATTCGTCCGGCAACCATGCGCAGGCTATTGCGCTGTCGGCGCGCCTCGCCGGCATCCGCGCGACGATCATCATGCCGCACGACGCGCCCGCGGCCAAAGTGGCCGCCACCAAGGGCTATGGCGGCGAGGTAATCAGCTACGACCGGTATAAGGAGAACCGCGAGGAAATCGGCCGACGGCTCGCCGAGGAGCGCGGCATGACGCTGATTCCGCCATACGATCATCCCCATGTGATCGCGGGGCAGGGCACGGCGGTGAAGGAATTGATCGACGAAACGGGGCCGCTCGACATGCTATTCGTGTGTCTGGGCGGTGGCGGGCTGATTGGCGGCAGCGCGTTGTCGGCGGCGGCCTTGAGCCCGGACTGCACGGTAATCGGCGTCGAGCCGCAAGCGGGCAACGACGGTCAGCAATCTCTTGCGCGCGGCGAGATCGTGCATATCGACACACCGCGCACCATCGCCGATGGCGCGGCCTCGACGCATCTGGGCGACTACACGTTTGCGATCATTCGCAAGCTCGTTGCGCGGATCGAAACCGTCACCGACGAGCAGTTGATCGACACCATGCGCTTTTTCGCCCAACGCATGAAGATCGTCGTTGAGCCGACCGGCTGCCTCGCGGCGGCGGCCGTGCTCAACGGCGTGGTGCCAGTGAAGGGCAAGCGTGTGGGCGTGGTGGTGAGCGGCGGTAACGTCGATCTCGAGAAGCTCGCGCAGTACCTGGCCTGATTGTTTTCCGGCGCGAAGCCGGCTTGACGGGTAGGAAGACGGCCCGCCCCAGGTTCATAGGGCGGGCCGTTGCATATCAACTCGCCGCTTGTGCAACCGGCGAGCGCTCTGCCGTTTGCAGAATCAGATCGCGGTAACCGTTCACGATCACGCTGTAAGAGAAGTAGGCGAACAGCAGTGCGGACAACACATGGCACGCGCGCAGCAAACCGGTGCCGGCCCGCTTGCGGCCGTGGCTGCCCAGGCCGCAGATGAACACCGTCCAGCACAAGCCGCCAAGAAAGAAACCGCCGAGAAATACGGGCGCGGTTTTGGCGCTCGTCGCGCCGGCTTTGGCGATCAGCGCGCCCCCGACTGCGGCAAACCACAGAATCGCCGAGGGTGACGACACCGCCAGCAACACCCCGCGCAGGAAGCCGCGCCACGCAGACAGATGCGGCGAACTGGCGTCCGCCTCGCCAGCGACAGGCGGTGCCGACGCCGGGAACATCGCTTCGCGCGCCATCTTCCAGGTAAGAAACAGCAGGATGACCGCGCCGCCAATCCACACGACCCAGCGCACCGACTCGAACTGCAGCAGCGCAGCCATGCCCGCTAGCGCAAGCGCCGCATAAATAAGATCGCCGACGCACGACCCAAGGCCGAGCCAGAAGCCCGGCTTGAATCCGTGCGACAGCGCCAGCGAAATCATCGCGACGTTCACGAGGCCGATGTCGAGGCACAACGACAAAGACAGGAAGAACCCGTCCGACATCATCGAGAAGGCATGCATGCCTGCAACTGCTCCATCTGTTTGTTATGCGGCCGCGCGCTCGGTACGCTCGACGCGCTCACAGTCCCAGTTCGTTCCACAAACTGTCGATTCGCTGCTTCACCGCCGCGCTCATTTCGATGGGCCGGCCCCATTCGCGATCGGTCTCGCCAGGCCATTTATTGGTCGCGTCGAGTCCCATCTTCGAACCGAGGCCCGCGACCGGCGACGCGAAGTCGAGATAGTCGATCGGCGTGCGATCGACGAGCACCGTATCGCGCGTCGGGTCGACGCGCGTGGTGATCGCCCAGATCACTTCTTTCCAGTCGCGAATGTTGACGTCTTCGTCCACGACCACAATGAACTTCGTATACATGAACTGCCGCAGGAAGCTCCAGACGCCGAACATCACGCGCTTGGCGTGGCCCGGGTAGCTCTTCTTCATCTGCACGATCGCCATGCGGTAGCTGCATCCTTCTGGCGGCAGATAGAAATCGGTAATCTCGCTGAACTGCTTCTGCAGAAGCGGCACGAACACTTCGTTGAGCGCGACGCCGAGCACGGCAGGCTCGTCGGGCGGTTTGCCGGTGTACGTGGAATGGTAGATCGCGTCGCGGCGCATCGTGATGCGCTCAACAGTGAATACCGGGAACCACTCCTGTTCGTTGTAGTAGCCGGTATGGTCGCCATACGGGCCCTCCAGCGCGTGCTCATAGGCGGCCGAGGCGCCCTTGGCCGGCCGCGGCGGCGCGCCGGCCGGAGCGGGCGGGGGCGCACCTACCTGCGGATAGATAAAGCCTTCGAGCACGATTTCCGCGCGCGCGGGTACCTGCAGACCGTCGACGCCCGGCGTAATGCACTTGGCCAGCTCCGTCCGAGCACCGCGCAGCAAGCCTGCGAACTGGTATTCGGACAGCGTGTCCGGCACTGGCGTCACCGCGCCGAGGATGGTCGCCGGATCCGCACCTAGCACGACCGCTACCGGATACGGCTGGCCGGGGTTTTTCAACGCGAACTCGCGGAAGTCGAGAGCGCCCCCACGATGCGCGAGCCAGCGCATGATCAGCTTGTTGCGTCCGATTAACTGCTGGCGATAGATGCCGAGATTTTGTCGGCTCTTGTTCGGGCCTTTTGTGACGGTCAGGCCCCACGTGATCAGCGGGCCGGCGTCCCCCGGCCAGCAAGTCTGGATAGGCAGCTTTTCCAGGTCGACGTCGTTACCCTCCCACACGATTTCCTGGCAAGGTGGCGCGCTCACGGTTCGTGGCGCCATGTCCCACACCGCCTTCGCAAGCGAGAACAGTTTGCCCGCGTCCTTCAGCCCTTTCGGTGGCTCCGGTTCCTTCAACGCAGAGAGCAGCCGGCCGACGTCGCGCAGAGAATCGAGCGCGGCGCCGTCGCCTTCGCCGGCTTCAGCGTCGATGCCCATACCGAGCGCTACCCGGCGCGGCGTACCGAACAGGTTGCCAAGCACCGGGAACGCATGCGCCTCCTGGTTCTCAAACAGCAGAGCCGGCCCCCCGGCGCGCAGCACGCGGTCGCACAGTTCGGTCATTTCCAGTACAGGCGATACCTTTTGCGGGATACGGCGCAGTTCTCCAATCGTCTCGAGACGGCCGATGAAGTCACGCAGGTCTTTGTATTTCATCTGATGCGGTTGTGTGCCGCGAGCGGCGATAGAGGAAGCGCGACTGCGGAGGAGGCGCCAGGACGATTGTCGATTTTACCTGCGTTGGCTAGCGCACGTAGATCGGCCGAACGTAATAGGGCGAGCAGCAATCGCCAAAATGCCGAAAAACCGCTCCGTACGGCCATTTGAGCGGTCGGAACCCTTGTCGTTATTACAATTAGTTATACTTTCGCGAGTTTATAGTGTTGACGATCTATAAAACCGTGCCCTAGAATCCGTCCACGTTGGTTGCAGGGCGTGAACCTTTTACCACTGCCCCCGGTCCCATTAGACGCAACGCGTCACCGCTTACCGAAGCCCTGCACGGTATTCGTCGGTCTTATCGATGTCCTTGCCAGCGTCAACTGACGCTGGTTTTTCGCGTGGGAGCCACCGCCCGCATGTTTTCGGCATGCCGCGGACCGCTTTTCAGGAAGGCTCCCCACAAACGGTATTTGCCGTTTTCCCGACGTCGCTGCTGCCCTAACCAGACAGAGCGCGCGATGTCTTGACTCTGCGAATGTGTGGTACCGCCTGTTTTTCCGGTGGGGTTCGCGGATCATGCAACATGGGAGATCTGAATGAACGCCTGGTTATCGTGGCGTCCCGACGAACGTATCGCGCAAGTCGTGCGCGGTGCAGTCCGTCGCGGGACGCAATTGAGTCATCACCTGTTCAGCATTGTCGGCGGCATTGCCGTGGTGCTGGCAATCGCGCTGTGGCTGATGCCCACGTGGCGCGGCACCCTCGCGGCGAAGCTGATGCCGGTCCTTTCCGCGGCTGTGCAAGCTGGCCCCGCGCGCCTGCTGCAAGGCAACCCGCTGCCTGCTTTCGGGCCGCCGGGGCGTACCTCGTCGGACGAAACGCTGTCCGCGAACTCGAACCCAAACAGCGCTGACGCAGCAAGCGTCGGCAATAACGTGGGCGTGAGCGTCAGCAACACCAGTTATGACGGCGCGTTCGACGGTTCCGGCTCGGCCGGCATGGGAATCGCGGCGCTCAACGGCCTCGATCCGCGCACGATGCAAAGCGTTTCGGCGTTGGCGCGGCTGATTCCTGCGCAACGCGTGTCCGCCGACGCGCGCGACGATCGCGTGCTGATTTCGTCGCGTGAACAGGCTCTCGTAGCGTCGTACCTGGCTCGTCGCTACCGCGTCGCCCAGGAGCCTGTCGGCGAGCTGGTCAAGGCTGCGTTCGACACCGGTCGCGAAGTCGGTCTCGACCCGCTGCTGTTGCTGTCGGTCATGGCGATCGAATCGGGCTTCAACCCGTACGCCGAGAGCGGCGTGGGCGCCCAGGGCCTGATGCAGGTGATGTCCAAGGTTCATTCGGACAAGTTTCAGTATTTCGGCGGCGAGAGCGCTGCGCTTGAGCCGGTCGCGAACATCAAGGTGGGCGCGCTGGTTCTGAAGGATTGCATCGCGCGCGGCGGTTCGCTGCCGGGCGGACTGCGGCTGTATGTCGGCTCGACGTCGCAGGACGACGGCGGCTACGGCGCCAAGGTGATGGCAGAACGCGCGCGTCTGCGTGACGTGGCGCGCGGCCGCAAGGTGCCGATCAACGCGCCGCAGGCGCCGGTTATCACGGCATCGAATAATGCGTCGTCGTCATCGTCGTCCGCTGCTGCGAACAACAGCAACGGCAAGCGGGTGCAGGTCACGCTGGAAGGAAGCCATCCGTTGAGCGCCGCTGCGCCGGGCAAGACGCCGGTCTCGGAGCAGGACGATGCCAGCACGAGCGCTCCCAAACACGTGGCGTCTGCCGCGGAACTGGGCGCCTGAATCGCTCGCAAAGCCAGCCTCATGCTGATCGCCTGACACGAACGCGAACGGCAAGAAAAAGGACACCCTCGGGTGTCCTTTTTTGCTTTTGGGGAGGTCGCGCGGCCGAAAGACAAACAGACAGCAGCGTCCAGAGCCCGGCTGTGCCTGGCTGCGGGCACCTCTCGCTACGCACGAGGCACTCGTCAGGCCCGGCTGCCTTGCGCTCCTACTGCCGTTGGCCGAAAAGCCGCGCCAGGCGTTCCACCGCCTCTTCCAACTTCTCGTAGGCGGTTGCGTACGACAGCCGGATATATTGTTTTGGCGCGTGGCTGCCGAAGTCCATTCCTGGCACGAGCACGACACCTGCCTCGTGCAGCATCGCTTTCGTGAGCGCCGAACTGTCGCCTGCGGCAGGGTGAGCGACGCTCCGGCAGTCGGCGTAGACGTAGAACGCGCCGTCGGGCATGACGGGCACTGTGAAGCCCAGCGATTCGAGCGCCGGCGCGATGAAGTCACGCCGACGTTTGAACTCGAGACGGCGTGCCTCGTACGTTGCGATGGTTTGCGGTTCGAAGCACGCGAGCGCCGCGTGCTGGGCGAGCGCTGACGCGCAGATGAAGAGATTCTGCGCCAGTTTCTCGAATGCGCTCACCATGCCCGGCGGGACCACCAGCCAGCCGAGGCGCCAGCCCGTCATATTGAAGTACTTCGAGAAGCTGTTGACCGTGATGACGTCGTCGCCATAGGACAGCGCCGACACGGGTTTAGCGTCGTAGCTCAAGCCTTGGTAAATCTCGTCGACGATCGTGAAGCCTCCACGCGCGCGCACCGCTTTGACGATGCGTTCCAGTTCCGCCGGCTCGATGGACGTGCCGGTCGGGTTGGACGGCGACGCGAGCAGTACGCCACGCGTGCGCTCGTTCCAAAGCCGCTCGACGTCGGCGGCAGTCAGTTGGAAGCGTTCGGCAGGGCCGCTTGGCACCATCACCGGTTTGCCTTCGGCGGCGATCACGAAATGGCGGTTGCACGGGTAGCAGGGGTCCGGCATCAACACTTCGTCGTCGCGATCTACCAGTGCCGCGCACGCCAGAAGCAATGCGGCCGACGCGCCTGCGGTCACCACGATCCGGGCGGGATCCACGTTGACGCCGTAGACCTCTGCGTAGTGCGCCGAAATTGCTTCGCGCAGTGCGTGCAGGCCAAGTGCGCTGGTGTATTGCGTGACGCCGCGGCGCAGCGCGTTCGCTGCTGCCTCGATGACCGGTTCGGGGGCGGTGAAATCGGGCTCGCCGATTCCCATGTGAATGATGTCGCGTCCGTCGCGCTCAAGAAGCGCAGCCTCTTTTGCCAGCTCCATCACGTAGAACGGCTGGATGGAGTCGACGCGCGCGGCGAGCCGCATAAGAGGTTCGGTCACGGAGTTCATACGGTCAAATCCAGTTCAAATGCGAAAGCGCGACCGCCGTTCGCGCGGTTCTCGCGCGCGGCAGCGTTGTGACAGGCGATGCATTTCGTTGTGTCGGCGTCGCGTACATTTGCGACGGTTTTGCCGCCGTGTTGCGCGAGCCGACCTCACGCATGCCTAGCCCTTCTTGCGAGCGGCTTCGATTTCCGCGACGCGCAGCTTGGCCGCCAGCTTGTCGAGCACGCCATTCACGTACTTGTAGCCGTCGGCGCCGCCAAAGGTCTTGGCCAGTTCAACCGCTTCGTTGATCACCACGCGATAAGGAATATCGAGGTGATTCTTCAGTTCAAACGCGGCGACGAGCAGCACTGCGCGTTCGACCGGCGAAAGCTGCTCGATCGGACGGTCCAGGCAAGGCGCGATATCGGCGGACAGCGCCTCCGAATCGCGGATCACGCCGTGCAGAACGGCGTCCAGATGCTCATGGTCCGCTTTGTCGAAGCCCTGCGCGCCGCGCAGTTGCGCGTCGATCTCACCGCCGGGCGAACCCGACAGCAGCCACTGATAAAGCCCCTGCGTGGCCAGTTCGCGGGAGCGTCGGCGTGCGCTCTTCATGCCTCTTCCTCTTCTTCGTCTTCTTCTTCGTCGCCGCCGAGTTGTTCCAGCGCGACCGCGAGGTTCGCCATTTCGACCGCCACGCGTGCCGCGTCGCGACCTTTCTCGGTCATGCGAGCGACGGCTTGTTCGTCGTTCTCAGTGGTCAGCACCGCATTTGCAACAGGAATGCCGAAGTCGAGGCCGATGCGCGTGATGCCCGCGCCGCTTTCGTTCGACACCAGTTCGAAGTGGTACGTTTCACCGCGGATCACCGCGCCGAGCGCGATCAGCGCGTCGAACTGCGCGCTCTCAGCGAGCTTTTGAAGCGCCAGCGGGATTTCCAGCGCGCCCGGCACGGTGACGAGCAGCACGTCTTCGCCGGTCACGCCGAGGCGTTCGAGTTCTTCGATGCACGAGTCGGCGAGGCCGTTGCAGACGGGTTCGTTAAAACGCGCCTGAACGATGCCGATGCGCAGTCCGTCGCCGTCGAGGTTCGGTTGGTATTGTCCGATTTCCATGTGAATTCCGTAGTGTTTTGGGGTGAGCGCGAGGCGCGTGAATGACCGGATCAGCGTTATTGCGGAGGCTGCGCGGCACTGCCTGGCATGGGTATGAAGCCTGTGACTTCGAGGCCGTAACCCGACATGCTGCCCAGCTTGCGCGGATTCGACAGCACCTGCATCTTGCCGACGCCCAGCTCGCGCAAAATCTGCGCGCCGATGCCGTAGGTCTTGAAGTCGACGGGCCGGCGCTTGAGCGCGTCTGCTTTTTCTTTCGAATCGAACGCCTTGAAGACGTCGATCAGATGTTCCTTCGAGTCGCCGCAATTGAGCAGCACGATCACGCCGACTTCGCGAGAGGCGATCTCTTTCATGGCTGCGTCGAGCGTCCACGAATGAGTGGATTCGCCGACTTCGAGCAGGTCGAGCACCGACAGCGGCTCGTGCACGCGCACCGGCGTGTCGTGCTCGGGGTTCGGTGTGCCGCGCACGAGAGCAATGTGCGGCTGACCGCTCGGCTGATCGAGATACATGACCGCGCGGAAAGCGCCGTGCGCCGTCTGCATGGTGCGCTCGCAAATACGCTCGACGATCGACTCGGTGCGGCTGCGATAGTGGATCAGATCCGCGATCGTGCCGACCTTCAGATCGTGCTCTTTTGCGAACGCCATCAGGTCGGGCAGGCGCGCCATGGTGCCGTCGTCGTTGATGACTTCGCAGATCACTGCAGCCGGCGTCAGGCCTGCCAGCGCGGTGAAGTCGCAGCCTGCCTCCGTGTGGCCGGCGCGCACGAGTACGCCGCCCGGCTGGGCCATGATCGGGAACACGTGGCCAGGCTGCACGATATGCTCCGCCTTGGCGTCCGGTGCGACTGCCGCGGCGATCGTGCGGGCGCGGTCGGCGGCCGAAATGCCGGTCGTCACGCCCTCCGCCGCCTCGATGCTGACGGTGAACGCGGTTCCATACTGGGTGCCGTTGCGGTACGTCATGAGCGGCAGGTTGAGCAGCTTGCAGCGTTCCTGCGTGAGCGTGAGACAGATCAGGCCCCGGCCGTAGCGCGCCATGAAGTTGATCGCTTCCGGCGTCACGAATTCGGCGGCGAGCACAAGATCGCCCTCGTTTTCGCGATCTTCTTCGTCGACGAGGATCACCATCCGGCCGGCTTTAAGTTCGGCGATGATCTCTGTAGTGGAGGCGAGCGTCATGTTGGCGAGTTTTTCGGGAAAGCGCGTATTTTACGCCACGCGCGGTCCCAAGTCGCCTCCGCCAGACGGCATATGCCGTTTGGCCGACTGGCGCTGCGTCACCGGCCGTTGATATGCTCGGCAGAACGATAGACGCATGGACTGATGAGAAGCGGCAAGGCGCCGCATGCGTGGGCGCCCGGCGGCGGCTGCCGCTTTGAGTTGTTGCCGCCTGCTGGTGTTGCTGTTGGCGTTGTTGCTGGCGTTTTTGCCGGCTACTTCGGTGCGTTGAGCATGCGCTCCACGTAGCGAGCGATCAGATCGATTTCCAGATTCACCGGCGTGCCTTCGCGCAGATGCTTGAGTGCGGTGACTTCCACGGTGTGCGGAATCAGATTGATCGAAAACTCGCAACCGTCGTCACGATCTTTAACCGAGTTGACGGTCAGACTCACTCCGTTGACAGTGATAGAGCCCTTGTACGCCAGATAGCGGCCGATCTCGCGCGACGCCAGCACGCGTAGTTCGTGCGATTCGCCTACCGGCGCAAAGTGGGTGACCGTGCCCAGGCCGTCCACGTGACCCGAGACGATATGCCCGCCCAGCCGGTCGTGCGCGCGCAGTGCCTTTTCCAGGTTGACTTCGCCCACTTCGCCAAGGCCCGCTGTGCGATTCAGGCTTTCGCGCGACACGTCCACTTCGAACGAATGGTCGGTCTTCGCGACCACGGTCATGCAGGCGCCCTGAATGGTGATGCTGTCGCCGAGTTGCACGTCGGCGAGATCGAGGCCGCCGGCTTGCACGTTCAGGCGCACGCCCGCGTCGCCGTTCGTGCCGAGAGGCCTGACTGACTCGATGCGGCCCACTGCCGCGACGATTCCTGTGAACATCGTACTAATCCTCAAAACGAAACGGGTTGGGACGCGGTGTCGGTTCCGGTTGCGGTTAGGCCCGCCGGCACGAGGCGCGCGAGAATCCGAAGATCTTCGCCGATCCGCTCAACATTATGAAAAGCCAGCTTGACGCGTCCTTCAAGTGTTTCAGGCGCGCTCAGGTTAAACATGCTCATCGAGTCAATGCCGAGCAGGCTGGGCGCGAGATAGACGAGTAGTTCGTCCACGCAACCTTCGCGCAGCAGCGAGCCGTTCAGCTTGTAGCCGGCTTCAACGTGTAGTTCGTTGACCTGGCGCTCGCCCAGCACTTTCAGCATGGCCGGAAGGTCCACTTTGCCGGCCGCGTTGGCCAGCTGAACGATCTCGGCGCCACGCTCGCGTAGTGCTTGCGCTCGGTCGCTATGCCGTTGATCGAGATTGCCGCAAAAAATCAGCGTGGGCGCGCCGGCCAGGATCTGCGCCTGTGGCGAGACTTCCAGCTGACTGTCGATCAGCACGCGTTGCGGCTGACGCGGCGTGTCGACAGCGCGCACGGTCATGCGCGGATCGTCTTCCCTGACTGTGCCGATGCCGGTGAGTACCGCCGACGCGCGGGCGCGCCATGCATGTCCGTCGGCCCGGGCGGCCTCGCCGGTGATCCATTGGCTGACGCCGGAGGGAAGGCCGGTGCGGCCGTCGAGCGAGGCTGCCACTTTCATGCGAACCCACGGCCGGCCGCGTGTCATGCGCGACACGAAGCCAATGTTCAACTCGTACGCCTCATTGGCGAGCAGCCCGCAGCGTACTTCGATCCCGGCATCACGCAGCACCGCGAGACCGCGTCCGGACACCTGCGGATTGGGGTCTTCCATCGCGGCCACCACGCGCGCGACTTGCGCTTCGATCAGCGCGTTCGCGCACGGCGGCGTGCGTCCAAAGTGGCTGCACGGTTCGAGCGTTACGTAAGCGGTGGCGCCGCGCAGATCGTGACCGCGCGAACGCGCGTCTTTCATCGCGCGGATTTCCGCGTGGTCCTGGCCGGCCGGCTGCGTGAAGCCTTCGCCGATCACTTCGCCGTTCTTGACGAGCACGCAACCCACGCGCGGGTTCGGGTCGGTCGTGTACATGCCGCGCTTGGCCAACGCAAGCGCGCGTTCCATATGGACGAAGTCGGTTTGCGAAAACATCGGTGTGTGGTTAGGTCCGGTGGCAGGGTGGCGACGGTTTCGGGACGCTCGGTCGCTCAGGCGCTCAGCGACGCGAACGCGCCACGGGCGGCATCCACAGTTGCGTCGACGATCGCGTCGTCGTGCGCAATCGAAACAAAGCCTGCTTCATATGCCGACGGTGCGAAGTAGACGCCCGCGTCGAGCATCTTGTGAAAGAACGCGTTAAAGCGCGGCACGTCGCTCCTGGTCACTTCGGCGAAGCTTGTCGGAATCGACTCGGTGAAGTACAGGCCGAACATGCCGCCGAGGGAGTCGGCCGCGAACGGCACATTGGCTTCGCGAGCGACCCGGGCGAGACCTTTCGCAAGACGGGCAGTGCGCGCGGCCAGTGTTTCGTAGAAGCCCGGCGCCTGGATCAATTGCAGCGTCTTCAGTCCCGCGGCGACCGCGATGGGATTGCCGGACAACGTGCCCGCCTGGTAGACGCCGCCGAGCGGCGCAAGGTGAGCCATGATGTCGCGCCGTCCGCCGAAGGCGGCCGCCGGCATGCCGCCGCCGATCACTTTGCCGAGACACGTCAGATCCGGCGTGATGCCGTAGACCTCTTGCGCGCCGCCGAGCGCCACGCGGAAACCGCACATGACTTCGTCGAAGATCAGCACCGAGCCGTATTCGGTGCATAGGCGTCGCAGCGCCTGCAGAAACTCGGGCGTGGCACGCACCAGATTCATGTTGCCCGCCACCGGCTCGACGATCACCGAGGCGATTTCGTTGCCGAAGGCTTTGAATGCCTCTTCGAGCGCGGCGACGTTGTTGTATTCCAGAACCGTGGTGTGCTTTGCGATGTCGACCGGCACGCCCGCCGATGTCGGATTGCCAAACGTCAGCAGGCCCGAACCGGCTTTCACGAGCAGGCTGTCGGCATGGCCGTGATAGCAGCCTTCAAACTTGACGATGCGGCTGCGGTTCGTGAAGCCGCGCGCGAGACGCAGCGCGCTCATGGTCGCTTCGGTGCCGCTCGACACCATGCGCACCTGTTCGATCGACGGCACGAGCTTGCAGATTTCCTCGGCGATTTCAATTTCCGACTCGGTAGGCGCGCCGAACGAGAAGCCATTGGCCAGCACGCGCTGCACCGCTTCCAGAACTTCCGGGTGCACATGCCCGAGAATCATGGGTCCCCAGGAGCCGATGTAGTCGATATAACGTTGGCCATCGGCGTCCCAGAAATAAGGACCCTGTGCGCGTTCGATGAAACGCGGCGTGCCGCCGACCGAGCGGAATGCGCGGACCGGCGAATTCACGCCGCCGGGAATGGTGCGTTGCGCGCGGTCGAAGAGGGTTTGATTGTTGGACATGACGATGCCTGGAATTGGGTTGCGCAGCGGCGCGGCTTGCCTGCGAGCGGTTCGCGCGACGCCGGGATAGATGAGAGAAATTGTACCGGAGTCGGTGTGAACAGGTTTTGCGGAGCCACGTGGCTTTCAGACGCATTCTCAGCGCCGGGGCGCGCGCTTCCTTGCGGGCGTCTTGATGGGTGCCTTCACAGGCGATGCGCCGGTGGGCGATTGCGCCGCGTGCGCTGTCGCTTTGGTGGAGCGTGCCGGGCCAACCGGCGCGTCCAGTGGCGGCGGCTTGCGTTTGCCCGTGAGTTCAGCCCAGCGTTTTTCCAGCGCGCCTTCCGCGATCGGTTTGATTACCGTGCCTGAACTCTGCGCGTCCCAGGTCTGCACCGAAAATGGATGCACGCGCAACATGTCGCGAGGGATCACCACGCTTTCATGTGCATCGACGAGCCAGTCGTACACGAAGTCGATGCACAGGCGGTAGCCGCGCTTCGTGGCTGGGTCCGGGACCTCATACGGTGCGCGTGTCACATAGCCCGAACCGAAAATTCCCTTTGGCTCCGTGGCGACACGATGCAAAAACACGCGGTCGCCGGGCAGAATGCCGCGCGCGAATCCACAACCCCACACGTCGGCTACGGCGACGCCCGCCGCAACGCGTTTGGCCACATCGGGCAGTTCTGGCCACGGCCATTTCTTGGGGCTCCAGATCAGCAGGAAGGCAGTCATCGCAACGTTGCACAGAAAGGTATGAGGGACGCGCGCCGCTGGCATCTTCAGGCGATGCTGAACGGCCGAAACGGTTCACGCGGCAGCTTAACCGATCAGCGGCGCGCTTGCCCTGCAAGCCTGCAACGGCCTCATGCTGCGGCTCGTGCTCGCTGCTGGCGAAGTCGATGCCTTAACCGTCGCGTACAATCGATGCGACCAACTGCAGTCTTTTTGTATCCCCGCGCGCCGGTTTTCCGAGGACGCGCGCTTCACCTGGATTCCCATGTCTCACGTCACCGGACGCCGGCCAGATGGCCGGCTGATTCTGTTGCTCGGTGCGCTTGCCGCGTGCGGGCCGATTTCCATCGACATGTATTTGCCGAGCTTGCCGACCATCGCGCAGGCGTTCGCGATCGGAACGGGCGCCGCGCAAACCACGTTGACCAGTTTTATGTTCGGCTTCTCGATCGGCATGCTGCTTTATGGGCCGCTGTCCGACACATATGGCCGCCGGCCTGTGCTGCTGGGCGGCATCATCATGTATGCGCTGGCGAGCATTGCGTGCACGCTGTCGTTCTCGATCGGCGCGCTGGTCACGTTCCGTTTCGTGCAGGCGCTCGGTGCGGGCGCGGCATCGGTGCTGGCTCGCGCCATTGCCCGCGACGCGTATGGTCCGACCGACGCTGCGCGCGTGTTGTCCATGCTCGCCATCGTCACGTCGATCGGACCATTGCTCGCGCCGTTGATCGGCGGACAGTTGCTGCTGCTTGGCGGCTGGCGCGTCGTCTTCATTGCGTTGACGCTGTTCGGCATGGTGTGCGCGATAACCGCGTTTCTCAAAGTGCCGGAAACCTGGCCGCGCGAAAAGCGTGCACATTCGGCGCTATTCAAATCGTTCGCTGCATACGGCCGGCTGTTACGCGATCCGGTTGCCTGGGGGCATATGCTGTGCGGCGGCATGGCATTCGCGTCGATGTTCGCGTACATCACGGCGACGCCGTTCGTCTATATCCAATATTTTCACGTGTCGGCGCAGCATTATGGCTTTCTGTTCGCGCTGAACATCGTCGGGATCATGCTGGGCAACTTCATGAATACGCGGCTTGTCGGCAGGCTTGGGTCGCTGCCGATCATTTCGTTCGCCGCGAGCGTGAGCTGTATTGCGTCGTTGTTCGTCTGTCTTGTCTCGTTGACGGGTTGGGGCGGGCTGTGGTCGATCGTTGCGGGCCTGTTCTTTGTCGTTGGCGTAGTGGGTTTGCTGTCCGCCAATTGCACGACGGATCTGATGCATCGCTATCCGGTGAATGCGGGTGCGGCAGCTGCCGTGTTCGGCGCGGTGCAACTGGCGCTCGGCGCGCTGTCGAGCCTCGCGGTCGGACTGTGGCAGGACGGCTCGCCGAAAGGTATGGGCGTTGTGGTGGGCGTCGCAGGGTCGCTGTGCTACGTCGGCCGTATCCTGGTCGTTAGATGGCACGGGACGAAGGCGCCGGTGGCTGTCGTCTAAGGACGGTGTGATGGAGATGCGGAATAAAGGCGGCGGAGCAGGGACGCCGTAAAGAGAGCGCTCCGGGTTCCTGCACCTGGTGCGTACTCGCATTCCCGGTGCACGAAGCGCTTCTACCGGAAAACACCAGGTGTTGCGCGCACGCGACCTTGTCTTTGAATTGGCATTGCTATGATGGGATCACTGTTCCTCGGAGCGGCAATCATGGCGATCAGAGATTTGATGAACGGCGAGCGGCAACATGCTGCTTTCGCCGAAGCGCGGAAGCTGGCCGACAGCGGCGCGTATCACGATTACACGGACATCGAATACGTTTTGCGCTTTGATTACGGCTTGACCGATGTGTCCACGCTGCTTGACAGCCAGTTGATGCATCGCGATCTGAACCGGCGTTGCGCCGACGCACGCGAGAAGCTCGACGCGGTTAGTGTGTGACGCGGGGTGGGGGCGTTGTTTGTCGTCGTGCTGTCTTATGGCGCGTACGGGCAATCGCACACCTGTTCCGCAAGTTCGTACGGCTTCAAGGTCGAAGCCAGGCGCTGGCGCGCGTGTAGTGTGCGGCGCGAGTACAAACAAAAACGGGCCTTGCGGCCCGTGGATGTGTACAGAGATTTGGCGGAGGCGTGACCGCCCATCATGCACAGCCGGTAAAGCTCAGGCGGCTGCTGTACGAATCAGTCCACCAAACATCGGCGGGGACTAAACCTTGAAGATTTCCGGTGTTTACGACAATCTACGCACGTTATAACGATCATATACACGTGGCTTTATGAAATGTCCGCATTGCTTGGTTGAAATCCATCCTGGTTTCACGAATGAGCGAATGGCACTCACCGGGGTGCCCGGAGGCGGGGTCAAGTACGACGCAATTGGCGGTCGTCGCTGGACCGTTTCATATATGAGTTGCCCGTCGTGTAATGAGCCGATCATTTATCTAGGTGGCGACGGCGAGCGAAAGCCGACCGTCGACAACTTTTTGGCATATCCACTAACGACGGGGCGCGCGCCGGCGCCGTCGGAGGTGCCGGCGCATATTGCTGAGGACTATCGAGAGGCAAGCGCGATTTTCCAGGCTAGTCCAAAAGCTTCAGCTGCGCTCAGTCGTCGCTGCCTTCAAACCATCCTACGCGAGCATGGGTACGCGCAATACAATCTGGCTGAAGCGATTCAGGCTGTAATTGACTCCGGCAAGCTGCCCACCGGCGTCGCGGAGAATATCGACGCTATCCGCAACATCGGCAATTTCGCGGCGCACCCGATGAAAGATACGAGCACGGGCCAAATTCTTCCTGTAGAGCCGGAAGAAGCCGAGTGGAACCTTGACGTTCTCGAAGATCTGTTCGACTTCTTCTATGTGCAGCCGGAAAGGGCTCGTCAGCGGCGAGCAGCTCTTGACGCTAAGCTCGCGGCCGCGGGAAAGCCGCCGATGAAATAGAAGCAGACCTAGCGGTTTGCGTCACAGCCGTCCTCGAATGCAATCCTTGCGGTCTGTAACCGAGGTAGGAACGCTACGACATTGTTTTGATGTAGTTGCCACGACCCTTTTGGGTTACGGGTTTGATGGATCTCCGGCCACCGAAAAACGCGCTAGCTACCCATCTGCATGGCGATGCAGAATTCACTGCCCTTTAACTGGCGCGAGCAACATTCATCTTCCAAACTATGAAACTAAAAGAGCGGGTGGGTGAGTTTATCTTTGGCTTCGATTTCAGCACTGTCAAAGTTCCGTCCCAAGCAATCGGGGAAATGGAACCGCAGAAAATTGATCAGACAGTCAAGATCACGTTAGACGGAGTGAAAGATCAGGCGAACCGGGTCGACACGTGGGGTATCGAGGTCGTCAAACACCTTGTCATCATTAATGCGGCGGGCCTGGCAGGGACGTTCACGCTCTACCAAGTCCAAGGTATTGAGCGATCATTTTTTCCGACGGTGCTTTTTTTAACTGGCCTGACAAGCTCATTCGTGAGTCTGATGCTCAGTTGGCACCTCCATCGCAAAATCTTCTTTTCGATTTTCCGAGGATTCTTTCAGTTTCTGGCAGGCACCGCCAACAGCGATTTCGCGAGCCGGCCGGCAATCGACTTCAGATCATGGGCGGGCGCTGTGACCATCACCGCCCTCGCGGCCGGTTTGCTTTTCCTTGCGGGCGCAGTCGACCTCTATGTGCTCGTTCGCGCGAGTGGATCACCTATTGACGTCGACCGAACGAGCGACGCACTAGCCGAGTCGACGTGCAAGGGAACGTGGCCACAGCCCTCATACAGCAGTTGTCCGTTCCGTCTGCCGGGAAACGTTCCCTAGCCACCTGCAAACTTTTTGCTCCGTGACTCAAATAGCCCTCTCGGACTGCAGGCACGCGTATTCGATAGAGTGGGTGACCACCGGATCGAGGCTAGGGGAAGCCAGATCCCGCGCTATGGGAAAAACTAGGCGCTGCCGTTTCGGGGCGCGGCGGAAGCGCGGTTCGTTTTGAACGACGGCCAGACGGTGGTCTCCCCTTCCAGTCCGCCGGCGGCATGTTTCCGCATGGAAAGATGCCGATCGAATATTTTTCGCGGGCGAGGTGCGCGTTGAACAACTGAGGCCGACTGCCACCGACACGTGCTCTTCGATCAATCAACTCTTGCACCATCGCCTTGTTTTCCTCAGAGCAGCGGGCGCCGAAAATGATTCCAACTAAGGCGGCCCGGTCAAATGGCGAAAATGGTCTTCGCTGCATTGGGCACGAGAATCCGACTCTCTTGCTCATAACCCCATTCAGTACTTTTCTTCAAAAGTGCCCGTATAGCATCGACTCTTTCAAGGTCGGTCCACTCCATTGAGGGGTAGTCATTGCCGTACTCGACAGGAAATGCCCGCATAAAAACATCGGGATCGGCCGGCACATAGAAGGCTAGGCAGACGCCAGTGTGGCTATTTGCATAATGTGCCCACATCAGCAAGCTGCGCGGCGTTTCTGCCATCGAAAAAATTCCAAAGGCGTTTGCATTCATGTCGAAGCTTCGTTGCGCTCGCGCTTGAGCCCGTCCCGGAGTCAGCATGTCGCGGTAGAGTTCGTTGCGATGCTTAACCCCCCTGCTGATAGATTGACTGCCCCGGCTCGCCCTTACCCTCGCCTTGAGCTGCTCCAGTTGCCGTTCGCGATCCCGCAGATCGGGGCTTACGCGAGCGATACACTGAGCATCAAACGGATCGTTAAACTGCTCACGGGACGATAGATAGAAGGTCGAACTCAGCAACAGCGGTTCCAAGTGTTGCGTCGTCGCATGCCAATATTTGTAAAGAAGTCGCGGGTAGCTACTTTGCCGGTTTAGGATTTCACGAACGGCCCATCGCGAGTCCCCAAGTAACACATTCTTTCGCATCATTTGAGCCAGCTAGATCCTTCGCGAACTGAAAAACGAGGTCATGAAGCCGCTCTACCGACTCACCGCTTGCAATATCTCTCGGCAGACGTTCGTTCGGAAATCAGAGAAATAGCTTTTGGGATTTTGCGCTGAGCGCCTTAGCTGGTAAGGCTCAGCGCGGTTGAATCGGATTGATTCGGATGAGAGGCGAGGGGTGTCCTGGCGGAGGCGGTGAGATTCGAACTCACGGAAGGATCACTCCTTCGCCGGTTTTCAAGACCGGTGCCTTAAACCGCTCGGCCACACCTCCAAGCCGCAAATTGTAACCTGAAAAAACCTCGCTGCGGCGCTCTCTTGATCCGCATTCACTGCGGATCTTTCAGAAACAACGCCTGTAGATCGTTGAGGAACGCTTGTCCAAGCGGCGTAGGCGCAATCTTTTCGTGGTCTCGCGTAATCAGTTTGCGGCGTTCCGCCTCCTGCAAAGCCGGCTCGATAGAGGTCATCGACAAACCCGTGCGTTCGATGAACCGATGCACCGGAAAGCCTTCCACCAGTCGCAGCGCATTCAGCATGAACTCGAACGGCAGGTCGCGCGGTCCGACTTCGTGTTCTTCCTGCACCGCCGCTCCGGCCTTGGCGTGCTCGATGAACGCGGTCGGATGCTTGTAGCGCGCCTGACGCAACACACGATTCGGAAACGACAGCTTCGTGTGCGCGCCGGCGCCAATGCCAAGGTAGTCGCCGAAACGCCAGTAGTTCAGGTTGTGCTTGCTTTGCCGATGCGGCCTGGCATACGCGGACACTTCGTAGCGCTCATATCCCGCCGCCGACGTGCGCTCGTGAATCCAGTCGTGCATGTCGGCGGACGCGTCGTCGTCCGGCAGCGCAGGCGGGAATTTCGCAAACAGCGTGTTCGGCTCGAGCGTCAGGTGATACAGCGAGAGGTGCGGCGGCGCGAACGACAACGCAGTCTCGACATCGGCCTGACACTCGGCGAGCGTCTGCTGCGGGAGCGCGAACATCAGGTCCAGATTGAAATTGTCGAACGTAGTGGCGGCCACTTCCACCGCATGGCGCGCTTGCGTCGAATTGTGAATCCGGCCGAGCGCCTTCAGATGCGCCTCGTTGAAACTCTGTATGCCCACCGACAGCCGGTTCACGCCGCTCGCGCGAAACTGCGCGAACTTCGCGGCCTCGAACGTGCCGGGATTGGCCTCGAGAGTGATCTCCGCATCGGCGTCGAGTGGCAAGAGCGCTCGCACGTCCGACAGCATGCGGTCGAGTCCGGCCGCTGACAGCAAGCTCGGCGTGCCGCCGCCGATGAACACCGTATGCACCTGCCGTCCCCACACGAGCGGCAACGCCATCTCCAGGTCGGCACGCAATGCGTCGAGATACTCGTTCTCGGGGAAGCTATCGCCTTTCCATTCATGCGAGTTGAAATCGCAGTACGGACACTTGCGCACGCACCACGGAAAATGCACGTACAACGAGAGCGGCGGCAGCGACGTCAGACGGATGCTGCCCGGCGACGTGAATGCCTTGATCACGCCGTTTCCGACATCGGCGGGAGTCGGCTTGATCGGAATCACGCTTCCTCCGTCAAACGCGCAAGCAGTTGGCGCAACGCAATCGCGCGATGACTGCTGGCGTTTTTCAGCGCCGGCTCGAGCTCCGCGGCGCTTGCGTTGAGCGACGGCAAAAAGAAGTACGGGTCATAACCGAAGCCGTTCGCGCCGCGCGGCGCATCGAGAATCTCGCCATGCCAGCGGCCTTCGGCGATCAGCGGCTCGGGATCGTCGGCGTGACGCACCAGTGCCAGCACGCAGTAGTAGTACGCGCGGCGATCGCTCTCGCCTTGTAGCGCGGAGACGAGCCGCGCGTTGTTTGCCGCGTCGCTCTTCTCGCCGCCGGCCAGTTGCGCGTAACGCGCCGAATAGACGCCCGGTGCGCCGCGCAGCGCGCGCACACACAGACCGGAGTCGTCGGCGAGGGCGGGCAGCCCGGTGAGCTTCGCCGCATGCCGTGCCTTGGTCAGCGCGTTTTCGACGAAAGTGGGATGCGGTTCTTCCGCTTCCGGCACACCCAGTTCGCCCTGCGCAATCAACTCGATGCCGGCCGCGCCGAGCAGCGCGGCGAACTCGCGCAGCTTGCCGGCGTTATTCGACGCCAGCACGACCTTGTTCAACGGCGATCCCGACAGAGACGCGCCATTGCCTTCACGAACTTCACTCACCTCGATACTCCAATGCTTCTTTCTGTTTCGCGATCAGCGTGGCGATGCCGTCGCTCGCGAGATCCATCAGCGCGTTCATTTCATCGCGCGAAAAAGGCACGCCTTCTGCGGTGCCCTGAATTTCGACGAAGCCACCCGCGCCCGTCATGACCACGTTCATGTCGGTGTCGCATTGCGAGTCTTCGTCGTAATCGAGATCGAGCACCGGCACGCCGTCGTACACGCCGACTGAAATCGCCGCGACGTAGTCGGTGATCGGCGAACTCTCGATGCGCCCCGCAGCCAGCAGTTTGTTCACCGCGTCATGCGCGGCGACAAAAGCGCCGGTGATGCTCGCGGTGCGTGTGCCGCCGTCGGCCTGGATCACGTCGCAGTCGATATGCAGCGTGCGCGCGCCGAGCTTCTCCAGATCGAACACCGAGCGCAGCGCGCGGCCGATCAGACGCTGGATTTCCTGGGTGCGCCCGGTCTGCTTGCCGCGCGCAGCCTCGCGGTCGCTGCGCGTATGCGTGGCGCGCGGCAACATGCCGTATTCGGCGGTGAGCCAGCCCTGGCCGCGATCGCGCAGGAACGACGGCACGGTCTCAGCGATGCTCGCCGTGCAGATCACCTTGGTGTCGCCGAATTCGACCAGCACCGAACCCTCCGCGTGCTTCGTATAGTGGCGCGTGATGCGCACGTCGCGCAGCTGATTGGCGAGACGGCCGCTAGGGCGTTGAGTGGTGTCGGTCATGTCGATTGGGTCGGGAAGGAAGCGGGAGGGGAAAGCACGATTTTACAGCCGATCCGCGCAGGGATGCGCCCCGTCGGCGCGCCGCGTCGGCCGGGGCTCTCCAAGGGGTCCCATCGCCAAAAATGGGATAATGCCGTTTCCCCGCCTCGCGTCTCGTACACGCCGGGCGATTCGACTCTTCGGCCAGCGTCTCACGCATGGCCACCATCGCGAGAAATACGATGATCTACAGCATGACTGGCTATGCGAGCGCGACACGCGAACTCGTCGCGGCCTCCGGCACGGGCGGCGTAAGCGTGTCGGTCGAACTGCGCACGGTGAACTCGCGCTTTCTCGACCTGAACTTCCGTATGCCCGAGGACGTGCGCGTGTGCGAACCCACACTGCGCGAAATGCTGATGAACAAGCTGTCGCGCGGCAAGGTGGATATTCGTATCAATCTGCAGCGTAGCGAACAGACGGCAAACGCCGGTTCGATCAATCATGACGCGCTGACGCAGCTTGCGTTGCTGGAGCGCACCGTGCTGGCGACGTTTCCGGAAGCGGGCCGTCTGCGCTCGGGCGAAATTCTGCGCTGGCCCGGCGTGCTCGCCGAGACGGGCGTGGCGCCGGACGTGCTGCGCGACGCAGTGCTTGCATGCGGCAAACAGGCCATTACCGATCTGATCGACGTGCGCGCCCGCGAAGGCGCACAACTGGCCACGATGCTGCTCGCCAACGTCACCGAGATGGAAGCGATCGTCACGAAGATCACGCCGCTCGTGCCGGAACTGATCACAAAGCATCAGCAGAAGATCGTCGAGCGACTGCAGGAAGCGCTCGGCATTGCCGCGCCCGAAACGGCGGCGACCACCGTGTCGCGGGAAGAGATCAACGAGCGGATTCGCCAGGAAGTGACGATGTACGGTATCCGCATCGACATCGCCGAAGAACTGTCGCGGCTCACGGCTCACCTGAACGAAACGCGTCACGTGATCCAGAAGGGCGGCAAGGTCGGCAAGCGGCTCGACTTCATGATGCAGGAACTCAATCGCGAAGCGAACACGCTCGGCTCGAAGGCGGCGGCGAAGGAACTGGCGGATTCGTCGATGACCTTGAAGCTGCTCATCGAACAGATGCGCGAGCAGGTACAGAATCTGGAATAAGGCTGGAGCATCACAACATGACCGATCACCACACACGCGAAAGCGGCGCACCGCGCAACCCGTATGCCGGAGCGTATCCGGGCAACCTGTTCATGGTCGTCGCGCCGTCGGGCGCCGGCAAGTCGACGCTCGTGAACGCGCTGCTTGCCGGCGACGACGCGATTCGTCTCTCGATCTCGTACACGACGCGCCCGCCGCGCCCGAAAGAGCAGGACGGCGAGCATTATCACTTCACGTCCGTCGACGATTTCATGCGGCGTCACGACGAGGGCGAGTTTCTGGAAAGCGCCGAAGTGCACGGCAACTACTACGGCACTTCGCGCGTGTGGATCGAGGAGCAGATGAAGAGCGGCCATGACGTGCTGCTCGAAATCGACTGGCAGGGCGCGCAACAGGTGAAGAAGCAGTTTCACAACGCGGTCGAAATTTTTATCCTGCCGCCATCGCTCGAAGCGCTCGAAGAGCGTCTGAAAAAGCGCGGCCAGGACGAGCCGAATGTGATTACGCGCCGGCTTCTCGCTGCAGGCAGCGAGATGGCGCACGCGGCCGAAGCCGAGTATGTGGTGATCAACGAGAACTTCGATCGCGCGCTCGGCGAACTGCAGTGTCTCGTGGCTGCCACGCGTTCGCGCTTCGCCTCGCAATACGCGCGTCATACGCAGCTTTTCGTGCAGCTCGGCATTCACCTTCCGCACCCCTGAGCGCGGCGGCGATTCGAGCACATAAGGTAGAATAAGCAACATACTGAGAAGGAACTCAACATGGCCCGCATTACCGTCGAAGACTGTCTCAAACAGATCCCGAATCGTTTCGAACTCGCGCTCGCTGCAACGTATCGCGCGCGTCAGCTCGCTCAAGGCCACACGCCGAAAATCGAAAGCCGTGACAAGCCCACGGTCGTCGCGCTGCGCGAAATCGCGGCCGGCCAGGTCGGCGTCGAAATGCTGAAGAAGGTGCCGGTCTAAGGCGCACTGTTTCTGTTTTCGGTTGGCAAGCATCTTTGCCATAGTTTTTGCGTCACCTGATTGCATCAACGTGCAGACCGGCGTCAACTCTCAACCGCTACGGAGGCGACCATGAGTACTACCCCGCCCACCGCCACGGAAGCGGAGCATGACGCCGACTCGCCCTCGTCTGCACGCAAGTACATCGACGCGGTCCTCGAACAGTCGTTTCGCCATCTGTTCGGGCCGACCGCCACGCCGGAGCAGCCGCGCCGGCATGACGTCGTATCGATTGCCAAGCTGACGTCCGCGTTGTCCGGCTATTTGCAGCCGGAAGAGATCAAAGACGTCAAGGCGGCCTTCCATTTCAGCGACGAAGCCCACCTCGGCCAGTATCGCCAGAGCGGCGAGCCCTACATCACGCACCCGGTTGCCGTTGCGGAAATCTGCGCCGGCTGGAATCTCGACGGCCAGGCAATCATGGCCGCGTTGCTCCATGACGTGATGGAAGACCAGGGCGTGACCAAGGCCGAGCTCGCGGAGCGTTTCGGCGCGAAGGTCGCGGAACTGGTCGACGGTTTGTCGAAGCTCGACAAGATGGAGTTTCGCAATCGCGAGGAAGCGCAGGCGGAAAACTTCCGCAAGATGCTGCTCGCCATGGCGCGCGACGTCCGCGTAATCCTCGTAAAGCTGGCCGACCGGCTGCACAACATGCGCACGCTCGGCGCGGTGCCGCCCGAAAAGCGTCGTCGCGTGGCGCGCGAAACGCTGGACATCTACGCGCCGATTGCGCACCGGCTCGGCTTGAACAATACGTATCGCGAGCTACAAGACCTGAGCTTCGCGAACTTCAATCCGCATAGGTATGCCACGCTCGAGAAAGCCGTAAAGGCGGCGCGCGGCAACCGGCGGGAAGTGGTTGGCAAGATTCTGGAATCGGTGCAGCGCGCAATCGCCGACGCGAAGATCGACGCGGAAGTGACCGGTCGCGAGAAAACCATTTTCAGCATCTACAAGAAGATGCGCGACAAGCAATTGTCGTTCTCGCAGGTGCTGGACGTGTACGGCTTTCGTGTGGTGGTGGACAGCGCGCTCGAGTGCTACACCTGCATCGGCGCATTGCATGCGCTCTACAAGCCGGTGCCGGGCAAGTTCAAAGACTACATCGCGATCCCGAAGGTCAACGGCTATCAGTCGTTGCACACTACGCTCGTCGGTCCGTTCGGCGCGCCGATCGAGTTCCAGGTGCGTACTCGCAAGATGCACGAGATCGCCGAAGCCGGCGTGGCGGCGCACTGGCTGTACAAGAACGGCAGTGCGGATCTGAACGATGTGCAAAAGCGCGCGCATCAGTGGCTGAAGTCGCTGCTGGACATTCAGAGCGAAGCCGGCGACTCGAGCGAATTCCTCGAGCACGTAAAGATCGACTTGTTCCCGGACGCGGTCTACGTCTTTACGCCGAAGTCGAAGATTATGGCGCTGCCGCGCGGCGCCACGGCGCTCGACTTCGCGTATTCGATCCACAGCGACCTGGGCAACCAGTGCGTCGCGGTCAAGATCAATAACGAATTGCTGCCGCTGCGCACCGAGTTGAAGAGCGGCGATATCGTCGAAGTCATCACGGCGCCGTATTCGAAGCCAAATCCGGCGTGGCTGGGTTTCGTGCGCACCGGCAAGGCCCGTTCCGCGATCCGCCATTATCTGAAGACGATGCGGCTGAACGAATCGGTTCAGCTTGGCGAGCGTCTCGTCGATCAGGCTTTGAAGGGCTACGGCCTGGCGCTGTCGGACGTGACGCCCGAAGCTTGGGAAAAGCTCGTGCAGTGGACGGGCAACAAAAATGGCCAGGAAATTTTCGCGGACATCGGTCTCGGCCGGCGTGTCGCGGCGGTCATGGCAAAGCGTATCGAAGTGTTGATGAGCGGCCGCGATGCCGACGACGACGGTTCGCGCTCCGAGTCCGGTTCCACGCCGCATGCGCCGCCGGTCGTGATCACCGGCACCGAGGGCATGTCGGTGCAACTGTCCGCATGCTGCCGTCCGATTCCGGGCGACGACATCATGGGCTATATCGGCATTGGCCTCGGCATGGCCATCCACACTACCGACTGCCGCGTTGCGCAGCGAATCCACCGGCGCGATCCCGGCCGCTGGATCGACGTGGCGTGGGCGCCGCAACCGGGGCGTCTGTTCGACGTCGCAATCAAGGTGCTGGTCAAGAACACGAAGGGCGTATTCGCCCGCGTGGCCGCAGACATTACTTCTGCAGACGCGAACATCGTGCATATCGCGATGGACGAAGACCTGTCGCAGGAATCCACGATCTTGCGCTTCGTGATTCAGGTCAGCGATCGCGTTCATCTGGCCAACGTCATGCGCCGCGTGCGTACAAATCTCGACGTAATGCGCATCGCGCGTGAGCGGCCGAGCGACGACGGGCATCACCGGCATGACGGCGGCATGCGAATCGACCGCGAGCGGGCCGATTACTGACCTCTGCCGCCCATCGGGCGGAGAGGCGCTGCTTCTTTCTGCCGGAACGCCGGCGCCGCTAGCGAGTCTCACCTGAAAACTCAGGGAGAACGCTGATGAAAGTAGCTGACCTCGAAGGCATCGCGCTGGATTATTGGGTGGCCCGCAGCCTGCACGATTTCGTGCGAGAAATTCACTTCACCGACAGCGGCGAGACCGTCGCCATCCGCGGGAACGATCGTGGCCGTCCGTGGGATGGCCGTTTCACACCGACCACCTCATGGGACGCCGCTGCGGCAGTGATGGAGCGCGCGCGTCGGCTCGAAATGCGCGAGCGTAGCGGGGAAAGCCCTGCGCACTGCGTGGCGGAATTCGAAGGCGGCCGCGGTGAGGTGGAGGGGCGTGGCGACTCGTTGCGCGTGGCGTTGCTGCGGGCGTTCGTGGAAAGCCGGTTCGGCGATAGCGTGGGCGAAATGCTGCACGAGTCGCAGATGCTGGTCGACAACACGGCTCGGCGCATAGCCGAAGCGACAGCAGGCGATACTTTTGAAGAGGTTCCGAGCCCGGACGGGCACATCGGCGATATTCAGTCTCCGCCGCGGCCATGACGGCGACGCGGCGATCATCATGCTGTCGTGCGAGCGGTTGATGCAGAAACGCGCCGGAAAGACAAAGGGCCTTCCAACTGGAAGGCCCTTTAGAGGTGGTGCGGCTGGCAGGATTCGAACCCACGACCCCTTGGTTCGTAGCCAAGTACTCTATCCAACTGAGCTACAGCCGCACGCGAAACAGGTGGTGCACTACTTCACAAAAACTGGGTAAAACATAAGGGCCTCCCCAGAGGGAGGCCCTCGAATAAGTGGTGCGGCTGGCAGGATTCGAACCCACGACCCCTTGGTTCGTAGCCAAGTACTCTATCCAACTGAGCTACAGCCGCACGCAGAAACGAGATTATAGCAAAGGTTTCAAAAAAGGGAAGCGTGTAACTGCGATTTGTCTCATTGCCATGATCGTGTACCCTAGTGGAGCAGCCGTTTGCTGCAGCTTATGGATCATCATGAACAAGGCCTTTGTCAAAGAGTCGAGCGACGATAATGACGACGATCTCGACGTCGCCCAGCCGGAAATCCCCGCCGGAACCAAAAACTACATCACGCCTGCCGGTTACCACCGCATGCGCGATGAACTGCTGCATTTGATCGACGTCGACCGGCCAGAGGTCGTGAAGCTCGTGTCATGGGCTGCGTCGAATGGCGACCGCTCCGAGAACGGCGATTACATCTACGGCAAGCGCCGCCTGCGCGAGATAGATCGGCGCATCCGCTTTCTGACCAAGCGTCTGGACCTCGCCGAGGTTGTCGACAGCAGCAAGCAGGAGAACGTCGATCAGGTTTTTTTCGGGGCGACTGTCGAATATGCGACAGAGGACGGTCAAGAGCACACCGTGACGATTGTCGGCATCGACGAGGTCGATCTCGATATCGGACACGTGAGCTGGATCTCGCCGATCGCACGGGCGTTGCTGAAGGCGAAGGTCGGCGACACCGTGACGTTGTACACGCCGGCCGGTCCGCAGCCAATCGACATTCTCGACGTCAAATATCCGCCTGCAAAGAGCGACATCTAGTCTGTCACCTCGTGCCGATTTGTCCGCACGGAGCGTCTTCAGGCAATAAAAAAGGCGCCGCGAACGGCGCCTTCCATGCTGCGGGTCCTGCCCGCCGCGTTAGAAGCGGTGACGCAGACCTGCCGTGACCGCAACCTGCTTGTTGTTGCTCGAAGCACCCAGGCCGTTGATGTCTGCACCAACGATCGCGCCTTCGTTGACCTGCTGGTATTCACCCTGCAGATAAACGTCCGTGCGCTTGGACAGTGCGTACGCCGTTTGCAGATTGAACTGATTCCAGTGCGGACGGGTGCCCGCGAGGCTCGCGCGCGTGTACGTGTACGAACCGGCAATGCTGACAGCCGGCGTCAGAGCGTAACGAGCGTTTGCTTCGTAGTTCTGGAAGTGCGCGCTGTTGTTCGGCAGGCCGATGCCGCCGGGTTGACCCGATGCACCTGCGCCGATGCCGACGAGACCCGACAGGTTCGTCTGCGAATAGACGAGGCCGACGGTTGCCGGACCAAACGCGTAGCTGGCGCCTGCGCCCCACGTCTGCTGACGGCGAGCGAAGAACGTATTGTCGCTAGACACGGCACCGCCGGAGTTGAACGCCGCAGCCGCGCCGTTCGCGCCGTTGCTGTTCAGTTGCAAATATGCTGCGCCGACGTTCAGGCCGCCCCAGTTGTACGACGCGCCCGCGCTGTAGGCGCGGTTGTTTGCGAAGCCGTCAGCCTGGTTCGAGAAGCCATACAGGCCGCCGAACTTGAAGCCGCCGTAGTTCGCGCTCGTGTATTTGACCGAGTTGTTGATACGGAACGAGTTGTTCAGGTTGTCGTTGTCGAACGGGTGGGCGAACTGCGTGCCGCCGTATTGCGTACCGGTCAGCGCCAGCGGGCCAACGTAGTCAACCATGCTGTCGTATTGACGGCCAAGCGTGACGGCGCCGAACTGGGTGCTCGACAGGCCAACGAATGCCTGACGGCCGAATTCGCGACCGCCTTGTTTCAGCGAGCCGTCATTGATGCCGAAGCCGTTTTCCAACGTGAAGATCGCCTTCAGGCCGCCACCAAGGTCTTCCGCACCGCGCAAGCCCCAACGGCTGCCGTTCACCGAACCGCTCGTCTGTTGCCAGTTGCTGTGGCCGTGCTGGTTGTTGGTGTACGTAATGCCGGCGTCGATCAAGCCGTACAGCGTGACGCTGCTTTGAGCGTGCGCCGCAGTTGCAAAAACGCCCGTCAGGGCCGCGACCATGAGAGTCTTTTTCATTTTGTTACTCCGAAAGCGAGAGTGAGCGGTGAATCGTGCTTCGGAAACCTTCACGCGGGCGCTGCGAGAGGCGTATCCGTGTCAAGGTGCGCTTGAAGGTAGAGCGCTGATTTCCGGTTACGCAAAGTGTAGAGAGAGCGTTGATTCAATGGACGTTTCGATTCTCGCAATAAAGAATTACCTGATTCGAAACGATGAAAGAATTCCGCCAAAGCCTTGCTGGTCAATGGCTGCGGGCATGCCAGCAAGTATCCGAACTGATGAATGCGAAGTGGCGTTGCGAAATCGCGACGGTAATTCGATGCGAAAAAACAACGAAATCCAGCCGTCAACTTATTGTTGTCGTTCTAGCAACAGACGATTGTATTTTGTGTGAATAATCGGATTGGGATTAAACGCTATACTGAAAGTTCTGCTTTCCGAAGCGGACTTTTTCGTTGACGAAAAAGATCTCCAAACCTTTGTCGGCGCGACTTCCCAGTCGCGCTTTTTTTTTCGTCCGCTAATCGGCGAGTCGGCCGCGAGTCGGCCGCGAGTCGGCGGCGAGTTGGCGTTATGGCGCCGGGCGATGATCAGTGCGCAGATGCGGCGCGGTCCGCACTCCACTCATCCGCTGTGGTCGCGCTCCAATCTTCCATGACGTAGCGTCGGGCGTCCATTGGGGAGGACAGCAGGTTCTGCCAGTGGTCGCCGTGCCACATCGGATCGAATTCCAACGCCGATGGCTGACTTGGCTCAGGCGGGAGAGGTGAGGCGGCCGGCGATCGTTCCAGATGAGGAATCAGATTAGAAAGGATTCGGCGGATTTCACTGAACTGCATGGCAACCTCCTGATGCGCATTACCGCAAACGCTGGTTTCATGATCCGATTGCGTCGGTCCGCGAACAAGTCGGAGAAACACTTATCAACGTTGCAGAGCGTTACAGGCACTGGCGGTCGGAAAATACTTCTTTCTTTTTATTCAATCGTTATTCGGTCTGAGTAATATTGACGTAAGCGCGTGGAGCGATGCGATTACACGGTAGATATGAACGCCGATCTATCGCATCGCAGAAAAAAGTGCATATCGCCGGAGTTTCATTGGACCTATCAAATAAGGGCGCGAAATCCATCCGATGAACAATTTGTTAAGCGCACAAGAAAAAGAATTTCCAAATGCCTTACTAAAACCTGCGACTCAATTACCCACGGTCGATATAACGCGCGTACTTTTCAAGCCCCCGCCGCGTTGCGAGATGAGGCTGCCGCCGACTCCCGGAAACCCATTGCCGACGAAGGACGGACAAGGCACTGCCCATGCCTACAGGTCACCGGCCGCTAACTAGTGCATACTTGGCGCAAAGTCACGCGTCCAAGCATTCCTTTCATGTCCGAACAGTTTTTGTCCGAACCGGCCCTCAGCGATCCCATCGTCTTTGTCGATCTGGAAACCACCGGCGGCTCGACTAACGAGCACCGTATTACCGAAGTCGGCGTCGTCGAAGTAGGGCCGGCCGGCGTCTCGCGCTGGAGCAGCCTCGTCGATCCGCAGCAACCGATCCCGTCGTTCATCCAGCAGCTCACCGGCATCACGAACGCGATGGTGCGCGGCGCGCCGACGTTCGACGCCATCGCGCCCGAACTGTTCGCCCGACTCAACGGCAAACTGTTCATCGCGCATAACGCCAGCTTCGACCGAGGGTTTCTGCGCGGCGAGTTCCGCCGTGCCGGCCTGTCTTTCGACCCGGACGTGCTGTGCACCGTGCGCCTGTCGCGCGCGCTGTTCCCGTCTGAAAAGCGCCACGGGCTCGATGCGCTGGTCGAGCGGCACTCGCTGGTGCCGTCCGACCGGCATCGCGCGCTTGCCGACGCCGATCTGATCTGGCAGTTCTGGCAGCGGCTTCACGGCCTCGTGCCGCTAGACGTTCTGCGCGCGCATATCGAGCGCACGACGCGGCGCTATCGGTTGGCAGGCGACATCACCGAAGATCTGCTTGAGACCGCGCCTGCGGGATGCGGCGTCTACGCATTCTATGGAGACGACGACTTGCCGCTGTACGTCGGGCGGAGCGTGCGCGTCCGTCAGCGACTTCGTGCGCATCTGACAGGCGAACGACGTTCGTCGAAAGATATACGGCTTGCGCAGCAAGTGAGGCGCGTAGAGTGGCGCGCCACCGGCGGCGAGTTGGGTGCGATGCTCGCCGAGGCGCAGTGGATCGCGACGCTGCGGCCGGGGCACAACCGTGTGCCGCGCGTTTCGAAGAGCGATCCTGCCGGCGCGCCGTGGCCGTTCCAGGGGCCCGTCGTTTTCGAGGAGCATGAAGAAGCTTCGCAGGCGCGCGCTTTCCATGTCGTCGACCAATGGTGTTACATCGGCCATGCGCCGTCGTTGGCGCAGGCGACCGAACTGCATGCGGCCAGTCTGGCCGGCGGCTTCGAAGCGTCGACCTACAAGATTCTTCAGAGCCACCTTGCGCGCGGGTTGCGGATCATGCCGCTCAGCGTGCTGGCCGCCGCGCCCGTCGTAGGCGTCGTTTGACCGCTCTCGCCTGATTGCGCGGCTGCTACGCGTGGCCAGGCGAGACCTCGTTATCCCTCGCCGCGCAACGTTCGTCCTTCGCCCGCTTCTTGCGTCTACCGCACCGTCAGCCGGTTGCGCCGACGCCACCGCTTTCGCATACATGCGCAAGAGCACGATTCAATGCAGTTGAGCGCGCGGAATCGTAGCGAGTCATAGACTTCCAGCTAGCCAGCGATTGCGCGACGCGCGACGGACAATCCGGTGCCGCGCGCAGCGGTTGCACGCGAGCAAGGCCGGCGACGAGCGATTGCGTCAAGCGATCCAGTTGTGGACGCGTGCTCGTTGCGAGGTCGGGAGCCGGCTCCTGCGGCGGCTGCGTTGCGCGCCAGCTCGCAAAAAGCGCGTTCTGCACGTCTTTGCTCGCGTCGATCTGATCCTGGAAGAACGCGCGCGCGAACGCCGGATCGACGTTGGCGGCTGCCGCTCGTTTCTCCACATCAGCAAGCAACGCCTGCTCGCGCGGCGTATCGGTGATTGCCTGGTGATTAGCCCACTTCCAGCGCGCGACCGGTTCCGCGAGGGCGAGTCGCTGCGACGCGAGCGCGATCAGATTCGTGAGCGCGGTATCGTCGCCGTCGGCGAGGGCAGAACCAGGGGCAGCCAGGAGTGATGCGAGAAGGGCGAGCGCGCACGGCGCGGCGAAGCGAAACAGGCGATTCATAAGGTGGACGATGGCCGGGCGGCTGTGGAAGGAAAAGCTGAAGCATAGACGATGCTTCATTGCCCAAGCGTTTTCGCCGGCATCAAAGCGGTGCTGCCGGTCGCGGCAGAACAGCCAGTTCACGCGAGCAGAGGCGGTCGCAGGCTCGAGTGCGAGCGTCAACGCCAGTCAGCGCTAGTCGGCCTGGTGAGAGTGATCCAAAGAAATCAGCGAGCCGCGCGGCACCGCGCCTCGTGCCATAAGCACAAGGACCGCTACCGAGTCGCGCCGCTGCACACTTACTTTGCGTCGCAAGACTTGCGTTGTTCGTCGAAGAAGGCGCGCACATGCTCCGGCAATTCCGCCCCGAGAAACTCGACGCCGACAGGTTCCGGATCCGGGCTAAAGACTTTGTCCGGGGTCGGGATCTTCGGTGGTTTGGCATCCATGATCGTTCTCCTTTACAAACCGATTATCGGCCTCGTGCCCCGTTTCGCACCAGTGTCCGATTAGCATCACACCATCTTTGTTGCTTTAACGGCACAGCGCACCATTTCAGCAGAGCTTCTGATGAAATTTATAGGTTTGCTTGTGTCGTCGTTCGTGGTCTTGCGTACAGTTTCGACGTCGAATGTTTCAAAATTCTCTCGCGAGCCTTATCCGGCGGGCTGTTGCGAAGGTGAGCGGCACCCTCGCGGTATAAGTCGTCAGTATGGGCCGGGTATTCCCCGATTGGTGATCAATTGGTGCATTGCGATATCGGCATAATCTTCCCGGTAAAAAGCGAACGTTCGTTTATTGCCGATCGGACATTTATTCTGTCGTAACCGCGGTGATTACTTTGTAAACGATTTATTTGTCACCTCGTTGACGAGGCGCCAAATTTTAAAGCGCGATGCGCCATAAGGCTCTCCTCGCATGCGAGTGCGTTAGCCGTGTCGTGTTTGCCGGCATCGACGTCGCGCACTTTGCGCCAAAACTTCGTCTGCTTGAGTGACGAGCCTCGCCGCATCAGCGTCGAATCCTATGATGAAGGTGGCTGGTTTCGGTCGGCCACAGTGCGGTGGACAACTGATCCCGGCCAGCCAACGCGGAAGATGGTTGTCTTCGCCTTCAGAGGGTTCGTCATGGAAAACGGTGTGTACTGGAATGGACGGCAGGTCGGAATCGAATGCGATGGCCGCATCTCGTGGTTTCCGTCAGCGCCGAAGGAAGCAGTCGCTGCGTACGGCGACGCTAAACGCACGGAAGGCAAAGACGCCGTTCAGATTCAGATGAGCGACACGATCGTCGCGCGCAACCTGGGAACAGTCGCGCAATTTGGTAGACCTGACTTGCGGGGCTAGGAAGCGAGGAGGATAGGTCGGCGAAAAGCAAAAAAGGTCGACGAAAAGCAAAAAGCCCAGTCACGAGGACTGGGCTTTTTGCTTGAATCTTGATGGTGCCGGAAAGAGGAATCGAACCCCCGACCTTCGCATTACGAATGCGCTGCTCTACCGTCTGAGCTATTCCGGCATCAGGAGAAACGAGATTATAGGGACTTCTTTATTGGCTTGGCAAGCCCTCGAATCACTTTTTTGTTTCGAGATGGTAGCGGGTCACGCGGTCCACTTCGTTCTTCGATCCGAGGAACACCGCAACGCGCTCATGCAAGCTCTTGGGCTGAATGTCGAGGATGCGCTTTTCGCCGTTGGTTGCAGCGCCGCCCGCCTGTTCGACGATGAACGCCATCGGGTTCGCTTCGTACATGAGCCGCAGCTTGCCCGGCTTCTCCGGCGTGCGCTTGTCGGCCGGATACATAAAGATGCCGCCACGATTCAGGATACGGTGCACGTCTGCCACCATCGACGCGATCCAGCGCATATTGAAGTCGCTTTGACGCGGGCCGTCTTTACCCTGCTTGAGTTCGCCGATGTACTGCTCAACCGGCGGATACCAGTGACGTTCGTTCGACGCATTGATTGCGTACTCCCGCGTTTCGACAGGAATGCGCATGTCGCTTTGCGTGAGCACCCACGAACCGAGTTCACGGTCGAGTGTGAAGCAGTTCACGCCATTGCCGGTGGTCAGCACCAGCACGGTTTGCGGTCCGTACACCGCATAACCCGCAGCAACCTGTTCTGTGCCTGGCTGCAGGAACGACTGTTCGGTGGGCTGCTGGCCATCTGGGCAGCGGAGCACCGAAAAGATCGTGCCGATAGAAACGTTCACGTCGATGTTCGATGAGCCGTCGAGCGGATCGAACACCAGCAGGTACTCGCCCTTCGGATAGTTCGCGGGGATAGGGAAGAACTGCTCCATTTCCTCCGACGCCATGCCCGCCAGGTTGCCGCCCCATTCGTTGGCTTCGAGCAGGATTTCGTTCGACAGAATGTCGAGCTTCTTCTGTACTTCACCCTGGACGTTCTCGCTGCCCGCCGTGCCGAGTGCGTCGCCCAATGCGCCTTTGCTAACGTGATAGCTGATCGCCTTGCATGCGCGTGCGACAACTTCGATCAAAAGCCGCAGGTCGGCCGGCAGGTTATTGGTTTCCCGCTGCTGCTCGATCAGGTACTTCGTGAGAGTGGTACGACGTTGCAAGGACATTGCTGTACTCCAGGAGGCTTGAGGAATATCCCGATTTTAACCGCTCGGTGTGTCCGCTCTGTGCTTTTGACATCGGAGCGCGCATGCAATGGCGCCCGATCGGTGCCAGCGGCGCTGCGTGAGCGAGCCGTTCAGCCTTTGCGCCGGGCCTTTCCGCCCGTCGCGTTGCCGCTCACGCTTGCTGCGAGCGCCGCAGCCCGGGCGTGTTCCGCCGATACCTTCGGCAGCTTCGGGCGGTCCGCCTTAGGCATGGGTTCTATCTCGCGTTCGATCTGCTCGCCCGCTGCCGCCGTGGCAACGCGCAGGTCGTATGCGATTTGCAGGTTGAGCCAGAACTGCGCGCTCGCGCCGAAATAGCGCTCGAGGCGCAGTGCAGTGTCGGCGGAAATCGCGCGCTTGCCGCGGACCACGTCGTTGATGCGCGGCGCCGGTACGCGCAACGCGAGCGCAAGCGCGTTGACTGACATGCCGAGCGGTTCCAGAAACTCGCTGCGCAGAATCTCACCCGGATGGATGTCCTCGATGCTGTTCCCCGCGTCGATGTCGGAGAAATCGATACTGTCCAGATCGGAGCGTTTGATGACCATGCCGGTCTCCCAATAATCAGTGATAGTCGACAATCTCAACATTCAGCGCCTCGCCTTCGATAAAGTGGAAACAGATGCGCCACTGCGCGTTGATCCGGATGCTCCATTGCCCGCTGCGCTGGCCTTGCAGTGCTTCGAGCCGGTTGCCGGGCGGCGTGTGCAAGCTGTGGATGCAGTCTGCAGCGTCGATCATCAGTAACTTGCGGTACGCGAGCGCCTGGATATGACGCGGCAACGTATGCACGAACTTGCCCTGAAAGATTCTCGCCGTAGCCTTGTCGCCAAATGTCGTGATCATGGGATGATATAACGCATCGCGTTAAACGTAAACCGTTAAATGGATGCGTTTACTTTCACCCGTCGGGACGCGGCCGACCAGTCAGCCAGACGGCTAACGTCGATGCGCGCCTGAGACCCGAAGTCGTCGCTAAACAAAGGGCGAAAAAAAAGCCGGCAACGTGTGCCGGCTTTTCGTACGGAGGACCGCGTCAGCGGAGCGTCATGCGAGCGCTTTCTCGACAATCTCACGCACGTCGCGCGATTTGACCTGCGACGCCACTTTTTCCAGCGCCGCGCGCATGCCTTCGCGCAGCGTCGGCGTGAAGCGGCGCCACAATTCGAGCGACCGCGCGAGGCGGGCGGCCACTTGCGGGTTGATCGCGTCGAGTGCGATTACCTGGTCCGCCCAGAACGCGTAACCCGATCCGTCTTCGGCGTGGAATTGCGCAGGGTTGGCCGCGCAGAAGCTGAAAATCAACGAGCGCGCGCGGTTCGGATTTTTCAGATTGAAGGCCGGATGCGTCATCAGCTTGCGTACGACGTCGATGACCGGACGCTGCGCGCTGCCGCGCTGCGTGGCCTGCAAAGCGAACCACTTGTCGATCACAAGCGGCTCCTTCTCGAAGCGCCGGTAGAAGTCGTCGAGCGCATGCTGCGCTTCGGCGCTGCCGCCGTTTGCCGCCGATGCATTGAGCAACGCGGACAGCGCCGCCGCGCGGTCCGTCATGTTGTTCGCCGCATCGTACTGCGCGGACGCGAGCCGCACCGTTTCCGACGGATCGTCGAGCTCCGTGAGATAAGACAACGCCAGGTTCTTCAACGCACGGTGGCCTGCCGCCGCCGGCGTGGCTTCGTACGGGCCGGGCGTGCGATGTTGCTCGTAAATCTTGAGCCAGTCGTTCTTGAGTGCATTGGCGAGGCGCTTGCGTACGAACTGCCGCGCAGCATGCACGGCCGCCGGATTGGATTCGGCCATCTGCTCGGCGAGATACGCTTCGGACGGCAGCATCAATGCAAGTTCGCGGAAGGCTGGAGAGAGCGACTCGTCCGTGAGTACGCGTGCGAACGCGGCCGCCACCGAGTCGTCGAGCTGCAGCTGCTCGCCGCTCGCGGCCCGTCCGGCTAGCGTCAGCAACTCGCGCGTGGCGAGCCGTTGACCGGCTTCCCAGCGGTTGAACGGATCGCTGTCGTGCGCGAGGAGGAACGCCAGTTGATCCGCCGAGTAATCGTATTCGACGATCACCGGCGCCGAGAAATTCCGCAGCAGCGATGGCAACGGTTCCTGCGCCACATTGACGAACGTAAAGGTCTGTTCGGTCTGCGTGAATTCGAGCACGCGAGTGGTCGAGTCCGAAGCCTTCGGCTCGCTCTCCAGTTGCAACGGCAAGTCTTTTCCGTCTTTGCCGATCAGGCCGATCGCAAACGGAATCAGCAGCGGGCCTTTTTGCGTTTCGCGTGCGGCCGGTGCCGCGTCGCCATAACCTTGCGTGAGCGTTACGCTGTAGCGCTGCTGCGCCGCGTCGTAACGCGTGCGCACCGTCACCCGCGGCGTGCCCGCCTGGCTGTACCAGCGCTCGAACTGCGCGAGGTCGCGGCCGTTCGCGTCGGCGAGCGCGTGACGGAAGTCGTCGCAAGTCACGGCCTGGCCGTCGTGCCGCTTGAAATACAGGTCCATGCCTTTGCGAAACCCTTCGCGGCCGAACAGCGTCTGATACATCCGCACGACTTCGGAGCCTTTCTCGTAGACCGTCATCGTGTAGAAGTTATTGATCTCGACGTAGCTTTCGGGACGCACCGGGTGGGCCATCGGTCCGGCGTCTTCGGCGAACTGCATCTGGCGCAGCACACGCACGTCTTCGATGCGCTTGGTGGCGCGCGCGGCTTCGTCACTGCCGTCGGCCTCGCCGGCGGCCATGTCGGCCGAGAATTCCTGATCGCGAAATACTGTCAGGCCTTCCTTGAGGCTCAACTGGAACCAGTCGCGGCACGTCACGCGATTGCCGGTCCAGTTGTGAAAATACTCGTGGCCGACCACCGCCTCGATATTCGCGAAGTCGCTGTCGGTCGCCGTTTCGGGGTTCGCCAGCACATACTTCGTGTTGAAGATGTTGAGCCCCTTGTTCTCCATCGCGCCCATGTTGAAGTCGCTCACGGCGACAATCATGAAGCGGTCCAGATCCAGTTCGAGCCCGAAGCGCTCCTCGTCCCAGCGGATCGAGTGAATCAGCGAATCCATTGCGTGACGCGTCTTGTCGAGATCGTGCGGCTCGACCCATACCTGCAGCAGCTTCTCCTTGCCCGAACCCGTTTTGACGCGCTCTTCCAGCGCAACGAGCTTGCCGGCGACAAGTGCGAACAGATAGCTCGGCTTTCTGAACGGATCTTCCCAGCGCGCGAAATGGCGGCCGTCCGGCAGATCGCCTTCTTCGAGCAGATTGCCGTTGGACAGCAGCACGGGGTAATCGGCCTTGCTGGCTCGCAGCGTCACCGTGTAAGTGGCCATGACGTCCGGCCGGTCGAGGAAGTACGTGATGCGGCGAAAGCCTTCGGCCTCGCACTGCGTGAAGAAATTCCCACTCGAAACATACAGGCCGGAGAGCGTGGTGTTTGCGGCCGGATTGCAGATGCTCGTGAGCGTGAGCTCGAACTTCTCCGGCACGTTGTCGAGGACCAGCCCGTGTTCGTGCGCATGCGCGTTGGCGAACGGCTGGCCGTCGAGCGTAGCGCTGACGAATTCAAGCTGTTCGCCCATTAGCTCGAGATGCGCGGCGCGCGACGCGTCCGGATTGCGGCGCACGCGCATTGTGTTCTTCACGACCGTGCGTTCCGGCAGCAGGTCGAATTCGAGTGCGACGGTGTCGATCAGGAAAGCGGGCGGCGCATAATCGGCGCGGCGGATCACATTGGGCGTTGCGGTATCGGCCATGGCGTTCTGTAGTGATGGGACTCGAGCGGCCGGCGCACGAAGGCGTGTGAGCCGGGCTTGTCGAGCCATTGTACAAAGCCTCGGCGAATCGTGCGGAGCGAACTTTCGACCGTTCCCAACGCGCCGCAAGGCCGGCGCGCGAGCGGCCGTCCAGACAAACATAGGCCCACGCGGCGGGGCCCGGAACGTGAGGCCTGGCCTACGGTCTACGTACAATACGAACCCGAGCCGACCCAAACGCTTCACGAGGTAGACCATGAAAACGAATCGATGGACGCGCCGCGCCATGCTGCTGCTGGCGGCGCTGACCGTGCTGCTGTCCGGCTGCACGACTTATGTGACGACGCAAGTCACCGCGTTCTCCGACTGGAGCGGCGGCGACGCGACGCGCACTTACGCGTTCATGCGCGAACCCGATCAGCGGAACAATCTCGAACTGACCACGTATGAGCGCATCGTCGCCAATGAACTGGCCACGCACGCGTTTCGCCAGGTGGACGGCGCGCAGGCGCGCTATCTGGTCGGACTCTCGTATGGAATTCGCTCGGACGTGGTGACAGTGGCCGAGCCGGTCTATTACAACCCGTGGCCGGCGCCTTACTGGGGGTGGGGGCGTCCGTACGATCCGTGGGGGCCATGGGGACCGTTTCCCGCCGGATACGTGAACCAGAGCTATCCGATCTTCACGCATCTGCTCGGTGTTCGGATCACGGAGCGCGCGACCGGCAAGGAGGTCTACAACGTGACCGCGCGCAATTCGGGCGGCGAGTCGTCACTGGTGAGGGCCATGCCGTATCTTGCTCGCAGCGCGCTCGCAGACTTCCCGCTCGGCAATGGCGTTGTGCGTACGGTCAAGATTCCGCTAGGCACCGGCGCAGGCGCTCCGAACGAAACGCCTGTGCCCGCCGCTGCCCCGGCATCGGCAATGGCGCCCGCGCCCGCGTCCGGCGCGAAAGCCGCGCAGTGACGGAGCGGTGAGGGAGCGGTGACGGAGCGGTGAGCGGGGCGGCGCGCAATCCGGCTGGCGCCCGGATCGCGCGGTTCGCTTCAGATTCCTGCGCCGAACAACGCCATTGTCCCGAGAACGACGAACAGCACGGCGGCGATGCCATGCACGACGCCGGTCGGCAGACGGTGAGCGAAACGGTCGCCGAGCAGGATCGCCGGCACGTTGGCGATCATCATGCCGAGCGTGGTGCCGGCCACCACGCCGAAGAAATCGTGAAACCGCGCGGCCAGCGCCACCGTCGCGATCTGCGTCTTGTCGCCCATCTCCGCCAGGAAAAATGCCACGACAGTTGCGCCGAAGACGCCGAGGTGGGTGCGGTTCGTGTTGGCCTCGTCATCGGCTAGCTTGTCGGGCACGAGAATCCACAAACCCATGCCGATGAACGAAATAGCCAGCGCCCAGCGCATCACGGTCGGCGTGAGCAGCGAGCCGAGCCACGCGCCAAGTGCGCCCGCGCCCGCGTGATTGACGAGTGTCGCCGCCAGCACGCCCAGAATAATTGGCACTGGCTTCCGATAACGCGCGGCAAGCACGAGCGACAGCAATTGCGTCTTGTCGCCGATTTCGGCGAGCGCGACCGCTCCGGTCGAAATGAGAAAAGCGTGGATCACGTTGTTTTGAATTCCCGGGCCGAGATTGAACGAGCGACGACCCACGACACGCCGGGCCCAATTGCGGCGGGGTGTGGGTCATCGGTCTCGCCAGGCCTGAGGCTGCGGCTGCCATGGCCGTGACGGCCAAGTCTGTTGACAGGCGCCCCCGCGAGTTCGCGTCCCACGAGCCCGGCCTGCTTGCCGGACGAACGCGCTGCGGGGCGGCTACTCCCCAATGAGGGGCGGATTATAGCAGGCGAGGCATGACGGCCGCAGCGCCGGCCCTTGCATCGGCCGGCAAAATGAATGTATTGAAGTGCAACAGCCTTCGCAGAAAGTTTATTGAAAGTTTCAAGCGACTTTCAACGTAAGCCGCGTCGCGCAACACTGCAATCCGACTGGAAAACACACCGCCATAGGTAGATTCCCAAGCGTCTCTTGAAACGTCCGCGAAATCTAATATCGCCTGAACGGCACCGTGGCAATCGCGACACGGATACAGATGGATACGTCTTTTTTGGCTGATTTAAACGAAAATCTTCAGTATGATTCCGGCCACTGCGGGAGCCGGAGCCAATTTATAAGGTCGATTGTCAGAGGCACCTAAATAATCTGGCCGATGTGCCGTTAATTTCGGTGAACCTACAAAAAGACTGATCGACCCGCGGCTGGAGTTGCCGGTCCGCGCGGCGCGCATACGCTATGAAGGCTGCGTGTTCCGTCAGGCGCTTCAACCTCTCCCTGCTTCTACGCGCGAACACCGATATGCCCGATCCGCACTGGACCATTCCGGTCGCTCGCTGGTCTAGCTGGCCTGCCGCCGCTTCTGCCGCACCCGACATCGGCTTTATCGAGCCGATCGTGCGGCGGCGTCTCAGCACTCTGTCCAGAGTCGCGCTGAAGGTTGCGCACGATTGTGTCGGCGCCGACGAGGCCCGCGTCGTGTTCGCCTCGCGGCACGGAGAATTGCGCCGCACTACCGACATCCTCCGCGCGATCAGTTCCGGCGAGCCCGTCTCGCCGACCGCCTTCAGCCTCTCGGTGCTCAACGCCATGACGGGCGTGTTCGGCATTGCGCGCGGCGACCGCTCGGCGGCGAGCGCGATCTCCGCCGGGCCCGAAACGCTCGGCTATGCGCTCCTCGAGGCCTTTGCCCAATTCGCGACGCAACCTGCGTCGCCGGTATTGCTCGTCTACGCGGACGAGCCCGCAGATCCCGCATACGGCACCATCGAAGACGAAGTCCAGGGCGGCGCGATCGCTATTCTGCTGAGCAGCGAAGGCGCGTTGGGCCATCTCGTGTGCGCGCGATCCTCAGTTGTCGCCCCGGATGCCGCGCGCGCAGTCGGCCAGCGCGACCCCGGCCCGACGGCTGAAACAAGCGTAGCGCCGGGCCACAGCGCGGCAACAGGTGCAACTGGCGCGGCGCAGCCGCCCGATACCGCCGAAGCGGAAACGCGCTTCGCCACGCAAAGCCAGGCGCTGCTGCACTGTCTCGAAACCGGCAGGCCGGCGGCCTGGCAGGGCGCCGGCGCTCTCTGGCATTGGGGATGGCATGACTGCGCGGCTTGATTACGCCTGGCGACTCTTTGCCACCGGCATGGCGTTCGTCGTGTTCGGCATTTGCGGCGTGCTATTTTCTGTGCTCGTGTTTCCGCTCGCGTGGCTGTGGCCGCATCGCGCGTCGCGACAGTTTGCGGTGACGGGCGTGATCCACTGGTTCTTCCGGGCGCTTGTCGCCGTCCTGCAGCGCATCGGCGTGATGGAACTCGAAGTGTCGGGCGTGGATGCGTTGCGTGCACGCACACCGTCCATCGTGGTAGCGAATCACCCCACGTATCTGGACGTGATGGTGCTGCTCTCGCTCACGCCGCATGCATGCTGCGTCGTGAAAAACGCGCACTGGAGCAATCCGTGTTTCTGGGGCATCGTGCGCTCGGCGGAATACGTCAGCAATGTCGATCCCGCGGAACTGGTCGAGGCCGGCGCGAGGCAGCTGGCCGCGGGCTATACGATGATCATATTTCCGGAAGGCACGCGCAGCCCCGCGCCGAACCGGTTGCATGCGTTTTCGCGCGGTTTCGCGCATATGGCGTTGAAGGTCGGCGCGCCGATCGTGCCTGTGCTGATGGATTGCGATCCGCCCGCGTTCACGAAGCAGATGCGCTGGTACCACGTGCCCGCGCGAGCGTTCCGCATGCGCGTGAACGTGCTGGAACCATTGGGCGTGGACCAGCTCAAGGCAGACGACACCACACCGGCTCTCGCTGCGCGCAGCGTGACGAGTGCCGTCGAAGCACACATTACTCAGCACCTGTTCGATTATGGATTCTTTAAAACTGGAAATTAAGCAGCTCCTCATCGAAGCACTCGATCTGGAAGACCTGAGTCCCGCCGATATCGACGACGACGCGCCGTTGTTCGATACCGACGGCATCGGTCTCGATTCGATCGACGCGCTCGAAATCGGCATCGTGCTGCGCAAACAATACCAATTGACCATTGCGGCAAACGACGAACGCACGCGCGAACACTTCCGCTCGATCAGCACGCTGGCCGCGCTGGTCGAGAGTCAGCGCGAAGCGGCGCACGCTGCGAACGAAACCAACAGAAAAGGGGAATAAACGTGTCCGAGGCAGAGATTCTTGAACGCATCCGCGCCATCTTCAAAGAGAACTTCGCAATCGAGCCCGAGCGCGTGACGCCCGACGCCCATCTGTTCGAAGACCTCGATCTGGATAGCATCGACGCTGTCGATCTCGCGATCAAGCTGCAGGAAATGACCGGCCGCCGAATCAAGCCCGAAGAGTTCAAGTCGGTGCGCACGGTCGGCGACGTGATCGGTGCTGTCGAATCCCTGCTGGCGGCCCAAGGCTGATGCCGGCAGTGCGCTCGGGAACGCCGGCGGCTGCGACTGAAGCGCCTGCTTCCGGCGCCTCGTCCACCGGCGGGCGTCATTGGGTCAAGGCAGTCGTGCAAGTGCTGGTGAAGCTCGCCTATCCGGCGTTGATCCTGTGCGCGTGGCGTTGGGACACGCCGCGTTATGTCGGCTGCATGCTGTTCGCGATCCTGTGGTTGCAGCGCTGGGCCGGCAGCGGCCCGGTCGCGACATCGCTGCGCCGCCTTTCCGCAATCGACTGGACGGTGGTCGGCTTGCTGAGCTGCGCGTCGGCGGCAATCGTGTGGACCAACAGCGAGCTGTTGTTGCGCCTGTATCCATCGCTCGTCAATCTCGGACTGCTGATCGCGTTCGGCGCGACGCTCGTGCACGGGCCGTCGATGATCGAAAAGTTCGCGCGCCTCGGCAACCCCGATCTGCCACCGGGCGCAGTGCGCCATACGCGGCGCGTTACTCAGGTGTGGTGTGTGTTTTTTCTGCTGAACGGTGCTTTCTCCGCTTATACCGCGCTCTACTGGAGCCGCGCGAGCTGGTCGCTCTATAACGGCGCGATTGCTTACGTGCTGATCGGTGTTTTGCTGATCGCCGAGGTCATATGGCGCTACCTCGTGGTGCTGCCGCGCGCAGCACGTTCGGAGGCGGCATGATCGCGTTGCACGACCTGTTGTCGACTCCGTTGAGTACAGCGGCTGCCGCTACGCCCGTATGCCGCGATCGCGGTTTGCTGCTCGATCGCGCCGCGTTTCGCGCGCGCGTTGCGACGCTCCGGGCGGCCGTGCAATCGCAGGCCGCGCAACGCTACGCATTGTGTATCGACGATCCATTCGATTTCGCCTGCGCCTTATTTGCGCTGTTCGCATGCGGCAAGGAGCCGGTGATTCCGGCGAACGCGACGCCCGGCTATCTCGCCGACCTCGCCGATGCGTACGACGTCGTGCTCACCGACGCCACGCTGGCGCCGCATGTGCAAGCCGCCGCCGACGCCGCTCAAGCTCTGGGCACACATATCAACCCGCAAGCACCGCTCACGCTCTATACGTCGGGCAGCAGCGGCCGGCCAAAGCCGATTCGCAAAACGCTCGCGCAGTTCAACGCCGAGGTGCATACGCTCGAAAAGCAGTGGGGCACGTTAGTTGGCAACGCGACGATGCTTGCGAGCGTGCCGCATCATCACATCTACGGTCTGCTGTTTCGCGTGATGTGGCCGCTCGCCGCCGGCCGCGCATTCGACCGTGAGATCAGCATCGAACCGCTGCATCTGCAAGCGCAACTCGCGCAGTGCGGCGCGGCGGTGATCGTGTCGACGCCCGCGCAGTTATCGCGCTGGCCTGCGCTGCCTGGCTTCGCCGGATTGACGCCCGCACCGTGCGCTTTTTTCTCGTCGGGCGGTCCGCTCGCGCTCGAAGCCGCGCACGAATATGCGGCGGCCTACGGCGCCGCGCCGCTCGAAATCTATGGCAGCACTGAGACCGGTGGCATTGCGTGGCGCCGCCAGGATCAGACGGATGCTTGGCAACCGGTGACCGGCATCGAAGTGCGCCGCGACGAAGACGGTGCGCTCAGCGTGCGCTCGCCGCATCTGGACCACGACGGCTGGCATCGCACCGACGACCGGATCGCATTCGACGAGCAAGGCCGCTTCCGTTTGCAAGGCCGCCTCGATCGCGTGATGAAGCTCGATGGCAAGCGCGTGTCGCTGCCGGAACTGGAAGCGCGACTCGCGCTGCATCCGTATGTCACACAAGCGGCAATCGTGCCGCTCGAGGGTGGCGTGCGTGAGCGCGTCGGCGCTGTCGTCGCGTTGACCGAAGCGGGTAATAAAGCATTGCGCGACGAAGGCCGCGTGCTGCTCGCGAAAACCCTGCGCCGACATCTCGCCGATTATTTCGATGTCGTCGTGTTGCCGCGTCACTGGCGCTTTCGTCTCGCGTTGCCGTTCGACGCACGTGGCAAGCTGCCGGTCTCGGCGGTCGCAGCGACGTTCGAGCCGCGTGCCGAAGGCGTCGAAGTGCTGGCCGAAGCGCGCGGTGGGGACACTGGGGAGACACTGCATTACGAGTTGCGCGTGCCCGCCACGCTCACGCATTTCGCCGGCCACTTTCCGGGCTTGCCGATTCTGCCGGGCGTTGTACAGATCGATTGGGCGATGCGTCTGGCCGCGGAGCAACTGCCTTGCGTGCGCGGTTTCACGTCGATCGATCGATTGAAGTTCATGGCGCCGGTTGGGCCGGGCGCGGTGCTCAAGCTCACGCTCGCGCACGATCCCGCACGTCAGCGCGTGCAGTTCGCGTACCGGGCGAACGAGCGCGAATGCGCGTCGGGCGTGATCGTTTATCGGGCGGACGCATGATGAACTTCGCTCCCTGCATCGTGATCCCGATCTACAACCACAAAGACGCAATTGGTGCGACCGTCGCGCATCTCGCGGTGCACGGCTTGCCGATTTTTGTCGTCGACGACGGCAGCGACGAGGCCACCCAGCAGGTGCTCGCAGAACTCGCGAGCGAGTACGCGGCGCAGCTCACGTTACTGCGCCTGCCCGTCAACGGCGGCAAAGGCGCGGCGGTGATGGCGGGGTTGCGCGCCGCGCGCGACGCCCACTACACGCACGCGTTGCAGATCGACGCCGACGGCCAGCACGACGCCACCGACGTGCCGCGTTTCATCGAAGCGGCGCGCGCCGAACCGGGTGCGGTGATTCTCGGCCGTCCCGTTTACGACGAGAGCGTGCCGAAAGCGCGTCTCTACGGCCGTTATCTGACGCATGTCTGGGTGTGGATCGAAACGCTTTCGCTGACCATTCGCGATTCCATGTGCGGCTTTCGCCTGTATCCGCTTGCGCTGGCTTGCGATCTGATCGACAGCGTGCAGTTGCCCACGCGCATGGACTTCGACATCGAAATTCTCGTGCGCCTTTACTGGCGTCGCGCCGCATTCCGCTCGATTCCCACGCGCGTCACCTACGCGAGCGACGGCGTTTCGCATTTCGACGTGCTGTGGGACAACGTGCGCATCAGCCGCAGCCACACGCGGCTCGTGTGCGGCATGCTGGCGCGTCTGCCGATGCTGCTCGCGCACAAGTTCATGCCACGGCGTGCCGCGCCAGCCGGTGCACGAAGCAAACAAAGCGGCGGCGCCGAGGCTCAGGACTGGTGGCGTATTGCCGAACGTGGCAGTCATCTGGGCATGTCATTGCTCGCGCTCAGCTGCAAGCTGTTCGGCCGCCGCTTCACCGGGCTGTGGCTGCATCCGATCGTTGCATATTTCCTTTTGACGGGACGTGCCGCGCGCGAGGCGTCGGCGAACTACTTCAGGCGTCTGCACGAGGCCGAACCGCGTGGCGATACGCCTCGCCCAGGCTGGCTCTCCGCGTATCGTCACATGCTCGCATTCGCCCAATCGGGCTTCGACAAGCTCGCCGCGTGGTCCGGGCGCGTCAACAATGCGGACGTCCAGTTCGAAGATCCTTCGGCGTTCGAAGCATTGGTTGCGAGCGGCAAGGGCGCGCTGGTTATCGGCGCGCATCTCGGCAATCTGGAGATGACCCGTGCGCTCGCCGCACAGGGCGCGTATGCGAAAGTCACGGCAGTCGTCTATACCGAACATGCGCGCCGCTTTAACAGCGTGCTGGCCTCCGCGAATAGCGAGTTCACGCGGCACCTGCTGGAAGTCGCGGACTTCGGGCCCGAAACCGCGATGATGATGCAGGAGCGCGTCGACGCGGGCGAGTTGCTGGTGATCGTCGGCGACCGTGTGCCTGCGCATGAAGCCGGCCGCACCACCGAGGCGCGTTTCCTCGGCGTGACTGCGCCTTTCGCGCAAGGTCCATATGTGCTCGCGCATGCACTCGGCTGTCCGGTCTACCTGTTCTTCTGTCTGAAAGAACACGACGGTTATCGTCTTTATTTCGAGCCGTTCGCCGAGCGCATCGAATTGCCGCGCCGCGAACGCACGCAGCATCTCGCGGCCTGGGCGCAGCGTTATGCAGTGCGTCTCGAACATTACTGTCGCAAGGCACCTTATCAATGGTTCAACTTCTTCGATTTCTGGGCTCGCCCCAAGCGAGACGCGAATGGCCGAACATGAACTGATCGACGCGCCGGATGCCGGCGCGCATGCGGCTTCCAACGGCGATAGCCACGCGGCTCGCGTCGTGATCGGCGGGCGCAAGCTGAGTATCGAAGAAGTCGTCGCGATTGCTCAGCATCGCGCGCCGGTTGCGTTGAACGCAGACCCGGCATGGCGCGCCCGTATTCAACGCGGCGCGGATTTTCTGCGCCGCCATCTTGCCGCGGGCGAGACGGTCTACGGCGTCAACACCGGTTACGGCGACGCCTGTGTGGTGGACGTGCCGATGGAGCTCGTCGAAGCGTTGCCGCTGCAACTCACGCGTTACCACGGCTGCGGCATGGGCCAATATCTCGACGACGCACAGACGCTCGCCGTCATCGCCGCGCGTCTGAACTCGCTCGCCTATGGTTTCTCAGGCGTGCGGCCGGTATTGCTCGAACGCCTCGCGGACCTCGTCAATCATCGCGTGCTGCCGCGCATTCCCGCTGAAGGTTCGGTCGGTGCGAGCGGCGATCTGACGCCGCTCTCGTATGTCGCCGCAGCACTCGCGGGCGAACGGGAAGTCATGTTCGAAGGACGTCTGCGCGACGTGCGTGAAGTGTGGAACGAACTCGGACAAACGCCGCTTACGCTCGCGCCGAAAGAAGGCCTCGCACTGATGAACGGCACAGCGGTGATGACCGGCCTCGCGTGTCTGGCGTTCGCTCGCGCGGATCATCTGACCCGGCTCACTGCGCGCCTGACCGCGCTTTGCACCGTCGCGCTCGACGGCCGCGCCGCGCATTTCGACGCCACGCTCTTCGAAGTGAAGCCGCACGCCGGCCAGGCGCAGGCCGCCGCATGGATACGCGAAGATCTGGAAGGCCGCGACGATACGCCCGGCCACCGTTTGCAGGACCGCTATTCGATCCGCTGCGCGCCACATGTGATCGGCGTTGCGCGTGATGCGTTGAGCTGGGTGCGTCGCGATATCGAAAACGAATTGAACAGCGCAAACGACAACCCGCTGATCGATCCCGACAACGAGCGGGTACTGCACGGCGGCAACTTCTACGGCGGTCATATCGCATTCGCGATGGATTCGCTGAAGGTCGCAGTCGCCAATCTCGCCGATCTGATGGACCGGCAACTGGCGCTCCTCGTCGACGTCAATTTCAACAATGGCCTGCCGCGCAATCTGACTGGCGCCGCGCCCGCGCGCGCCGCGATCAATCACGGCTTCAAGGCCGTGCAGATTTCGTCGTCCGCGTGGACTGGCGAAGCGCTCAAGAACACGATGCCCGCAAGCGTGTTCTCACGCTCGACCGAGGCGCACAATCAGGACAAGGTCAGCATGGGCACTATCGCCTCGCGCGACTGTTTGCGCGTGCTGGAGTTGACCGAGCAGGTTGCTGCCGCGCATACGCTGGCAACGGTTCAGGCCGCGCGTTTGCGTTTGCGCATCGACAGCGCGACGCCGGTGCCTGCGGCGTTGCGAACGTTCATGGAAAACGTCGGCGCGCAATCGCCTTTCGTCGATGAAGACCGCGCGCTCGAACACGATTTGCGCGCGCTGACCGCGCGCATCGCCGCATGCGGGTTGTTGCAGGATTATCGCGGAGGGCCGCAAGCATGAGCATGACGGAAAGCGCGACCCGCAAGGTACTGAGCGCAAGTGCAATGGTGGAAGTGCCGTTCCACGACGTGGATGCGATGAATGTGTGCTGGCACGGCCATTATCTGAAGTACTTCGAGATCGGCCGTGCGGCGCTGCTGCGCGCATTCGATTACGACTATCGCGAGATGCAGGCGTCCGGTTATCTGTGGCCGATCGTCGAAGCGCATCTCAAGTACGTTCGCCCGGCTACGTACGGTCAGAAGATCGACGTGCGCACCCAACTGCTCGAACACGAAAACCGCCTGAAAATAGGCTACGAAATTATCGATTGCGAATCGGGGACGAGGCTCACCAAGGGCTATACGATCCAGGTGGCGGTCGATGCCGCCACGCAAGAGTTGCAGTTCGTGTCGCCGCCGGTGGTCTTCGAGAAACTGGAGCGCGTATGGCGATAACGAATTCCGGCGTGCGATTGTTGAACGGACTGCGTGCCTGTGCGTTTTCGTTTGCGGTGGCCAGCGCGTTGAGCATGCCGGCGTGGCCGGTGTGTGCCGCGTCTACAGACGGCAATCCCGCGTTGGTCTCGCAGGTCGCATCGCATCTCGCCCAAGCCAAAGGCGTGCGCGCGCAATTCACGCAAACGCAGACGCTGGCCGCGATGAAGCAGCCGCTCGTCAGTACCGGATCCTTGTTGTTCCTGCGTGAGCGCGGCGTGATCTGGCATATCGACACGCCGTACAAAGCCACTTATGTCATCACCGATGCAGGCGTCGCCGAAATCAATGCCAACGGTCAGCGCGTCACGGCGCACAGCGCGCAAGGCACGCGCGGCGTCGCGCAAGTTTCGAAGATGATGCGTGCAATGCTCGGCGGCGATCTGTCCGCGCTGTATTCCCAATTCGACGTGCAGGCCGAGGGCAGCGCCGCGCACTGGCGCATGCAGCTGACGCCGAACCAGCCGCAGCTTGCGCAGTCGATCAAAGGCTTGCAGATGAGCGGCGGAGACTTCCTGCAGAGTTTGCGTATCGCGCTCGCCAACGGCGATACGACGCAACTCGAATTCAGCAAGAGCGAGGCGGTGAGCGAACCGGCCGCGGCCGAACGCAGTCTGCTCGGGGCGCCCTGATGGACCTCCTGCAACACAGGTCCGCGAAAAACGCGTGGGGCATGCGCGCCGCGTGGCTGCTGCTCGCGCTCGTCGCGGCGCTGTATTGCGGCTGGCGTTTTTCCGGACCGTCGCCGTTGCAGACGAATTTGCTTGCGCTGCTGCCGGCAACTGAGGCAGATCCGGTCGCCGAGAAAGCGGTCGATACGCTGGCGAGCGCTCTGGGCGACCGCACGGTTTTTCTCGTCACCAGTCACGACGATGCGCACGCCAAAGCGGCGGCAAAGCAACTTGGCGCTTCGCTGCAAAAAAGCGGGGCGTTCGCTTCGGTGACGGCGGAGTTGCCGCCATTCGATCTGTCGCAGATTACGGCGCTGTATCTGCCATATCGTTTCGGCTTGCTGACGCCTGCTGACCGCGCGGCAATCGCGGGCAGTAAGGCGCCCGACGCCGCGTTGCGCGACGCGCTCGCCCAACGCATCTATAGCCCGGTGCGGGGCGGACTCACCACGTCGCTCGCCGACGATCCATTCGGCTGGCTCGAACACTGGCTCGGCAATCTGCCACTCGCCACATCGAATCTCGAACTCGAAGACGGGTTGCTGGTATCGCATCAAGACGGGCATCAAGGCACTGCGACGAGCGTACTGATCGTGGCCACCTTGCCAGGCTCCGCTTATGAAACCAAAACGCAGCACGCGGTGCTCGCGGCGCTGTCGCAAGGCGAAAGCGCGTTGAAGCAGGCATTCCCTGACGTGTCGGTCGCACGAACCGGCGCCGTGTTCTACGCCGAGTCGGCGCGCAGTGCATCGGAACGCGAAGTGCATCTGATCGGCGTCGCGTCGCTCATCGGCATCGCGTTGTTGATGATGTGGGTGTTCCGTTCGCCGCGTCTGCTCCTGCTCGGCTTCGTCTCGACCGCGCTCGGCATCGTCTGCGCGCTTGCGGTGACGCTGCTCGTATTCGGCAAGTTGCATCTGCTGACGCTCGTATTCGGCGCAAGTCTGATCGGCGAAGCTGTCGACTATTCGATCCAGTATTTTGTCGTCTATCTCGGTGCCGGGCGCGATTGGGATGCGCGACGGGGCGCACGTGCGGTGCGTCCCGCGTTGAGCGTAGCGCTTGCCACGAGCCTGCTTGGTTACGCGATTCTCACGTGGGTGCCGTTTCCCGCGCTCAAGCAGATCGCATGTTTTGCGATGGCGGGCATCGTGACGGCGTTCGCCTCGGTGATGTGGCTGTTGCCCGCGTTGCTGCCGCACGCGCCGAAGCGCAGTCCCCGGCGACTCTTCGAACGCTCGGCGCGTTTGTTGAGCGCATGGCATCGATTGATCGGCGGCAAGCGTGCCTGGATCGTCGCCGCGCTGTTGCTGATCGTCGCGATTCCCGGCTGGTTGCGTCTCACGAGCGACGACGACGTTCATCTGCTGATCCAGCGCGACCCGTCGCTCGTCGCGCAAGAGGACAAGGTGCGCAACGCGGTGGGGATCGACAACAGCGCGCAGTTTTTCGTCGTGCGCGGTGAGACGCCGGAGCTCGTGTTGGAGCGTGCCGAAGCGCTGGGTGCAAAACTCGACGCACTTGGCGGCACGCCGAACGGGGTGGGCGGTTATCAATCGGTCGCGCAGTTCGTGCCGTCCGCGCAGCAGCAGAACAGAGACCGCGCGTTGCTCGCGCAGCATGTGTTCGACGACACGGCGGCATTGCGCGCCACGTTGCTGCAAGCGGGCTTCAAGGACGAAGTCGCCGACGCGTGGATCGCAGCGGAAAAGAATGCGCAAACGAAACCGCAATCTCTTCTGACCGTCGACCAGTGGCTTGCCGCGCCGTGGTCGCAACCATACCGACATTTGTGGCTCGGCCAGGTCGATGCGGCGACGAAGGCGTATGCCGCCGTCGTGATTCCGCAAGGCGTGACATCGCGCAACGAGGCCGCCTTGATCGCGACCGCGCGTTCAGTGCCAGGCGTGGCTTTCGTCGACAAGGCCGCGAGCGTGTCGAAGCTGTTCGGTGCGTATCGCGTGGACAGCGGCTGGTGGCTCGGCGGCGCGCTGACATTGGTGCTGATTCTGCTGATCGTGCGCTACGCCCGAAAGCAACCGGACTCGGGGCATGCCGCGAACGAAGTGCCGCTCGCACACCGCATGCGCGGCGGCATCGCTGTGACGCTGCCCGTACTGCTCGCAGTAGGCGTCACGCTGGCGGTATTCGGCTACGCTCGTGTGCCGCTCAATCTGTTCAACTGGCTGGCGCTTATGCTCGTGCTCGGCGTCGGCGCGAACTACGCCGTCTTTCTGCGTGAAGGGTGCATGCGTACGGACGCGGATCTCGGCGCGGTGTGGACGGGCGTGCTGCTTTCGGCCGCCACCACGCTGCTGTCGTTCGGCATGCTCGGCATGAGTGCGATGCCTGCGTTAAAGAGTTTTGGCGCGACGCTCGCGCTCGGCATTGCGGTCTCGGTGCTGCTCGCGCCGATCGGCATGCCATCGGAATCCAGGAGGGCCGCATGAAAGCGCCACCAGTTTATTTGCACGCGCTCGGCATGATCAACGCGCTCGGCGGCGACCTCGACAGCATCGTGCCGGCGCTCGCCGCGAGCCACGCGCGAGGCATGGCGGCCGTGCATACGGGCATCGGCGACGCGTTTGTGGGCAGCGTCCTGACGCCGCTCGATCTCGCTCCGCCCGCCGATCTCACGCGCTACGACTGCCGCAATAACCGCTTGCTGCTCGCCGCGCTCGCGCAGATCTCGCCTGCCGTCGACGCCGCGCGCGAGCGCTACGGCGCGCATCGGATCGGCGTGGTGCTCGGCACCAGCACATCCGGTATCGAAGCGGCTGAGGCCGCGTTCGTGTATCAGGCGCAAGCGGGCGACCTGCCCGCGAACTTCAACTACCGGCAGATGGAAATCGGCACGGCCGCGCCCTTCGCGGCGGCGGCACTCGGCTTGAAAGGCCCCGCGTTTACGATCTCGACAGCTTGCACGTCGAGCGCGAAAGCGTTCGCGTCGGCCCGGCGCCTGTTGCAATTGCAGATGTGCGATGCGGTGGTGGTGGGCGGTGTCGATTCATTGTGCGAGCTGACGGTGCAAGGCTTTGCGTCGCTCGAATCGACCAGCGGCGAGCGCACCAATCCGATGAGCCGCAATCGTTGCGGCATCAATGTCGGCGAAGGCGCGGCCGTGTTTCTGATGAGCCGCGACGAAGCGGCGGTGCGCGTTGCGGGTGTCGGCGAATCGAGCGACGCGCATCATATTTCGGCCCCCGATCCGCAAGGCGTGGGTGGCGAAATGGCGCTGCGCGAAGCAATCGCGGATGCGGGCATCGCGCCGTCGTCGATTGGTTATGTGAACTTGCACGCCACGGCCACGCGCAAGAACGACGAGATGGAAGCAAACCTGATGTCGCGTGTGTTTCCCGACGGCGTCGCGACGAGCGGCACGAAACCGCTGACCGGCCATCAACTGGGCGCGGCGGGCGCGACCGAACTCGGCTTCGCCTGGCTCACGCTCGCACGCGACGACGTTGCACTGCCACGCCATATCTGGGACGGTGAAGCGGACCCCGCGCTGCCCGCGCTGGAACTCGTCGAAAGCGAACGGTTTTTGCCGCGCGGCGAGGGCGCTCAATACGTGATGAGCAACTCGTTTGCGTTCGGCGGCAGCAATGTCAGTCTGATTCTTGCACGGTAAGGCGCGATGAACTCGACACGAAGCATTGACGAACTGCTGCAGCAACCTATCGAAGCGATCATCCCGCATCGCGGCACCATGCTGCTGATCGACGCCGTCACCGCGTTCGACGAACAGACGCTGAGCGCGCGCGCAACCGTGCATGCCGATGCATGGTATGCGGACGCGCAAGGCGCGATGCCCGCGTGGATCGGCATCGAGTTGATGGCGCAATCGATCGCCGCACACGTTGCGTTGCTCGCCATGCGTGGCGGTGGCCGCGCGCGGCCCGGCGTGCTGCTCGGCTCGCGCAGCTACAAGGCGTTGCAGCCGTCGTTCGCAGGCGGCGCGCAATTGCTGATTCGCGCCACGGAACTGCTGCGCAGCGACGAAGGCCACGGTGCATACGAATGCACGATTCATCACGACGACGTGTGTTGCGCCGAGGCGGTGATCAAGGTCTTCCAGCCGTCCGATTTTCAGTCATTCATCGAAGGGAGTTTCAATTCATGAGCCGGCGTGTTCTCGTTACCGGCGCAAGCCGCGGCATTGGCCGCGCGATTGCGTACCAGTTGGCCGCCGACGGCTTTGCAGTGTCCGTGCACTGCCGCACGGGGCGCGCTGAAGCCGAGGCAGTGGCGTCGGGCATCGCCGCTCAGGGCGGCACTGCGCGGGTGCTGCAGTTCGACGTGCGCGAGCGCGCAGTGTGCCGCGATGTGCTCGAAACCGATGTGGCGGCGAACGGACCGTATTACGGCATCGTATGCAGCGCCGGCGTGACGCGCGACGCCGCGTTCCCCGCGCTCACCGACGAAGACTGGGACGTCGTGATCGAAACCGGTCTCGACTCGTTCTATAACGTCGTTCATCCGCTGACCATGCCGATGGTGCGTGCCCGCAACGGAGGGCGCATCGTGACTATCGCGTCGGTATCGGGCGTGATGGGCAATCGCGGTCAGGTCAACTACAGCGCGGCAAAGGCCGGCCTGATCGGCGCGACCAAGGCGCTCGCGGTGGAACTTGCGACGCGCAACATCACCGTCAACTGCGTGGCGCCGGGCCTTATCGAAACCGGCATGCTCGACGAGATGCCGCTCGAACACGCATTGAAGACGGTGCCGATGAACCGCGTCGGCCAGCCTGCCGAGGTAGCGTCCGTGGTCAGCTTCCTGATGTCGGATGCGGCCTCGTATGTGACTCGTCAGGTGATCGGCGTCAACGGCGGGATGGTCTGATGAAGCGAGTCGTCATTACCGGCATGGGCGGCGTCACGGCGCTCGGCGATAGCTGGGACGTAATCGAAGCGCGTCTGAAAAGCGGCGTGAACGCAGTGCGGCGCATGCCCGAGTGGGACTACTTCGAATCGTTGCATACGCGGCTCGCATGTCCGTTGCCGCAGTTCGTCACGCCCGCGCATTATCCGCGCAAGAAGACACGTTCGATGGGCCCCGTGTCGATGTATTCGGTGCGCGCAAGCGAACTCGCGCTCGCCGATGCGGGCCTCGCCGACGACGCGAGCATCAAGGACGGCCGCATGGGCGTCGCGTACGGCTCGTCGTCGGGCTCGGTGCAGCCGATCCGCGCGTTCGGCACGATGCTCGAAAGCGGCTCGATGAGCGACGTCACGTCGAACAGCTACGTGCAGATGATGCCGCACACAACAGCCGTCAACGTCAGCCTGTTCTGGGATCTGAAAGGGCGGATCATTCCCACGTCGTGCGCATGCGCGTCGGGCAGCCAGGCAATCGGCTACGCATATGAAGCAATTCAGACGGGCAAGCAGACGCTGATGCTGGCGGGCGGCGCGGAAGAATTGTCGGGTCCGGCGGTCGCCGTATTCGATACGTTGTACGCAACCAGCACGCGCAACGACGAGCCTCATCTGACGCCGCGTCCATTCGACGCCGCGCGCGACGGCCTCGTGGTCGGCGAAGGCGCCGCTACGCTCGTGCTCGAGGAATACGAGCACGCGGTGGCGCGCGGTGCGCGGATTCACGCGGAGATCGTGGGCTTCGGTTGTAACTCGGACGGCGCGCATATGACGCAGCCCACGGCGGAAACCATGGCGTTCGCGATGCAGCTTGCACTGAAAGACGCCGCGCTTCCGCCCGAAGCGATCGAGTATGTGAACGCGCATGGCACGTCCACGGATCGCGGCGATGTCGCGGAGAGCCACGCAACCGCGCAGACATTTGGCGAGCGCATGCCGATCAGTTCGCTGAAAAGCTATGTGGGCCACACGCTGGGCGCGTGCGGCGCGCTCGAAGCCTGGTGGACCATCGAGATGATGAAGCGCAACTGGTACGCGCCCACGCTGAATCTGCAGGACGTGGACCCGGCCTGCGCGCCGCTCGATTACATCATCGGGACGGGGCGCGAGATCGACGCCGAACTGGTGATGAGCAACAACTTCGCGTTCGGCGGGATCAACACGTCGCTTATTTTCAGGCGTGTTCAATGAGCGTGGCGTTGCAACGCGTGGTCGTTACCGGCATGGGCATCGTGTCGTGCCTCGGCAATTCGCTCGACGAAGTGTCGGCTGCATTGCGCGCGGGGAAGTCGCGCATCGAACGAGTCGAAGCATGGCGTGAGCGCGGCTTTGCGTCGCAAGTCGCTGGCGTGGCGTCGGTCGCTAATGAAGCGCCTTTCGAGCGCAAGCTGGAGCGCTTCATGGGCGATACCGCGCGCTTTGCCTGCCATGCCGCGCGCAAGGCGATCGACGATGCCGGGCTCGATGCCGCGATGTTGCGCTCGCCGCTTGCCGGCACCGTGATCGGCTCGGGCGTCGGCACGATGTCGAGCTACGACGCCGCGATGACCGTTGCCAACACGCGCGGCGTCGATAAAGTGCCGCCTTACACGGTGCCGCATGCAATGAGCAGCACAGCGTCCGCGAACGTCGCGCAGGTGTTCGGGCTCGAAGGCGTCGGCTATTCGCCGTCGTCGGCATGCACGACTTCCGCGCTCGCCATTGGCCAGGCGATGCAACTGATTCAGAGCGGCCGTCAGCAGATCCTGCTCGCGGGCGGTAGCGAGTCGCTGCACGACAACATGACGCTGATGTTCGACGCGATGGGCGCGTTGTCGCGCCGCTCCAACGACGCGCCCGAGCGCGCGTCGCGTCCTTACGATACGGCGCGTGACGGTTTTGTGATCGCGTCGGGCGGCGGCGTGCTCGTGCTCGAAGCGCTGGACCACGCATTGGCGCGGGGCGCGCGCATCTACGCGGAACTCACGGGGTTCGGCGACTGCACGGACGCCGGCATGGTCACGCCGCGCGCGGCAGGCATCGCCCGCGCCGTGCGCGGCGCGCTGGACGAAGCGGGCAAGCGTCCGGACTACATCAACACGCATGCACCTTCCACGCCGCTTGGCGACGTCGAGGAACTGCATGCGTTGAGGCAGGTGTTCGGTGCCGCATCGGAGCGCGGTGTGCCCGCGTTTTCGTCGACCAAGGGCATGACCGGGCATCCGCTTGGCGCATGCGGCGCACACGAGGCGATCTATACGTTGCTGATGATGCGCGACGGGTTTATTGCAGGCACCACGGGGATCGATTCGGCGGAGCCGGAAATCGACGGCATGCCGCTCGTGCGTGAGACGCGTGACGCGCGCATCGGCTCGGCGATGTCGGTGTCGTTCGGCTTCGGGGGAAGTTGCGCGAGCCTGATGTTCGAGGCATGGCAGGGCGGCTGAAACGGTCGCGATTTTAGAAACGAGGGTGATAAAAATGAAAAGAACATTGGTGCTGGGTGCATTGACGATTGCAGCCGCGACGCTGACGGGTTGTGCGACACAGGTGAAGTCGCTGCCGCTCGCGGCCGCGGGCGGTGAATCGCGCGGCGGCGTGCCCGTGTATTTCGGTGAGCAAAGCCATCCGGCCGTGAAGCGCGGGTTGGGCGACGTCTCGTACTCGGTGCGCATCGCGCGCAAGGTCGCGGGCCCCGACGACGCATGCCGCGAGGCGCTTGCCGAGGCGATCGGCAAGCTTCGCGCGGCGGCGCGCGAGCGCAATGCGAATGCGGTGATCGACGTGACGACGCGCTTTCACAGCAGCGAAAGCAATTCGTCCAGCGAGTTCACTTGCGGCGTGAGCCCGAGTGCCGCCGCGATCGCGATCAGCGGCCGGCTCGCTGTGCTCGAGGCGAACTGATTTGCAGGGCAGTGAATGCGGGAATCGTAAAACCCATAACAACCAGGAAGGAGTATCAATGAAACGTCATCTGATGTTCGTCACACTCGCCGCTTCATTTTCGATGTTGAGCGCCGCACCGGCTTTTGCGCGGGACTCGGTGGGTACCTATCCGATCAACGAAGCGTTGCATAGCGAGCCGGGCAAAGTCGGCGACGATATCCAGTTGTATTTCGCGGGCCAGCGGCATCCGGCCGTCGCGAAAACGATCGGCGAATTTGCGACGAACAAGAAGACTAACGCGTTCGGCAAGAGCGATGAGGCCGCATGCCAGCACGTGTTCCTGTCGGCGGTGATCGAGTTGCAGGATCGCGCGCGCAAGGAAGGCGGCAACGCGGTGATCAACATCAAGAGCAACTACAAGAACGAAGTGCGCGAAAGCGCGACCGAGTTCACCTGCGGCGCGGGTGCGGTGATTGCGGGCGTGGCGCTGAAGGGCGACGTCGTCACGCTGCGCAAGTAACGCAACCTGGGCCGGCTCAGACGGTCTTCACCGCCGCGACATTGACGAGCGTCTCACGGCGCTTGCCGGGTTGCGGACGGTAAAGGCCGAGCCGTTCGAGCAGACCGAAGTCTTTCGCGCGGCTCCACCAGAGGTACGGCAGGGACACGTTGCGGTCGGTAAAGCTGAAGCCGCCGCGACGAATCATGTCGAGATAGCCGTCCGCGCTTTTTTGCACGTGCATTGGATGACGAAACAGCAGCCGGATCACCCACGACCTGATGTACGCGTCAGTGGATTCGGCGAACAGCAGCACGCCGCCGGGCTTCAACACGCGGCGGAACTCGGCGAGCGCGCGGTCCTGCTCGACGAGATGATGGAAAGTCTGATGGCAGAACACGATGTCTGCGCTCGCATCGGGCAGCGGCAGCGCCGCGCAGTCGCCGTGCAGCAGTTCGATGTCGGCGACCTTGTCGCGGCAGGAGTTGGCCGCATCGGCCGCGAGCGCAAGCGACGGTTCGTGATAGTCGATGCCGACGATGCGGCGCGGCTCGAACGCATCGGCAAGCAGGCGAAACGAAATGCCTTGTCCGCAGCCAACGTCGACGATAACGGGCGCTGCGGGCAACGGCGTATCGATCAGGCGCTTGAGGTCGTTGATCGCGACGCGCAACACATGATGTTCCCATGTGTGAGTACGCAGGAACCAGATTCCAAATGCCGTTTCCGGCACGAACGGCACACTGGATGTTTGAGACGGCGGCACGCTGGACTCCCCGGTGAAATATGTATTGCTGCTAGAGATGCAATGTAACAGGACGTAAGGATGCAGCGTATTGCTGCGTCGGGCAAGCAAACGATTGAGGCGAACTTGAGTACACATGACATGAAGCACACGGCGGAACACACGACGGTCGACGTCGCGATCATTGGCGCCGGCCCGGCCGGTGCAGTCGCGGCCGCGTTGCTGCGCAAAGCGGGCCGCTCGGTGCTCGTGCTGGAGCGCCAGCACTTTCCGCGTTTTTCGATTGGCGAAAGCCTGCTGCCGCAAAGCATGGCTTATCTGGAAGAAGCCGGCATGCTGCAAGCGGTGATCGAGGCCGGATTCCAGTACAAGAACGGCGCGCAGTTCGTGTATCGCGGCCAATCTTCGTCGTTCGATTTCCGCGACAAGCACACGGCGGGGTGGGGCACGACGTATCAGGTGGAACGCGCGGTGTTCGACGAGATCCTGATTCGCTGCGCAGCGGAGCAAGGTGCGGATGTGCGCTTCGGGCATACGGTACAGGCCGTGCATACCGGCGAGGGCACGGGTGCCGCGCCGCGCGTCGACGTAATCGACGAGGCCGGTCATGCGTATCAGGTCGAAGCGCGTTTCATATTTGATGCAAGCGGCTTTGGCCGTGTGCTGCCGCGTCTGCTCAACCTGGAGGCGCCCACGCGCATGCCCACGCGCGCCGCGCTCTTTTCGCATGTCTACGACGGCCTCCCCGCGGGCGCCCACGACCGCAACAAGATCTGCGTGGCAACGCATCCCGAGCGCCGCGACGTGTGGTTCTGGATGATTCCGCTTGCGGGCGGACGGTCGTCGGTGGGATGCGTCGCCGAGTCGAGTTTCCTCGACGTGCCGCCAACGGAGCGCGAGCCGAAGTTGCGTGCGCTGATCCAGAAGGAGCCGACGTTTAACCGGTTGATCGGCGACGCGCCTTTCCTGTTGCCTGTGCGGCATATTGGCGGCTACTCGGCGAATGTCGAGCGTCTGCACGGACCGGGTTATGCGCTCCTTGGCAACGCGGGCGAGTTTCTCGACCCCGTGTTCTCGTCGGGCGTGACGATCGCACTACGCTCGGCGCATCTGGCGGTGCAGACCTTGAACCGTCAACTGGATGGCGAGCAGGTTGACTGGTCCGCGAATTACGACGTGTCGTTGCGCAAGGGCATCGACACATTCCGCGCGTTTGTCGAGCGCTGGTACACAGGCGAATTGCAGGACATCATTTTCTATCCCGACCAGACACCGTCGATCCGCCGCATGATCAGCGCGGTGCTGGCGGGCTATGCGTGGGACGAATCCAACCCGTATGTCGCCGACCCGGTGCGCAGGCTCAATGCCTTGCATGAGGTTTGCACGCAGCGCTGAGTCCCCGCGGGTGGGGCATGCACTGAACGTAGAAATTGAAACGGCGCTTCCTCGTCATGCAAGGAAGCGCCGTTTTTATTTAGAAGCAGCGAAGACCATCAGGCCGCATTCGAGCGGCAATCAGGCCGCGAATCGAGCGACGCGCGGCGCGTGCTGCCGCACGTCGTCGCGGCGATGCACGCGCTTGCCTGCGGCATACGTTTCATAGACCGCGCGATCGTCGCCGAGCAGCGCGAAGGCGAACAGCAATTCTTCGAGCGACTCCGTGCGCGCCGTGCGGCGCGCGAGCAGCGGCGTTGCTCGAGGATCGAGCACGACGAAGTCCGCTTCCGACTTCGGCCTGAGCGTGCCCACCTTGTCTGCGAGATCGAGCGCTTCGGCCGCGCCCGCTGTTGCGAGATAGAACATGCGCGTGGCCGTCAAATGGTGGCCCGTCAATCGCGCGACCTTGTGCGCTTCATTCATTGTCTGCAGCATCGAGAACGACGTGCCGCCGCCGACGTCCGTGGCGAGTGCGATCGGCATGCTAGCTTCGTCGGCCTTGTCGAAATCGAACAGACCGCTGCCGAGGAACAGGTTCGACGTCGGGCAATGCGACGCGACCGCGCCAGTTTGAGCCATGCGTTGCCGGTCTTGCGCGTCGAGATGAATGCAATGCCCGTACACCGCGCGGCGGCGTAGCAGGCCGTAGTGGTCGTAGATGTCCAGATAGCTGCGGTGACCGGGGAAGAGACTGTTGACCCATTTCACTTCGTCGGTGTTCTCGGCGACGTGACTCTGGATGAACACATCCGCATGCTTGCCCGCCAGCACGCCGCAAGCTTCGAGTTGCGCTTCGGTCGAAGTCGGCGCGAAACGCGGCGTGAGCGCGTACATCTGACGGCCGCGGTTGTGCCAGCGGCCGATCAGCTCGGCGCTGTCGTCATAACCGGACTGCGCGGTGTCGCGCAGGAACTCCGGACAGTTGCGATCCATCAGCACTTTGCCTGCCACCATGCGCAGATTGCGCGCCTCGCTTTCGGCAAAGAGCGCGTCGGCCGACTCCTTGTGCACGGTGCAATAGACAAGCGCGGTGGTCGTGCCGCAAGACAGCAGTTCTTCAAGGAAGAAGCTTGCTGTATCGCGTGCATAGGCCTGATCGGTGAAACGGCGCTCGGTCGGAAACGTGTACGTGTCGAGCCACGGCAACAGGCCAGCCGCAGGCGACGCGATCATGTCCGTTTGCGGGTAATGAATGTGCGTGTCGATGAAGCCCGGCACGATCAGCTTGTCGCGCATGTCCTGAACCGGCGTGCCCGGCGCGAGTCGAGACGCGAGCGCCGCATACGCGCCCGCTGCGACGACATGGCCGTCTTCGACGATCAGAAGGCCGTCTTCATTGAAGATCGCCGCGTCGGGCGAGCGCGACGGATCGCCGTTGAAAGTCAGCAACTGCGCGCGGAATGCCGATTGGGCCGGGTTAGCCGTTGTAGCCGGGTGAGTCATGAGAAAACCGTCTCCGAATGTGAAAAGCTGAGCAGCGTGGAGGGCCGTGTTGCGATGCCCGCGCTGCAATACGTCGGCCCTTTAATGTGGGCCGCTTTGATTCCAGTGCGCGTCGAGCTTCGCGATCAGTTCCGCGCGCTCTTGCGGCGTAACGAACGACGCTTCGAAACCGTTGCGGATGATCGTGTAGACCTCGGCATCGTCGAGCTTCAATGCGTCGATGGTCGCCGCATAGTTGGCGTTCACATAGCCGCCGAAATACGCCGGATCGTCGGAATTCACCGTGACGGCGACGCCGCGATCGAGCAGGTCCTTCAGCGTGTGTTTTGTCATGTCGTCGAACACGCAAAGCTTGAGGTTCGACAGCGGACACACCGTCAACGCGACGCGCGTGTCGGCAAGACGCGCGACGAGCGCCGGGTCTTCGATGCTTCGCACGCCGTGATCGACGCGGTCCACCTTGAGCAGATCGAGCGCTTCATAGATATACGACGGCGGTCCTTCCTCGCCCGCGTGCGCGACGAGCTTCAAACCGAGTGCACGCGCTTTCGCGAAGACACGTTCGAACTTCGACGGCGGATGGCCGCGCTCTGACGAATCGAGCCCCACGCCGATCAGGCGATGCTTGTACTGGTCGAACAGCGGCCGTGCTTCTTCGAACGTTGCAAGTGCGTCTTCTTCGGACAGGTGACGCAGGAAACACAGAATCAGCTTGCTCGACATGCCGCGTTTTTCCGCGTCGGCGAGCGCGCGCTCGATGCCGGCCACCACCGTCGCGATGGGCACGCCGCGCTCGGTGTGCGTCTGCGGATCGAAGAAAATCTCGCTATGAATCACGTTGTCGGCGAGGCAGCGCTCGACATACGCCATCGTCATGTCATAGAAGTCCTGCTCGTGCAGCAGCACGCTCGCGCCGGCGTAATAGATGTCGAGAAACGATTGCAGATCGGTGAATGCATAGGCTGCGCGCAGTGCTTCGATCGAGTCGTAAGCGAGCTTCACGCCGTTGCGCTCGGCAAGCGCGAAAATCAGCTCGGGTTCGAGCGAGCCTTCAATGTGAATATGCAGTTCGGCCTTCGGTGCGAGCATGGCCTTTTCGATGAGGGACGTAGCGGTTGTTGTGTTCATGGTCGGTCAGAAGTTTGTTGGTGTCGTTGTGCGCCGGATGCGTAAGCGTGATGTCGACTCGCTTCGTCAAACCGTCTGCGCCGCGCGATGCACACTCGCGTTCGCTTCGACAGCTTGCAGCAGTTGCGCGGCCGCGGAAATCGCAATGATCTCCGGCGACTTGTCGACGATGCCATCCACGCCGAGCGGGCACTTCATCCGCGCAATCCGCGAAGGATCGATGCCGCGCGCGGCGAGCCGGTGTTCGAACTGTTTGCGCTTGCTGTGCGAGCCGATCATGCCGAAGAACGCAAAATCGCCACGCCGCAAAATACGCTCGGCCAGTTCCAGGTCGCGCGTATGGTTGTGCGTCATGACGATGAAGTACGTATTGGGCGCAGCCGTGTCGACGGCTTCGTCAGGCGCGTCGTTCGCGTCGATCTTTACGTTATGCGCGTGCAGCGATTCAACGGGCGGAAACTGCGCATCGCGTTCGTCCACCCAGCGTACCGTGCAAGGCAGCGTGGCGAGCACGCGAACCAAAGCGGCGCCCACGTGCCCCGCGCCAAACAGCACGACCGGGAAGTCGCCTGGCGCAATCGTCTCGGTGAGCAGCGCGCCGCTGTCGTCGAAACCGGCGCCGTCCCACAGCAGGCAGTCGGCGGCATCGACGCCCGGCTCGGGGTCGGACAGCATCACCGCATCCGGTGCGGGGCCGAATGATACGCTACGCACCGTCGATTGACCTGCGGCCACGCGCTTAGCAAGCGACGTGATCCAGCCGAGATCGCCGATGTCGAGCCGTTCGAACGCAAGTATCACGGCGCCGCCGCAGCATTGCCCGAGACTCGGGCCAAGCGCGAAACGCTCGAGCCGACGCATATGCGGCGAGCGCATGCCGTCGCGCAGCACCTGGCGCGCGGTCTCGATCGCTTTCCATTCGAGGTGTCCGCCGCCGATCGTATGTTTCGCCGAATCGCGCGTCACGATCATCTTGGTCCCGGCCTCGCGGGGCGCCGAACCTTCGACGCGCGCGACCGTCACCAGCACGGCGGCGTCGCCGTGCGCGAGCAGTTGTTGCAGGTCAGGTAGCCATGCTTGCATCCGACGAATCTCCGTACAGTGCCGCTCGGGGTTTCCGTGCGGCCGGTTGAACCTGGTGCGAGGCGATTGTGTCGCACCGGGCGTATCTGCAAGTCACTTGCGTTCGCTGCGCTGCGCCCGGATCTGAGCTTGAGTTGTCTGTTTCGCGCATGTCAGGCAGTCGTGTCGCTGGTCGACGCCTCTATGCTCGTTCCTTGCCCGGATGCCGGCTCGCTCGCGCTTTGTGTGTGCAGCGCATCCAGTGCATCGAGGATCGCTTCGGGCGTCGCGGGCGCGCGCAACATCGGCGCATGCTGTGCGCACGGTACCGCGGCCGCGATCGCGTCGCGAATCGCGAGGAACACGGAGAACGGCAACAGCAAAGGCGGCTCGCCGACAGCCTTCGAGCGGAACACAGTCGGCTCTGCGTTCGGGTTTGGGTAAAGCCGCACGTGGAAAGCGGCGGGCGTGTCGTTCACAGCCGGAATCTTGTACGTGGACGGTGCATGCGTCATCAGACGGCCATCGCGGTTCCACCATAACTCTTCGGTCGTAAGCCAGCCCATGCCCTGAATGAAGCCGCCTTCGACCTGACCCAGATCGATCGCCGGATTGATCGACTGACCGGCGTCGTGCAGCACGTCGGCACGCAGCAGTTTCCATTCGCCGGTCAGTGTGTCGATCACCACTTCGGACACAGCCGCGCCATACGCGAAGTAATAAAACGGATGACCGGTCAGCGTTTTCGCATCCCAATGCACTTTCGGCGTTGCGTAGAAACCGTCCGACCACAACTGCACGCGTGCGAGGTAAGCGGCGCCGATCAGTTGATCGAAGGGCATCGCACCGCCGTTCACCGTTACCTCGCCGTTCGCGAACAGCACGTCGTCTGCGTTGCCGCCGAGTTGTTTCGCCACGAGTTCGGCAAGCCGCGCACGAATGGTTCGCGCGGCGTCTTGCGCGGCCTTGCCGTTCAGATCGCTGCCGGTGGAAGCCGCGGTCGCCGACGTGTTGGCGATCTTCGAGGTATCGGTTGCGCTCACACGCACGCGCGAGAGCGGCAAGCCGAACTCGTTCGCGACGACTTGCGCGACCTTCGTGTTGAGCCCCTGGCCCATTTCGGTGCCGCCGTGATTGACGAGCACCGAGCCGTCCTTATACACATGCACCAGTGCGCCGGCCTGATTCAGAAAGGGCACATTGAACGAGATGCCAAACTTGACCGGCGAAAACGCGAGGCCGCGCTTGAGTACCGGGCTTCTGGCGTTGAACGCGGCGATCGCCGCGCGGCGCGCGCGATAGTTGCTGGAGTCGAGCAGATCGTCGGTCAACGGCGCGATGATGTTGTCTTCGACCAACTGTCCATACGGAGTCGTATTGCGCTCGCCTACGCCGTAGTAGTTGGCGAGGCGTACGTCTAGCGGATCGTGGTTCAGTTGACGCGCAATGTTGTCGAGCATCACTTCCATCACGAGTGCGCCTTGCGGGCCGCCGAAGCCGCGGAACGCGGTGTTCGACTGCGTATTCGTTTTGCAGCACAGCGCGACGATGTCGACGTCGGACAGGTAGTACGCGTTATCGAAATGACATACGGCGCGCGTGGCGACGGCGCCGGAGAGGTCAGCGGAATAGCCTGCGCGCAACGCAATTTCTACGCGCGCGCCGAGAATGCGGCCATTGTCGTCGAAGCCCGCTTCGTATTCGTAGATCGCGTCGTGCCGCTTGCCGGTGATCATGAAGTCGTCGTCGCGATCGGCGCGCAGTTTGACCGGACGACGCAGCAGCTTCGCCGCGAGCGACGCCACGCAGGCAAACAGCGCCGATTGCGATTCCTTGCCGCCGAAGCCGCCGCCCATCCGGCGGCACTCGCACACCACGTTATGCGCGGGCCAGTCGAGCATATGCGCGACGACCTGCTGCATTTCGCTCGGATGTTGCGTCGAGCTGTAGACGAGCATGCCGTCCATCTCTTTCGGCACCGCATATGCGACCTGGCCTTCGAGATAGAACTGCTCCTGGCCGCCGACTTCGAACGTGCCGCGAATTTTATTCGGCGCGGCCGCGATCTTCGCGTCCGGATCGCCGCGCTTCAGATGCAGCGGCGGCAGCACGAACTGTTTGGCGGCCTTCGCGTCCGCCGGCGTGAGAATCGCGTCGAGCGGCTCATAGCGGATCACGTCGTCGCTTTTCGCGAGCGCCGCGGCGCGGCGCGCGAGCTCGTGGCTCTGCGCAATCACGGCGAACACAGGCTGACCGAGGTACAGCACTTCATTGACGGCGAGAATCGGGTCGTCGTGCAGCACGGGGCCGCAATTGTTTTCACCTGGGATGTCTTCGGCGGTCAGCACCGCTATGACGCCGGGCGCTTTTTTCACCGCGTCGAGATCCATCGACACGATGCGCGCGTGCGCATGCCGCGACAAGCCAAGCGCCGCGTGCAGCGTGCCTTGCAGTTCGGCGATGTCGTCGGTGTAGGTCGCCTCGCCGCTCACGTGCAGTGCGGCCGATTCATGCGGCAGCGCGACGCCGATCGCGGCTTCGGGTCGATGCAGGTCGGCGGGGTTTCCAGCAGGGCCTTCCGCCTGTTTTGCAGCGCGTTCGACAAAAGCATCGGTGCGATTCATCACGACGGCTCCTTCACGACCGCGTCCGGCGTGCCGGCTTCGAACGCGAATGCATTCACGTCGAAGAGCGCGAGCGGCGCGTCCTCGCGCGTTTCCAGATGGAAGCGCCACAGCAGGTTGCGCGCCACCTTCAGCCGATAGGCGCTCGATGCGCGCATGTCGGTGAGCGGCTGGTAGTCGGCGGTAAGTGCGTTCATGGCCTGTCGCGCGGTGCTTTCGTTCCACGTCGCGCCGCTCAGCACAGCTTCGGTTTGCGTGGCCCGCTTCGGCGTTGCAGCCATGCCGCCAAATGCGACGCGAGCCGCGACGATCGTGCTGCCTTCGTCGATATGCAGAGCGAATGCCGCGCAGACCGCGGAGATGTCCTGATCGTAGCGCTTGGACACTTTGTAGGTGCGAAAGCGCAGATTGCCCGCCGGCCGCGGCACGCGCAGCGCGGCGACGAATTCGCCCGCCGCGAGCGCGGTTTTCTGGTAGCCGAGATAGAACCCGTCGAGCGGCAGCGTGCGCGTTTTCGTGCCGTGGCGCAGCACCACTTCGGCACCGAGCGCAAGCAGCGCGGGCATCGAATCGCCGATCGGCGAGCCGTTCGCGACATTGCCGCCGAGCGTGCCGGCATTGCGGATCGGCAGCGACGCAAAGCGCGTCCAAAGTTCGGCGAGTTCGGGGTAGTCGGCGGCTAGAGCCGCATACGCGTCTTCAAGCGTGACGGCCGCGCCGATAGTGAGCGTCTGCGCATCGCGCTCGATCGTCTTCAGTTCGCGGACATTGCCAATGTAGAGAACGTCGCCGAGATCGCGGAACTGCTTGGTGACCCACAGGCCGACGTCAGTGCTGCCGGCCACGAGCCGGGCTTGCGGATGTTCGGCGCGAAGCCGCGCGAACGCGTCGAGCGTGAGCGGCGCGTAAAACGCTGGCGCACCGAAGGCGGCGCCGCGCGCGTCGGGCGCGCGGTACTCGAAGGTGTCGTTGCGTTGCAGTGCGCGCAGCGTTTCTTCGACAGCCTTGCGATCGAGCGTCACGCGCGGATATTGCGCGTAGTCGAACATTTTCTGCGATGCGTCCACGATCGGACGGTAGCCGGTGCAGCGGCACAGGTTGCCGGACAGCGCGGTGTTGATTTCGTCGCGCGTCGGCAGGCCGGCAGCCGCCGGCTGGTTTTCGTAGAGTGCCCACATCGACATCACGAAGCCTGGCGTGCAAAAACCGCACTGCGAGCCGTGACAGTCGACCATTGCCTGTTGCACGGGATGCAGCGTGCCGTCCGCGGCGCGCAGGTCTTCGACCGTGAACAGGGCTTTGCCGTCGAGCGTGGGCAGGAACTGGATGCAGGCGTTGACCGCTTTCAGCGCGAGCGCGCCTTGCGCGTCGAGTTCGCCGATGACGACCGTGCAGGCGCCGCAGTCGCCTTCAGCGCAGCCTTCCTTCGTGCCGGTGCAATGCAGGTCTTCGCGCAGATGCTGGAGCACGGTGCGCGATGCGGGTACGCCGGAGACCTCGTGGACGGACCCTTGGCGATAAAAGCGGATGGTTTGCGTTGTCATGGCGAATCCAGAAGACAGTGCGGACCGGGCGCGCGTTACGCATGGGGTCGCGCCAAAGCCGGCCTCGCGCACGTAGATCGCCATCCATATCCGAAGATAGCATTACGGCGCCCCAAAAATATTTCCGATGTCGCATGAAGCTTATTCGGAAGATGCAATGAGATCAGTCCGATTTGAGTCGGATTCGCTTCGTGCGGGGAAGTTGCGTCGGGTGGGGAGGAGGCGCACCGGCGGAAGCTGGCGCGAAACAGGCGAATGGGCAGGAGTTGGACTGCGGACCAGGGGAAGCGCCGTGCCTGCGGTTCAAAACCGCCGGAAACCGGGGCGCGGCGGCGGAAGCAAGAGAATCAGCAGAAAGAAAAGCGGCAAAAAACCGACACAGCGCAGAGGCGGCCCGATCCACATAGGCGGTATCACTGCGCCGGTGTCCGCCATGTCGCCGCGCCGGCAGGCGCGGGATAGATGCCAGCGCCGTATTAAACCGGCGAATTGCCTCAAGCAATCCGTCTGCGGTTGCGCACGAGGCTAATCGCCAGCGGAACAAAAGCCAGCACGAAGCCGACCAGTGCCCACATCGGCAGCGTCAGCCCCAGGATCGGCGGATAGGCGGTTTCGCATAGCCCGGCCACCTTGAACACGCCCGGCAGCCAATGCGCAGGCGGCAAGCTGTCGACGATAGGCTGCAGCGCGTCGAAGCCACAGCTAAAGCCCGGATTCGCCTGCACATACACGTGCCGGGCCGCGGTCACGATACCCGCCAGCGCCGACAACGCTGCCATCGTTTCGAGCAGACGCACGCCGCGCCAGCTGTTGAACCGCGCGCCGAGGAACGCGAAGATTGCGATCAGCAGGAAGAAATAGCGCTGGATGATGCACAGCGGGCACGGGTCCTCGTGCTTGACGTACTGCAGATACAGCGCGCCGGCAACGAGGCCGACGCAGATCAGGCCAAGCAGGACCAGCAGGGAGCGCTCGCGGCGCAGCATTGCATTGTCGTTGTTCATGGATCGTGTGGCGGTTGTGTAGCTGTTGTGTGGCCGCTAATCAGCGGAAACGGCGAGTGCCCGCGATTTTAGCGCGAACCCCCGCCCACACGACGCCACACCCGCACGCAAACCGTGACGCCGCTCAGCGAATCGCGTTGAGCACCGCTTCGGCGCCCCGGCCAATGGCGAGAAGCGCGTCGTCGGCGTGCGGCGCGCCTGCCAGCATCAGGCCGACCGGCGCGTCGCCTCGCAGGTGGCAGGGCAGCGACAGCGCGCAGGCGTCGAGGAAGTTGAACACGCCGGGGTTGCGCAGCATCAGTGCGTTGGTGCGGCCGAAGAGGTCGTCGTCGGAAACAAGTTCGGCGACGCGCGGCGGCAGCATCGGCACGGTCGGCGCGACTACCGCGTCGAAGCGCTGCCACAACGTGCGGGCCGCTTCGGCGAGCATCGCGTCGCGTTCGGCGAGCAGGTCCAGATAGTCGGCGGCGCTCGCCGGCTGGCCCTTGAGAATGCGCACCAGCACGCGCGGATCGTATTGTTCGCGGTGTTTCTCCAGCAAAGGACGATGCCACGCATACGCTTCGATCGGCGAAAAGCCGAAGCGGTTGATGTCCGGCAGACGGTCGAGCGATGCAAAGCGCACTTCGCTGACAATCGCTCCGGCCGCTTCGAGGTGCTTCAGTGCGGTGTCGACAGCGGCCGCGACCTCGGGCTCGACGCCGTCGGTAACGTAGTTGGTCAGCACACCGAGGCGCACGCCTTCGAGCGGCCGCGCAGCCGGCACGCGCGGTTCGAGCCCGGCGAGCATGCGGTCCACCAGTGCGCAGCACGCGACCGAGACGCCGATCGGGCCGAACGAATCGAGCGTCGGCGAAAGCGGCACGCCGCCTTGCTTCGGAACGCGCGCGGCGGTCGGCTTGAAGCCGGTCAGACCGCACAGCGCGGCCGGAATGCGAAGCGAGCCGCCCGTGTCGGTGCCGAGCGCGACGGCGGCCATGCCGTCCGCGACGGAAGCCGCCGCGCCCGACGACGAGCCGCCCGAGATCCGCTCGTCGCCCTTTACGTCGCGCCGGTACGGCGACAGCGGGTTGCCGTAGTGCGGATTGAGTCCGAGCCCGGAAAACGCGAATTCGCTCATATTGGTTCGTCCGACGATCACCGCGCCCGCCCGCTTAAGGCGCGCGACGGCCACGGCGTCCTGCGTGGCGGCGGGTGCGTCGGCAAGAACCGTCGAGCCGGCGCGGGTCGGCTGTCCTTCGATGTCGAACAGATCTTTCACCGAGACCGGGATGCCGGCGAGCGGCGAGAGTACTGTGCCGGCGGCGCGCAAACGGTCGTGCGCGTCGGCGGCCTGGCGGGCGCCGTCGGCATCGACGTGCATGAAGGCGACCGCGCCCTGGCCGGCCGGATCGGCGATCCGTTCGAGCGCGGTTTCGACGAGCGCGCGGCTCGTGGTGCGCCCCGCGGCAAGGTCGGCGGCGAGTTGGGCAAGCGGCGGGAAGGGCGTGAATTCAGTGGCCATGATGTCGTTCTATCCGGTGGGTCTGCGTGAAGCCGCTTACGTAATGTTTCTACATGCGGGTCCTACATGCGGTTGAAAAGCGTCGCGCGGAATGCCTCGATATGTTTCTGCACCGAGCGTTTCGCGCCTTCGGCGTCGCGCTCGCGCAGCAGGCGGAACAGTTCGAGGTGTTCTTCGTGCACGTCTTCGAGATGATGCGGCTCGGAGAGTGAAATGAACCAGAAGCGCAACGAGCGCTCATGCAGTCCGCGCAGAATGTCGGCGAGCACCGCGTTGCGTGAGGCGGCCGAAATGGCCAGATGGAACTCGCGGTCAATGTCCATCATGCCTTCTATGTCGTGCGCGGCGACGCACACGGCCGAGCGCTCCAGCAGCGTCTGCATCGCGTCGTAGTCGTGCTGTTGCGCGTGGCGCGCGGCGAGTTCGACGCAGTAGCTTTCGTTGACGAGGCGCACGTCGATGATCGCAAGCACGTCGTCGAGCGAAACCGGGCGCACCATGATGCCCTTGCGCGGCATGATGGTCAGCATCCCTTCGTGCACGAGCCGGTGCAGCGCCTGGTGCACCGGCGTCCTGCCGATGCCGGTCAGCGCCATCAACTCCGCTTCGTTGAGCACCTCGCTCGGCCGCAAACGCATCGTGATGATTTCGCGCTTGACGAACGCATAAGCCTGTTCGGCGAGACTCGCGTTGGCGGTCGCTCGGGTGGGCCGTGGAGGGCGGGCGGTCTGCAAAAGCGTCATGTGAAGAAGGAGCGGACGATGTCGTCCGCGCATTGTAGAGCAAGGTCGAGCGAGCTTTTCGCGGGCGCGGCGGGCGCGGGCTTCGGTCCGATGCAAGCTGCGTGAACCTGGCCTGTCAGGGTGGCTCGTGCCCGCCACGCCACACCAACTATTGATACCTCACGCGCTGCCCGCCACCGTTGTCGCAGCGTGCTGAACCCTGACGCGCGGCATCATCAGCGTGACGAGGCCGCCCACGATCAGCGCGCCCGCAATCAGCACGAGTCCGAACGTCACGCTATGCGTCGCGTCTTTCACGATACCGAGTACATACGGGCTGACATAACCGGCGAGGTTGGCGATCGAATTGATCACCGCAATGCCGGCGACCGCAGCGGTGCCTTGCAGGAAGCTCGTCGACATCGACCAGAAGATGCCGAAGCCCGCGAGAATGCCGATATACGCAATCGACAAACCGGTGACGGCAAGCGGAATCGAGTTCGTAACCGACGCGCTGCCGAGCAGGCCCGCCGCGCCGATGAAACAGCACACGGCGTAGTGCCAGCGGCGCTCGCCGGTCACATCCGACGAACGGCCAATCAGAATCATGCCGATACCGGCAGCCAGATACGGAATCGCGGTAACGAAGCCATTGGTCACGAGATTCGTCACGCCCAGGTCTTTGACGATCTGCGGCAGCCAGAACGAAAAACCCGCATTGCCGGTGACGAGGCAGAAGTAGATCAGCGTGAGCAGCCAGAAGCGGCCCGAACGCAATGCGACCGAGAGGCTATGTTCGGCGCCTTCCGCCGCAGCCGCGGCATTCTCGCGCGAGATGCGGGCGAGGATTACGCGTTTTTCGTCGTCGCTCAGCCACGGGGCCTCGGCGGGCGTGTTGCGCAACACCGCGAGCGCCCAGAAGCCGGCGAGAATCGACGGAATGCCTTCGATCAGGAACATCCACTGCCAGCCGCGCAAACCGTGTGCTTCGTGCAGCGCCGACATCAGGAAACCCGACAACGGCGCGCCGATGATGCCCGCTACCGGAATTGCAGCCATGAACACGGCGACCATGCGCGCGCGGCGGTCGGACGGGAACCAGAAAGTGAGATACAGCACGACGCCCGGCACCAGTCCGGCTTCGGCGACGCCGAGGAAAAAGCGCAGCACGTAGAACATGGTCTCGCTGCGGACAAACATCATCAGACACGACAGCAGGCCCCACAGCATCGTGATGCGGGCGATGGTGGCGCGCGCGCCGAATTTCTTCAGCAGCAGGTTGCTCGGCACCTCGAATACGAAATAGCCGAAGAAGAAAATTCCCGCGCCCAGTCCGTACGCGGCGTTGGAAAGTCCGAGATCGCCGGTGAACTGCAGCTTCGCATAACCGATGTTGACGCGATCCAGATACGACAGCACGTAGACAAGGAACAGGAACGGCATGATGCGCCACGTGATCTTGTGGATGGCGGCGGCTTCGAGCGAGGCGTCGGAGGACGCGTCGGCAGCGGATGGCAATGGGGTGCTCATGAATGCCTCATTGAACGATAGCTCATTCGACAACAGGTAACGCGCGCACGCGGTAGGCGTGGCGCAGCGTGCGGTTCAGGACGGGGTCGTGCAATTCGAGTTCGAGCGCGTCGCCGTCGACCATACCGACAATGCCGCCTTGAACCGCGAGCGTGCCGCAGAACATGGCCGCGCCTTGTGCGAGCGGCGCGCGCGCGAGCAGGTCGGCGGCCGGGAGCAGCGAGGCGACGCTGCCTTGCTGATACACGCGGCGCTCGCCGTTCGCGACCGCATAGGCGCGCAGTTCGAGCTGATCCCAATGGTCGGCGACGTCCTCGAATTGCCACGCGTCGCGCGCAACCGGCTTCGGACACACCTGCTTGGAGACGGTCACGCCGTAGGCCTCGACTTCGCGGTCGGTGTGGTCGGAGCCGACCGTGACGAGCAGTCCCGCACTGGAATGCACCAGCACGCATTCCGCTTCGCCGCTCGACTTCGTGCCGACGACGTCGATCTGTTCGGCTTGAGTCAGCAGTTCGGAGCCGAGACGGTAAAAGCACGGCGTGGTGGACGGCCGCTTCACGCCGAGTTCGGCAAGTTCGGCAATGTGGTGCTCGATTGCGGCCTGATCGCGGCCTGCCCAGCCGGCGATCGTGAGGCGGTTTACATCGGTTGAAATGGCGCGCTCGGCGCCGGAACGGTCTACAACCTTGAAAGACACCTGCTGCATGAGTGAACTCCGGAACGATATGCGGCAAATATTATTGTGATATTTCACAGGCGTCCAGCGTGTCAAAAACATTGGCTTCCGATCGCCGACGGGCGCGCAAGCCGCGGCGCCGAAGATGGTTTGTTACACTGCGCTTCTTTGAACATTACTTTTTGTAAGGGAAGGACGCATGCACGAAGGCATCGGCTTCATTCAGGATCTGGCGGTCGTGATGGCGCTCGCCGGCGTCGTTACCGTGCTGTTCCATCGCCTGAAGCAGCCGGTGGTGCTCGGCTATATCGCGGCGGGCGTGATCATTGGGCCGTACACGCCGCCGTTCCAGCTGATCCATGACGAGCAGACCATCAAGACGCTAGGCGAACTGGGCGTTGTGTTCCTGATGTTTTCGCTCGGTCTCGAATTCAGTCTGCGAAAGCTTTTCAAGGTAGGCGCGACCGCGATCGTCGCGGCGCTCTCCGAAATCGTGCTGATGCTGTGGCTAGGCTATGAGATCGGCAGCGCATTCGGCTGGAGCCCGATGGATTCGTTGTTCCTCGGCGCGATACTCGCCATTTCGTCGACGACCATCATCGTCAAGGCGTTGTCTGAGCTTGGCCTGAAACGCGAGAGTTTCGCGCAACTCGTATTCGGCATTCTGATCGTCGAAGACATTCTCGCCATCGCAATGCTCGTGCTGCTGTCCGGCATCGCGCAAACAGGGCAGTTGAGCGCGGGCGTTGCAGCTGTCACGCTGGGCAAGCTGTTGCTGTTCATGACGGTGTCGCTGGTTGTCGGCATTCTCGTCGTGCCGCGCGCGCTGAACTATGTCGCGCTTGCCCGCAGCGACGAGATGTTGCTCGTCGCCGTGCTCGGGTTCTGTTTCGGTTTCTGCCTGCTGGTAGTCAAGCTCGACTACAGCATTGCGCTGGGCGCGTTCCTGATCGGCGCGATCATGGCCGAATCGCGTCATCTGCATCGAATCGAGCATTTGATTGCGCCGTTGCGCGACGCGTTTTCTGCGATCTTTTTCGTCACCATCGGCTTGATGCTGAATCCCGCGGTGCTCGTCGACTATGCCTGGCCGATTGCCGTCATCACGGTCGCGGTCATCGTCGGCAAGATCGTCTCGTGCGGGCTCGGCACTTTTCTCGCGGGCAAAGATGGCCGCACGGCGATGCGCGTCGGCATGACTGTCTCACAGATCGGTGAGTTCTCGTTCATCATCGCGTCGCTCGGTTTGACGCTGAAGGTGACGAGCGCGTTTCTTTATCCGATTGCGGTGGCCGTATCGGCTTTGACGACGCTTTTCACGCCTTATCTGATACGCGCTGCAGATCCGCTCACGCGGCGTTTCGCCGACGCGATGCCGCGCACGCTCGTCAATGTGTTCGGCATGTATAGCCAGTGGTTGAGCAGCCTCAGCACAGAAAGCGGCGAGCCGACGCTTTTCAGCATGACGCGGCGAATCATCCTGCAGATCGCGGTGAATCTCGCGTTGGTTGCCGCGATTTTTCTGATTGTGTCCTACGGCGCGCCTTACATCAGTACGGTGTTGACCCGTTGGGTCAGTTCCGAGCCCATGCAGCGCGTCGTGCTGTGGAGCGTCGCACTGCTCGTGTCGATGCCGTTTCTGGTGGCGGTTTATCGCAAGACCAAGTCGCTTGCGTTGCTGCTCGCCGAAGTGAGCGTGCAGCCGGCGACCGCCGGGCGCTTTACCAGCGCGCTGCGTTATGCGATCTCCGATCTCGTGCCGGTGGTGTGCATGGTCGGCGTGTTTCTGCTCGTCGCAGCGCTTTCGGGCGGTATCCTGCCGCCGACCGGCCTGCTCGCCGCGGTGCTGATCTGCGCGGCGCTGCTGCTCGCGCTCGTGTGGCGCTGGTGCGTGAAGATTCACGCGGCAATGCAGATCGCGCTGCGCGAAACTTTTGACGAGCAGCCGGATCCCTAAGTTAGACGGAACTGCGCGAGGCGGCCCGACAATGTGAGCAATTGTGTGCGGGTTTGCCGGGTCAGGCACGCTGGCGGATAATCAGGGCATATTCATTCGTTCGCGTGGAAGGCGCCTGTCCAACAGTCATGAGCGAAAACAAACCCGAAAACGCTGGTCAACCCGGCAGTGCAACGCCGCCTGCGGCATCGCCGGAAAGCTTCAGCCAAACCCCGGCCGAGCCGACCACATCGTTACCCCTCTCGCATGAAGACGCCATTCAGTCGCCCGTGAAAGATCCGGTCGCGTCGAAGGCGGCGCCGTCGTCTGTGCCCGTTACGGCATCGGTTTCGGCGCCGGCCACTTCGTCGGAGGCGGCGGCGAGGTCATCGACCGACGACCCCGAAAGCGCGTCCACCGTTACGCCAGTCGTCAAGCGGACCGCCCAGCAACGCGACGCGGCCGAGGCGCGCAGTTCCGCTGCGGCTTCCACCGCGAAGCAGGAGGCCGCGGTTCATGAGCGCGACTCGCGCCCGGTTCGCGGGCGCGAAGTTCCGTCCACTCATAGCGCGACGCCGCTGACGAGTGAACCGATTCAAGGCGAACTCATCACTTCGGCCGACGACGTGCTCGCCGCCGAAGACGCCGCTGCATCCGCCGCGCGTCCGGCTGGTTCGCCGCCGGGCTTCGGCGCCGCGCCCGATTTCACCGCGACCAACCCGCCGCCGCCGAATGCGTTGCCGCCGTCGCCACCGCGCTATCTGAAGCAGACGGACTCGGCGTGGTCCGTGTTTGGCCGCATCATCGCGGCGCGCGCGCGGCAGCTGTTCGATCGGGCCGGTCAGCGGATCACGCAGCGGACGCTGCGCATCGGCGTATCGGCGCGAATCTTTCACCCGGAGCCGGGGGCGAAAGGGCTGCGCGGCAAGACGCTGCAATATCTCGAGGAGTCAATTGCGCACTGGGTGATGTCGCGCGACGTGCTGGTCTTCATGATTCCGACGGTCGGACACCAGGGCATGCTGCATCCGAGCAACATCCGTTTGCGCGACTACGCGAAGCATCTCGACGGCCTGTTGCTGCAAGGCGGCGCGGACGTTTCGCCCCAATCGTATGCGGAGGCGGCGACAAGTCCCGAATGGCCCGGCGACCGCGTGCGCGACATGTACGAGCTCGAACTGCTGCATGAATTCATCGAGTCTGGCAAGCCGGTGCTCGGCGTGTGCCGCGGTTGCCAGCTGATCAACGTGGCGTTCGGCGGGACCCTGTATCAGGATATTGCCACCGACGTGCCGACCGCCGGTGCGCACGTGAACGAAGATTACGATCAGCATCGGCACGCCATCCATTTCCCCGACGGCTCGACGCTCGCCAATATGTTCCCCGCCCGGCGCGATGCGATCGTCAACTCGATTCACCATCAGGCGGTCAAGACGCTCGGCCGCGATCTGAATATCGAGGCGGTGTCGGCATCGGACGGCATTATCGAAGCCGTGCGCTACCGGCGCGCGCCTTTCGTGATGGGTGTGCAATGGCATCCCGAGTTCCATCGCGCGGGCGGTCCGGAACTGCTGGATTGCACGCCGCTGCTCGATACATTCCTGCGAGTGGCGCGCGAAACGCGCTTCTAGGCACGGGGTGACGGCAGTTCGGGCTTGCGTATTGCCGGCGTGGCCCGGTGCTGGAAAATGTGATTAGTCAGAGGCGCCACTGCGTAAGTGGCGCCTCGTTATTTATGCGCTCGCCGTTATCACTTGCGCGTGGCGTCTGGCGTAACGTCTTGTCGATGGACGCCATATTTCTCCTGCGTCTCAAGCCTTGTCCAGATATGTTTTATTTCGCGATAGGCGGGCATGTCATGTCTTTCGGATAACGTAGTTTTATCTCAATTTAAAGTCCAATTTTGCGATGCTTCAATGCTTCGCTTAAGCGACAATCCGCGCGATAATCCAAAGCTGTTTTCTGGATCCGCATGGAGCATGCACGTATGAAGTACACCTTATTGATACGGCGCGCCATGCTGCTCGCGACTTCGTGTGCGCTGTTGCAGCATGGCGGGTTCGTGCTGGCCGCGCAAGGCGAAATGGCCGCGCCCATGGTCGGCACGCGGCCGGCCATGAATACTCTGACGCCGCAGCCTGTCGTCGCTGCGCTGCGCGACGCGGCATCCGGGGGCGCCTCGGCCTCGGCTGTGTCGCTTGCGCCAGGTGCCTCAGGTTCGTCAGCTTCATTAGCTCAGTCCGCGTCATCGCCCGAGTCGCCCATGTCTGGCGACGCGCAAGGCAACGTGGCCGAGTTAATGCAAATGATTCAGGACACGAAGCTGAGCGAATTGCGCACCACGTACAACGGCAGTTATGGCGCGAGCCTTTTCTTTTATCCTCGCGAGATGACGTACTACGTCGCGTTGTTTCAGGACAAGCATTTCTGGCGGGTAATCAAGTCGGCGGACGCGGGCCGGGCTGAAGCGATTTACGCGGGATTCGTACAGCAAACCGCGCAGTTGGCTGAGGTAGAGATTCACCGAACGCAGTTGCAGGCGCAGAAGGCATACATCGAGGACACTATCGCGTTATCCGAAGATCGTGCGAAGCGTCTGCAAGCCGACCTCGAAGTCGCCCGCACCCAGCAGGCCAAGGTCAACGACTACCAGCGTCAAACGCTAAACGAAGCCGCCGCGTTACGCGAGGAGAAGGAGCGGGCGCAGGCGCAACTGCGGCAGGTGCAAGGTCAGGTCATGCAACTGCAACGGCAGGCCGAAATGGGCTTGGCAGGCCAGAAGTAGATGCGCTTGAATGCGGAAGAAGCCCGGCTTTGGTAGCCGGGCTTTTTTATGCCGCTTTTCGCGCGGCTATTTGATGAATTGGTCTGGGGCTTCCGTCACGCGCCGATGTGTGAGACGGGCGCTCCACTGCTGCCCGGCGCTCCCGTCCAGATTCGCGGATGGTGCCTGCCGCGCCTGCTGCACCGCACTGCCGTGGCGAATGCTCGTGGACATGTCGACAAACGTGTAGTCGCTCGTGTCTGGCTGCGTTGGCGCGGGCGGCGAGTATGAACCCGCAACCGATGGTTTGACGAACATCCGCGTTAGAGGCGCTGACGTTGCGATAGTCGACGCGCTGCCGACTGCATGCCGGCGATGGTTCACAGCGTCAGCTCTCGGGCGATGTCCATAGACGATCCGGCGATCGCCGTCATTACTCACGGCAACCGGCGTGCGTGTGCGGACGATGGTCGCTGACCGGTGCGTTTCGATCGACGCGGTTGTCGGCGAGTGCAACGTTAAGCCGCCCACAGCAACGGTGCGAGCCTTGCCGGACACCGGTGCGGTCTGCGCATGCTGCCGTACAGAAACAGCGCTTGCACCGCTCGTGTTTGCTATTTCGGCGACGCTGTTCGAAACGTCAACGGTATCGCGCCGCGGAATCTGCGCGGCCGGCGTCTGGCGCTCGACAACATCTATGTCAGCCCGCTTCGTAGGGTTGCCATTGCGCGGACCTCGGACGTCGACATGGCCGAACGCCGTCCATGCGAGCAGTGCGGCGCCGCTCAACGCGCAGGCGCCACCCGCCAAGGCCCACCGCGGCATGAGGGGCGCGCGTGCCGCGGGTCCTGCGACATGCGCTTTCACTGGCGCAAAGGCATGCTGAAAAGGGGAAGCCTTAGGCGCAGCCAGACTGTTCGCGAAAACCGAGTGCCCCGGAGGCAAGCCGCCCCGAAGTCGCAACGGCTCCGCCTCATGCTCGCCCACTGCCTCCGGTATCCTGGCGCCCATAGTCATCGCCGCGTTAACGTCGGCAAGCTGATGATTCGGCGCCACCCATCGACAGAACGAGCGAATAGGCTGGTCGCGTAAGTCAAATGTCTTGAGGACCGCTCCGTAAAGCCCGTGCAGCCCTTTATCCAGGCGGTGGCTTGGCACGAGCAACGTCCACCCGCGGCCGAAGGGCGCCGGCACATCATTGAACGGGCGGGAGCGAGGCAACGCCATCGCGCCGTCAATTATGGTTAAAGGTGTGGTGGGCATCGATCTCTTCCAGCGCCTCGGGGACGGACGCCGCCTGGCGTCCCGTAGGTCGGAGAGACGATGGCCTCGGAGCAGTACGCGAAGCGGAAAACGCTTCATGCGTCCACGCGCAAAAGCAGGGACGTGCATGAGCCTCCGCGAATGCATTAGCACTTCAACAGGAAAGCCATCGTCGGGAAGAAAGCATGATGCGCCCGAACGAAACCGGCAACGCTCAGACGCTTCGCAACGTGAGTGCAGATCTGTCCGGGATTGCAGCGCTCAAGACGCAGTTCAACGCGCAGCTCAAGACGCAACTCAAGACGCAACTCAAGACGCAACTCAAGACGCAACTCAAGCGCTCGACTTGTCCAATCGATAAACATAGCGCAGCGCCGTGATATCCACGCCGCCCATGCGATCCGGCTCTGCGCCCACATACTGCCAGCCTTGCCGTTCGTAGAAGCCGATAGCCGGCAGATTGCCCTCTAGCGCGAACAAATAGAGTTGGGTCTCGCCTTGCGCGCGGGCCCAGTCTTCGGCGGCGCGCATCAGCAGTTTGCCGACGCCAATGCCCTGATGCTCCGGCAGTGCATGCAGGTTATCCAGCAGCACGCCCCACGCGGATTCCGGTTGACTCTCCACGCATACGAAGCCAACGGGCTCGCCGCCCAGTTCTGCAATCGCCACCATGCGACGCTCTCCGCCCGGCGCGCTCATGCGGGCTTCCCAATAGGCGGCGCGCTCCTGAGTGACTTCACCGTCCAGAAAAGCGTCGGGCAACAGACCACGATAAGTGGCGCGCCAGCTCGTGCTGTGAATAGACGCGATAAGCGCTGCGTCGGCGATGGTTGCGGGGCGCAGCGAAAGGGCAGAGGCGGTTGGCATCGGGAAGGGCATCACGGCAATGACGAGTTGCAATTCTAACGGTCGCGAGTGGCGCAGCCGGCTGTAATGAAAATGTAGGGAATACGCAACAGCAGTATCGACGGTAACATGCTGTGGCGCGGTTTCCGGCGGACCTCAACGTTTACCCTGATACCGCTAAAGTGTATTGGGTCGCAGAATTCAGCGCCCCCGGCGCGGCCCAACCTGCGGCCAACCATTTGCCTGTGGCATCCGCATTCTCACCGGGCGCGGATCGTTTCAACTGCCAGATCGCCGCGGCTCGCCGGGCGTGGGCTTATCAGAGAACGTCATGTCAACAGCGTCACACGCTATCTCCTCGTCGCAAGAATCCAAAGCCAAGACAGTGTTCCGCGTAGTCAGCGGCAACTTTCTTGAGATGTACGACTTCATGGTCTACGGCTACTACGCGTCCGCGATTGCCAAGACCTATTTTCCGAGCGGCAGCGAGTTTGCGTCGCTGATGCTTTCGCTGTCGGTATTCGGCGCGGGCTTCCTGATGCGGCCGCTCGGCGCGATCGTCCTCGGCGCTTATATCGACCATCACGGTCGCCGCAAGGGGCTGATCCTCACCCTGGGCCTGATGGCGCTCGGCACGCTGACCGTAGCGTCCATTCCCGGCTACGCGACGATCGGCCTGCTTGCCCCGGTGCTGGTGCTGCTGGGCCGCTTGCTGCAAGGCTTCTCCGCGGGCGTGGAACTGGGCGGCGTGTCGGTGTATCTGTCCGAGATCGCCACCAAAGGCAACAAAGGCTTCTATTGCGCGTGGCAGTCGGGCAGCCAGCAGGTTGCCGTGGTGTTCGCCGCGCTGCTCGGCGTGATGCTCAACAAGATGCTGCCCGCCGACCAGATGAGCGCATGGGGCTGGCGCGTGCCGTTCCTGATCGGCTGCCTGATCGTTCCGTTTCTGTTCATGATTCGCCGCTCGTTGAAGGAAACCGAGGAGTTCTCGGCGCGCAAGCATCGTCCGGGAATGGGCGAGATCATGAAGACCATGGCCGCGAACTGGGGCACCGTGCTGGGCGGCATGGGCATGGTGATCATGACCACCGTGTCCTTCTACATGATCACGGCTTATACGCCGACCTTCGGCAAGGAAGTGCTGAAGCTGTCCTCGATCGACACGCTTGTCGTCACCGTCTGCATCGGTCTGTCGAACCTGATCTGGCTGCCGCTCGCGGGCGCGCTGTCGGATCGCATCGGCCGTCGTCCGGTGTTGCTCGCTTTTACGGCGCTCACCATCGTCACCGCGTACCCGGCGCTGCAATGGCTCGTCGCCGAGCCGTCGTTCGCGCGCCTGCTCGCTGTCGAGTTGTGGCTGTCGTTCCTCTACGGCAGCTATAACGGCGCGATGGTCGTGGCGCTGACCGAAGTCATGCCGGTCGAAGTGCGCACCGCAGGCTTCTCGCTCGCGTACAGCCTTGCCACGACGATCGGCGGTTTCACGCCGGCCATTTCCACGCTGCTGATCCATTCCACCGGCAACAAGGCGGCGCCGGGCCTGTTCCTCGGCGTGGCCGCGATCTGCGGGCTGATTGCAACGCTCGTGCTGTACCGCACGCCTGAATCGCGCGATCAATACAAAGCAGCATGACTCTGAGTGTGTGCTGACGCCGCTTGCGACGTCGGTGCAACAAAAACAGAAAACCCCGCGCTCGTCAGACTGCGGGGTTTTTTGTTGCCGTAGCAATCACACGACCGGGCGGCTAGCTCCGGCGCAATTCGTTTGCGACCGCCTGCACGACCTCGCGCCATGCATCGGGCTGCGGCTGACGTACCAGTGTCGCGCTCGCGTACCACGGACTGCGCGTGTCGTCGGCGCACCAGCGCCAATCGGGCGCGAACGGCAGCATCAGCCAGAGCGGCTTGCGCAGCGCGCCGGCGAGGTGCGCGATTGACGTATCGATCGACACCACCGCGTCGAGGCGTTCGATGATCGCCGCCGTATCCGCGAAGTCGTCGATCCGCTTGTCGAACCGATGAATCGACCCGGCTCGCGGATGCGCGTCCAGCGCGGCGCATTCATCGGCACTGAGATTAGGCTGCAACACGATCCAGTCGATGCCTTCTATCGCGAAAAGCGGATCGAGCTCGGCGAGCGGCATGGAACGCGTTTCGTTCTGGTGGATGCGCCCCGACCACGCGAGTCCGATCTTGCGCTTTGCCTGGCCGCCCAGCGAGCCGCGCCATTTTCGCCGGTACGCGGGTGGCACTGTGAGATAGGGCGTTCGCTCGGGAATCGTGTCCAACGTCGTGCCGAGCGCGAGCGGCAAGCTCAGCAACGGACACTGAAGATCAGCGGCGGGGCGCGGCGCGCCTCGCGGGATGAGCGTCACACGCCACGCCTGCGCGGCCGGCTCGAGCAGCGGCAGCAACTGCGGCTGTAGTTCGAGCACCACACGCGCCGCACGTTGCGCGGCCAGCGGGATGAAGCGCACGAACTGCAACGTATCGCCGAAACCCTGTTCGGCGTGTATCAGCAGCGTGCGTTGTGAGACCGGCTCGCCGTGCCAGCGCGGCAAGGTTTCGATGGCCGGCTCGGCGACCGTTTGCAGGCGCCATTCGTATTCAGGCAACCCACGCGCGAAGTCGCCCAGCGCGAGCCACGCTAGCGCCCGGTTCATATGCGCGGACGCGAGATCCGGCTGCACGCGCAACGCCTGGTCGAATGCGCGTACGGCGGTGGCGTGCGCGCCCAGCGCCTGGTGCGCGGTGCCAAGGCTCAGCCACGCGAGCGCGAATTGCGGATCCAGTCCGACTGAGCGTTCGAGATACGGTATCGCTTGAGCGTGACGCCCGAGCGCAGCCAGCGCGTTGCCCATGCCGAAGATGGCGGGCGGCAGGTTCGGCTGCAATGCAAGCGCCGCCTCGAATGAGGCAACCGCTTCTGCGTGAAGGCCGGTTGCGTCGAACGTATTCGCGAGGTTGAAATGCGCGGCAACGAAGCGCGGCTCGGCGGCGAGTGCAGCCTTGAAGCAGGGGATCGCTTCGTTGGCGCGGCCGAGCGCATTGAGCGACATGCCCATGTTGTTGAGCGCCCCGGCGTGACCTGGGCGCAACTCCAGCGTGCGCCGGAACGAGGCGATGGCTTCCTCGTGACGACCGAGCGCGTGCAATGCGTTGCCCAGGTTGTTATGCGACGAGGCGTCGTCCGGCTGCAGGCGCAACGAGCGGCGGAATGCGTCCGCGGCGTCTTCGTGACGACCTGCCGCCGTGTAGGCGTTACCGAGGTTGTAGTGCGCCATGGGGAACGACGGCGCGAGCGTAAGAGCGTTGCGGAACTGGTCGATGGCTTCGTCGATCTGGCCGAGCGCCTTCAGCGCGTTGCCGAGGTTCAGTTGCAGCGCAGCGTCCTGCGGGCGCAGGTCTACCGCGCGCCGCACGAGTTCGGCGGCCTCGGCGTGCTGGCCCTGCTGGTGGCGCAGGACGCCCAGCAGGTGCAGCGCATCGACGTGCACCGGGTTGCCGTCGAGCGTCGCGCGGTAGCCGCGTTCGGCATCTTCGAGCCGGCCGTCACGATGCGCCGCGAAAGCGCGGTCAAATACAGGTTGCATGACGGGGATGGTAGTCGGGTGAGGCAAAGGCCGCATTTTCCCACACTCGCAGACTGCACCCCGGTTTGACCCGGCGTGACTGTTTCGCTAACATGTGAACACCTGTTCATATATCTGCCGCCCATGATTCCCGCTACGGCTTCGCCGCCCTTGCCGCCTTCGCCGGCAAGTTTCGAACCGCGCCTGGCGGACAGGATCGCGCCGCTCGCCGACCTGTTTCGCCTGCTGGGCGATCCGACGCGCTTGCGCATCGTGCTGGCTTGCGTCGACGAACGCCGGGCGGTGGGTGCCATTGCCGAAGAACTGAATCTGTCGCCGTCGCTCGTGAGCCATCATTTGCGGCTGTTGCGCGCGGCGCGAATCGTGCGGGCGCAGCGGCAGGGCAAGCAGGTGTTCTATCTCGCCGCCGACCGCCACATCAGCACGATGCTGGCCGGCATGCTTGAACACGTGGCTGAACCCGCCCGTGATGACGCATTGGATCTGCCATGAAGAAAATCGAAGAAAGGGAAGACGAACACGCCCCGGTGTGGCTCGACGCGACGGATAACAACGAAGTCGCGGGCACGCAGAGTCGCGTTGCCGGCACGCGGGTTCATGAGGACAGTGATCGCGGGGTTGTAGCGGGGGAGCGTTCTGCTCGTGGGTTTGAACAGGACGGCCATGGCGACGGTCGCGATCACAGCCATGCCGCGGGCCACAGCCACGACCACAGCGGCAGCCACGACCAGCCTCATGGCCACGACCACAGTCACGGCCATGGCCATGACCACAGTCACGACCATGGCCATGACCACGGCCATGACCACGGCCACGACGACAGTCACAGTCACGGCGGTGGCCACAGCCACGGACACAGCCACGCCCACGCAGGCCACCACCATCACCATCACGCGCCCGTCGCCGGCCACGGCTTCGCGTTCGCGCTGGCTGTCGCCCTGAATGTCGCGATCGTCGTGATTCAGGCGCTATATGGCGTGCTCGCGCACTCGACAGCGCTGCTCGCCGACGCCGGTCACAACCTGTCCGACGTACTCGGCCTGCTGCTCGCCTGGGGCGCCGCCTGGCTTACGACGCGCCGTCCTTCCGCACGCTACACGTTCGGCTACGGCAGCTCGTCGATTCTCGCGTCGCTGGCCAATGCGGCGCTCCTGTTGTTCGCGTGCGGCGTGATCGTCGCCGAAGCGATCGGCCGCCTGATGAATCCGGCGCCGGTCGCAGGGCTCGCCGTATTCGTCGTTGCGACCGTGGGCGTTGTCGTGAACGGGATTTCCGCGTGGCTCTTCATGCGTGGCCAGAAGGAAGACCTCAACATCCGCGGCGCCTTCCTGCATATGGCAGCAGATGCCGGTGTGTCCGCTGCGGTGGCCATAAGCGGTCTCGTGATTCTCTATACCAACTGGACGTGGCTCGACCCGGTAATGAGCCTGCTGGTGGTGGCGGTCGTCGTCTACGGGACCTGGGGTCTGTTGCGCGATTCGGTGAGGCTCGCGCTCAATGCGGTGCCGTCAGGCGTCGACCTGCAGAGCATCCGCGATTATCTGGCAGACCTGCCCGGCGTCGAGGGCGTGCACGATCTGCACGTGTGGGCGCTGTCGACCACCGGCAACGCGCTCAGCGTGCACCTCGTGATGCCGGCCGGGCATCCCGGCGACGAGCGGCTCGATGGCATCGTGCTCGCGTTGCGGGAACGCTTTTCGATGCAACACGCGACGCTGCAAGTCGACCTCGGCACGACCAGTCATCGTTGCGCGATGGAACATCCGGCAGAACAGCACTGACATCTGCCGACGCAGCAGCCCGCGGAAACACTGAAGCACTGACCCGCCACAGCACAACGCCGCAGTGCCGGTCTACGACAAGCCCGGCTCTGCGCGATACACCTCGCAATTGATGCACCGCGCCGTTCAGCCCGGGGGCTCGGGGCGTACACTAGAGCGCACTGTGCTCTGCGGAGTTTCGCATGGACGCTGCTGCTGATAATGCGTCGCCGGTCCTGATCGTCGGAGCGGGTCCGACCGGCCTCGCTGCTGCGATGAGCCTCGCACGCGCTCATATTCCCGTGCGTCTGATCGACCGCGCGATGCAGCCGAACCCTTATTCGCGGGCAATCGGCATTCAGGCGCGCACACTCGAACTGCTCGAGCAGCATCGGCTCGTCGAGCGGTTTCTCGAACTGGGCCATCGCGCCCGCGTCGCCAATCTGTTTTCGCACGGCATGCGCCTCGCGCAACTCGACTTCGATCCGCTGCACACGCGCTATCCGTATCTGCTGTTTCTCGATCAGTCGGTGACCGAGCGTCTGCTGACGGAGCATCTCGCGACGCTCGGCGTCACGGTCGAGCGGGGCGTCGAACTCACCATGTTCACACAAGGCTCGGCCGGCATCCAGGCGACGCTGCGGCGCGCCGACGGTCACACGCAAACGCTGCGTCCGTCCTACATGATCGCCGCGGACGGCGCGCACAGCATGATCCGCCATGGCCTCGGACTGAGCTTCGAGGGCAAGACACTCGAGCAGACTTTCCTGCTAGCCGATCTGCATGCCGAGACGGATTGGCCCGAGGACGAATTCCACATCTTCGCTTCCGGCGAAGGTCTCGTCGCACTCTTTCCAATGGGCCACGGCCGGCATCGGCTGATCGCGGATCACGCAGTCGAGCGCGTCGCCGAAGCCGCGCCGGTGTCGCCGGTAGTGCTCGGCGAACCGCCGCTCAATCGCGCACCCGGACCGTCGATCGACGAATGCAAGGCACTGCTCGCGAGGCGCGTGCATGAACGCGTCGATGTCTCGGAACTGGCGTGGTCTTCGTATTTCCACCTGAACAGCCGGATGGTCGAGCGGCTGCGCGTGGGGCGCGTCTTCCTTGCCGGCGACGCCGCGCACGTGCATAGTCCGGCCGGCGCGCAGGGAATGAACACCGGCATGCAGGAAGCGTTCAATCTCGGCTGGAAGCTCGCGCGCGTTCTGAAGGGCGCGGCGCCCGATCGCCTGCTCGATACCTACCATCTCGAACGGCATCCCATTGAGCGCGACGTGCTGCGGCAAACCGGCTTCATCACGCAGATGGCCGAGGCGGATCATGGGCCGCTCAAGCTGCTGCGCGAGCGCGTGATGCCGGTTCTCGCCGCGCTCGGTCCGTTGCGCGACGCCGCGCGACTCACGATCAGCGAATTGTCGGTCCAGTATCGCCGCAGTCCGCTCACGCTCGAACGCGTGCTCGACGGCGGTCCGCGCGCGGGCGAGCGCGCGCCGGATGCGGTGGTGCACGTGGTCGACGGTCCGCTCGGACGCGCGCCTGGCATCGGCTGCATTTTCGATCTGCACGACCCCGCGTTTTTTTCGCTGTTCGTGCTCGTGCCGCCATTGCCCGTCGACGAAAAGCCGCTCGATCCGGATGCAAAGCACGAGCCGCCGCGCGACGCCGAATTCGAGCGTCTCGTGGCCGACATGGAGAGATTGTTGCCAGGCGCGGTGCGCATCTGGCGCGTGACGGATACGACCGGCGACGGCGGTCCGTCGCTAGCCGAGTCGTATGGACGAACGCGGCCGTCGTTCTATCTGCTGCGGCCCGACGGCTACATCAGCGCGCGCGGGCGCACCGGCTCGGACCTGAACGGCCTCTTGAGGCATTGCGAAGCGTGGTTCACGGTTGGCGGACAGATACCCGAGCAGACAGCCGTGTAAAACTGCGGCAGGCGGCTGCCCCGGTCGGAGCCGCCGCCTGTACGTGCAGACCGCGTAGAGCGTGCAACTGCTACATGCCGCTTCAGGCGATCGAAGGCTCCGCAGGCGTCAGGCGTTCGCGGTGTTTGACGAGCGCTTCCCTGACGATCGCCGACATCGCGATGCCGCTTGCGTCCGGGTTATCGAGCGCCGCAAGCAACGCGCGCCGCATGCGCGGCTCCCAGAAGCGGCGGATGTGGTCGGCGACGCCTGTCACCGCTTCTTCCCGATCCGGCATCGAATCGAAAAAGTCGCCGATGCGGTTTGCCATGTCGATCAGATTCTGTGTGTCCATGGCTCGCCTCACTTACCCGCGGTCGCGTTGGCCATCTCGCGCTGCTTCAGCAGTTCGAGTTGCTCCGCGTTAAAGCGCGAATACTCTTTCTGCCATTGCGACGGCTGTTCGACCGGCATGACCTGCACCGCCGTGACCTTGTATTCCGGACAGTTGGTCGCCCAGTCCGAGCTGTCGGTCGTAATCACGTTCGCGCCCGATTCGGGGAAGTGGAACGTCGTATAGACGACGCCGGGCTGCATCCGCTCGGTGACCTTCGCACGCAATACGGTCTGTCCCGCGCGCGATTCGATGCCGACCCAGTCGCCGGTCTTGATGCCGCGTTCTTCCGCGTCGTGCGGATGCAGTTCGAGGCGGTCCTCGTCGTGCCAGCGCGAGTTCTCCGTGCGGCGCGTTTGCGCACCCACGTTGTACTGCGACAGAATGCGCCCGGTGGTGAGGAGCAGCGGAAATTTGCGGGTGACTTTTTCCGGCGACGCGATGAACTTCGTAATCACGAACTTGCCCTTGCCGCGCACGAACGTATCGATGTGCATGGTCGGCGTGCCGTCGGGCGCCTCTTCGTTGCAAGGCCACTGGATACTGCCGAGTTCGTCGATTTTTTTGTACGACACGCCGTGGAAGGTCGGCGTGAGACGCGCGATTTCGTCCATGATCTCGGACGGATGCGCGTAGTCCATTTCATAGCCGAGTGCGCGTGAAAGCAGCAGCGTGACTTCCCAGTCGGCGTAGCCCGGCACCGGCGGCATGACCTTGCGCACGCGCGAGATGCGGCGCTCCGCATTCGTGAACGTGCCGTCTTTTTCGAGGAACGTCGAGCCGGGCAGCAGCACATGCGCATACTTCGCGGTCTCGTTCAGGAAAATGTCCTGTACGACGATGCATTCCATCGACGACAACGCAGCGGCCACGTGGTGCGTGTTCGGGTCCGACTGTACGATGTCTTCGCCCTGGCAATACAGGCCCATGAAGCTGCCGTCGAGTGCTGCTTCGAACATGTTCGGAATGCGCAGACCCGGTTCGGTTTGCAGCGTGACATTCCACGCGTCCTCGAACTGCGAGCGCACGATCGTATCGCTGATGTGTCGATACCCCGGCAGCTCGTGCGGGAACGAGCCCATGTCGCACGAACCCTGCACGTTGTTCTGGCCGCGCAGCGGATTGACGCCGACGCCTTCACGGCCGATGTTGCCGGTGGCCATCGCGAGGTTCGCAATGCCCATCACCATCGTGGAACCCTGTGCGTGTTCAGTGACGCCGAGGCCGTAGTAGATCGCGGCATTGCCGCCCGTTGCATAGATGCGCGCGGCTTCGCGCACGTCTTTGGCCGGCACGCCGGTCACGGCTTCCGTTGCTTCAGGCGCATTCTCCGGAAGTGCGACGAAATCGCGCCATTGGTCGAACGCGCGTCCCTCGCAGCGCTCGGAGATAAATGCTTCGTTCAGTAGCCCTTCGGTCACGATGACGTGAGCGAGCGCGTTGACGATGGCGACATTCGTGCCCGGACGCAATTGCAGATGATGCGACGCCTTGACGTGCGGTGTATCGACGATATCGATGCGGCGCGGATCGACCACGATCAGTTTCGCGCCTTCGCGCACGCGGCGCTTCAGACGCGAGCCGAACACCGGATGGCCGTCGGTCGGATTCGCGCCGATCACCATGATCACGTCGGCCTTATCGACCGAGGCGAACGTCTGCGTGCCCGCGGATTCGCCGAGCGTCGTCTTCAGGCCATAGCCGGTCGGCGAATGGCAGACGCGTGCGCAGGTGTCCACGTTGTTGTTGCCGAACGCGGCCCGCACGAGCTTCTGCACCAGGTACGTTTCTTCGTTCGTACAACGCGACGATGTAATGCCGCCGATCGAATCGCGTCCATGCTTAGCCTGGATGCGGCGGAATTCGGAAGCTGCGTAATTGATCGCCTCTTCCCAGCTGACTTCGCGCCACGGATCGGTGATTTTCGCGCGGATCATCGGCTTGGTGATGCGGTCCTTGTGCGTCGCATAGCCCCATGCAAAGCGGCCCTTCACGCACGCGTGACCTTCATTCGCCTGACCGTTCTTGAACGGCACCATGCGCACGACCTGGTTGCCCTTCATTTCGGCCTTGAACGAGCAGCCGACGCCGCAATACGCGCAGGTGGTGACGACCGAATGTTCGGCCTGGCCGAGCATGACCACGGTCTTTTCCTGAAGCGTGGCGGTCGGGCACGCGGAGACGCACGCGCCGCACGACACGCATTCCGATTCCATGAACGGCTGGTTTTCGCTCGCCGCCACGCGCGATTCGAAACCGCGGCCCGCGATGGTCAGCGCGAACGTACCCTGGGTTTCTTCACATGCGCGCACGCAGCGATTGCAGACGATGCATTTCGCCGGATCGTACGTGAAGTACGGATTCGATTCGTCCTTCTTGTCCTGCAGGTGATTCGCACCGTCGATACCGTAGCGCACTTCGCGCAGGCCGGTAACGCCTGCCATGTCCTGCAGTTCGCAGTCGCCGTTCGCGGGGCAGGTCAGGCAATCGAGCGGGTGATCGGAGATATACAGTTCCATCACATTGCGGCGCAGCGATTGCAAACGATCGCTCTGTGTGCGCACCTTCATGCCCGCTTCGACCGGCGTCGTGCACGAGGCCGGATAGCCGCGCTTGCCTTCAATCTCGACGAGACACAGGCGGCACGAGCCGAACGGTTCCAGCGAATCGGTCGCGCAGAGCTTCGGCACATTCACGCCGGCTTCGATAGCGGCGCGCATGACCGACGTGCCGGCCGGCACCGTTACCGCCTGGCCGTCGATTTCTAACGTCACGTCGATGTCGGCGTGACGCTCGGGCGTGCCGTAGTCGGTGTCGTCGAAGTAGGAGCGCGGGGTGCGCGATTGTGCTTGCGCTTGCGATTTGCACGCGCAGTTGCCGGAGCCGCAGCCGCCGGCAGGAGTGTTGAGCATGTCTGACATGGTTGGGCTCCTCGTTCAGGCCGCGGCTTTCGGTGCGTCGGCGCGAGCGTCGGCGAGACCGAAGTCTTCAGGAAAATGGTCGAGTGCGGACAGCACGGGGTAAGGTGTCATGCCGCCCATCGCGCACAGCGAGCCGGACACCATCGTGTCGCAAAGATCGCGCAGCAACTGCACTTGCCGCGTGGACGTGTCGCCGTTACGGATTCGTGCGATCACTTCGACGCCGCGTGTGGAACCGATGCGGCACGGCGTGCACTTGCCGCAGGATTCGAGCGCGCAGAAGTGCATCGCGTATTGCGCGAGTTCGGCCAGATTCGACGTGTCGTCGTGCACGACGAGACCGCCGTGGCCGACCACGGCGCCGACCGCCGCATACGCTTCGTAATCCATCGGAATGTCCCACTGGCTTTCCGGCAGATAGGTGCCGAGCGGGCCGCCGACTTGCACGGCGCGCGCGGGCCGGCCGCTTGCCGTGCCGCCGCCGTAGTTGTGAATCAGTTCGCGCAGTGTCACGCCGAAGGCAAGTTCCACGAGTCCGCCTTGCTTGACGTTGCCTGCCAGCTGGAACGGCAGCGTGCCGCGCGAACGGCCCATGCCGAAATCTTTGTAGAACGCCGCGCCGCGCGCGAAGATGATCGGCACCGTGGCGAGCGTGATGACGTTGTTGATCACCGTCGGCTGGCCGTACAGACCGACCAGCGCGGGCACCGGCGGCTTCGCGCGGACGATGCCGCGCTTGCCTTCGAGCGATTCGAGCAGCGCGGTTTCTTCGCCGCAGACGTACGAGCCGGCGCCCTTCGCGACGAACAATTCGAACCGATGCGCGGAGCCGAGCACGCTGTCGCCAAGCCAGCCGGCGGCGCGCGCTTTTGCAATTGCGGCTTCCAGCGTCGCGATCGAATGCGGATATTCGCTGCGCACGTAGATGTAGCCGGCCGTTGCGCCGGTCACGACGCCCGCGATGATCATGCCTTCTATCAGCACATACGGGTCGCTCTCCATCACGAGGCGATCGGAGAAGGTGCCGGAGTCGCCTTCGTCCGCATTACAGACGATGTACTTCTGCGCGGCTTTCGCCGCGCGCACCGTGCGCCATTTGATGCCGGCGGGGAACGCGGCACCGCCGCGTCCGCGCAGGCCCGATTCGATCAGCGCTTCGCATGCCGCGTCGCCGTCGGTTTGCAACGCCTGGCGCAAGCCTTCGAGACCGCCGTGCGCAACGTAGTCGTCGGTGGAAAGCGGGTCGGTGATGCCGATGCGCGCGAACGTCAGACGCTGTTGCTTCTTCAGATACGGAATCTCGTCCACCACGCCGACGCGGCGAGCATGCTCGCCACCGTCGACGAAGCCCGCGTCGAAGAGCGCGCCTACGTCACTTTCCTCGACGTTCGCATAACCGACGCGGCCTTCGGCCGTTTGCACTTCGACGAGCGGTTCGAGCCACAGCAAGCCGCGCGAGCCGTTGCGAATCAGGTCTATCGCGATGCCGCGGCGTGCGGCCTCGGCTTTGATCGCGTCGGCCAGCGCATCGGCGCCGAGTGCGAGCGCCGACGAATCGCGGGGAACATAGATGCGCGTCATGCCGTCACCTCCACGCATTTGCTGGCGGCCGCGAAAATGGCGTCGAATTTCTGCGGCGTAACCTTGGCATGGAGCGTGCCGTTGACCATCATCGCAGGCGACAGCGCGCATTGGCCAAGGCAGTACACCGACTCGAGCTCGACCGCGTCGCCGGTTTCATGCCCCGCATCGAAGCGGCAGCCCGTGTGCGCCTCGATGTGCTGCGCGAGCGCCTCGGTGCCCATGCTGCGGCAGGCTTCCGCGCGGCACAGTTGCACCGTGACGGGCGCCGCCGGACTCGTGCGGAAATGGTGGTAGTAGGTAATGACGCCGTGCACTTCCGCGCGCGACAGGTTCATCACGCGAGCGAGCGATGGCACCGTGGCGGGCGGCACGTAACCGAGTTCGTCCTGAATCGCGTGCAGCACCGCTAGCAGCGACTTGCCAGGCAGCGCATGACGCTCTACGAGCTGTTCCGGCGCGAAGGCGATGAGATCGTCCAAGTGGGGGCTCCTCCAAAGTCATATATGCACTTGTTATTCATAATGTGTGCACTTATGCTTCGTTTATTCGATATGGGATAGCCGAACGATAGGCGGGCGAAACGGCCTATGCAATAGGAGAAACCTGTACATATATGATCAGAATCGAGTGCCACGCGCAACTGGTGTTGAAGGGTCCGGACGGTCGGGAGGCAAGCCTGTCGGACGTCGTGCCGTTGCTCGCTCTCGTGAACGAGTCGGGCAGCATTGCGCAGGCGGCGGCGCTTAAGGGTTTGTCCTACCGTCACGCGTGGGGTTTGTTGCGCGGAATCGAGGAGCGTCTGGGCGGTCCGCTGATCGCGAAGGAGCGTGGCCGAGGTTCGGTGCTATCGGAGCTCGGCCACGCGGTGCTGCGTGCCCAGCGTTTATGCGGCGAGCGGCTCGACGGCAATATGCAGGCGCTGGCGAGCGAGGTGGCAAGCGATCTGAATCGTTGGCTCGCGCCGCCCGTCGATCACGTGCGCATTCACGCATCGCATGGCTATGCCGTGGCGGCGCTCGTGACCGCGCTGGTCGCGAACGAGCTGCCCGTCGAAATCAAATACCGCGACGGTGCGGACGCCGTGAGTGCGCTCGCGCGCGGCGAGTGTGAATTGGCCGGCTTCCACTTGCCGCTCGGCGAGTTTCGCGAGGCTTGCGCCGATACGTACCGGCGCTGGCTCGATCCGCAACGCCATGTGCTCGTGCATCTGACGCGGCGCAAGCAGGGGCTTTTTCTGGGCAAGGGTAATCCGAAGACCATCGGCGGCCTGAGCGACCTCGCGCGCGACGATATCCGCTTCGTCAATCGTCAACATGGCTCCGGCACGCGCATGCTGCTGGATCTGGCGCTGACGAAGCTCGGCATCGACCCGGATCGCGTGAATGGTTATGCGTCGGCGGAGCTTACGCATTCGGCGATCGCCGCATTCGTTGCGAGCGGCATGGCCGACGTGGGCTTTGGCGTGGAACCGGCGGCGCATCATTTTGGGCTCGACTTCATTCCTGCCGTCGACGAAGACTATTACTTCGCATGCGACCGCGCGCGGCTCGAGCGCGAGCCGCTGTCCACGGTGATCGAACTGTTGCGCGGCAGCGCGTTTCACGAAAGCGTCGATCAACTGCAAGGCTACGATCCGCGCGAGTGCGGCAAAGTCGTGGACCTCGAGGCAGGATTGAGCGGAGCAGGCGCGTAAGCGGTTGTAAACATCGTGGCGCGTTCGACGCTGCGTATGGCTTTCGTTTGGGATACTCTCTAAGCTTCCGCTTTTGCCCAACCGCGCGCCAGGCCGCGCTACGAATCGATATGAAAGCTCTTGTACATGCATGCGCCGCCGCAGCGTCGGCTGGTTTGCTCCTCGTGACCATTCCGGTCGCTTTCGCGCAGAATTCGCCGGGCGTGCCGGGCGGAATTCTGCAGGAGCAGTTCCGGCTTGCTGAACATCCGCAAATGCCGTTCGCGGCTTCCGCGCCGTCGGACAAATATCAGTCGGACAAGAAGTCGGCCATGCGCAAGCGCGGCGACCTGGGCGACCCGAATGGCTGCAACCTGCGCTGTCCGAAAGACGAGTAGGCTGCTAGTGCATTTCTGCTAGTTGAAACGCCGGCGCTTTGCCGGCGTTTTTCGTTGGTTATGCGCCTGGGCGCCGGTTAGGGCTTTGCCGTGTGCCAGACGTCCTTGAAGCCGTCTCCTTTTGCGTCCCCCGCCTGCTTGTCCGCCGAGTAGCGATAAAGCGGATGACCTTTGTACGCCCATTGCTGCTTGCCGTCCGCCGACGGAATCAGTGTCCAGTCCCCGGACGGTTTGTCGGAGGGGCTCGCCACGGCAGCCGGCCAATAGCTCATGCAGCCGCCCGTGCAGGCGCTGACGCCCGGCGTCGTGTCCTTGTCGAACGTGTAGAGCGTCATGCCGTCGGCGGTAACGAAGCGGCCGTCGACAACCTTCGGGGGTTCGGCAAAAGCGGCCTGTTGCAGTGCCAGCAAGGCGAGGCAGAAGAGGGTTTTGCGCATGATGTCGGCTCCTGTTGTTTGTGATCGTGTGAGTTGTTAGCGCGCAGGGCGGCTCGCGTCCGCGCGCGAGGTATCAACGAACGAGCCGGGAGGTTTATTCCACGTGTGCCGGATGTGTTCGCTATTCACTTGCGGCCCGATGTTCATTCGCGTCGTCATCTCGTTCCCGGTGCGTTTGCGCTCGCACTGTCACAGTAGGCGACGGATTCGGGTTTAGCAACGCGTCGCGATGTTGCAAGGCGCGATTTATCGCGGCTTTGTTGAATTAGGTTAATTCCTATTTTGATGTAGGAATGTTTCGCATTGTATGTAGGGGCAGCGAATTAGCCGGGTGTATGTTTTTCATGAACACGCGGTCATTAACAAAAATGATTGATGGTATTTTTAGCGTGCGCCCATACCACGCCTGGAAATAGAACCGACTGGTCGATCCGATGGTCACAGCCGTCATAGCCGGGGCAGGCTCGCCATGTACGCCGCCGGGCAACGTAATCCGGAATATTCATGGATTAAACAAAGAAAATTCTGATGAATAAAGATAAATGAAAAATTCCGTCAAGATGCCGTTTTTTAAAAAAACCCGAGTGCTAGAATCTGCGCCGCTCGATGAGCAAGAAATTACTCTCGAGCTAATCATTTATTCAGTTAACTTAAGTAAACAAAAATGCAAAAAATCAACCGTAATGAACTGGCCAAATCAGCTGTTGCCGGCGGCTGCTGCAAGAGCAGCACCGCAAAGACGACGCAGACGACGCTGAAGAGCGCTGCTCCGGTCAAGTCGCGCGCCTAATGCTCGACCGTGCCGGAACCGCGCCCGCTGGCGAGGTCCCGGCACACGAACGAACGCCAACATGAAGCCGTGGGTCGTCGGGTGGAACGTGCTGACTTTCCTGCGCAACCGGATCGCGAGTGCGAGGCGCAGCGTACAGGTCGCGTTGATTGCGCGCATGCCGCGATCGGCAATCGAGCCGCTGTCCGCCGTTTTATGGAGGGTCTATCGGCTCGTCGATGCGCGTGCCCGGTGGGAAGGCCTGTGCCGTTACGAGATGGGCCGCGACGTACTTGACTTGCCACTGCGCAACCCGGGCCGCGTTGCCGCCGGCCGCTTCCGCGAGCGCCTGATCGACCAGCGGATTTATTTTGGCCGGCTGTCGCGGGGCAGCGAAGCATGGTCCGACCTGCAGCAGATCGCGAGTTCACTCGCCGCACGAATCAGGCAGTTGCAGGCAAACGAACCCGGTCGCCCGGTCATCGTGTCGCCGTTTCACTATGTGTCGCAATACGCGAACATTTATGTCATCGACGAATTGCGGGCGTTGCTCGGACTCGAATCGATCGCCGTGGTGTCCGGCGTGCCACGAGATATGTATGGCGATGATCACTCGCTCATACCAGGCGTGAACGTGCTGTATACCTACGGGCAAGACGATCGCAATGGCCTCGGCCTGCGTGTCGCGCGCGCGTTGAAGCGCAGTGGCGTCGCGGTGTTATTTGCCGACGTGCCTCCGTTCGCACTGCACCGTTATCCCATGGAGACGGTGAGCGTCTCCATGTTTGGGCGCAACGCGCGAATTCATAACGGTGTGTTCCGGTTGGGCGCGCAGTTCGACGCGATATTGCTGCCGTTCTATCTGCGCTTTGAGCGCGGCCGCTTCGGCGCCGAAATGTTCGAGCCGTTGCCGCTTGCCGCGACAGGTGCCGTTCAGCAGGTTGCGAGGTACATCGAAGCCGCGGCCGCGAACAACTATTCGGATTGGCTGGTTGCCGGCCATCCCTCGATGTACTCGTTCGCGCCCGTTCGCTAAAGCTTTCCCGCCCAGCGCATGAGCCGCGGTATTGCATTCGTCCCAAAAGCGCGCAGGCATAGAAATGCGCACAGACCAGCACCGGCTGGCATCCGGCAGCAACGAGGCTATGGAACCGATCTATCTCCCACAATTCAGGGACGTCTCGTGGCGTTGGCTCGCTTATGCGGCGTCCACGCTCATCGTTGTCGCGGTCGTTTTCGCGTTCGTTCACGACGTGGAGCTGAAACAGGACGTGCGCGCGGAAATCGTGTCGCCGTCGGAAATCAAGATCCAGGGGCTGAGCGGACTGGTTTCGGACATCTATGTCAGCACCTCGGCGCGCGTCGGGCAGGGCGCACCGCTCTTCAGGCTGGAGCGCGATCTTTCGCTGGCGAGCGACGGCCGGCAGCGCCCGGCTTTTGACGCGCATGACCGTGACGAGCAGATTCGTACGAGCGAAGCGCAATACACGCAGCGCAAAGCCGACCTCAGCGCGCAACTGAATGCCGCACGTCTTGCCGCGCAAAGCCGTCGGGCGGAGATCCTCGCGCTCGATGAGCAATTGAGCCAGAACGAGCAATTAGCCAACGAAGCGCAACGTACGGTCGCACGGCTCGAATCGGTGGCGGACTACGTCACCGCAGACCGCGTCGAACAGGCGAGGGCGGTGACGCATCAGGCGAAGGTATCAGTTGCGCAGAGCGCCGCGCGCCGTCAACAATTGAACGCCGAACTCGGCGCGGCACTCGGAACCCAAACCGGGCTTGGTGCGCAGCTGACTGAACTCGAAGCGCGCCATGCGCGCGAACTCCAGGACATTCGTGTGCGGTTCGAGCAGATTCGCCAGGACGCGACCATTTCCGCGCCGAAGGCGGGCGTCGTTACTTTTTCTGGGCTCGTTCCCGGCCGCACGCTGGCCACGGACGACGTCGCACTCGTGATATCGACCGGCGAGAAGGGGCCGTTGCGCGCTGCATTGCGTATTCCTTCGCGACGGCGTGGCTTTATCCGCGAAGGGCAAGTTGTGCGGCTCAAGTTCGACGCGTTTCCCTATGCAAAATTCGGCAGCTACGCGGCGCGCATTGATTCGATCTCCCGCACCACGGTGCGATCAGGAATGTCACCGGCGGGCGCTTCGGAGCCGCGCGGTGCGCAAGGCGACTATATGGCATGGGCCACGTTGAGCGACGACAAGTTCAAGTTCGAACAGCAACGCTTCGACATTCTGCCCGGCATGGCCGCGACGGCGAGCATCGTGATCGAACGGCGCACCATCGCCGAATGGGTGCTCGCGCCATTTTTCCGCATGTTGCGAGCTTGACGATGCGCGCGATCTATCAAAACGAAGTTGCCGAGTGCGGCTACGCGTGTCTGGCCATGGTCCTGTCGCACTTCGGCCGAGCCATTGAAGTGCGTGAGTTGCAGGCATTCAGGCCGATCTCAGCCAACGGCCTCTCGCTGATGGACCTGTACGACGTGGCAGTCGAATTCGGTCTCGCCGTGCAGGCGTACCGCTTTGACGCCGGCGATCTGCCGAGCATCAAGCGCGGTTCGATTCTGCATTTCGGCGGCGCGCATTTCGTCGTTTTCGAGAATTGCGGGCGCGGCTATGTGAAAGTGATCGATCCGGCGAGCGGGCGGCGGCGCATCTCCATGGACACCTTTGTCGCGAATGTGTCCGGCTACCTGCTCGAATGTGCGCCGACGCCAGCCATGCCGCGTGTGCGCAACAAGTCGCGTGTGCCAGGCGCGCTGGCTCGCGTGCGTGCGCTCAATCCGCAACTCACCGCGCAGATCGCCAAGGTGATGTTCGTCGCGCTCGGCAGCCAGTTCGCGATTCTCGCCATGCCGTACCTCGGCAATCTGTTGCTCGACGACGTCGTCGCCGCTGACAACCTGAATCTGCTCAATGTATTGATGCTGACGTTCGCCGGTATTTTTATCGTCGGTGCGTTGAGCCAGTACGTTCAGACCTACCTCGTCGAGCTTCTGCACGGGTTGGTGCAGATGAACATGACCGAGGGAATCGTGGCGCAACTGTTGCGCAACCCCATACCGTACTTCGAGAAGCGTCACGTCGGCGATCTGTTTGCGCGCGTGAAGGCGCAAGACGAAATCAGCGCCTTCACCACGCGCACTACGATCTCGTCAGGTATCGACGTCGCGGTGGGCATGCTCGCGCTCGCATTGATGCTGGTACAAAGCAGGCAACTCACGCTGATCGCCGTGCTGATTTTCATGGTCTACGTGGCGGTGTCCTTCGCGTTGTTTTCGCGCATGCGCGACACCCATGCATTGGTGCTGGAGGAGTCGGCGCGCTGCGACGACACGCTTATCGAAACGATCCGCGCGGCTTCGTTGATCAAGCTGTCGCAGGGCGAGGCGCGGCGCACAGCGATCTTCATGGGGAAATATCGCGCGTATATGGCGGCGTTGGTGAAGAACAGCCGCTTCGCGAGCGCACGCGACGCGATCCTGAAACTTGTGGACTACGCGGACATGATCGCGGTGAGCTGGTTCGCCGCGCGTCTGATGTTGAGCGGCACGATTTCGGTGGGCGTCTTCTATTCGTTTCTGATCTACAAGTCGCTGCTGTCCGAGCGCTTTGCGCGAGCCGTCAACGCAGCCTTCGAATATTTCATGCTGAGTGTTCCGGTTGCGCGCGTGGGCGATATCGTCGATGGCGAAGCGGAGCGGTACACCGAGCCCGGCGAGATGCATAAGGCCGTCGAGGTGCGAACGTTCGAGCGCATCGACGTGCGCGGCGTCACGTTCCGCTACGGCGTTTCCGATCAACCGGTGCTGAAGGACGCGAACATCGTGATCCGGCGGGGCGACAAGATTGTGATTACCGGCGCCTCGGGAACCGGCAAGTCGACGCTCTTCAAGTTGCTTGCCGCAGCCGAGCCGCTGCAGGAAGGCGAGATCACGCTAAACGGGATCGCGTGGCCAAATCTCAGCGTCGATGAAATCCGACGACATGCCGTTCATATGCGGCAGGGCGATCTGATCCTGCACGGCTCGATTGCCGACAACGTCTCACTTTTCGCGGGCAATGCGGACGAGGCGCGCATTCATGCATTGCTAGACGACGTCGGCTTGCTGCCCGATGTGATGCGCCTGCCGATGCGCACGCGCACGGTGATTAGCGACACGATCGCGAATATTTCAGCGGGCCAGCGGCAAAGGCTGCTGCTGGCCCGCGCGTTGTATCAGCAGCGGGAACTGCTGCTGCTCGATGAGCCGACTTCGAACCTCGACCCCGCATCCGTGCGGCATGTTGTCGACTTGTTGCTGCGTCTCGAACGCACGGTGGTCGTGATTACGCATGACATGTCGCTCGCTTCGGCGTTCGACACGCGCTATCGATTGGTCGACGGTGAACTGCGATGCGAGGCTCGCGAGCGAGTTCTGACGGATGAATAAACGCACGATCGCGAGCGCACTGCTTATGTTCAGCAGCGTGGTTTACGCAGAGGCCGCAGAGGCTGTCGATCTGCTCACCGTGGTGGAGCAGAGCACCGATCACGACGCGGATCTGGCGGCGTTTCGCGCCGGCTCGAGAGCCGCGGGAGAGGCATTGCCGAAAGCCCGCGCGGCGCTGCTGCCACAAGTGGCGGCGGGTTGGGGGCGGGCGTACAACAGCACGGTGACCGAGGGCGTTCCGAACACCCACTACTGGCAGAACGGGTGGACTGTCGCGCTCACGCAGCCTGTTTTCGACTGGAGCAGGTGGACCACTTATAAGCAGGCAGATTTCGTTCAGGCGCGCGGCGCGGTCGATCTCGCGCGTGCGCAGCAATCGGCCATTCTGCGAGCCGTGCAAACGTACTTCGACGAACTCGCAGCCGAAGACGAACTGACACGCGCCGACGACTACACGGCGGCGCTGGATGTGCACCTGGAAGAACTGCGGCGTCGGCGGCGTGCCGGCGAGGCCACGGTGATCGATGTGCAGGAAGCCGAGGCGGCTTGCCAACAGGCGCGATCGCAACAATTGGACGCCCGGGACGACTTGCAGTTGAAACGGCTCGCGCTGGAACACCTCACGGGGCAGCGGTTTGCGGGGCTGTCGCGCTTGTCGGACGCCGCAGTCATGCCAGGGCTGTACCCGGAAGATATGGAAAGCTGGGCCTCGCAAGCCGAGGCGCACGACTACACGGTGCAACTGAGGCAGATCGATCGGCGCATTGCAGAACTCGAGGTCGAGAAGGCTCGCGCAGCTCGGTTACCGGTCGTGAATCTGACGGCGAGCCATACGCCAGCCGGCGCAGCGTCCGGCTACGTCCGCCCGACGACGACAACGACGGCGATGCTGTCGATGAGCATCCCCATTTTCGAAGGCGGTGCAACGAGCGCGAACATCGACGAAAAACTGGCACTCGAAGACAGGGCACAGGACGAACTGGTTGCGGCGACACGATCGGCGGGCGCTAGCGCGCGGGAATACTGGTCGCGCTTTCTTGCCGGCGTCGCCCGCGTGGAAGCACTGTCGCGATTGGTGCAGAGTTCGCGCGCCGCGCTCAACGCGACGAAGGTCGGCTATCGCGTGGGCAGTCGCGGGAGCGCAGATGTACTGCGGGCATCCGACGCGTTTTTCGCGAATCGCCGCGATCTTATTCGGGCACGGTATGCAACAGTTGTTGGGCTTCTTCAGTTGAAGGCGGCAACGGCGAGCCTTGATCTCGACGAAGTGGCGCGCGTTAATGAACTCGTGCTGAACGTTAGAGACCGTCAGCCGGCGACTCGCGTGGATGTGCAACACGCGGTGGTGGATGCCAAGGTGGAGCGGGTGGCGGTTGAGGCAAAGATAGAGACGGCTGCAGCGGGTAATGAGATGCCGCTGGCGGTGGTTGGTACCCAGCCTCCACAAAGCGTAGCCGGCACGGATCCGCAGCCGGCAGCGATTGATGCGGCCGTGCAACGCGCGCTGGGCTCTATTCGTCAGCAATGAGCGCCGACGCAATCTGCGCTGCACAGTTCGTGGTGGGTGGGATCGCCATGCCGAAGCGCTGGCGATCTAAAGACAAAAAACCCCGAGCGGCTAGCGCCGTCGGGGTATTCGTTAAGGCATTGCCATTTGCCTGAAAGGTGTCTGGTGGAGGCGGCGGGAATCGAACCCGCGTCCAGAAGCACTCTACGACCAGTTCTACATGTTTAGTTCTGTCATTTGATTTAACCATAGTGACGCGGACGAACACGCTGCACTACGGCGATTCACTAGATTTTCGACCCGGACGTCGTGACTCCGTCAAGGCTTAACTGACGTATATGACCTCTGTCGGTATTGCTACCGGTCTTGCGACTCTAGCCCGTCAGTGAACTAGGCAGAGGACGGCGGCCCTTAGGCTGCCAGTGCGAACGTATCGTCGTTTGCAGTTACGTTTTTCCCATTGATTAACGAGGTTACGGGTCCTCGACATGCCCTAGCCGCTTCGCAACCCCTGTCGAAACCAGGTCGCCCCCGCGGTTCGTTGCTCAGAACTTCGAGCCAACGTATATTTTACAATAGTTTGACGGCCGTGTCTTGGCCCATTCCTGGTGGATGTGAGCTGTCCGTTCGGGCCCGTGCCGAGGCCGGTCGCTAACCGATGTCGCGAAGCAGCTTCTGCAGCTCGGCCGGCGACTGCACGACATGCTGGGCATGCCATTGCGTCGGCGGAATATCGTCGCCGCAGTAGCCGTAGGCCGCAGCCACCGTCTTCATGCCGGCAGCAAACCCCGCCTGCACATCGCGCAGATCGTCGCCGACGTAGACGATGCGCTCGGGCGTCACGTCGAGTTCGCGAGCGGCGTGCAGCAACGGCGCCGGGTGTGGTTTCGAGTGCGGAGTCGTATCGCCGCTGACCACGCAGCCCGCCCGCTCTTCCAGACCCAGTTGCGCGACTAGCGGTTCCGTGAGCCGCGCGACCTTGTTCGTGACGATGCCCCAGCGCACGCCTCGCGCGTCGAGTTCATCGAGCAGTTCGGGGATGCCGGGAAAGAGCGTGGTTTCGATGCAAAGGTCCGCTTCGTAGTTGGCGAGGAACTCCTCGCGCATCGATGCGAACTCGTGGTCGTCAGGCCCAATGCCAAACGCCCCGCCGAGCAGCCCTCGCGCGCCAGCCGACGCGAGCGGCCGTAGTCGTTCGAGCGGGACCATATCCAGCCCGCGATCATGGCGCATCTTGTTGACGGCGGCGGCAAGGTCTGGCGCCGTATCGGCCAGCGTGCCGTCGAGGTCGAACAGCACGGCTTGGCAAAGACCCAGTGCGTCTTCGTGGTCTTCGCGTTGGGGCAGGGGCGTAGGATCGCTCATCGATTGGATTGGGTCGGCGTTCGGGCGGATCAGGCGTCGCGGCGGCAGGCGAGCATGTAGTTCACACTCGTGTCTGCGGAAAGCGCGAAGTGCTTGCTGAGCGGGTTATAGACAATACCCTTGATGTCTGCAGTGCGCAGGCCGGCGGCTCGCACGAAGCCCGCGAGTTCGGACGGACGGATAAAACGCGCATAGTCGTGCGTGCCTTTGGGCAGCATGCGCGCAACGTATTCCGCGCCGATCACCGCAAACAGGTATGACTTCACGTTACGGTTGAGCGTGGAAAAGAACACCCAGCCGCCCGGTTTGACGAGCGTCTTGCACGCCTCGACGATCGCTGCGGGCTGCGGCACATGTTCCAGCATTTCCATGCAGGTGACCACGTCGTAGGTGCCCGGCTCACGTGCGGCGAGCGCCTCGGCGGCGATCTCCTCGTAATTAACCGTTACACCGCTTTCAAGGCTGTGAAGATCGGCGACGCCAAGAGCTTCGCTCGACAAGTCGATTCCTTTGACGTGCGCACCCAAGCCGGCCATCGACTCGGACAGAATGCCGCCGCCGCAACCGATGTCCAGCACGTGCTTGCCGGCCAGATGCGCGTGGGCGTCGATCCAGTTCAAGCGAACGGGGTTGAGTTCATGCAGCGGTTTGAACTCGGCGTTTGGGTCCCACCAACGATGCGCAAGGTCACTGAATTTCTGTAGTTCGTGGGGATCGGCGTTGGTCATGGCGAAGCTGCCTCGATGAGAGCGGTGAGCGGGCGCTCGAGGATAAACCCGGAGTATATAGGCGAGGGGCCGGGGCGGCAAAATGCCGCCCGCGCGTGCAAGCGGTTGGCGGCGCTCGCCTGGATTGATCGGCGATCTGCGCAGTCTGCGCAAAAAAAAGCCCCGCCGAAGCGGGGCTTTTTGTACTGCGGTAGTTTGTAGCTTACTGCTTCGAAGTACCGACAACTTCGACTTCCACGCGACGATCCGGTGCGAGGCAGGCGATGAGTTGCTTGCGGTTCTTCTGGTTGCAACCGGTCGTGACCGGGTTGCGCTTGCCCTTGCCTTCCGTGTAGATACGGTTGGATTCGATGCCCTTGCTGACCAGGTATGCCTTCACAGCTTGAGCGCGACGCAGCGACAGACGGTCGTTGTACTTGTCCGAACCGATGCGGTCCGTGTAACCCGTTGCCACGACGACTTCGAGGTTCAAGCCCTGGATCTTCGATGCCAGATCGTCCAGCTTTTCCTTGCCAGCCGGCTTCAGGATAGCCTTGTCGAAGTCGAACAGTGCGTCAGCCTGATACGTGATCTTCTGGCTGGTGATGGCCGGTGCCGGTGCGACCGGTGCCGGCGGCGTCGGAGCCTGGGCAACCAGTGCGCCGTCGCACTTTGCGTTAGCCGTTGCCGGCGTCCAGAATGCATCGCGCCAGCAAAGCTCGTTCGTGCCGTTCATCCACACGTATTCGCCAGTACCATTCACCCAGTTGTCATTGGTAGCTTGTCGCGACGCCGGCACCGACTGTGCCATTGCGGATGCAGCCATAACTGCGGTAGCTGCAATGAACGCGAGCTTTGAAAGTTTATTCATATTTCTCCTCTCGAATTTGAGATTACCGCAGGTTTACTGCGAGCCTGTTGACGAAGACAAGTCATACATTGCTCGAAGTATAACATTGGTGCCAAACAAAAAACGTTGTGTGTAGACTTCGAGCAGTGTCTGACTCTTTGTGCGTTGGCATTTTGCCATATCGTTCCCTTCCGACGATAAAAAAATCCGCCCCCGATCAAAACGCCTTCCAATTGTGGTGCATGCGCAACAGAACCGATCCCCCGGAGCGTCCCGCCAGTCATGGCTGAGCGCGAAATTGCCCCACGCATTAATCGAGCCTGGCCGGCCCGGATATGGGGCATTTGAACGCCGCTCTGACGCCTTTGCCGAGCACTCGCTAATAGGTATACGTGCGACCGTCGGGCGCGGATGACCGGCATGTTAGAATCGCGTGATGCGTTGCGCCTGCAATGCTTACGCGAAGGCGCCGTCTTCCCGTCGCCTTCGCACGTAAAAGATACGGATAATGGATCAATTCGCCAAAGAGACTCTGCCAATCTCCCTAGAGGAGGAAATGCGCCGTTCGTATCTCGATTACGCGATGAGCGTGATTGTAGGGCGTGCGCTTCCCGACGTTCGCGATGGCCTGAAGCCGGTCCACCGGCGCGTGCTTTACGCGATGCACGAACTGAACAACGACTGGAACCGCGCGTACAAGAAGTCGGCACGTATCGTCGGCGACGTCATCGGTAAGTACCACCCGCACGGCGACACGGCTGTATACGACACCATCGTCCGGATGGCGCAGGACTTTTCGCTGCGTTACATGCTGGTAGACGGCCAGGGCAACTTCGGTTCGGTCGACGGCGACAACGCCGCGGCCATGCGATACACCGAAATCCGCATGGCCAAGATCGGCCACGAACTGCTTGCCGACATCGACAAGGAAACGGTCGATTTCACGCCGAACTACGACGGCAGCGAGAACGAGCCGGCCATTCTGCCCGCGCGCATTCCCAATTTGCTGATCAACGGCTCGTCGGGTATCGCGGTCGGCATGGCGACCAACATTCCGCCGCACAACCTGAACGAGGTTGTCGACGCGTGCCAGCACCTGCTCAGGAACCCGGAAGCCACGATTGACGAACTGATCGAGATCGTTCCGGCCCCCGATTTCCCGACCGCCGGCATCATTTACGGCGTGGCAGGCGTGCGCGACGGCTATCGCACCGGCCGTGGCCGCGTGGTAATGCGCGCGCTGACGCACTTCGAAGAGATCGATCGCGGCCAGCGCATGTCGATCATCGTCGACGAATTGCCGTATCAGGTGAACAAGCGCTCGCTTCTCGAGCGTATTGCCGAACTCGTCAACGAGAAAAAGCTGGAAGGCATTTCCGATATCCGCGACGAGTCCGACAAGAGCGGTATGCGCGTCGTGATCGAGTTGAAGCGCGGCGAAGTGCCGGAAGTCGTCCTGAACAATCTGTACAAGGCGACCCAGCTTCAGGACACCTTCGGCATGAACATGGTCGCGCTGGTCGACGGCCAGCCGAAGCTGCTGAATCTGAAGGAGATGTTGTCGTGCTTCCTGTCGCATCGCCGGGAAGTGCTGACGCGGCGCACTGTATACGAACTGCGCAAAGCTCGCGAACGTGGGCACGTGCTCGAGGGTCTGGCCGTTGCGCTCGCCAATATCGACGAGTTCATCGCGATCATCAAGGCCGCGCCGACTCCGCCGATCGCAAAGCAGGAATTGATGGCGCGTCCGTGGGATTCCTCCCTCGTGCGAGAAATGTTGTCGCGCGCCGAAACGGAAAACGCGTCGGCCGGTGGCCGCGAAGCCTATCGTCCTGACGGATTGAATCCGTCCTTCGGTATGCAGTCGGACGGCCTCTACCGTTTGTCCGACACCCAGGCTCAGGAAATTCTGCAGATGCGTCTGCAGCGCCTGACCGGCCTGGAGCAGGACAAGATCATTGGCGAGTATCGCGACGTCATGGCGCAGATTGCCGATTTGCTGGACATCCTCGCGCGCCCGGAGCGGATTACGGCGATCATCGTCGACGAACTCACCTCGATCAAGTCGGAATTCGGCGACGCGCGCCGCTCCAAGATCGAGCTGAACGCAACTGAGCTGAACACCGAAGATCTGATCACGCCGCAAGAAATGGTCGTGACCATGTCGCACGCCGGTTACGTCAAATCGCAGCCGTTGTCCGAATATCGCGCCCAGAAGCGCGGCGGTCGCGGCAAGCAGGCGACTTCCATGAAGGAAGACGACTGGATCGACACGCTGTTCATCGCGAACACGCACGACCATATTCTGTGCTTCTCGAACCGCGGCCGCGTGTATTGGGTCAAGGTCTACGAAGTGCCGCAAGGTTCGCGGAATTCGCGCGGTCGTCCGATCGTCAATATGTTCCCGCTGCTGGAAGGCGAAAAGATCACGGTCGTGTTGCCGGTCAAGGAATTTTCCGCAGACAAGTTCGTGTTCATGGCCACCGCGTTAGGAACGGTAAAGAAGACGCCGCTCGAAGCCTTCAGCCGACCGTTGCGCAAGGGTATTATCGCGGTCGGTCTCGATGACGGCGATTACCTGATCGGCGCGGCTATCACAGACGGTCAACACGACGTCATGCTGTTCTCCGATTCTGGCAAGGCGGTCCGCTTCGACGAAAACGACGTGCGGCCAATGGGACGCGAGGCGCGCGGCGTCCGTGGCATGCAACTCGAAGACGGTCAGAACGTGATCGCGTTGCTGGTGGCGGGCGACGAGCAGCAGTCGGTGCTCACGGCTACGGAAAACGGCTTTGGCAAACGCACGCCGATCACCGAGTACACGCGTCACGGTCGCGGCACGAAAGGCATGATCGCGATCCAGACGTCGGAGCGCAACGGCAAGGTCGTCGCGGCCACGCTGGTCGATCAGGAAGCGCAGATCATGCTGATCACCAATACGGGCGTGCTTATCCGTACGCGCGTGTCGGAAATTCGAGAAATGGGCCGTGCAACCCAAGGTGTTACACTCATCAGCCTTGACGAAGGGACCAAGCTTTCAGGTCTGCAACAGGTTGCCGAAGCAGAAGCAGACGTCGATGTGGAAGGCGACGCCGAAGGTCCCGCCGACGGCAGCAACGACGTCGAAGACGGCGGTGCGGCCTGACCTGCGTCGCAGCTTGCGCATTCGTTAACCGGTTGAAAGCTGCGCAGGAAACATAGCGTGTCGGGCCGACATGCTTTCTGCGCGGCAAGCAGTTCAAGTCAATTTCTATTAGGGAGTAATGATGCAGAAACGATTTAAACAACTGGCGTTGCTGGCTGCCCTCGTGCCGACGTTTGCAATGGCTCAAGCGCTTCAGAGCCAGGCTCCGTCGGCTCCGGCTGCTGCCGCAGCACCGGTTGATCCGGCCAAGCAGGCTGCAATCAAGGACCTGCTGGACGCAATCGACGCGCAGAAGCTCGTCGGCGCAATCGGCAACAGCGCGCAAATGCAAGCAAAGCAGCTGGTCCCGGCTATCCTCTCGGACGCGCTGAGCGAGAACAAGACGATGACGGACAAGCAGAAGCAGGCTTCCGTCCCGACGCTGCAAAAGAACGCAGTGCCGAAGCTGGTTGACGGCGCAGGCCAGGTCTTCGCGACGGACAGCTTCCGCCAGGACGCAATGCAAGCTCAGTACGATGCTTACGCAAAGTACTACAGCACGTCGGAAATCAAAGATCTGACCACGTTCTACAAGAGCCCGACGGGCCGCAAATTCATCCAGGTTCAAGACCAGGTTGGCCGCGACGTCGTCAACGGCTTGATGCAAAAGTACATGCCGCAATCGATCAAGGCGACGCGTGACCAGGCTGACAAGGAAGTCGCTTCGGTCAAGCCGGCTAAGTAAAGCCTCGGGCGAATACTGCGCTCGCGCGCCAGTGGCGGCCCCTTGCCGGGCCGCCGGGTTTGGCGGGTTCGCGGGGACAGTGCGATAATGGCCGTTTGCGCGTGTGCGCAAATGGCCATTATTTTTTGGCGCGAGATTGTGGAGTCTGCTGCGTTTTGATCGCCGCGTTGCAGATCGACACAGCGTTTCTCGTCTGTCAATAAATCTAGCCGGTTCAGCAGCTTATTTTCGCGGCGGCCTCTTCGCCGACTCGTGCGCGATCTTCCGTTTTCGCGCCGCTTTCAGGATCTCACGATGCGCGTCTTTAATTTCTCCGCCGGCCCGGCGGCCATGCCCGAAGAAGTGCTGCGTCAGGCAGCCGACGAGATGCTCGACTGGCAAGGCAGCGGTATGAGCGTGATGGAAATGAGCCATCGTGGAAAAGAATTCATGTCGATCCACGAGGAAGCGCTCCTCGACCTGCGCGAGTTGCTGGCCGTGCCGGCGAGCCACCGCATCCTGTTTCTGCAAGGTGGCGGTCTCGGCGAAAACGCAATCGTGCCGATGAACCTGCTCGGTTGGAAGCCGCGCGCCGACTTCGTCGTCACGGGTTCGTGGTCGCAAAAGTCACTGAAGGAAGCGCAGAAGTACGGCACCGTGCACGTTGCGGCAAGCGGCGAGACGGCTGACGGTTTCACGCGCGCGCCCGCATTTTCCGAATGGCAAATGTCGGACGATCCGGCTTACGTGCACTTGTGCACGAACGAGACGATCCACGGCGTCGAGACATTCGAGATTCCTGATCTCGGCAACGTGCCGTTGGTGGCGGACGCGTCATCTCACATCCTGTCGCGTCCCATGGACATCGCCAAATACGGCGTGCTGTTTGGCGGTGCGCAGAAGAATATCGGCATGGCCGGCGTGACGGTCGTGATCGTGCGCGAGGACATGCTGGATCGCGCGCAGGCCATTTGCCCGTCGGCGTTCGAATGGAAGACCGTCGCCGAGAACAATTCCATGTACAACACGCCGCCCACGTATGCGATCTACATCGCGGGGCTGGTGTTCAAGTGGTTGAAGAAGCAGGGCGGCCTTGCTGCGATCGAAGCACGTAATCTCGAAAAATCGAAGCTGTTGTACGACACGATCGACTCGAGCAGCTTCTATCTGAACAAGGTCGAGCGTAGCTCGCGTTCGCGGATGAACGTACCGTTCTTCCTCGCCGACGAGTCGCGCAATGAAGAATTCCTCGCCGGCGCGAAAGCGCGGGGAATGGTGCAGCTAAAGGGCCACAAGTCCGTCGGCGGCATGCGGGCGTCGATTTACAACGCCGTTCCGCTCGAAGGCGTCAAAGCGCTTGTCGAATACATGAAGGAATTTGAACAGCGCAGCGCCTGAGTGCTTCGGCATTCGGCGCGCGCATCCTTTCCAGCACGCTTTTTTCCAGCAGCTATCGGCAGGACCGTTTTCACGCATGGACGACGAACTCAATAACCGACTCAAACCTCTTCGCGAACGCATCGACGCGCTCGACGCGCAGCTGATCGCGCTTCTCAATCAGCGCGCCGCGGTGGCGCTCGAAGTCGGCGAGGTCAAAAAGCATTTCAACGCGCCGGTGTTTCGCCCCGAGCGCGAGCAGCAGGTGATCGCCCGTCTGCAGGACATGAGCGAGGGGCCGCTCGCGAGCGAGCATATCAGCGCGATCTGGCGCGAGATCATGGCGGCCAGCCGGGCGCTAGAAAAGACAATCAAGGCGGCTTACCTCGGGCCGGTGGGCACCTACAGCGAGCAGGCCATGCACGAGTACTTCGGTCAATCGATCGAGGGGCTGCCGTGTCCGTCGATCGACGAAGTATTTCGCTCGGTCGAAGCGGGCGCCGCCGAATTCGGTGTCGTGCCTGTCGAGAATTCGACCGAAGGCGCGGTATCGCGCACGCTGGATCTGCTGTTGCAAACTCAGTTGGCCATTGGCGGCGAACTTGCGTTGCCGATTCATCACAATCTGTTGACGCTGAATGGCGGCCTTGCGGGTGTCACGCGCGTGTGTGCGCACGCGCAGGCGCTCGCGCAATGTCAGCGCTGGCTCGCGACCAATGCGCCGCATCTGGAGCGTCAGGCGGTGTCGAGCAACGCGGAAGCCGCGCGCATGGCGGCGGAAGATCCGACCGTCGCGGCGATCGCGGGCGACCGCGCTGCGACCCACTACGGCTTGCAAGTCGCCTATGCGCTGATTCAGGACGACCCGCACAACCGCACCCGCTTCGTCATGATCGGCAAGGAGCGCACAGGCGTGAGCGGACACGACCAGACGTCGCTGATCGTGTCGGTGGCAAATGAGCCGGGCGCCGTGTTCAAGCTGCTGGAGCCGCTCGCGCGTCATAGCGTCTCGATGACCCGCTTCGAATCGCGGCCAGCGCGCGTGGGTACGTGGGAGTACTACTTTTATATCGACGTCGAGGGCCACCGCGACGATCCGGCTGTAGCTGCCGCGCTTGAAGAGCTTGGCCAGAAGGCAGCATTTCTGAAGATTCTCGGCTCGTATCCGCGTGCGCGCTAACGGTCACCGGTCGGCGAGTAAGCTCACGCAGACAGCAGGCCGGCGCGCTGGCCGCGACTTTTCTAATAATCGTTCGGAGATTTCATGACAACGTCCTTCGGTCCTTCTTACGTACGCGCTATAGCGCCCTACATTGCCGGTAAGCCCATTTCTGAAGTGGCGCGCGAGTTCGGGTTGGACGAAGCGAATATCGTGAAGCTCGCATCAAACGAGAACCCGCTCGGCATGCCGGAGTCCGCTAAACGTGCGATGGCGCAAGCCGCGAGCGAGCTGGGCCGCTATCCCGACGCGAATGCGTTCGAGCTGAAGGCCGCACTGAGCGAGCGCTACGGCGTGCCGTCGGACTGGATCACGCTCGGCAATGGCAGCAACGACATTCTCGAGATTGCCGCGCACGCGTTCGTCGAGAAAGGGCAGTCGATCATTTACGCGCAGTACTCGTTCGCGGTCTACGCACTCGCCACGCAAGGCTTGGGCGCGCGGGCGATCGTGGTGCCGGCTGTCGAATATGGGCACGATCTCGACGCGATGCTGGCCGCGATCACCGACGACACGCGCCTGATCTTCGTCGCCAATCCGAACAACCCGACCGGTACGTTTATCGAAGGTTCGAAGCTCGAAGCGTTTCTCGACAAGGTGCCGCGCAACGTGGCAGTGGTTCTGGACGAGGCGTACACCGAATATCTGCCTGCGGAAAAGCGCTACGACTCCATCGAGTGGGTGCGCCGTTATCCGAGCCTGCTCGTGTCGCGCACGTTTTCGAAGGCGTTCGGTCTCGCGGGCTTGCGTGTCGGCTTCGCGATCGCCCAACCGGAGTTGACCGACTTGCTGAACCGTCTGCGTCAGCCGTTCAACGTGAATACGCTCGCGCAAGCCGCAGCTATCGCCGCGCTCAACGACAAGGCGTTCCTGGAGAAAAGCGCGGCGCTCAACGCGCAGGGTTATCGCCGTTTGACCGAAGCGTTCGAGAAGCTCGGCCTCGAATACGTACCGTCCGACGGCAATTTCGTACTGGTGCGTGTCGGCAATGACGACGCGGCCGGCAATCGCGTGAACATCGAATTGCTGAAGCAGGGCGTGATCGTGCGCCCGGTCGGCAACTACGGATTACCGCAGTGGCTGCGCGTCACGATCGGACTGCCGGAAGAAAACGAAGCGTTCATCGCCGCACTCGAAAAAACCCTCGCCACCGCCTAGGCGGCGAACCTTGACCCACGCGCCTCGTCGATATGAAAGGCGCGCTTTTTGTGTGACCGACGTGGCCGCGTTTTCTTTTAACAAGCTGGTGATTTTTGGTGTCGGCCTTATCGGCGGATCGCTTGCGCGCGCACTGCGCGAGCGCGGCGAAGCGGACGGCGCGCGCACGGTAATTGGCGTGGGCCGCTCGGCTGCGTCGACCGGGCGCGCGGTCGAACTCGGCGTGATCGATAGTTCGGCGGCATTGTCCGACGACGCCGCGCTGCGCGAAGCGCTTGCCGACGCCGACGTCGTGCTGCTCGCGGCGCCTGTCGCGCAGACTCAGCCGCTTCTTGAGTGCATTGCGCCATTTCTCGGCGCGGATACGATCGTGACCGACGCCGGCAGCACCAAATCCGACGTTGTCGCCGCTGCCCGTGCCGCACTGGGCGCGCGCATCGGCCAGTTCGTGCCAGGGCATCCCATTGCCGGGCGCGAGTCGAGCGGCGTCGAGGCCGCGTTGCCGGACCTGTATGTCGGCCGCAATGTCGTACTGTGTCCGTTGCCGGAGAATGCGCCGGGTACCGTCGAGCGCATCGCGGCGATGTGGCGCGCGACTGGCGCGCTCGTGCGCGACATGGCACCAGAGCAGCACGACCGCGTGTTCGCTTCGGTCAGTCATTTGCCGCATGTATTGTCGTTCGCGCTCGTCGAGCAGATTCTCAATTCGCCCGATGCCGCACTGAAATTTTCGTTCGCCGCGGGCGGCTTTCGCGACTTCACGCGAATTGCCGCGTCGAGCCCGGAGATGTGGCGCGACGTCTGCATTGCCAACCGCGTTGCACTGCTTGACGAACTCGATGCCTATTCTGCGGTGCTGGCGCGCCTGCGCACGGCTATCGAGGCTGCCGACGGCGCCGCGCTCGAAGCCGTGTTCGCCCGCTCGCGCCTCGCGCGTACCGAATGGCAGGAGCAACGCGCGGGCGGCGGCGCGCCGGGCGACGCGTCCAAATAACCGGAAACTGGACTTAATCATGGAATTCCTCGATCTCGGACCATTTTCTCGTGCGTCCGGCACGGTTCGTTTGCCTGGCTCGAAGAGCATTTCGAATCGGGTGCTGCTGCTCGCGGCGCTCGCCGAAGGCGAAACGACAATCACGAACCTGCTCGACTCCGACGACACGCGCGTGATGCTCGACGCGCTCGAAAAGCTGGGCGTGCGTCTGAAGCGCGACGGCGACACGTGCGTCGTGACCGGCACGCGCGGCGCTTTCACGGCGCGCACGGCCGATCTGTTCCTCGGCAATGCCGGTACGGCGGTTCGTCCGCTGACTGCGGCACTCGCGGTGAATGGCGGCGACTATCGCATTCACGGCGTGCCGCGCATGCACGAGCGGCCAATCGGCGATCTGGTCGATGGATTGCGGCAGATCGGCGCGAAAATCGACTACGAAGAAAACGAAGGTTTTCCGCCGCTGCGAATCCGCCCGGCGCAGATTTCCGCCGAGGCGCCGATCCGCGTGCGCGGCGACGTCTCCAGCCAGTTCCTCACCTCGCTGCTGATGACACTGCCGCTTTTGCGCACCGAAAGCGGCGTGAGCACCGTTCAGGTCGACGGCGAACTCATTTCCAAGCCGTATATCGATATCACGATCAAGCTGATGGCGCGCTTTGGCATCGAGGTCGAGCGCAATGGCTGGCATCAGTTCGTGGTGCCGGCGGGGCAGCGTTACCAATCGCCGGGCACCATCATGGTGGAGGGCGACGCGTCGTCGGCGTCCTATTTCCTCGCGGCGGGCGCCCTCGGCGGCGGGCCGCTGAAGGTGGAGGGCGTCGGCCGTTCAAGCATTCAGGGCGACGTCGGCTTCGCGGATGCGCTCATCAAGATGGGCGCGAATCTGCAAATGGGCGAGGACTGGATCGAAGTGCGCGGCGTCGGCCACGACAGCGGCAAGCTCGAGCCGATCGACACGGACTTCAACCTGATCCCCGACGCCGCCATGACCATAGCGGTTGCCGCGCTGTTCGCCGACGGCACGACCACGCTGCGCAACATTGCGAGCTGGCGGGTGAAAGAGACGGACCGGATCGCGGCGATGGCCACCGAACTGCGCAAGGTCGGCGCGAAGGTGCAGGAGGGCGAAGACTTCCTGGTGGTCACGCCGCCAGAGAAACTGATTCCGAACGCGTCGATCGACACCTACGACGATCACCGCATGGCGATGTGTTTTTCGCTCGTGAGTCTCGGCGGCGTGCCTGTCCGGATCAACGACCCGAAGTGCGTCGGCAAGACATTTCCCGATTATTTCGAGCGCTTCACCGCGCTTGCCCAACCCTGATTCCTGTGCGAATCGCCTGACGTGCGACTCTTTCGATGAAACTGATCCGTCCCTTTCACCAGACGCCCGTCATTACGATCGACGGCCCGAGTGCCTCCGGCAAAGGCACCGTGGCCGCGCTGGTTGCCGCCAGCCTCGGCTTCCACCTGCTCGACAGCGGCGCGCTGTACCGCCTCGCCGCGCTCGCCAGCATTCGCTACAACGTCGCGGCGGACGACGTCGAAGCCCTTGTAAAGCTGATCGACGACCTGCATATCACGTTTCGCGAAGGCCTTGCTCAGCTCGACGGAGTGGACGTTTCGGCGGACATTCGCGCCGAGGAAGTGGGCAGCCGCGCTTCAGCGATCGCCGTGCATGCCCCGGTGAGGGCCGCGCTGGTGGCGCGCCAGCGGGCGTTTCGCAAGGAGCCGGGCCTCGTCGCGGACGGTCGCGATATGGGGACGGTCATCTTCCAGGACGCCGTGCTCAAGGTGTTCATGACCGCCAGTGTGGAAGCCCGCGCGGCGCGGCGGCATAAGCAATTGATACAAAAAGGCTTTTCTGCTAACATAGATAACTTGCTCCGGGATTTGCGTGAGCGCGACGAGCGTGACAGTCAGCGCGCAGCCGCGCCGCTTAAGCCCGCAGCGGATGCAAAGCTGCTCGATACGTCCGCCTTATCGGTCGATCAGGCGGTCGAGCAGGTAGTCCAATGGTACGAAGCCTTGGTTCCGCAGGCGTGACTGGAATGCATCGAGCATCGGTCGCACATGAATGCGCGGCCGCAGTCGTAGTTCCATTGTGTGTTGGTGCTTCGCGATGGTCGCGAAGCGTTGTATTAACCCTTTAACCCCGCGTGGCATTCGCATTCTTGCCGTAGTTGCTGACCGTCCGGCCAGCCGGGCAGCGCGAGAACCATGCAAATTTCGATTTTTATGTCCGACCTGCAAACCTCTACCCCGAATACCGAATCTTTTGCGGCTCTGTTCGAAGAGTCGCTGACCAAGCAAGACATGCGCGCCGGCGAAGTGATCTCCGCCGAAGTCGTGCGTGTTGACCACAACTTCGTGGTCGTCAACGCTGGTCTCAAGTCCGAAGCCTACATCCCGCTCGAAGAGTTCCTGAACGACGCGGGCGAGGTAGAAGTGCAGGCGGGCGACTTCGTTTCCGTCGCGATCGACGCGCTGGAAAACGGCTATGGCGACACGATCCTGTCGCGCGACAAGGCGAAGCGTCTGGCTTCGTGGCTGTCGCTGGAAAAGGCTCTCGACAACAACGAACTCGTGACCGGCACGATCACGGGCAAGGTCAAGGGCGGCATGACCGTCATGGTCAACGGCATCCGCGCGTTCCTGCCGGGTTCGCTGGTCGACACGCGTCCGGTCAAGGACACGACCCCGTACGAAGGCAAGACGCTCGAATTCCGCGTCATCAAGCTCGACCGCAAGCGTAACAACGTCGTGTTGTCGCGCCGTGCCGTGATCGAAGCGACCCAGGGTGAAGAGCGCGCAAAGCTGCTCGAAACGCTGAAGGAAGGCGCGATCGTTGAAGGCGTGGTGAAGAACATCACCGACTACGGCGCGTTCGTGGACCTCGGCGGTATCGACGGCCTGCTGCACATCACCGACATCGCATGGCGTCGTGTGCGTCACCCGAGCGAAGTGCTGTCGGTTGGCCAGGAAGTCACCGCGAAGATCCTCAAGTTCGACCAGGAAAAGAACCGCGTTTCGCTGGGCATCAAGCAACTCGGCGACGATCCGTGGGAAGGCATCTCCCGTCGTTACCCGTCGGGCACGCGCCTGTTCGGTAAGGTTACGAACATCACCGACTACGGCGCATTCGTCGAAGTGGAATCGGGCATTGAAGGCCTCGTCCACGTGTCGGAAATGGACTGGACGAACAAGAACGTTGCACCGTCGAAGGTTGTTCAGTTGGGCGACGAAGTCGAAGTCATGGTTCTCGAAATCGACGAAGATCGCCGCCGTATCAGCCTCGGCATGAAGCAGTGCAAGCCGAACCCGTGGGACGACTTCAGCCGCAATTTCAAGAAGGGCGACAAGCTGCAAGGCGCAATCAAGTCGATCACCGACTTCGGCGTCTTCATCGGTCTGCCGGGCGGCATCGACGGTCTGGTTCACCTGTCGGACCTGTCGTGGTCGGAAACGGGCGAAGAAGCTGTTCGCAAGTACAAGAAGGGCGACGAAGTGGAAGCGATTGTTCTCGGCATCGACGTCGAGAAGGAACGCATTTCGCTGGGTATCAAGCAGCTCGAAGGCGACCCGTTCAGCAACTTCGTTGCAATGAACGACAAGGGCTCGATCGTCGACGGCGTGGTCAAGACGGTAGACGCGAAGGGTGCAGTGGTTCAGCTGTCGGCTGAAGTCGAAGGCTACCTGCGCGCTTCGGAAATCGCACAAGACCGCGTGGAAGATGCTCGTAACGTGCTGAAGGAAGGCGACAAGGTCAACGCGATGATCATCAACATCGATCGCAAGTCGCGTGGCATCAACCTGTCGATCAAGGCGAAGGACTCGGCTGAGCAACAGGAAGCGATCCGCGGCCTGGCTTCGTCGGATTCCAGCGCAGCTGCTACCGGCACGACCAACCTCGGCGCACTGCTGAAGGCCAAGCTCGACGGTCAGAACCAGTAATTGAGGAACGCCCCCGAACCTGCCGTCTTTGCGCGGCAGGTATCCCTTTGCGGGGAAAACCTGGGGGCGGCTCGGCGTTTTCTTGAGAGGTCTGCTGCAGTATGACCAAATCGGAATTGGTCGCCCAACTGGCTACGCGGTTTCCGCAACTTGTCCTGAAAGATGCGGATTTCGCAGTGAAGACGATGCTTGATGCGATGTCGGAGGCACTTGCCAAAGGTCATCGCATCGAAATTCGAGGTTTCGGCAGCTTCGGCCTGAACCGCCGTCCTTCCCGCGTCGGGCGCAATCCGAAGTCGGGCGAAAAAGTGCTGGTGCCTGAGAAGTACGTGCCGCACTTCAAGCCGGGCAAGGAATTGCGCGAGCGCGTCGATCGTCGCGCGGGTGAGCCGTTGAAGGCGGAAGAGCCGGACGACGATCTGTAAATGCTTCGCCATACGCTGTGCATTTGGCAGCGTGGCTTTGGTAGCGTCAGCGGCCAGTGCCAGTCGGCAAAGAGAAGAAATGCGCCTCCGGGCGCTTTTTTTTCGCCTGCGCATTTTCGGTCCACCTCCGCGGACACGCACGTGCCGGTTGAGTTGTCGGCCGCAGTGTCCGGCGCCTTAATAGCCGCGATTTCAGCCAAGATATCAAGCAGTTTCCACGCCGAGTTCTCGGTCGACTTCAAGACCACTTGTACGTCGAGTCTCAAGCTGCCGTCCAGCCGCCATCCCAGCCGCCGTCAAGCCGCCGTCCAAGCCCCAATCCCCGCGACACATCCACCCACACTAAGCTCACAACGATCGCGTCAAACCGGAACCCCGCCCGCATCATCACCGCTGCTTTTCTGTAAGCGCAGGATCCGCCAGTTCCTGCCCAGTCGCGAGGGCTTCAATTACAATACGGGTCACTTCGGCGCGGGCAACACCGTGGCGCGACGCGTCATCAGGCCGGCGTCACCCCGCAAATGCCGTCAAGAGATCTATTCATGAAATTTATCGTCTGGCTGATCCGTGTACTGGTGTTCGTGCTGCTGCTGGTGCTCGCACTCTCCAATACGCAACCTGCTACGCTGAATTTCCTCGCTGGCTACGCGTGGTCGGCGCCGCTCATCCTGATTGGACTCGCGTTTTTCGGGGTTGGGCTGCTCGCGGGGCTCGTTTCGTCGATGCCGGCTGTCGTGCGCCTGCGCATGGAGAATGGCCGCCTCAAGCGAGAACTGCGTGTGGCCCGCGAGGCGCCGGTCGTCGTTGAACAGCCGCCCATGCCGCCGCTGATCTGATTTTGTCGTTCGCCGCGCTCATAGCGCGCGGCATTCCATTTCCGCCTTCAGGCTCATTTGCATTCATCGCATGGATCTAGACTTCTGGTGGCTGCTCGTCATACCCGTCGCTTTTGCGTTCGGCTGGATGGCTGCGCGCTACGACCTCAAGACGCTGCTGTCAGAAAGCGCCAATCTTCCGCGCTCCTATTTCCGCGGACTCAACTTTCTGCTCAACGAGCAGCCGGATCAGGCGATCGACGCGTTCATCGAAGTCGTCAAGCTCGATCCTGAAACTGTCGAACTTCACTTTGCGCTGGGCAATCTGTTCCGGCGCCGCGGAGAAACGGACCGCGCCATTCGCGTGCATCAGAATCTGCTGAGTCGTGCGGATCTGCCGGTCAGCGAGCGTGATCACGCGCTATTCGAACTCGGGCAGGACTTCCTGAAAGCCGGCCTGCTGGACCGCGCGGAAGAAACCTTCCGTTCGCTCGAAACCGGCGACTACGCGTTGGGTGCGCAGCGCGCGCTGCTTACGATCTACGAAATCGAGAAGGACTGGATCAAGTCGATCGACACAGCGCGTCATCTCGAAACGATGGGCGCGGAGTCGCTCGACAAGGAAATCGCGCAGTTCCATTGCGAACTCGCGCAGGAAGCGCTGCAACAGAAAAAGCCCGACGAAGCACGCCGGCAACTCGGCTTCGCGCTGAAGGCGAACCCTACCAACGTGCGCGCCACGATTCTGTTTGGCGACGTCGACGCGGCCGGCGGCGCACAGGAAGCGGCGATCGAACAATGGCGGCGGGTCGAGGAACAGAACCCTGCCTATCTGCCGCTCGTCGCCGAGAAGCTGATGAAGGCGTACGAAGCGCTCGGCCGGGCGCAGGAAGGCGCCGATCTGCTCACCACGTGGGTCGACCGCTATCCGAGCAATGATCTGCTCGACGTCGCGTACCACCACGTCGCGTCGCTGCGCGGGCCAGATGCGGCGCACGCGCTCGCACGCTCGCAGATGCAAAAGTCGCCCAACCTCGCGGGTATGACGCGGCTGCTCGAAGCGCAACAGGCCGTCGCGGAAGAGCCGCGGCGCAGCGAACTCGAACTGATGCGCACGCTGATCCGCCAGCGCACCAAAAATCTGCCGCGCTACACGTGCCAGAATTGCGGCTTCAGGGCGCGGCTTTTCTACTGGCAGTGCCCGGGTTGCAGCGGTTGGGAAACCTACGCGCCGCGCCGGGTCGAACCGATCACCGCGACGAACTGAGTTCGCGGACGGATTTGACATCGTGCTGATGACCGGCCTCTTTACCGCCGGGAATCATCACCGGAACCTTCAACCGGAAAGCGTATGAAAATCACCATTATCGGCACCGGCTATGTCGGCCTCGTCACTGGCGCGTGCCTCGCTGAAATCGGCAACGACGTGTTCTGTCTCGACGTCGATCCGCGCAAAATCGAAATCCTCAACAACGGTGGCGTGCCTATTCACGAGCCGGGTTTGCAGGAAATCATCGCGCGTACTCGCGCGGCCGGCCGCATCACGTTTTCGACGGACATCGAGGCGAGCGTCGCTCACGGCGACGTGCAATTCATCGCGGTCGGCACGCCGCCCGACGAAGACGGCTCGGCCGACCTGCAATACGTGCTGGAAGCCGCGCGCAACATTGGCCGTACGATGAACGGCTTCAAGGTGATCGTCGACAAATCGACGGTGCCGGTCGGCACTGCGCAGCGCGTGCGCGCGGTGATCGAAGAAGAACTGGAGAAGCGCGGGCTTGCCGGTAGCGCACAGCACCGCTTTTCGGTTGTGTCGAATCCCGAGTTCCTGAAGGAAGGCGCGGCAGTAGACGACTTCATGCGACCCGACCGCATCGTGCTCGGCAGCGACGAAGACGAAGCCGGCTTGCGCGCGCGTGAACTGATGAAGCGCCTGTATGCGCCGTTTAACCGCAATCACGAACGCACGTTGTACATGGACGTGCGTTCGGCCGAATTCACCAAGTACGCAGCCAACGCGATGCTCGCCACGCGCATCTCGTTCATGAACGAGATGTCCAATCTCGCGGACCGCGTCGGAGCGGATATCGAGGCGGTGCGCCGCGGCATCGGCTCGGACCCGCGGATCGGCTATCACTTCCTGTATGCCGGTTGCGGCTACGGCGGCTCGTGCTTCCCGAAAGACGTGCAGGCGCTGATTCGCACTGCCAGCGAAAGCGGCCACAATCTGCGCATTCTCGAGGCCGTCGAGGAAGTGAACTACACGCAGAAAGACGTGCTTGTGCAGAAGATCGCGCACAAGTGGGGCAACGACCTGTCTGGCCGCACGTTCGCCGTTTGGGGCCTCGCGTTCAAGCCGAACACCGACGACATGCGCGAAGCGCCGAGCCGCCGCGTAATCGCGGAGCTGCTGGCGCGCGGCGCCAACGTGCGCGCGTACGATCCGGTCGCCGTGGCAGAAGCGCGGCGCGTTTTCGCGATGGATCTGCACGATTCGCCGGAACAACTCGAGCGTCTTACTTTCACGAGCACGCAGGACGAAACGCTCACAGGCGCCGACGCGCTCGTGATCGTCACCGAATGGAAGGAGTTCAAGAGCCCCGACTTCGCGTATCTGAAATCCGTGCTCAAGTCGCCGGTGATTTTCGACGGCCGCAATCTGTACGAGCCGGATGCCATGAACGAACTCGGCATCGACTATCACTCGATTGGACGTCCTTATGCCCAACCCTCCAAACGTGCGGCCGATGCCTGAGATCATGCCCGCATCCGCCACGTCCACGCCCACCTCCACGACGTCGCCCGCACTTACCGTGGTGCCGCGTGCGCAACTCGCTGCCGCGCGCGTCCTCGTGGTCGGCGACGTGATGCTGGACCGCTACTGGTTCGGCGACGTCAATCGTATTTCGCCGGAGGCGCCGGTGCCGGTCGTGCACGTGCAGCGCCAGGAAGACCGGCTTGGCGGCGCGGCGAACGTCGCGCGCAATGCGGCGGCGCTCGGTGCGCAAGCGGGCCTCCTGTGCGTCGTCGGACATGACGAACCGGGCGAGCGCATCGTGCAGTTGCTCGGCGAGAGCGGCGTGAACCCGCATCTCGAACGCGATCCCGCGCTTCTAACGACAATCAAGCTGCGTGTGTTGTCGCGTCAGCAACAGCTGCTGCGCGTCGATTTCGAGAACTCGCCCGCGCATGAAGTGCTGCTCGCGGGTCTTGCTCGCTTCGACGAATTGCTGCCTTCGCACGACGTGATCCTGATGTCCGATTACGCAAAGGGCGGCCTGACCCACGTCACGCAGATGATCGCGAGAGCGCATGCTGCAGGCAAACCGGTGCTTGTCGATCCGAAGGGCGACGACTGGGAACGTTATCGCGGCGCTACCTTGATCACGCCGAATCGCGCGGAGTTGCGCGAAGTGGTCGGTCAGTGGAAATCGGAAGAAGACCTGATCGAGCGCGTGAGCAAACTGCGCGCGGATCTTCAGTTCGAGGCTTTGTTGCTCACGCGTTCGGAAGAGGGCATGACGCTGTTCTCCAACGACGGCATCCTGCACACATCGGCTGTCGCACGTGAAGTGTATGATGTTTCGGGTGCGGGCGACACGGTGATCGCGACGCTCGCGGCCATGCTGGGCGCGGGTCTCACGCTGGTCGAAGCGGTTGGCCTCGCCAATCGCGCGGCCGGCATCGTGGTCGGCAAACTCGGCACCGCCACCGTCGACTACGACGAACTCTTTCAATGACGCTGCCCGCCAGATTCGTTGCCGCACGCCTTCGGGCTGCGTGCAAAATGGATCGGCGGGACGTCGACTGACCCTGACGATTCGCGTTGGCGCCTGAGCGCTCACGCGAGTCCTTACAAGGCTCATTACCGCGGGACCATCATGACCCTTATCGTCACCGGCGCGGCCGGTTTTATCGGCAGCAACCTCGTGAAAGCGCTCAACGAGCGTGGCGAACAACGCATCATCGCCGTGGACAATCTGACGCGCGCCGACAAGTTCAAGAACCTCGTCGACTGTGAAATCGACGACTACCTGGACAAGACCGAATTCGTCGAGCGCTCCAAGCGTGGCGACTTCGGCAAAGTGCGCGCGATTTTCCACGAAGGCGCCTGTTCGGACACAATGGAAACCGACGGCCGCTACATGATGGAGAACAACTTCCGCTACAGCCGCGACGTGCTCGACGTCTGCCTCGCGCAGAACATCCAGTTCCTGTACGCGTCTTCGGCTGCAACGTATGGCGGCTCGAACCGTTTCGTCGAAGAGCGCGAAGTCGAGCAGCCGTTGAACGTGTACGGCTATTCGAAGTTCCTGTTCGATCAGGTCGTTCGCCGCGTGCTGCCCACTGCCAGAAGCCAGATCGCCGGATTTCGCTACTTCAACGTGTACGGTCCGCGCGAAACGCATAAGGCGCGCATGGCGTCGGTGGCGTTCCACAACTTCAACCAGTTCCGGGCCGAGGGCAAGGTCAAGCTGTTCGGCGAATACAACGGCTACGCCGCGGGCGAACAGACACGCGACTTCGTCTCCGTGGAAGACGTGGTGAAGGTCAACCTGTTCTTCTTCGACAATCCCGACAAGTCAGGCATCTTCAATCTGGGCAGCGGGCGCGCGCAGCCGTTCAACGACATTGCCAGCACGGTGGTCAACACGCTGCGCTCGTTGAACAATGAGCCGTCGCTCTCTCTCGCGGATCAGGTGCAACGCGGGCTGATCGAGTACATCCCGTTTCCCGACGCATTACGCGGCAAGTACCAGTGCTTCACGCAAGCAGACCTCACGAAGCTGCGCGCGGCCGGTTATGACGCGCCGTTCCTGAGCGTGCAGGAAGGTGTCGATCGCTACGTTCGTTGGCTGTTCGGCCAGGTGTAAATAATTCGGATACCTCTTTAAACTGGAATCTCCCGGTTGGTGATGTCGCCAACCGGTTGTACGAGGGAGATTCCATATGTTTCGAAAAATTCTGGTTACCGCGGCCATGCTCGCCGCTTTCGGTCACGCGTATGCGTCGGTCGACGTCAACACGGCTAACGAGGACGCACTGCGCGGCATCAAAGGCATCGGTCCTGCCAAAGCGAAAGCCATTCTCGAAGAGCGTTCAGCGCATGGTCCATTCAAGGACCCGAGCGATCTCGGCAAGCGGGTCAAGGGCATGGGCGGGCATACCGTCGAGCGCCTGCAGGCGGAGGGTCTCGCTGTCGGTCCGGCTGGCGCGGCTGCTGGCTCGCAGGTTGCGGCGTCTTCACAGACCAAAGGCGCGACCGTTCCGGCCAATACGCCTAAAGGCGGCGCCACAGTGGCGGTGAAGAAATAGTCTGACGCGAGTCAGACACGAGTCGGGCGCGCGGTACCGGTTGTGCCGCGCGCGATTCGCCATCGTATTCCCTTCATGGTCGGAGCCGGCAGCAGCGCTCCTTAAGTCGTCACTCGCATGACTGGCTCCCGCGGTACTCAGCCGCGGGCTTTTTGCGTGGCGGAGGTTGCATCCATGCGGGCAGAAGGGCCGCGCGGCAACCATGGGCACCGTGGTTTAGAATCAAAGCATTGAAGACTTCGCGCATCGACAGCACCAGAACCTATATGGCTTACAAAACGATTGAAGACACGATCGGCAATACGCCGCTCGTGCAACTCGTCCGGCTCCCCGACGACGAGATCCGCAGCCGTAACAACGTGGTACTCGCCAAGCTCGAGGGTAACAATCCCGCTGGCTCGGTGAAAGATCGCCCGGCGTTGTCGATGATCAAAAAAGCGGAAGCGCGCGGCCGTATCAAACCGGGCGACACGCTGATCGAATCGACAAGCGGCAACACCGGTATCGCGCTCGCCATGGCAGCGGCGATCCGCGGCTACAAGATGGTTCTGATCATGCCGGAAGACCTGTCGGTAGAGCGCCGTCAAAGCATGGCCGCATACGGCGCGCAGATCATCCTCACGCCCGTAACGGGCGGCATGGAATACGCGCGCGATCTGGCCGAACAGATGCAGCGCGACGGCAAGGGCATCATCCTCGATCAATTTGCGAATCCGGACAATCCGGCGGCGCACGTCGAAGGCACCGGCCCCGAAATCTGGCGCGATACCGAAGGGCGTATCACGCACTTCGTGTCGTCCATGGGCACGACGGGCACCATCATGGGCGTGTCCAGTTATCTGAAGCAGCAGAATCAGGCGATCGAAATCGTCGGCGCGCAGCCTGAGGAAGGGTCGCGCATTCCCGGCATCCGTAAATGGCCAGAGGCTTATATGCCGAAGATCTTCGACCGTAGCCGGGTTGACCGCGTCGAGAACGTGAGTCAGGCCGCTGCCGAAGCAATGGCGCGTCGCTTGGCGTCCGTCGAAGGCATTTTTGCGGGCATTTCGTCGGGCGGAGCGTGCGAGGTGGCGTTGCGCGTCGCGCGTCAGGTCGAAAACGCGACCATCGTATTCATTGTCTGCGACCGCGGCGACCGTTACTTGTCCACTGGCGTGTTTCCGGCGTAAGCGGGTAGTGTCGCTCACGCGCAATATCGGATAGCGCCAGTTAAAAAAAAGCGCCAGCAGGCGCTTTTTTTACATCTATAGCACGCAGGTATCGGCCTGCAGTCCGCGCTATGAACTATTGCGAAGCCGCGCTCGGCGGCGCAGCGTTGTTCTGAGCATTGCCCGGACTCGCTGCGTCGCTGGCTTGCATCTGCGACTTGATGCGCTCGCCCAACTGATAAACCGCGAGTGCATAAAAGAAGCTGCGGTTATAGCGCGTGAGCACGTAGAAGTTTTTCAGGCCCAACATATATTCCGTGCCGCGGCCCGGCGACGGCAGGTCGACCACCGTGACAGGCGTTCCCGCTTCCGCTGCGATATTCACGCTCGGCTCATTGAGCAGCAGCCCCGCGCGCAACAACTGGTCGAGCGGCCAATGCGGTTCCGGCGCGCCGTCCGCGGCGGCTTGCGCGACGCCCAGGCTGCCAGCGTCCGTACCGATTTTCCATACCACCGGCCGGCCGTTTTCCCAGCCGTTCTGCCGCAGATAGTTCGCCACGCTGCCGATTGCATCCGCCTGGCTCGTGCGCAGGTCGATTTCCTTGTTGCCGTCGTAGCTCACCGCGTACTGCGTGATGCTGCTCGGCAGGAACTGCGGAATGCCGATCGCGCCCGTGTACGAGCCGAGCACCGTGGTCGGGTCGATCTGCGAATCGCGCGTCCACACCAGGTAGTCTTCGAGATTCTTGCGGAACGTTGCCTGACGGTCGGCGCGATTAGGCGTGTTCGGGTAGTCGAAACTGAGCGTAGTCAGAGCGTCGAGGACGCGGAAGTTGCCCATGAAACGCCCGTAGATCGTTTCCACGCCAAGAATGCCGACGATCACCTCCGGCGGCACGCCGAACTCCTCGTAAGCACGCTGCAGCGTGGCCTGATTCGCGCGCCAGAAGCGAATGCCCGCGTTGATGCGAATCTGGTCGAGAAAGCGCGACTGATACGCGCGCCAGTTCTTCACCGAAGGAGATGCCGACGGCGTCACCAGCTTGACCGCGGTCGCCGAATAGCTCACGCCGGCAAAAAGCGAGTGCAGCGACGACTCGTCGAAGTCGTAGCGCGCCACCATATCGTTGATGAATGCATCGACATTCGGGTTGTTCGCGTAGCGCTGCGGAATGATTTCTTCTTCGAAGGTTTGCCCTTGCGGCACCGCTGTTTGCGGTTGTGCCTGAGCGAGCAGCGTCGGCGGTTTTTTTCCGGCGATCTGCGCACGTGCCGGAGTGGTTGCCATGAACATGCACGATGCGATGGAGAGTGCGGTGGCGATGGTTCGGGTGCTGAGCCGGTTTCGTGCAGACAGAGCAAGCTTGACGGTCATAGTGAGCTGGGGGCGCAGTGCGAAAGGACAAAGACATGAGGAAAACGGATCGGGGCAGTATACCCGAGGCCTCTCGCGAAACTGTGCCGGACGCGTTACAGCGACGTCGTGTGGTAACTTGACGATGTTGGCGCGCCGCGGGCGCGCGCCCCTGGATGGAGACGCGCCGCGCACGCCTCGAAGGCCACGCGCCGCAGAAGAAAATCATGGCAACAGGCTTCTATTCTCACGCCGACTGTCTGCTGCACGACATGGGGCAATGGCATCCCGAGTGCCCTGCACGGCTGCAGGCCATCGAAGATCAATTGATCGCAAGCCGCATCGACGCGTTGATCGAACGCGAGTCGCCGCCGCTCGCCGACGAAGCGGCGCTGCTACGTGTGCACACGCAAGCGCACATCGATTACATTCGCAGCCGTTCGCCGGCCGAGGGCATGGCTGAAATCGACCCCGACACGTCGATGAATCCGCATACCTTGCAGGCAGCGTTACGCGCAGCCGGCGCCGCAGTGGCCGCCACCGACGCGGTCATCGAAGGCCGCTTCGACAACGCCTTCTGCAGTGTGCGCCCGCCCGGTCATCACGCGGAACCCGCGCGCGCGATGGGCTTCTGTTTCTTCAACAATGTCGCAATTGCCGCCCGTCATGCGCTGGAGGTGCACGGCTTGCAGCGCGTCGCGATCATCGACTTCGACGTGCACCATGGCAACGGTACCGAGGCGGCGTTTTCCGGCGACTCGCGCGTGCTGATGTGCAGCATCTTCCAGCATCCGTTCTATCCGTTCACCGGTGCCGACAATCAGGCGCCCAATATGTGCAACGTGCCGATGCCCGCGCGCTCGAAAGGCATGGCGGTGCGCGAGGCGGTCGACATGCTGTGGCTGCCTCGTCTGCATGAATTCAAGCCTGAGATGCTGTTCATTTCGGCAGGCTTCGACGCGCATCGCGAGGACGATCTCGGCAACATGGGTCTGGTCGAAGACGACTACGCGTGGATCACCGACCAGATGCGCGACATCGCAAACCGATATGCGCGCGGGCGGATCGTGAGTTGCCTCGAAGGGGGCTACAACCTGTCTGCTCTTGGGCGCAGCGTCGTCGCGCACGTGCGCGCGCTTGCCGGAATCTAAGCAGTCGCCGCGCCGCATACGCTGCGGTTGCCGGACATTGAAATGGGAGCGAGCCATGAATGCCGATGCACTGAGCGCTTCGCTGATCGAGACGGAGGCCGACGCGTACGGCGTGCCGGGCGTCGTCCTTCTGACGATGAACCGGCCCGACGCGTTCAACGCACTCTCGGAGCCGATGCTCGACGCGTTGCAGGAAGCGTTGAACGGACTCGCTGCGTCGCAAGCGCGCGTGGTGGTGATCGCCGGCGCGGGGCGCGCATTCTGTGCGGGACACGATCTGAAAGAGATGCGTTCGGCGCCGTCGCTCGAGTATTACCAGACGCTGTTCGCGCGCTGCACGAAACTCATGATGACGATTCAGCGCTTGCCTCAGCCGGTGATCGCGCGGGTTCAAGGGATTGCGACGGCGGCCGGCTGCCAGCTCGTCGCTATGTGCGATCTGGCGGTGGCTTCGGACACCGCGCGGTTTGCCGTCTCGGGCGTGAACCTCGGGCTGTTTTGCGCGACGCCGTCGGTGCCGCTGTCGCGCAACCTCTCTCGCAAGGCCGCGCTCGAAATGCTGTTGACCGGCGATTTCATCGACGCCGCAGAGGCGAAGCGGCAAGGCCTCGTCAATCGCGTGGTGCCCGCGGACTCCCTGGATGCGGAGGTGGCAAGGCTTGCCACCAGTATTTGCGCAAAGCCCGTGGAAGCCGTGACTGCCGGCAAGGGGCTGTTCTACCGGCAGCTTGAAATGGGCATCGAAGCCGCGTATCAGCTTGCGGGCCAGACCATGGCCTGCAACATGATGGACGGCTCGGCGCTCGAAGGTGTTCAGGCGTTCATCGACAAACGCCCACCTGACTGGAAGCGTTAGCGCGTGCGCCCAGTCTCTGATCGATCCACTCGATCAGTTCGCTCATCACGCGCTCGCCGTCCAGATCGTTCATCGTCTCGTGAAAGCTGCCTTCATACAGTCGTAGCGTCTTGTCCGGCGATCCGGCGTGCTCGCTAAAGTCGCGGCTTCCTTCAGGCTCGGTGAGCTTGTCGGCGGTGCCGTGATAGACGAGTAGCGGCAAGCGCAGCGCCGCGCGGCCCACCTCGATGCGTGCCATTGCCAGCAGCAATTCCGCGCCGGTGCGCGCGGGGATCGGACCGTGATGCACGAGCGGGTCGTTGCGGTTCGCGTCCACCACGGCAGGTACGCGCGAGAGCAGGGCGGCGTCGATTTTCATAGCCGGGAAGTTTGGCCAGACGCGGCTGATCACCTGACTCAGCTTGAGCATCCAGCGAGGCACGTCGCGCCCTGGCGCCAGCGCGGGGCTCGACAGGATCAGACCGCTCAAACGTGTGCCGAGGTCGTCGCGAGCGGTGCCGAGGCGCTCGGTCGCGTAAAGCGCGGCTACGGCGCCTCCCATGCTATGGCCCATCAGAAAAAGCGGTGCATGCGGACGTGCCTGGAATGCGGCATCGAGTAAAGCCTGTGCGTCCAGCAGGTAATCGTCGAATCGGTCGACGTATGCACGCTTGCCGGGTGCCCGGCCATGGCCGCGCAAGTCGATTGCCAGCAGTTCGACGCCGGCCGCGTTGAGCCTCGTGGCCAGCGCCCGATAGCGGCCCGCGTGTTCAGCCAGTCCGTGAATGAGTGCGACCGTTGCGCGCGGCGTTCCTATGACAGGCCAGCGGTACAGCGGCAATTCGACGTTGTCGGCTGCAAAGACTGACGAGCGAAAAGGCTCGGTGCTCTCTGCGCCGCTCGGGGCGGCGAAAACGCTGCTGTTTTGGGAAGTCTGCATGACGGCGCGTCCATGGGTTCTGGTCCCGGCAGATCATAGACCGCCGCCAGGTCGCCCGGCGAAATCGCGCCTTGCGCCTTCCTCTAATGTCGATTAGTTATGAAAGAATCGTAATTGATTATTAAAGGGAATGACGCCGCCTACGGTAGAATCGCGGGCTCAAATCCCAATAAAAGTGACGGCGGATGCTTGGTCGCAGAGCGCACGACGCTCGTCGACAAACCCGCCGTTTCGTTTTTCCATGATCGAAATACGCAATATCTCCCAGCGGTTCGCGGGACCCCGGGGCTGGGTCGAGGCACTGCACAACGTCAATCTGTCGATTCCGGCGGGCGAAGTGTTCGGCATCATCGGCCGCAGCGGCGCGGGCAAGAGCACGCTTGTGCGGACCATCAACCTGCTGACGCGTCCGACGGAAGGCAACATCGTCGTCGACGGCCGGGATCTCACCACGCTGCCCGCTGCGCAATTGCGCGAGGCGCGCCGCGAGATCGGCATGATCTTCCAGCACTTCAACCTGCTGTCGTCGCGCACGGTGTATGAGAACGTCGCGCTCCCGCTCGAACTCGCCGGCATGAAGCGCGACGAGATCGAGGCGCACGTGCTGCCGCTGCTTGAACTCGTGGGCTTGTCCGCTCAGAAGGACCGCTACCCGGCGCAAATCAGCGGCGGGCAAAAACAACGGGTGGGCATCGCGCGAGCGCTCGCTAGCAAGCCGAAGGTGCTGCTCTCGGACGAAGCGACGTCCGCGCTCGATCCCGAAACCACGCGCGCGATCCTCGAACTGCTCAAGCGGATCAATCGCGAACTGAATCTGACCATCGTGTTGATCACGCATCAGATGGACGTGATCAAGCAGGTTTGCGATCGCGTCGCCGTGCTCGACGCGGGCCGCGTGGTCGAAGAGGGCAAGGTGATCGACGTGTTCCTGCAGCCGCATCACGAAGTCACGCGTGCGCTGATCGGCGACGTGATCGCGCAAGAACTTCCGCCTGCAATGAAGGCGCGTGTGGCCGAGCGTCTGAAAACCGGCAGCGGTCATCTGCTGCGCCTCGCGTTTACGGGTTCGGGCGTCGATCAGCCGATTCTCTCGGAGACGATTCGCCGCTACGAACTCGACTTCAACATCCTGCACGGACAGATCGACGAGATTCAGGGCCAGGCGTTCGGCTCGCTCGCGGTGCTCGCGGGCGGCGAGCCGACCAAGGTGGCGCAAGCGCTCACTTATCTGCGCGAACAAGGTGTGGTGGTGGAGGAACTCTCGTATGTTGAGTGAAATGTTCGATATGTTCGTCCAGTCGTTCTGGGAAACGCTCGTCATGGTGGGCATTTCCGGACTGGTCGGCGCGCTGGTGGGTTTGCCGCTCGGCGTATTGTTGTATCTGACGGACCGTCAAGGCGTATTGCAGAACGTCGCAGTCAATCGTGCGATGGGCGTGGTCGTCAATGCGGTTCGCTCTACGCCGTTCATCATCCTGCTCGTGGCGGTGATTCCGTTCACGCGCCTCGTGGTCGGCTCGTCGATCGGCACGGCTGCGGCCGTTGTGCCGCTGACCATTGCCGCGGCGCCGTTCATCGCGCGTCTCGTCGAGACCGCGCTGCGCGAAGTCGATCGCGGCCTGATCGAGGCGGCGCAAGCAATGGGCGCGACCACCAGCCAGATCGTATTCAAGGTGTTGTTGCCGGAATCGCTGCCGGGCGTTGTCGCGGGATTGACGATCACGTTCGTCTCGCTGGTCGGGTATTCGGCGATGGCGGGCGCGATCGGAGGCGGCGGTCTCGGCGACCTCGGCATTCGGTACGGGTATCAGCGGTTTCTGCCGGAAGTCATGTTGACGGTCGTCGTGATTCTGATCGTCTTCGTGCAATTGGTGCAGTCGTTCGGGGATTGGCTCGTGCGTCGTCTGAGCCATAAATAATCAAAAGGTCCATCATGCAACGTCGTTTCATTTTCAAGCTCGCCGCGGCGCTCGGTGCCGTATCGATCTTCGCCGCCAACGCGGCTCACGCTGAAGACTCGATCAAGGTCGGCGTCACCGGCGGTCCGCACGCGCAGATCATGGAAGTCGTGAAGACTGTCGCGGCAAAGAACGGTCTGAACATCAAGATCGTCGAATTCTCCGACTACGTGCAGCCGAACGCGGCGCTCGCCGGCGGCGACCTCGACGCGAACAGCTATCAGCACGACCCGTATTTGCAGGCGCAGGTGAAGGACCGCGGCTACAAGCTGATTCGTGTCGCCGACACGGTCACGTATCCGATGGGCATCTATTCGAAGAAAGTAAAGACGCTGGCCGAACTGCAGCAGGGCGCGAAGATCGCGGTGCCGAACGACCCGACCAACGGCGGCCGCGCGCTTTTGCTGCTGCAAAAGCAGGGGCTCCTGAAGTTGCGTGCCGACGCGGGTCTGAAGGCTACGCCGCTCGACATCGTCGACAATCCCCGGAAGCTTAAGATCGTCGAACTCGACGCCGCGCAGATTCCGCGCTCGCTCAACGACGTGGATGCGGCGGCGATCAACACCAACTTCGCGATGGAAGCAGGGCTGAAGCCGAAGCAAGACGCGATCGCGATCGAAGACCCGAAGGGTCCGTACGTGAACATCATCGCAATCCGCGAGGCGGACAAGAATAAGCCGTGGGTCGCCAAGCTGGTGGCGGCTTACCATTCGCCGGAAGTGAAGCAGTTCGTCGAGGGCAAGTTCGGCGGCGCTGTCATCACCGCCTGGTGAGCAGAGCGGCTTCAGAAACGGCAAAACACGTCGGCGATATGAGAACTGGAGTCGTAAGTGAGAACCCGGGGTTGCTACCCGGGTTTTTTTGCGATTAAAATAGAACGACCGTTCGATATTGCCGTCACGCCACTGGGGAGCGATATCCTCGTGCTAGAACACCCGCGATAAGGCTGCAGTGAGGCAGTCGCTATAATGTTCGTTGGGTTGACGTATTCGTAACTTTGGAGCGTGTGCATGAAAATCCTGGTGCCAGTCAAGAGAGTGGTCGATTACAACGTGAAGGTCCGAGTCAAGTCGGACGGCACGGGCGTCGACATTGCGAACGTGAAGATGTCGATGAATCCGTTCGACGAAATCGCGGTTGAAGAGGCGGTGCGTCTGAAAGAAGCCGGTGTGGCGACCGAGGTCATCGCCGTGTCGGCCGGTGTCGCGCAATCGCAGGAAACGCTGCGCACAGCGCTCGCCATCGGCGCGGACCGCGCGATCCTGATCGAGTCGTCGGAAGAGTTGCAGCCGCTGGCGGTCGCCAAGCTGCTCAAGGCGCTGGTCGACAAGGAGCAGCCGCAACTGGTGATTCTCGGCAAGCAGGCCATCGACGACGATTCGAATCAGACCGGTCAGATGCTTGCCGCACTGGCTAACCTGCCGCAGGCAACGTTCGCGTCGAAAGTGGTCGTGGCCGACGGCAAGGCAACGGTTTCGCGCGAAGTTGACGGCGGTGCCGAAACGCTGTCGCTCACGCTGCCCGCAGTGGTCACCACCGACCTGCGCCTGAACGAGCCGCGCTATGTGACGCTGCCGAACATCATGAAGGCGAAGAAAAAGCCGCTCGAAACGATCAGGCCTGAAGACCTCGGTGTGGATGTCGCGCCGCGTCTGAAAACGCT
>NZ_KB911039.1:0-440891 GCF_000383275.1 Paraburkholderia caledonica | reverse complement strand
CTTTCATTACTGTGTGAGACTTGATACTTTCGCTTTGCGCCAGACCCCGAAAGGCCCGGCTCGCGTCGCGCATCAAGCGCCCACACTTATCGGCTGTTAGTTTTTAAAGATCGATCCGCTCACGCCGCGCTGTCCTTACCACCACCACCCGGCACCGCTTCGTTCTGCGTCGCTGCATCTGCAGCAGAGAAACGAGATTATGAAGAGCGAGTGACAGGTCGTCAACCCCCTTCGACGAATTTTCTTTCACAGAAGCGCCAATCGGCGCGCAAAGCGTTCGCCTTACATATAGTAGGTTTTCGATCCTTAGAGGAACGCAGTCGTGTGAACACGGACAAGTTGGTCTATAGTCGGGAGTCTGCCGTCCGTCCCGAGAGAACTGTCCGTTGTTGCAACAAACTTTTTTGCGCGCCGCTCCGCGCCGCCACGGGCGGACAGGGAACGGATCTACGGCAACAGCGTGCGACGAATTGCTGCGCACAATGCGCGCGAACGCGCAAGCTCGTATATAATGCGAGCCGCGCGAATTTCGCACATTTCTATCGGCCCGCTCAAAGCGGGCTCATCTTTTTGCTCCCCAGAGCACACAGCCATATAACCGCGTTGAGTCACTCAGGTGATGTTGAGCCATGCTCGAAACGCCTGACGGTCGCGTCTTGCGTCTCATAGCGAAGCCTCTCGAGGAGAATACGTGAACCCTTTTGATCGCGAAGATTCGCAACACGAAACCGCAGCCTACACGAAAGCTCCGTCGGGCCGTACGCCCAAGGGCAAGGGCGCGGGCAAAGCGATCCCCGTGGCGGCCGAGCTGCCGCCGCAGCAAGCCGAAGAACGTCAGCGCCAGATGCGCGCGCTGATCCAGCTGGGCAAGGAGCAAGGCTACCTGACCCACGCGCAGATCAATGACCACCTGCCCGATAACTTCGCGCAAACCGCGGCAATCGACAGCATCGTCAGCGCGTTCAACGACATGGGCGTGCAGGTCTACGAGCAGGCTCCCGACGCCGAAACGCTGCTGTTGAACTCGAACGCTCCGGCAGTCGTTTCCGACGATCAGGCGGATGAAGAAACCGAAGTCGCGTTGTCGACGGTGGATTCCGAGTTCGGCCGCACGACCGACCCCGTGCGCATGTACATGCGCGAAATGGGCGCGACCGAGTTGCTGACGCGCGCGGGCGAAATCGCGATTGCGAAGCGTATCGAAGACGGTCTGCACGAAATGGTGCAGGCCATTGCCGCATGCCCGCTCGCAATTTCCGCGATCCTGGCAAGCGCCCAGCAGGTTGCGGACGGCGAGTTGCGAATCGACGAACTGGTCGACGGCCTCAACGAAGACAACATCGCGGCGGAAGAAGATACCGTGAGCGCCGAAGCGACAACCGACGTGGATTCGGACACGGAAGAAGACGACGACAGCGATAGCGACGACGACGTCGGCCCGGCCGATTCGTCTGCAGCAGACGAAGCGCGTCTGAAGCAGCTTACGAGCGACTGCCTCGAAATCTTCGCGCAAGTCGGCATTCTGTACGACCAGATGAACGCGTCGCACACGCGCGGCGACGTCAGCTCCAAGGCATATCAGCGCGCGCGCGAGGAAATTCAGCAACATCTCGCGAAAATCCGCTTCACGGCGCGCACCATCGACCGTCTTTGCGGCGACGTGCAGCATCAGGTCGCGCAGGTTCGCGCGATCGAACGCAACATTCTGCAGATCGTCGTGACGAAGAGCGGCATGCCGCGCGAGAAGTTCATCGAATCGTTCGCGGGTCATGAAGCCGACCTCGGCTGGACCGAGCGCGCAGCACGCGGCACGACCTCGTACGGCGCCGCGCTCGAGCGTCACCTGCCGGCAATTCAGTCGGAACAGCAAAAGCTGATCGATATCGAAGCCACCGTCTCGCTGCCGCTCAAGCATCTGAAAGAGATCAACCGCCAGATGGTCGCGGCTGAATTGAAGATGCGCAAAGCCAAGAGCGAAATGATCGAGGCGAACCTGCGTCTCGTCATTTCCATCGCGAAGAAGTACGTGAATCGCGGCATGCTGTTCCTCGACCTGATTCAGGAAGGCAACATCGGCCTGATGAAAGCGGTGGACAAGTTCGAATACCGCCGCGGCTGGAAGTTTTCCACGTACGCAACGTGGTGGGTCCGTCAGGCCGTGACACGTTCGCTCGCCGATCAGGCACGCACGATCCGCGTGCCGGTGCACATGATCGAAACGATCAACAAGCTGAACCGCATCTCGCGTGAAATCCTGCAGCAGACCGGTCAGGAAGCGCATCCGTCGGTGCTGGCCGAGCGCATGGATCTGTCGGAAGAGAAAGTGCGCGGCATCCTCAAGATCGCCAAGCAGCCGGTGTCGATGGAAACGCCGGTTGGCGACGACGGCGACGCCACGCTCGGCGACATGATCGAAGACTCGGCGGCATCGTCGCCGGCAGACGCCGCGATGCAGGCCGACCTTCGCGCCGCGATTGACGATGCGCTCGACTCGCTGTCGCCGCGCGAAGCCAAGGTGCTGCGTATGCGCTACGGCATCAACACGAAGTCGGACCACACGCTGGAAGAAGTGGGCAAGCAGTTCGACGTCACCCGTGAGCGTATCCGCCAGATCGAAAGCAAGGCCATGCGCAAGCTGATGCATCCGAGCCGTGCCGATCGACTCAAGTCGTTCCTCGACCGTTGATCCAGCCAGTCTGACTCTGCTTCACCGCGCTTGCCGTGCGCCATGCACGGCAAGCGCAATTCCCGCCTCAAGCTTCAGAATCCCACCGTTCTCAAATAAGCAGCGAGATGATCCCGCCAAGGGTGATGCCCGCCGCCAGCCAACGTCCGGCCGTGTAGAAAGCGTTGCGCTCTTCGTGCGGCTGATCTGGCCGTTCCAGCCCGAGCGTGCCATACGCAAACGACTTCACCGCTGACGAATCCGTCGCCGACGCGCCCTCGCCGTCCGCACCGGCCGCGCTCGTGCCATCGACTACATTCGAATCGCGAGCCGCCGCAGCAGCGCCTTCCGTGGAGATGCGCACAGCCTCGTCCTGCTTCGACGCATTCGAGGTAGCAGAGCGCGCGGTGGCGGCATTGTCGCCAGTAACGGCAGTTGACGACGCACTCCTTGTCGTGCGGTCAGTTGCTTGTCGTGTTGACGGCAACGCACTGTCGATTTGCATTGCAACCTCCGTTCGTTTCTTCAGGGCGTTCGGCGTAGCGCCGGATACAGGCTCTATCGACCGGGACCGGTTGAAACTTGACGCCCTGTAAGGCACGGTAAGCGCAGACGCGAATGCCAACAACGACGCGTTCCGCCCCACATCATGTTGTCCACAGAAACTGTTCAGAAGGCTGTGGATATCCTGCGCAAGAGTCGCCCAAGTATCTGAGCGCGCACAGTTTTCATCCTCTGCACGCGGCAAGTCTGAAGTCAAAAAACAAACCGCAACGAGGCCGCGCTCAAGGCATAACAAACGTCTTCACGAGCGTCAATTCGCCGGCCTTGCGCATCGGCACGCGGATCGTCTCGCTCTTTTCGTTCGGCGTGTTTTCATTGGTGATGATCGTCACTTGAGCGACAGTCATGTCGCTTCGGTCGCTACCGCTGCCGTAGTAATTCACGAAGACGAGATAGGTGCCCTTCAGCGGCGCAGCCGATGAATAGATCTCCGGCCCATAGCCCGTCGTGACGTCGACGTCGAGCGCGCCGCCGTTCGCCACGACGCGATCGCCGTACCATGCATGCGCGCCGTCCGGCGATACCACGTGCAGGTCGAGATCCGTGCCGTCCGTGTCCCACGCGAGCAATACGCGCAGCTTCGGCTGCGTCTTGCCGCCATAGGCGTCATAGAACTGAACGCGCTTGCGGCTGCCGTCCGGCGCGCGCAATTCAACGCCATTGCTGCCCGCAGGAAACGCATAGGGCCGCGAGAACTTGCCGTCCTCCTCCACACGCTGCGGCAACGGCGTGCCGTCGACCACCAGCGTACCCACGGTCTTGCCCTTTCTTTTCGGTGCGTTACGAATCTGCCCTTCGATCAGCGCAAGTTTCGACTGCCCTTCCGGCGTCGTTACGGACACCGCCGGATAGTGCACATCTTGCGTATAGCGTTCGCTGTCGCCGCTCGTATTGCGCCAGCCGTTCAGCGGCGCGGCGAAGTCGATATCGCTTGCATGCGCGGCCGACGCGCCCTGCAAGCAGGCGAGAACCAGCAAGCTGTAGCCAGCAGCGTTCATCCATCCCGTCGTTTTGCGCTTCATCGTGACTGCTCCCGTCCCGCTTTCATAGTCGCTCGCTCTTCACGAGCATGAGGTCGCCGATTTTGCGCAACGGCACAACCATCGTTTCACGCCGCTCGTTCGGCGTATTTTCGTTGAAGACCAGCGTCAACGTCGCCGTGATGACGTCGCGGTCGTGCGCGGACGCGTCGAAGTTGTAGCCGGTCGTATCAAAGTTGCCCCAGTAATTGAGGAAGAAAAGCCACGTACCACGCTCTGGCGCCGCCGATGAAAATATCCCCGGCCCCGCGCCGTCCACCGAGTCGACGTCGAAGCCGCTGCCGTCTTCGAGCGTCGGATTGGCGAAGAACGCATGCAACCCGCCCGGCGTGATCACGTGCAAATCGACTTGAGCGTGCGGATCGTCCCACGTGACGATTGCGCGCAGCTTCGCCTGCGGCTTGCTGGTGTCCGCTTCATAGAACCGCATGCGCTGATGCTGCCTCCCGTCGGCAGAAATGAGTTCAATGCTGTTCGAGCCCGCACCGAACGCCCACGGCCGCGCGAATGCACCTTCGTCGTCCGTGTAGAGCGGCGTCGGATTGCCGTTGACCACGAGTGTCGGCGGCTTGCGCGCGCGTTTGTCGATACGCTTCAGGCGTCCCTCGATCAATGTGCGGTAACGCTGCGCGCCGCGATCGACCGGCGGTCGCGGATACGCCGCGACGAATTGCTCGCCCTCATTCGTCAGCCCGCTATGACGCCAGCCGCCGAACGAGCGGGTGAGATCGGCGACGCCGCCATCGGCACTAGCGGCGCGCGGCTGTGTCACAACGCCGGTGCCGGACACGCAGCATGCAGCGACGGCCACGAGCATCACGGCGCGCAGGCGAACCCGCCTCAGCACGGAAGGCCGGCACAACGAAAATAAGGAGGTGACGTGGTTCATTGGATCGGATTGTCGGTACGAATCAGCATGCGGGCGGTGCGCTCGACAAAATCTTCGTCGAGTCCACGCGGATGATGCTGAAACGCGAGGTGAACATATTCATGCGCCAACGCAATGCGATCCTCTTCCGTTTGCAAGCGATACACATAGACCCGATTGCGCTGCGCGTCCGCGTACGGACGTCCTTCGCGAACGGCACACACGGCCGGCAAGTCGGGCGTCTCGTATCCGGCCGCGCCATCCATGCGCCGCGCCCAGGAAGGCGCATTGCGTTCCAGCCACTCGCGCGCGCCGGTCACCGCGATGCAATCGCCGGACAAGGGGCTTTGAAATGAAGTCAGCGTGGCTTGCGGCCATGTGCGTGCAAGGATCGCATCGAACGTCAGGCCAGTTTGCGCGGAGGCTTTCGCGGCAAGCCAGCTCATTTGCCCTGCCGCGGCCTTGTCGTGGTGATACTGGACAGGCACGCCGGTCAGCACGAGCGCGTCGGTCATATCGGCGGCACGGCGCGCCGCCGTAGTCGGCGCGCGAGGCAGAACGCGCTGGGTGTTGCTGCTATCGTCGATACGCAAACAGCCGTGATCGTGTACGCCGTGCTGCACGGCGTAAGTGCGCGCCGCCACGGCAAGCGCCTTGGCCGCTTCGAGCTGCGCCGTATCGCCTTCACGCTCGACTACGCGCGCCACATAGTCGTTCATGCCAAAGCGACCGACCACTTGCGGCGCTCCCGCAGCGTTACGATCGAGCCGCAACTCGCCGCGGCTCGTCAGTCGCGTCCAGTTGCCGTTCACAAAGCCAACGCGATACTCGCCCTTCAGCGGCCCCCCAGCCACCGTCGCGGGCCCTTTCTGGCCGAGCACTTCGCGAATCGGATAGCGGCTGAAGAAATCGACGACGACACATGCGCCGTCATCGGGCACGGTAACTCGCGTGAGAAGCGGCGCAATGCGCGGCGCAGCCAACGCGAGCACGCGTGCGCTGCCGCCGGGACCGGCGAGCCAGACCGGCGTGCCATCCGCCAGCCAGCCTGCGGCGCCGCCCACCGATGCGCCTGGCCGGGCCGTATCGGGCATCGTCCACGTTTTGGCGCGCAGCAGGCTGCCGTAGAGCGACACCGTTCCCTCGCCACGTCCGCTCGTCAGCACGGAGACCAGCGTGCTGGCCGCCGCTTCGCGTGGGCGTGCGGGCATCGCCTGCAATGCGGCAAGCAGTTGCACGACGGGCACACGATGCGTCGGCGTCATCGCGTGAAGGTCGCGCAGCCAGGCTGGCGCGTGTACCGCTGTCCAATACTTGCGCCAGTCGGCGGGATCGAGTTGCAGACGCCCCGGTTCGAAAAAGAGCCCGCACGATTTCACGAGCGCATGCTCGCGATCGACATGACCGCCCGTCATGCAGCAATACACTTCTTCGGGATCGCCGCCGTTGCACGTGTAGTCTGGCGTTGCGATGTTTCGATCCACCAGATAGCCGTAGACAAACAGCTTCCACACGCTGCCAAGCGGTGTTTCCAGCGTGGCGGGCAACGGCAGCGCGGATTGCGGAGACAGGCCGCTAACGGCGCCGTCGACGTCGGCTTGCCAAAGCTGGCTTTGCCCGCCGCGCAACCACGCGAAGCGCAATGTCTGTTTCGCCGCCGGCTGCAGTGAAGCCGGCCCGGCCGCATACGCGCGATCGAGTGTGACGCCGCAGATCATGCACACCGCGCCCACGACGAACGCGACCCGCAGCATCATCGCTGCAAGAAGATCGCGGACAAACCGAAAAAGCGCGCGGAACATGGCCTGTGTCGCTTACTGGATGCGCAACGAAGTCACGCGATCGCTCTTGCCGCCTTCGAACGCCTTCGCGTCCGGTTGATACATGCGGAAATAGCGCGCGGGCGGCAATGCGAATGTGCCCGGCAACGCGAAGCGCACCAGTTGCCGCAACGCCACTGGCCGGTCGAGCAACGGCACCGGCTGGTGATACGAGAGCTCACCCATTTCATACGATGCAGCACGCGCGAACGGTTGCGGGCCGCTCTCGCCTTCCTTTTCGCCAGGCAAGCCCTCGATGGACACGCCCCAGCTCGTCGCTTCGACGCTCGCGCCGGGCGGCAGCGGCACATCGAGCAGACCGTAGTGATACGCGTTGCCCGAGCGCGGCGTAAGCGTGACTTCGTCGACGTACAGTGCATTGCTGTCGATTGCGTCGCCCGATTTCACGAGACGCGCGGTGAACGCAGATCGCCCCACATTGCTGTCGCCCGCGCCCTGCTTTTTCGGATCGGCTTTTACCTCGACCGGTTCGAGCTTGTAGAAGCGGCGGGCGACGCCGATGTTCAAGCGGCTGTCTTCGCTCGCATGACTGCGGAACGAGACGATTGCGCTGACGTCCGTGCGTGCGGCGCCTGCGTCGAGCGTGGACGGCACGCCAGCAGCGGTCCATTTCCAGAGTGGCGTGCCGGTCGGCGTAGCAGCGCGCGTCCAGCCCGCGCCTTGCAGCGACGGCAACGAAGTAGCCGCCACATCGCCGCCGAGCGCCTTGCGCAACCAAAGCAGCGTCAGTGCGCGGTCGAGCGTCGGGTAATCGGCGCTGCTTCTTGCAAGCAATGCGGATGCATCGACGCTCGCGCCTTCGCCGGACATGGCAAGCAGGCTTTGGACTAGCGGCGCCGGATCGTTGCTCAACGAGACACGCGCGGCGCTCGATGCCGCATCGAAACCGTCCGGCGTCTGCGCGCCCGTCGCGCGCGCCATGTTCGCGATCAGCAGCATCGCCATCTGCTTGCCGCGCGGCGAATCGGCCTGTGCAAAGACGATACTGTCCGACGCGCCATACGTAGCACTAGCGGCGTTGCGAGCCGGTGCAGCGGCGGTGGCCGCCGCGTCGCTCATCAAGTCGGCAGCCACGCCCGAGACAGGCGTCGCGACCGGCAAGCCCATCTGCTGCATGAACCACAGCGCCAACGCGCGATGAAGCAGTGGCTCTTTAGCGCCGGCGTCGCGATAAACCTCCATTGCGTGTTGCCAGTTTGCGGCGGGCAGGCTTATGCCGAGACTGCGGCTCGCGAGCCAGTCCGCGTAGTACGCGTAGGCCGTGATCAGCGCGCTGCCGCCGGTCGTATCGCCCCACCAGCCGAACGTGCCGCCGACACCCGCGAGCATAGCCAGACGTTGCCGCTGATTACGCAACAGCGCTTCGATTCCTTGCGTCGAACTCGCGTTGTCGCCGCGGCCGATCGCGTCGTGTGCAAGTGCGAGCGGAATCAAGCGGCTCGATGTCTGTTCGGCGCAGCCATACGGATAGTTGATCAGATCGTCGGCCACGCGCATGAACTGGCTCGCTGCGCTGCCGACGAAACGCACGCTCACGTCCTGGGCGTCTTGCGGCAGATTGAGCGGCTTGCCTGCGCCGTCAAGCGCGACAGTGTTCTGATGAAGATCGAGCCAGCCGCTCGCGTCGAGACGAATCGTGGTCTGCAAGCGGTCCACATCCCTGTCGCCCTTGCGCAAGGTCGCGTTGACCGCGCCGGCCTTCAGCGCGCCGCTCGGCAGACGCAGATAGTTCGCGCCGCGCTTAAGCGTGACCTTCTGATTCAGCGACAGACCGCCGCCCTCCACCAACCACTGCGCGTCCATGTCCGCGTCGGTCTGGTTGAAGGCGATCATGTCGATAGCCGGCTGGTCATTGACGCGGAAATGCGACGGCCCGCTCCACTTCAGATACAGCGCCTTGTCGGAGCGCACGTATGCGGTGCGCTGGCCGACCATGCCATCGGGCGCGGCCGCGCGCACGGTGACGCGCCAGCGCGCTAGCGAGTCGGGCATTTTGAACGTCATGGTGGCGTGACCATTGGCGTCGGTCTTCAGGCTGCCTTCCCACGCAGCCGTATCCTGATCGTCGCGGCGCGGGCGTTCGAGCACTTTCACGCCGCGCTCGTTGTAATTCGCCCGTTGCGGCCCGCCCGGCGCACCCTTGAGCGGCGAACGCGCGAGGTCGTAAGTGATGAACGACAGACTTGACGACGTCCGCACGTTATTGCGCCGCGGATGATAGAAAAAGTCGACGATGTTCGGCGCAATCTCCGGCTGCAGCACATAGACCATTTCATCGACCACGCTCACCGTCAGATTCGCCGCTTCCGGTTTGCCGTTCAACGTGCTGTCGAAATTCAGGGTGACGGTATCGCCTGGACCGTACACCGGCTTGTCGCTCTTCACGTTCAATTCGATTTGCGGCTGTGCCACGACGATGCCCGCGTTCTGGAACGCGTATTCGCCCGCATGCACGTACAGCACCGAGAAGGTCATGTTGGGCGCGAAGTCTTCGCCGACCTTGATACGCGCCTTCCATTGCGACGGCGTCACGCGCTGCAGTTGCAACCAGTCGCCGCCCGCGCTCAACAGCGCGCGTCGTTCGACGTTGTCGCGTTCGAGCGTCAGCAACGCATCGTCGACGGGCAGCGGAAATGTGATCAGCGCTTCCGCCGTGTCGCCAATCTTGTACCGGTCGCGATCGAACACGATCTCGACGCTGCCTGGGATCGCCTTCAGGCCGTCGCCCGCAACCCAATGGCTGACGGCGGCGAGCAGGTTGCCCGCGTCATCTTTGACCGACAACATGTACGAACCCGGCTGATCGAATGGCACCGCGAACGACAGCTTGCCGCCAACGCCGTTCGGCGCGCTTTTCAACGCACCTTCGGCATGCGTCTGCGATTCGAGGCGCGTCCATTCCCATTTCGCCGGCGCATGCGCGGCCGGGTCGACCGCGGCCAGCGCCTGCAAGTCGAAGCTCACCGATTCCTTCGGCTGCGAGAACGACTTCGACGTAGTCAGCCGGTACGGCGTCGCGCCGCGCGCGATCAACACTTCGCGCGTCACGCGCACCTTGTATGCGGCGCCGTCCTGCGCGAACAGCGTCAGCGCATACCGGCTCGGCTCGGTCGCTGCGGGCAGCGTCAGGCTGGCGTTGCCGTCGCTATCCGTCTTGAGTTCCTGTTGTTCGAGCTTGACCGGGAAGAGTCCCGCATAGTGCAGTTCGCCGTCGACAATCGTCACTTTCTGCGCGCGCAGCGTGACCGAAATCTTGCTGTCGCGCACCGGCTTGCCGTCCGGATAGCGCAGCTGGATTTTGCCCTTCAACGGCTCGCCGGTCGCATAGTCGGCTTTGTCCATTGAAAGATTGACGTCGAAGTGCGGCTTCACATATTCGGCAACGCGAAACGCGCTGCCATACACATCGCCGTTATAGTCGAACCGCAGCGTGTAGCCGCCAGCGCTTGCGTCTGCGGGCAGCGAAAACGACGTGTCAGCGCCGGTATCCGAAGCGAAATGCGTCTTCGCCGTTGCAACCGGCGAGCCGTTCGGGTCGAGCACTTCGAGCTTGATGTCGGCCTCGGCAGGCGCCGACGATTGAGTCGCGTTCTGAAACGTACGGCCAATAAACTTTACGTGGACCTGATCGCCCGGCCGGTACATCGGCCGATCGGTGACGGCGTAGATTTTCGTGTTGTAGATCTCGCTGTCGTAATAGAAATTCTCCGACACGAACACGCCGCCCTGCGGATCGACACCAAGCACATAGCTGCGCTCGGGGCTCACGTGTTGCAGCACGAGCGCGCCGTCGTCGCCCGTCGTGCCGCTTTGCAACACACCTACGCCGTCGGTCCAGTTCACTTCCGTGTTAGCGACCGGCTTGCCGCTATCGCGCCGCGTAGTCCACACCAGCATTCCGCTCGATGCTGCTTTCACGACCGCCACCGTATCCGACACGAACAACAACGTATGCGCGCGATAGTTGCCGATCACCGCCTCGACGATATAGAGACCCGGCGGCAGCTTGCCGACAGGGATCATCACGTTGCCGGAACTCGCCTCGATAAAGTTACTGCTGCTGCCCGCGAGGTTCACGCCCTTGGGCGGCTCGATCACTTTGGCGTCCCAGATCGGATAGCGAAAACGCCCGACCATGTCATAGCCTTTCAGCGGGGCGAACTGCGAGTTCTGCTCGAACTGCGTCTGCTTACCGGTCTGTTCGCCGAGCTTGAATTGGGGCGCGGCCTCCGTTGCCTTGCTGCGGGTGGCGAACGAAAGCACGCGCTGCCATGCGCGGCGCGCCTCGGTAAACCACCGGTCCCACAGATAAGCCAGCGTGTTCGCGAGGCCTTCGCCCTGATAATTCGGCGCGACATTCAGCCGATGCAGATTCTTCTGTGCCTTTAGAAACTCGAGCGGCTTCGGCACCCGATACACGACGATGTCCGCGCCGCCGTATGCCTGCAACGCGTCCTTGAAATCGCGGCCGGGCGCCTCAAGCCGGACCTCCGCGAGTTGATTACTGCCGAAGCTCGCATCCGAGAGGAGGAAGAAGGGTTGACCGTCCACTTTCTGAGAAGCGAAGTTACTCGACGGCGCCGGATTGAGCGTCGGATTCGCGGCGATGCTGGCGTCTGCCGATGCCGCCGACGCTGCCGACGCGTCGTCGCCCGCCTGCGCGGTGCCGCTTACGGTGATCAGCGCAATCCACACAAACAGCGCGGCCATGGCAACGGTCGCGCGATCGCGCATAGGGTTCAACCATTTGCAAGTCGCGATCACAGAGCTCATTCGGGTCATGGTGTCAAAAAGTCCAAACGAAACACGCCGACAAAGTTCGGATTGCCGTCGAGCGGCTGCCAGCGGGAATCTTTCCATTGCATCAGGTCGGAAACGGCGACCGCGCGCAGACCGGTATCGATCGGCGTGACGGTGCCTGTGTGATAAGCGATGTAGCGATCGAGCCAGATCATCAGATGCTGGTCGTCGCCCTGGTCGAAGAACAGCAGGTCGCCGGGCAGCGCCTGGTTGACGTCTTTCGAAACGAAGCGGCTATTGCGTTGAATCAGTGCGATGGCGGAAGCGTATGCGCCAGTGGAACCGTCGAGTTGCGTCCAGCGATTCGCGATCATTCGCTGCGCCGTGGACAACTGCAGTTCGGGCGGCAGACTGCTCGTGTCGGCAAGGCCGGTCATGCCGTTGGCGTGCAGCCATTTCCTGTCGTGTGGTCGCAGCGTCTCGCCGACGGCAAAGCGCACTAGTCCCGCGCAATCGCGTTGCGTCCAGCGCGGCGTCGGTCCGCGGCGCATCTGCTGATCGACGATGCGGGTGAACCACGCGCGAAACACAGCCGATTGCTGCGCGGTGAGCGCGTCGGGTTCGGGACCGGAAGCACCAGCACTCAGCGCGTGGGCATAAGGCGCGACGCTCGCTGCTGCAAACATCGCGGTGATGCGCAACAGCCATGCGCGGCGTGAAGCCGCGACAACGCGTGAAGTCGCGGCTTCACGGGTGGGATGCGCGACAAGCTCCGCGCGGAGTCGGGGCGCCGCGCGCGAGGGCGCCTGGCGAGGCGCGCGCAACCCTCCGGCTAAGCGAAGGCGACGCATTAATCGCCCTCTGTGCCAGGCTGATCTGCGGATGCCTGCGGCGAGTCGTTAGCCGAACCCGCATCGCCTTTCGCGCGATCGAACCACCACTCTACCGGTACCCAGCCGGTCGAGCCTGGCAAGGTTTGCGGCAGCGTCAACGAAACCGGTGGATAGTGTGCGAGCGCGCGCAACTTCGGTGTGAGATGCGTACGCGAGGCGTTGCGGAACACGGCCTCCTGATCGGCGGGCAGTGCGGCGCCAGCTTCGCGTTCGATCAGTGCCGCTGCGGACGAAGGCGTCAGCGTCAGAATGGTGCGCGGCAAACGCTCAGGAGCGAGCGTGTCTGCCAGCGCGGGGTAACGCTTGTCGAGCACTGCCAGCGTGTCGTCGACGAGACGTGAGTCGGGCGAGAAAATCAGATAGCCGTGCGCAAGCGCAAGCGTCACCGGAAAATAGCGCTCGGCCGATAACTGCGACGCGAACGACGCCCTACCGCTCGACGCCGTGCCCGAACGCGCGCTGACCGGCCTCTGCCAGACAGTGACGTCCGCACCCAGGTCGCGCCTCGTGACCGGCAAACGGCGATAGTCAGTGTAGTCAGCGTCGTTGCCGTCCGTCTTCGCGGCCTTTGCCTCATATGCGCCAATCACGTCACCGAATGTTTTGTCGAGCGCGGTCTTCAGCGCAACGAGCGAGGCCGCGTCCTGTGTCTTGTCCTGCGTTTTAACTTGAGCGATGAAAACCGGCGCAACCAGCGTGGATTTCGCATACCAGCATACCGCCGCAGGGCCCGTCAGACGATCGCCGATTGCCCCGGCGGCGTCCGCCCCATTGGCCACCTTGCCAAGCAGTGCCGATGCCTCCTTCCAGTCCGCGGGCAGACTCGTGCAAGCCGCGGCGTTCGCCGGCAATGCGTGCCACAAGGCCGCGCTGTTCCACTGCTGCGGCAGTTTGCCCGGCTCGATCAAGGCCGAGGTCCGCCAGGTCGCCGGCGCGCTGCCATTCGGCGAGAAGTCGAACCGCAGCGCGTCGATGCCCGAAAAGAACGCCTGATAACCGAACGACAGGTAATTCGCCGACACCACCAGACGATGCCCCTTCGGCGCGTCTCCCGAAGCATCCAGTTGATATGCGCGAGCGGCGGCGTCGCGACCGGACGACAGCATGTCGGACACAGCATCGGCGCGTTCGCCCAACAGGCCGCCCTTTTCGTCGAGCAGAACGCCGGGCGCGGACAGCACGACGAGGCGATCGTCTTTCGTCGCGAATAGCAGCGTTCGGCCAACTGCGAGCTTCAGCGCGTAGACCGGAACATCGCCGGAGAGCCTGGCGACCTGGCTCAGTTGTGTGTCGCTTGCGGCGACGTTGCCCAAGCCCTGCAACAGCTTCGCAAGACCGTTGCGGCGCACGGACATGATCCAATAGCCGAGGCGGCCATCCGGCGAACGCCAGAGCAACACGTGCGCGGGTTCGTCGAACACGCGGCGGATCAGTTCGTCGCGCCAGTCAAGTTGATGTTCGAACGCGAGACGCCGCAATGCACCTTCAGCGGAAAGGCGCGTATTCGCCGATTCGTAATAGTCGACGAAGTCTTGCGTGAGCACGTCGTGAAGCAGCGGCACGCGCAACATGTCGCGCGGTAAACGCGCCAGCGCTTCGCTGTCGATCACCGCATCGGGATGATGAATATCCAGAACGACTTCGCCCGCGTTGGTCGCCTTGCGATGTGCGAACGGACGCCACACGGCCTGAATGACGATGCCGGCCACGATCAGAAGCGCGGCCACGAGGATTGCAATCTTTTTACGCGACATCTTCATCTGAGTTTTTCTGGTTCGATGCGACGATATTAACGTTGATGCCGGCCGGATTAAGCCGCCGTGACCTATCGCTGAAGGCAGCGATGATAACCGATATTTTTAACAGCAAACCACCCGGCATTGCATTTAACAATTAGAGAGGTTTCAGGTGCTTGTTGACCACAAGTTGCGCTTGATTAATGCGTCGAAAGAGGTTAATGATTTTTCTGTCACTGCAATTAAAGAATCGTTCGCTCAGGCGCTATACCGCTGAGCGCCAGTATGGGCGGTCTGTCGCTTAGGCACACGCGACTCGCAAGCCAATTCGAGCGGCGTCCGGATACACTCACGCAGGCAAGCGGCGATGCATTATGCGCATAAACAACCGAGGTCCGGCGAGATCACCTGTTAATGTGGAACTTGCTCCTACAGATTCAGAGAAACATCACTTTGATTTGCGGGACGCAACTGTAAGACGACCGGATTTTTCACCGCTTGCGCGTTATGCATTTACTGAACATAATCGTCGACGCCTCGCGTTCGCGGAATTATTCAATCGCTGCGGTCGCTCGCATCGTCAAATAGCCATCGTGATCTTTTGCCCATAGGTCGATCGATTTTCCATCCGCCGAGGGCGCGCCGCACACCATGAAAGCCTGGCCCGAAAACGTCGGGCGAAGCGCCTTGAACGCAAAGCTCTGCAGCGTTGCATCGGGTTGCTGGCGACGAACAAGATCGACCAGCAGCGTGGCAATCAACGGCCCGTGGACCACGAGGCCAGGATAAGCCTCGACTTGCGTCGCGTAGGGATAGTCGTAGTGAATGCGATGGCTGTTGAAGGTGAGCGCCGAATAGCGAAACAGCATGACGGGATCAGGCTCGATAATGCGGCTCCAACGCTCGCCTTGCGGCGCGAGTTGCGGCTGCTGAGGCCGCGCGTCTGCTAGCGGTGCGTCGCGGTAGACGATGTCGTGCTCTTCTTCGAGCCTCAGTTCGCCGCCGACTTCAATCGAGTGCTGCACCGTCACGAACACGAGGCGCCCCGAGCGACCCGTCTTGTCTTCAATGTTCGCAATGGTCGACGTACGCGTGGCGCGCTCACCCACTTTCAGCGGCGCATGGAAAGTGATGCGCCCGCCGGCCCACATGCGGCGCGGCAGCGGCACCGGCGGCAAAAAATCGCCGCGCTTAGGATGACCGTCGGGGCCGGCTTCGGACATTCGCGCGATCGGCAAGAAGTAAAGCCAGTGCCAAAGCGGCGGAACGGTGTCGCCGCTTTGTTCGCGATCGAATGTCGCCGCGAGAGCTGCGAGCGGAAACGCGGTAATGAGATCTTTGGCGACTCGCTCGGTGCCGAGCCAATCATCGAGTTTCTGGTGGGAATCCGACATGGACAAGCCTCCGGTGGAGCGGCCAATTGACAGCACCTACTATGAACGACGCGACGCGCTTCGCAAAGGTTATCGTTGGGCGGCGTCACTTTTTCCTGCTCGCAACTCACTGTTTTGCCGGACACATCGCCGGTTGGTCCGCGCGCCTCCAACGTTGGGGAATTACAGCGCAAGAGTCGGAGTGCGCGGCCTGAAAGGCGCGCTTACACTCAATCATCGTTCGAAAATCGCTTAGGGAGACTCTGATGAATACGGTGGCGAAAGATGCCCGCGCCCAATCGCCGGAACAGGATCGAAAAACTGAATCGAAGCCGTTGCAGAGCCGCAATCATGCAAGTTCACTGACGGCGCGCATCGAGACGACTGATTGGTTTCACGTCGAAGAAGAGCTGAACGGCTATGGCTGCGCGATGCTGCACGGGCTGCTTGACGCGCGCGAATGCGATGCCCTCACTGCGCTGTATCCCCGAGAGGACTTGTACCGCAGTCGCGTAGTGATGGCGCGGCATGGCTTCGGCCGTGGCGAATACAAGTATTTCTCGTATCCGTTGCCGCCGCTGATCGCACAGTTGCGCCGCGAGTTGTATCCGCATCTCGTGCCGGTGGCGAATCGTTGGAACGAGGTGATGGACATCGGCATTCGCTATCCGGGCGCACACGCCGAGTTTATCGAACGCTGCCACGCTGCGGGCCAGACGCGCCCGACACCCCTAATGCTGCAGTACATGACCGACGACTATAACTGTCTGCATCAGGATCTTTACGGCGAGCACGTGTTTCCGCTACAGGTTGCAATTCTGCTGTCGGAACCCGGCGAGGATTTCACCGGCGGCGAATTCGTGATGACCGAGCAGCGTCCGCGAATGCAGTCACGCGCGGAAGTCGTGCCGCTGCGCAAGGGAGATGCCGTGGTGTTCGCGGTTCATCATCGGCCGGTGCAAGGCACGCGTGGTGTATATCGCGTGAATTTGCGGCACGGAGTGAGCCGTTTGAGATCGGGACAGAGGCATACGTTGGGAGTTATTTTTCATGATGCGATGGCGTCGTCGTCCGATGGCGTGGTCAATATGTAGTTGTTGAGCGTGCTCGCGATTGGCGGCGGTGACGGGGCCAAAAAATCACATCTGATACTTTCCAGCCCGTGTCATACCACCGCGCGCGCTCAACACCCACAGCCTTAACCAACTCACGCAGCCAGCCGCTCAACGCAAGCCGACAGAAGACCTCAAGCCGACCGGGTCGCTGTCCGATTCCCGACACGCATGAACGAACTCCGCTCGACGATCGCGCCGAACAGTAGCCCGATCGTCGCCCACATGATCGCCTGCATGCCGAGTGCAGCCACACGGAACTTCCACAGCAGCGCCGCGGGAAAACCGGCCGGCGTTTCGTCGATCACAGGCATCGACATCTGCACCGCGGCAATGATGGCGATGAACACAAGTCCGGCCACGATCGAGCCGTTCCATGCGCCAAGTTTCATCGCCGCGCGGCGCCGGACCTTTAGCGAAAAAACCATCGCGGTCAGCGAGATGGCGATCATCAGAAAAAACAGGCCCGTGCGCGTTCCGATTGTCTCCGGGTCGCCGACCGCTGGCGGGTTCGCCGGATACTTGATGTTGGGAACGATCACCAGTGCGACGAAAGCGCCGAGGGCAAGCCACGCCGACAACGCACGCGCGCTCATCGCCCCCACCCGCCCGTACGCATAGGCAAACACCAGAGAGAACAGTCCGCCGAATGCCGCACCGTAGGTCACTACGCCGGTCAGCAATCCCAATCCGGCTTGCGTATCGCGACTGACCAACTCCTGCTCATGCGCTTGCTCGTGCGCGTCCGCACCCGCAGCCGCACCGGCGTGCTCATGCTCATGCATTGCGCCGGCTCCGTCCCCGGCATTCTCTTCGAAGGCTATCGCCTGATTGACCTGCGGCTCGCCCGCCACTCGCGCAAACGCGAACGTGAGCAGCCCCGCGGCGATGCCTGCAAGCATCCCGCGCAACAACAACTTACCGACCATGTTCTGCTCCGTTAGTGGCAGGGAAAGCCGAGCAGATGGCGGCCGTCGTGCACGAACTCATGCACGTACATGCCAGGCACTAAAGACGTGGCGCCCTGTTCCGCACCGACGAAATACAGCGCGAGCAGCAGCAGCAATCCTCCGAACACGGCCCAAGGCAGCAGTTCACGCAACGGAATCGGCGTGGGCTGAATGGCGGGCTGGCCGGCGGAATCGAAAACAGCTTCAGTCATGATGGACATCTCCTGGGGTAGCGCGCCCCGTAGTCGATTGCAGAGGAATGATGCGAAGCTCAGGTCTGGCTTTCGGCTTGTGATGCCGATTACAGTGGCGCGACCGCGCCGGGCTTTCACCGGCTTCCGCGCTTCGCAGTGCGGCTATTCTACGCGCTAAACTTCCGCGCCAGCTATCACACAGCGACACGAGCGCATATTGACGGGAACTCAAAAATGAACCTGCGGCTGTTACTGGTCAGCCATGCGCCGACCCCGGCCATGCGCGCGGGCCGCTTTCCCGCCGACGATCCGCTCGACGCCCGCGGCCTCGGCGAAGCGCAAGCAGCGCGAGCGCGCCTGTCGTTTGCCGACAATGCAATCGCATTCGTCAGCCCCGCCGCCTGCGCGCGCGAAACGGCCTTGGCGCTCGGCCTCGCTGCGAAGGTGGACACCGCGCTTTCGGATGTTGACTACGGCCAGTGGCGCGGCCAACGCCTCAACGATCTCGCCGCGCAAGCGCCCGACGCACTGGCAGCCTGGACACACGACCCCGACGCCGCCCCTCACGGCGGCGAATCGTTCAGCCAGGTGGTGCAGCGGATCGGCAAATGGCTTGACGCAATAGACGTCGCGCCAGATAGCGCGTCGCAGGCTGTCCACGATGTGGTCGCCGTGACGCATGCGCCGCTGGTCCGCGCGGCGATCGTCCATGTGTTGGGCACATCGCCAGCGGTGTTTTCGCGGATTGAAATCCCACCGCTCGCGGTCGTCGAACTGCAGCGCTCTCAACGACGGGGCTGGACATGGCGGCCGACGTCGTCGTGACTTTGCCGGAACAACCAAGGCTTATTCGTCCGATACAGACAGCCGCCGCCCACACAAACTAACACGGCGCTGATCACGCTTTTCCGCCGCCGCACACGCGACAACCACGGCCTTTTCGCAATAGGCATGCAACTTGCATTCTGGCGATACCGGCTGACGGACCAGGCCAATTATTCGATGCTATAACCACGCTATGTCAAAAGACGCTGCCACTCACAAGCCTACCCGCCTTTGCTCAGGAATCGAGGGAATCGATAACATCCTGGGAGGCGGCCTCACCCCGCACCGCATGTACCTGGTGGAGGGCGCGCCGGGAACGGGTAAAACCACCCTGGCGTTGCAATTTTTACTTCAGGGCGCTGAGGAAGGTCAGGCAGGTCTGTACATTACGCTGTCCGAGACGCGGTCAGAGCTCATCTCGGTAGCTGACAGCCATGGCTGGGATTTGAGCCAGTTCCACATCCTGGAACTGGTCTCCGACGAAGGTCTGGATCCGCAATTCGAGCAGACGGTGCTGCATCCGGCCGAGGTCGAACTCGGCGAAACGGTGCGAAACGTCATCCAGCAGGTCGACGAGATCAAGCCTGTGCGGATCGTGCTCGACAGTCTGTCCGAGTTGCGCCTGCTGTCGCAGAACGCACTGCGCTACCGGCGGCAAATCCTCGCGTTGAAACGCTATTTCGCCACGCGCGCATGCACGGTCTTGCTGCTCGACGACAATACGTCCGACCCGGGCGACGTGCAATTGCATAGCATCGCTCACGGCGTGATCGCGCTCGACAACGTCGTGCACGACTACGGCGGCAATCGCCGGCGCTTGCGCATTGCCAAGATGCGCGGCATCAAGTTCCGCGAGGGATACCACGACTTCACGCTCGACACCGGCGGCATCCATGTCTATCCGCGCCTCGTCGCGGCCGAACATCACGCCAAATTCGATACACATGTGGTGAGCACGGGCACTGGAGGCCTCGACGCGCTGCTGGGCGGCGGACTGATACCCGGCACCAACGCGCTCCTGATCGGCCCTTCGGGTGTCGGCAAAACCACCACCGTGGTTTCGTGCCTGATTGCGGCTCTCGAACGTGGCGAACGCTGTGTCTACTATGTCTTCGACGAAACGCTGGTCACCCTTGTCGCGCGTTGCGCGACGGTCGGCATGAATTTGCAGCCCTATGTCGACAACGGACTATTGACACTGCGTCAGATCGATCCCGCCGAGATCTCGCCCGGCGAGTTCGCGAGCGACGTTCGCACCTCCGTCGAGAAAAAAGGCGTGAAATATGTCGCGATCGACAGTCTCAACGCTTACCTGCAAGCAATGCCCGGTGAGCGCTATCTGCTGTTGCAGATGCACGAACTGCTCGGGTATCTGAACCAGCAAGGCGTCATGACGATGCTCGTGCTGGGACAGCACGGGATTATCGGCGAGGTTCAGAGCGATATTGATATCAGCTACCTGAGCGACGTCGTCATTCTGTTCCGCTATTTCGAACACCACGGCGAAGTGCTGACCGCCGTGACGGCAGTAAAGAGCCGCGCTAATGCCCATGAACGCTCGATCCGCCAGTTCCGGCTCACGAGCCGCGGCGTCGAAGTGGGTGAAGCGCTGCGCGACTTCGAAGGCGTGCTTTCGGGCTTGCCGTCTTATCGCGGCACCACGGCGCTACTTGGCTCGACGGAGCGTGTCATCGACACGTCGCGGCAGTAACGTCATGGAGCAACGGGTCCTGATTCTCGCGCCTTTTGGCCGCGACGCCGATGTTATTGCCGAGGTTCTGCACAAGGATCAACGTCTATGCGTGCCGTGCCGCGACGCGGACGCCCTCACCGAGGCGCTCGACGCCGGCGCGGGTAGCGCGCTCATCGCTGAAGAAGCGCTCGCCGGCGAACATGCGACGCGTCTATTCCGCTGGCTGGAGCAGCAGCCGGCGTGGTCCGACTTTCCGTTCATTCTGCTTGCGGCCACGCGCGTGGGGCATCGCTCGGCGCGCGGGATCGAAGTGCTGGAGCGCCTGGGCAACGTAGTCGTCCTGGAGCGTCCGCTGAACTCCGAGACGCTGCGCCGCGCGGTGGCCTCGGCGCTGCGCGCCCGTGCGCGGCAATATGAATCGCGCCGCCATCTGGCTGAGCGGATCGAAGCGCAGGAAGCGCTGGTGCAACTGAACGACTCGCTCGAAGGCCGCATCGCCGAACGTACGCATGAGCTCGCTTCAGCCAACAACCGGCTGATGATGGAGATTCACGAGCGCGCAAAAGTGCAGGCCGTGCTCGTGCAATCGCAGAAGATGGAAGCGCTCGGGCAACTCACCGGCGGCATCGCACACGACTTCAACAATCTGCTGAACGTCATCATGGTCAACTCGGAACTGATCTCCCGGGTGAGCAGTGACGAGCGCATTCGCGGTATGGCGGCGACGGTCAAGCGCGCAACCGAACGCGGCGCGAAACTGACCGGCCAGTTGCTGACGTTCTCGCGCAATAGCAACCTCGATCTGAAGGCCGTCGACGTCGTCGCGTTGCTGCAAGGCATGCGCGACATCATCACCGTGTCGCTGGGATCGGGTATCAGCTACAGCAACGACTTCGAAAGCGACGAGATGTGGACGCAGGCCGACGCCAATCAGCTGGAACTGGCCGTGCTCAACCTCGCGATCAACGCGCGCGACGCAATGCCCGGCGGCGGCCAGCTCAGTGTCCGCGTGAAGCAGCGCACAGCGCCTGATCAGACGCTTGCCGAAGGCCGCTATGTCGTGATCGAAGTCACCGATACGGGCTCGGGCATACCGCCCGATATCGTGTCGCGCGTGTTCGATCCGTTCTTCACGACTAAGCCGATCGGCAAAGGGACGGGACTCGGCCTCAGCCAGGTGTACGGCATCGCGCGGCAAGCCGGTGGCACCGCGAGACTCTTCAGCGAAGAAGGCGCCGGTACGACGGTCGAGGTGTGGTTGCCGCTACGCGACCCCGTCGCGCCGCAGGCTGCGGAGGCGTCCAATATCGAAGCGAACGCCGTGGGCGAAAAGCGCGTGCTGGTGATCGAAGACGACAGCGAAGTACGCGCCATGCTCGTCGAGTCGCTGAAAATGCTCGGCTACCACGTGACGGAAGCCGCTGACGGGCGAGCCGGACTCAACCGCCTGCGGGACGACAACCCCGACCTGCTGATGGTCGACTTCGCGATGCCGGGCATGAACGGCATCGACGTGATCGCCGAGGCGCGCAAGATGCGCAGCGATTTGCCGGTGATTCTCGCAACCGGTTATGCCGACATCGACATTTCCGGTCTTGCGGTAGAACGCTGCACGGTACTGCGCAAACCTTTTCAGCTCGACGATCTCGCGAGGACGATCAGACTCGGACTGGTCGCGTGACGCTCGTGCGTCGCCATGCGCCGCTAAAAATTCCAATTCGATAGTTTGCTAACGATTGTTTTGGAAATACAATACCGGCCATGACGAATCTCGACGCCTTACGCCGCAAAGTGAGCAGCACACTCGTGATCGCTGCCAGAAAGTGGCGGCGCACGAGTCATGGCGTGCTGTCCGCGTTCAACGTCTCCGAGGCCTGCGCCACGCCGCTGCTCACCGCGAGCCGGCTCGGCGAGGCGGTTCGTCAGGTCACGCTGGCCGATTACATCGGCATCGAAGGACCTTCGCTCGTGCGCCTGCTGGACCAACTGTGTGCTGCGGGCCTGATGCGTCGCGACGAAGATCCCGAAGACCGCCGCGCTAAAACGGTGGTGCTGACAAAGGCGGGCCGCGCGGTGACCGAGAAGATGGAAGAAGAACTGGTCACACTGCGCGCGCAGGCGCTCAAGGGCGTTTCACGCAGCGACCTCGAAGCAACCTTGCGGGTGCTTGCCGCGTTCACAGCCGATTCCGCGGAAGAGTCAGAAAGCGCCAGTGCCACGAAGTCGACGCGGTCCACGAGCCCGGCCAAAAATACAAGCCGCCCCAGCCGCACAACTGCGCCACGCAACGTCAACAGATCGGCGTAACGCGTCATGATCTACCCCTCCGTTCGCGACTGGCTGTTCTCGGTCAAGACGTTTGCCGCCGCGATGATCGCGCTGTACATCGGCCTGGCGCTCCAGTTGCCACGGCCCTACTGGGCAATGGCGACCGTCTATATCGTGTCGAATCCGTTCGTCGGCGCGACGCGTTCCAAGGCGATCTATCGCGCGCTCGGCACCGCGCTCGGCGCGTCGGCGGCTGTACTGCTCGTGCCGCCCTTCGTCGAATCTCCGTATCTGTTCAGCGTGATTCTCGCCCTATGGGTCGGCACCCTGCTCTATCTCGCCGTATCGGACCGGACTGCGCGCAGCTACGTGTTCCTGCTCGCGAGCTATACGATGCCGATCATCGCGCTGCCCGCGGTCACGAATCCGGCTGGCGTATTCGATCTTGCCGTTAGCCGCACAGAAGAGATCACTCTCGGCATCGTGTGCGCAAGCATCGTGGGCAGCGTGCTGTTTCCGAGCCGGCTCGCGCCGACCATCATCGAACGGACCGACGCCTGGTTTCGCGACGCCGCGTTCTACGCGACCGAAACGCTGTCGGGCCGCATCGCGGGCACGGCGATTTCCGCCGCGCGGCAGCGGCTCGCGACCACCATCAACGGCCTGGAATTGCTGTTGAGCCAACTGGCCTACGACCACACACGCCCCGACATTCTCACGCGAGCGCAGGAACTTCGCGGACGCATGCAATTGCTGCTACCTATCATGTCGTCGCTCGCCGATCCGCTGCTCGCGCTGTACAACAGTGGCAGTCACAAGTGGCCGGACGGGCTCGAGGCGCTGCTCGCCGACGTCATCAAGTGGTTCAACGCGCCTCTGCCGGCAGCCAGCGCGGGCTATCATCCGGACGCCGCCGCAGATGCGCTGCGTGAGCGCATCGCGGCGATGCAGCCGCCGCCCGCCGCGCTCGCGACATGGGACGGCGCATTGCTGTCGAATGCGTTATGGCGCATGAGGCAGGTCATCGACGTATGGCAGGACTGCCGCTCGCTGCGCATCATCATCACGCGTGAAGAGGGCTCATGGCGGCCTCGTTTTCGTCATTGGCGGCTCGGTGGCACCGAGCGCTTCTACGATCGCGGCATGATGTTGTTCTCCACCGGTTCGGCAGCCGCGGCTGTTATTCTCGCGTGCAGTCTGTGGATCGAATCGGGTTGGGCAGACGGCGCCAGCGCCGTGACACTTGCCGCGGTAGCCTGCTGCTTTTTTGCCGCGCTCGACGAGCCCGCGCCAATGGTCTTCCGCTTTTTTGTCGCTACGGCTATCGCCGTGGTGGCGGCAGGCGTCTATCTGTTCGCGGTACTGCCGCACGTGCATGACTTTCCGATGCTGGTGGTTCTCTTCGCCGCGCCGTTCATTCTCGTGGGCACGCTGATTCCGCGTCCGCAGTTCAACCTGGCCACGGTGCTCGTCGCCGTGAACACCGCAACGTTCATCAGCATTCAGGACGCGTACGACGCCAACTTTCTGACCTTTCTGAACAGCAATTTCGCGGGCCTCGCGGGGCTGCTGTATGCGTATCTGTGGACGCGAGTCACACGCCCGTTCGGCGCGGAACTTGCGGCAGCGCGCCTGTTGCGTTCGAGCTGGACCGACGTTGCGTTAACCGCGTCCACGCGGACAATTGAAGACCCGCGCAATCACGCGGCCCGCATGCTCGACCGTTTGATGCAATTGATCCCGCGGCTGGCGGCGACCGACGACCATCGTCATCCTTCCATCGAAAGCTTTCGCGACCTGCGCATTGCGTTCAATGCACTCGATCTGCGACGTCTCACACGTAAGCTCGGCGGCGAAGCGCCCGCTGCGATCGACGGCGCGCTCGACGGCGTGCGCGCCTATTATGAAAACTGCGTGAACCGTCGCTCGCGCGAACCGGTGCCGGACAGCCTGATGTCGTCGATCGATTCGGCTGTAGCGCGCGTCATTGCACAAGGGCTCGCCAATGCCGGCGCGCCGGGTGCGAACTCGCAAGCTTCGGCACGTCATTTGCGCGAAGCGCTTCATGCGCTTGTCGGCTTGCGTCTTTCGCTATTTCCAGCCACGCTGCAAACACCCACGCCGCCCGCAACTGAGGCGAACGCGTAATGCCGCCGCTCAACACTCTGCTCCCTTCCCGCGATGATCGGTGAAATAGATATCTTCGGCGTGTTCGTGCCGGCCGTGCTCGTGCTGATGCTGGTCGCCTATCTGATCAACCTCGCCATTCGCACGGCGCTCGCGCGCGTCGGCTTTTACCGCTTCGTGTGGCATCGCTCCATTTTCGACCTCGGCATCTATGTGCTGGTGCTGGGCCTTGTCGTCGTCGTTTCGCACAGACTCGTTTCGTGAAATCAACGTGAAAAAAACCTGGTTCTCCGTCGGTCAGATCGTGCTGACCCTGATCGTCGTCGTGGCCGCGGCACTCGTGCTGTGGAAGCTGGTCGACTACTACATGTTCGCGCCGTGGACCCGCGACGGGCACGTGCGCGCCGACGTGATCCAGGTCGCGCCGGACGTGTCGGGGCTGATCTCATCGGTTCAAGTACTGGACAACCAGCAGGTCAGGCAAGGCCAGGTGCTGTTCGTCATCGACCAGGCGCGTTACACGCTCGCGCTGCGTCAGGCCCAGGCCACCGCGCAGCAACGCCGCGCCACGCTCGATCAGGCGCGCCGCGAGGACGTGCGCAATCGCAAACTCGGCAATCTGGTCGCCGCCGAAGTCGCGGAAGAAAGCCGCTCGCGCGTGGACCAGGCGGAAGCGGCGCTCGCGGACGCGAACGTCGCAATCGACACCGCAAAACTGAACCTGCAACGCGCGACGATCATGAGCCCGGTGGACGGTTACCTGAACGACCGCGCGCCGCGTGCCGGCGAATTCGTTGCCGCCGGGCGGGCGGTGGTCTCGGTTGTCGATATGCATTCGTTTCGTGTCGACGGCTACTTCGAGGAAACGAAGTTAGGCGGTATCGACATCGGCCAGCCGGTTGACATCAACGTGATGGGCGAGCCGCATTTGCTGCGCGGCCACGTGCAAAGCATCGTCGCGGGCATTGAAGATCGCGACCGCACGCAAGGCTCCAATCTGCTGCCGAACGTGAATCCCGCCTTCAGTTGGGTGCGGCTTGCGCAGCGCATTCCGGTGCGCGTCGCGCTCGATGAAGTGCCCGCAGACTTCCGCATGATCGCCGGGCGTACCGCTACGGTGTCGGTGCGCGACCTGGCGAATGCGCGCGCTTCGCATGTCACGGGAGCTTCGAGCGCATCCGCCGCAACGCCTGCGAGTGCCGCGGCCACTTCGGGCGCCTCGCAATGAAACTGCCGCGCACCGTGCCGTTTCTGCGTTCGCTCGGGCTGCCGCGACCGCAATTGCAACGACAACTGCGGCTGTTGCCGCTGTTGCCGCTGTTGCCATTACTGCCGCTGCTGCCTTTGACGGCGGCGCTCAACGGCTGCATGAACGTCGGCCCCAACTACTCGCTGCCGAAAGACGCACTCGTCAACGCGCCGCTCGCGAATGCGCAGATCGAGGGCGCGGACGCAACGCTCACCTCACGCGGCAACGTGCCGGCTGTGTGGTGGAAACTGTACGACGATCCCGTGCTGAACGGTCTCGTCGACGAAGCGCTTCAATCGAACACCGACTTGCGCGTGGCCGCCGCCAATCTCGCGCGCTCGCGCGAGGCGCTAGGCGTCGCGCAGGCGCAGGGCGGGTTTTCCGGCAACGCCTCGGCGGTGATCGAACGCGCGCAGGAATCGGCCGAAAAATACTTGCTGACTGAAAAACTGCCGGTCGTGAATGAAGGCGACATCGGCATCAGCGTTGCGTACGAAATCGATCTGTTCGGCAAGCTTCGGCGCGGCGTGGAAGCGGCGCAAGCCGACACCGAGGCCGTGCAGGCAGCGGCCGATCTCGCGCGAATCACGGTGGTCGCCGACGTGGTGCGCGCCTACGTCGAACAATGTTCGGCGGCCGAGGAACTGGAAATCGCGCAGCAGTCGCTCGCATTGCAGAGACAACGCGTGGATGTATCGCGCCGTCTGCGCGATGCCGGCCGTGGCAATCAAACGGAAGTGACGCGCGGTCAGACGCAGATCGATACGTTGTTCGCGGATATTCCGCGCTACACCGCGCGCCGCAAGATTGCGCAGTACCGGCTCGCGGCTTTGCTCGCGCGTGCGCCGTCGGACCTGCCGCCCGCCGTCCTCGCTTGCGAAAAGCTGCCGCAGATCCGTCAGCCGATTCCGGTGGGCGACGGCGCAGCGCTGCTCAAGCGGCGACCCGATGTGCGCGAGGCCGAGCGTGAGTTGGCGGCATCTACGGCGCGCATTGGCGTCGCTACCGGCGCGCTGTACCCGACGGTGAGCATCGGCGCATCGGCGGGTGTGACGGGCGTTCTGGAAGACCTCGGCACCTCGCCGACCGCGCGCTGGGGTTTCGGTCCGCTGATCAGCTGGACGTTCCCGGCGAACGGTGCGCGCGGCCGCGTACGCGAAGCGCAGGCGTCGAGTCAGGTCGCGCTCGCGCGCTTCGACGGCGTCGTGCTGACCGCATTGCGCGAAACCGAAACGAGCCTCGCCACCTATGCCTCCGACTACGCTCGCGCTGACGCATTGCGCGCCGCGCTGCAGTCGGCGACGCAATCCGCTGACGAAACGCATCGGCTCTATCGCGCAGGCCGCGAGTCGTTCATCTCGGATCTGGACGCTACCCGCACGCTAACGTCGACGAAATCTCAGGTGGCGGTCGCGGAAGGTCAGGTGGCCATTGACCAGGTCAATCTGTTCCTTGCTCTCGGCGGCGGCTGGGAGGAGACACAGGCAGCGGCGCCCCGTGTACCGCCATCATCGGGGGCGACGCCCGTCAGATCACAGCAGGCAACCCCGGTGACCCGAGCTCCGTAATACCGACGCTCAAGCTTACGATTTATTTTTGTCGACATTTCTTTTGCCTTTCAATTGCGGTTAAATACGTGCCACCAACCACAACACGTTACGAGGCCAAGCTATGTCGTCGTTCATGAAAAGCGCAGCAGCACTGGGCGGATGCATTGGCATCTTCACGGCCGTCGTGGCCGTGGTCGAGTTGCTGGCAGGCTAACTCCGTCGCCCACGAAGCGCCGGCTATTACACAGGCCGGCGCTTCGCCGCTTCGTGAATCGCGGCGCGCACGCGGGGATACGTGCCACAGCGACATACGATGTTGCTCATTGCCGCGTCGATGTCGGCGTCAGTCGGGCGCGGCTTCTGTTTCAGCAGCGCGCAGGCGGCCATCAGCTGCGCGCTCTGGCAATAGCCGCACTGCACCACATCGAGATCGATCCAGGCGGCCCTCAACGCTTGCGCCTCGGCGCCTTGCATCCCTTCAATGGTCGTTATCTTCTGTGTATTCAGGGTCGACATGGGCGTCTGACACGACAGGCACGGCTTGTCGTTCAGGTGCACCGTGCACGCCCCGCAAATGCCGACGCCGCAGCCGAACTTGGTGCCGGTCATGCCGAGTTCGCAACGCAGCACCCACAATAGCGGCATATCGGGTTCCGCTTGCACCGCCACCGCGCGGCCGTTGATGTTCAGCGATCGCATGCGTGTCTCCCGCGTTACGTGAGCTTCAAGGGCAATGTGCGCAGCCGCTTGCCGGTCAGCGCGAACACCGCGTTTGCTACGGCGGGCGCGACCGGCGGCACACCCGGTTCGCCGACACCCTGCGGATGCAGGCGACTCGGCATGATGTCGGTTTCGATTACCGGGCAATCGTTGATCCGCACCACCGGAAAGTCGACGAAGTTCTTTTGTTCCACTTGCCCATTCACAATCGTGATCTCGTCCTGCAATGCGGCGGACAGACCGAATACGATTCCGCTCTCCATCTGCTGACGAATCAGATTGGGGTTCACAGGCAAGCCGCAATCGATCACACACACCACGCGATGCACGCGGATTCGCCCGCGCGGCCCGATCGACACTTCCGCGACTTGCGCCACCACACTGCCGAACGCCTCGTGAAGCGCGATGCCGCGCGCACGCGGCGCGCCATCGACGGCATGGGTCAACGGCTCGTGCCAGTCCGACAGCGCGGCCACGCGCTGCAGCACCGCCAGATGCCTCGGGTGCTGCGCCAGTAGCGCAGCGCGAAACGCCACGGGATCCTGGCCTGCGGCGGCAGCGAGTTCGTCGGTGAAGCTCTCGGTGAAGAAGGCTTGATGCGAATGTCCGACCGAGCGCCAGAAGCCGACAGGCACCGGCAATTCCACGATCTTGTGCGCCACTCGCACGACGGGCCATTCGTATGGCTGATCGAATGCGCCTTCAGAAGTGGTTTTATCGATCGGAATGCGCGGCACGCCGTAATAGCGCGAGAGCGCTTCGGGCACGATCGCCTGACTCGCGGATGCGCTGTGCCACGCAATCAGTTTGCCGTTGTTGTCGAGGCCGGCCCTCAACCGGGCAACGCATGCCGGCCTGTAGAAATCATGTGTGAAGTCTTGCGCGCGCGACCACAACGTTTGAACGGGATGGCCGTCCGCCTCGCGTGCAATCACCGCGGCCTGTGCAATGTAATCGAGTTCGAGACGCCGCCCGAACGCGCCGCCCAGCAACTGCGCATGCACGGAGACCTTGTCGTCGTCGATATGCAAAACCTTGGCTACGTGATGCCGCGCGAGCGCCGGCACTTGCGTCGACACCCATACGGTCGCCGCGCCGTCCGCGACCTGCACCGTGCAATTGAGCGGTTCGACTGCGCCGTGCGCGAGATACGGCGCGTGATATTCGGCGCTGACGGTGTGGGCCGCGCGGCTCAATGCGTCGTTAATGTCGCCGCGATGGTAGTACGCGTGGCCGTCGCCGTCGTCGAGTGCGAGCGCAAGGCGGTGCTCCACTTCCGCGCTCGACAGCGATGCCGCGGCGCCGTGCTTCCACGTTACGTTGATGGCGTCGACCGCGTTCATCGCGCGAAACGGGTTGTTTGCAATCACGGCAACGCCACCCGTGCCGCCGTTATACGGCGGGAAGGCGAGAGCCTTGATGCAGCCCGGCATTTTCGCCGCCGACGCGGCGTCGAAGCTCGCGACCGTGCCGCCGAGCGTGGGACACATGACGACGCTCGCGTAGAGCAGGCCGTCGGGCAACGCGTCAATGCCGAAACGCGCGGTGCCGTTCAGCTTCGAAGCGGCCTCGATACGAGGCAGCGGCTTGCCGATCAGCTTGAAACCGGCGGGGTCTTTCAACGTGACCTTGTGGGGCAAAGCTTGCTGAGCCGCCATCGAACACAACTCGCCAAAGCTCGCCTTACGACCCGACGGATGACTCACGTATCCGCCGTGCGCGACGCACTCGCCAGCCGGCACGTGCCATTGCGCCGCCGCAGCCGCGATCAGCATCGCGCGCGCCGAGGCGCCCGCTTCGCGCATCGGCGTCCACAGGTCGTTAATGCTCGATGATCCGCCCGTCATCATCGTGCCGGCCTCGCGCATCAGTTTGCGCGTGTACCAGACGATCGTGCGCTTCGTGATGCTGTCGTGATCGGGACGAAACGGCAGATCGTCAATGACGCTCTGCACGCTGTTGTAGATGTTGTCGATCGGCGCGTCTTCGACTCGCACGCGCGACCAGTCGGCGTCCAGTTCTTCCGCGAGGACCATCGCGAGGCCGGTATGGATGCCCTGGCCCATTTCCGCTTTGCACATCATGATCGTGACGGTATTGTCCGACGCGATCTTGACCCAGCCGTTGAGCGCCGCTTGCGTGCCCTCGACCGGCAGCGGCGCGGCGGTGGTGAGACGTTGCCGCGCGGGCAGCACAGACCAGCCGACCAGCAACGCGCCGAATGCACCCGCGCCGCCAACAAGGAAGGTTCTGCGCTTCATGACGATTGCCTATCCGCTTGCCGCCGGTAACAAGCTGTGAAGGCGCCACTTCGCGCCCTGCGTTCCCCGCAATAGTAGTAAGACGGGGAAGCGGGCGCGAACTTAAATTCGTCGGATGAAGCGATGGAGGCGCCGACTCGCGGCTTTCGTCAAGGCGAGGGGTTGGCCGGGAGTCGTGGGGCGCTTCATTAATTGTGGATGACGGGCGGTGACTTGAGGCGGGGCCGCCCCATAGCCAACCACCTCACCGCCTGTTCGAACCCGACACCACATCGATCCAGACGGCCAGCACGAGAATGCTGCCTTTCACGATCATCTGCCAATAGGCGTCGACGTCGAGCATCGACATGCCGTTGTCGAGGCTTGCCATCACGAGCGCGCCGATCAACGCGCCGTACACGGTGCCGGAGCCGCCACGCATCGACGTGCCGCCGATAAAGCACGCCGCAATCGCGTCGAGTTCGCCCATCGAGCCCGCCGATGGCGAACCTGCCGCGAGCCGCGCCGTGTTCACAATCCCCGCGAACGCGCACATCAGGCCCATCAACGCGAAAATGGCGAGCTTTACGCGATTCGTGTTGACGCCGGAAAGACGCGTCGCCTCGAGGTTCGATCCGACCGCGTAGATGCGTCGTCCGAACACGGTCTGCGTGGCAATCCACGTAAAAATGCCGAGTAGCGCAAGCAGCAACAGAACGGGCACCGGAATGCCGCCATAACGATCGAGCGTCGCAACGAAACCCGCCAGGATCACGCCTGCGCCGATCACCTTCGCGACGTCCTGCCAGACCGGCACCACGCTCAACTGGTAGCGCTCGCGATTGCGGCGCTGCCGCAGGGTCAGAAACGCGAGCAGTACGAACAACACAACGGCGAGCGTGTCGCCTGCAAGCGTCGGCAAATAGCCTTGCCCGACGAACACGAAACCGTCGGACACCGGCGCGATGGTCGAGCCGCCCGTCACGCCGAGGAGAATGCCGCGATAGGCGAGCATGCCGCCCAGGCCGACAATGAACGAAGGTACGCGCCGGTATGTGGACCACCATCCGTTGAAAACGCCGACGAGCACGCCGAGCAGCATCACCACCGGCAACGTGACGCCTATCGGCCAATGGCGGTTTACGTCGAGTATCGCAGCCACGCCGCCGAGCAAACCGAGCAACGAACCCACCGACAGATCGATCTCGCCCGCAATGATCACGAAGACCATGCCGCATGCGAGCATGCCGGTAATCGACATTTGCCGCAGCAGGTTCGACAGATTGCGCGGCGTCACGAAGGCGCCATGCGTTAGAACCGAAAAGAAAATCCAGATCGCGGCCACGGCGATCAGCAACGCGAGTATCTTGTAACGCGCGAACAGTTGCTGGATACGCTGTGAGCCGCCGAATGCGCCTCGCGGCACGGTATCGTCGGCGCGTTGTGAAGTAACGTCGGGCGTCATGCGGCACTCGCTGCGGTTGGGTTCGGGACTCGCTGCACGGGACGGATAGCGGCGCTGAGAATGTCTTCCTGCGTGAGGCCGTCGTTGACGAAATCGCCACGCAATTCGCCCTCGCCGATTACCAGCACACGATCGCTGATGCCGAGTACTTCCGGCAATTCGGACGACACCATCACGATCGACATGCCGCGCTGCGCGAGTTGAAAGATGAGTTTGTAGATTTCGAATTTAGCGCCGACATCGACCCCGCGCGTGGGTTCGTCGAGGATCAGTACTTTCGGGTCGGTCAGCAGCATTCGCGTGAGTACCGCCTTTTGCTGATTGCCGCCCGAGAGACTCGCGATCGACAACATCGGATGCGCGGCGCGCACGGAGAGCCGCTTCATTTCCGTGTGAATCGTGTCGAGTTCGGCGGCTGAATCGATGCGTCCTCCAGAAGAAAAGCGCTGCAGAACCGCGAGCGTAATGTTGTGGCCGACACTTAGACCAGGCACGATGCCATGCCGCTTCCGGTCTTCAGGCACCATGCCGATGCCCGCGCGAATCGCGTCAATCGGCGCGCGGATCTTTACGGTCTTGCCTTCCATCACAACCGTTGCCTCGCTCACGCCAGGATAAGCGCCGAAGATCGCCTGCATCAATTCCGTGCGACCAGCGCCGACCAGACCTGCCACGCCTAGAATCTCGCCGCGCCGCAATTCGAACGACACATCGCTTACGCGCTTGCGGCGCGGATTCGTTACGTCGAAACAGGTTACGTTGCGCGCTTCGAAAATGACGTCGCCTATCGGATGCGGCTCGCGGGGAAACAGGTTCTTGATCTCGCGGCCGACCATCAACGAAATGATGCGGTCCGTGGTGAGCGCGTGCATTGGTTCGGTGGCGACATGCCGTCCGTCGCGAATCACGCTGATCGTGTCGCAAACCGCGGCGACCTCGTCGAGCTTGTGCGAGATGTAGACGCAGGCCACGCCGCGCCGCTTCAGATCGCGCACGATGTCGAGCAAAATCGCAATCTCGGACGAGGTTAGCGAAGAGGACGGTTCATCGAGAATGAGCAGCTTCGCCTGCTTGTTCAGCGCCTTGGCAATCTCGATCAACTGCTGGTGGCCGCCGCCATAATTCATGACGGGTTGCGCCGCGTTGATTCCGCTAATGCCGAGTTCGCGCAGCAATTCGTCAGCGCGCTGGTACATCGCCGCGTAGTTCATGCGGCCGCCCGGCAGGGTGATTTCATTGCCGAGAAAGATGTTCTCCGCTACCGACAACTCGGGCACCAGCATCAACTCCTGGTGAATGATGATGATGCCGGCGCGTTCGGTGTCGCGTATGCTCGTTGCCTTGAGCGGCTTGCCTTCCCAGGTTATTTCGCCATCCCAGGTACCGTGCGGATACACGCCGGACAGTACTTTCATCAGCGTGGATTTGCCTGCGCCGTTCTCACCGCACAAGCCGACGCACTCGCCCGGCGAGACCGTCAGGTCGATGCCGTCGAGTGCTTTTACACCTGAAAACGCTTTGACGATGCCGCGCATCGTCAGTAACGGTTGCGTCATTCGCTATGCCTCGCTGCAGGGCGCGCGTTCATGCCGATACGCTGCTGCATGTATCGACGTGAACCGCGCGCACGTTACGCTCATTGGCTCGCGAGCTGGGCCTGGGTGTAGAAGCCGTCCTTGATGACTACATCCACGTTGCTCTTGGTGAGCAACGTAGGCTGCAGCAGCACCGTGTCGACCTTCTTCTTTCCGTTATCGTATTGCGCATTGAAGGCAGGCTTCTCACCCTTCGCCAGCGCGACCGAGAGCTTTGCCGCTTCGCCAGCAATCAGCTTCAGCGGTTTGTAGACGGTCATGGTCTGCGTGCCCGCAATCAGCCGCTTGACTGCTGCGAGGTCGGCGTCCTGACCCGAGACGGGCACTTTCCCGGCCATGTGCTGAGCGGCCAGTGCCTGGATCGCGCCGCCGGCGGTTCCGTCGTTCGACGCAACGATCGCGTCGATCTTGTTGTTGTTGGCGGTCAGTGCATCTTCCACGATGCGCAGCGCGGTGGACGCACTCCACTCCGGCACCCATTGCTGCCCGACCAGCTTGATATCGCCCTTGTCGATGGCGGGCTTCAGTACTTTGAGCTGTCCTTCGCGCAGCATCTTCGCGTTGTTGTCGGTCGGCGCGCCGCCAAGCAGGAAGTAGTTGCCCTTCGGCTGCGCTTTATAAACACCTTCCGCCTGCAGTTCTCCCACCTTCTCGTTGTCGAACGAGATGTAGGCGTCAACGTCGGCATCGAGAATCAGGCGGTCATATGAAACGACCTTGATGCCTGCCTTTCTGGCTTCGGCGACCACATTGCCTAGCGTCTTGGAATTGAACGGCACGATCACGATGACATCGACGCCGCGCGAGATCAGGTTTTCAATCTGCGAGATTTGCCGCGCCTCGCTGGCATCGGCAGATTGAACGGATACTTTCGCGCCGAGTTTTTCCGCAGCCGCGACGAAATAGTCACGGTCGCGTGACCAGCGTTCGACGCGCAGGTCGTCGATACAGAAGCCGATCTCCGGATGATCCTTGCTGGCATGCGCAAGCGGCGCCGCCAGTGACAGGCTGGCCAGCACCGCTCCACATACGAGCGAACCCAGTACAGTACGACGTGTTGCGAATTTCATTTCTGTCTCCTTCTTTTGATAGCCGGAATTCCGGATTGGACGGCCTGCGCTGCGAGCCGCAGGTCCGGACAAGCGACAACCCAAAGCTTTTTTATTCGCGCGGTATATGTCCGCGCGTTTTATTCACGTGCAACAGTGCTCGTCAGCGTCCGCTATAAATCGCCTGATTGACGATGTTTTCCATGCGCTCCTGCTGGCCGCTCGCATGACGCGGGTTCAGATCGCGCGACAGCGCTTCGGTGGCGAGCGCCGACAGCGAGAAGTCGCCCGACAGGATCTTGCGTCCAAGCTCGGCGTCCCAGCCTGCATAACGCTGGCGTTTGAACTGGTCGAGACGGTCGTTTTCGATCAGCACAGCCGCGCGTTCCACGGCGAGCGCGAGGTTGTCGATCGCGCCAATGTGACCGTAAAACAGATCTTCCGGATCGACACTTTGCCGACGTACTTTCGAGTCGAAGTTCATGCCGCCCGTGGTGAACCCGCCGTGCTTGAGGATTTCATAAAACGCGAGCGTCAGTTCTTCCACACTATTTGGGAATTGATCTGTGTCCCAGCCGTTTTGCGGGTCGCCGCGGTTCGCATCTACGCTGCCGAAGATATCGAGTGCAAAAGCCGTTGCGATCTCGTGATGAAACGAGTGGCCGGCAAGCGTTGCATGATTCGCCTCGATGTTCACGCGAATGTCTTTCGCAAGCCCGTACTGCAGCAGGAATCCGTGCACGGTCGCGACATCGTAATCGTATTGATGCTTGGTCGGCTCCTGCGGTTTTGGCTCGATCAGCAGTGAGCCTTTGAAGCCGATCTTATGCGCATGGTCCACGACCATATGCAGGAAGCGCGCGAGTTGATCGCGTTCGCGCACGAGATCGGTATTGAGCAAAGTGTCGTAGCCTTCGCGTCCGCCCCACAACACATAATTCTCGCCGCCCAGCCGTTGTGTGGCGTCGAGTGCATGACGTACCTGTGTCGCGGCAAACGCGAATACTTCTGGATCGGGGCTCGTGGCCGCGCCCGCAGCATAACGCGGATGCGAGAACAGGTTGGCCGTGCCCCACAGCAGCTTGATACCGGTGTCCTGCTGTTTGCGTGCGAGGTAATCCACTATGCGGGAAAAGTTCTCGCTGTACTCTTTCAGGTTGCTGCCTTCGGGCGCCACGTCGGTATCGTGAAACGTGTAATACGGCGTGCTCAGCTTCGAGAAAAATTCGAACGCGGCATCCGCTTTCAGATGCGCCATTTCCATTGCGTCGCCGGACTGCTGCCATGGGCGCTTGAATGTGCCCTGACCGAAAATATCGACACCCGGCCAGACGAACGTATGCCAGTAGCACACCGCAATGCGCAGATGTTCTTCGAGCGTCTTACCGAGTACCTTCCTGTTCTTGTCGTAGTGACGGTACGCAAGCGGGTTGTCCGACTGCGGGCCTTCATAACGGATCTCGGGAATGTGTTCGAAGTAGGACATCAGCGTCTCCAGTATTTGTTGCACTGCAACCCGTGCGGACGTGGCCGCGCCGGTCAATAAGGTGACGCCATGCTGCCGCTTGCCGCAAGCATCGGCAATTGCGAAATTGCGCAGCGTGCTTGATGTTTCTCACCGCCCGCCATTTTGTTTTGCACCGGTGCGTGATTCGCGGCCTAGAATAACCGGACGCTTAAAAACATCGAACCGGAGATAGACGCTGCAGCGCCTACTCTGTCGACATAGGAGACGAAGGCTTTGCGGGTTTCACTATCCGCATGCCGCGCACCGCCATGACCCGTCCGCAAACTCCACAGACGACCCATCGGATCGCACTGCTGTTCAACGCGAACAAGGTCTACGATCGCGAGATCATTACCGGCATTGGTAACTATCTGCTGTCCACACGCGTGGCATGGGACCTGTTTCTGGAAGAAGATTTTCGTTGCCGCTTGACGGGTATCGAGCGGTTTGACGGCGACGGAATCATTGCGGATTTCGACGATCCTGCCGTGAGTGAAGCATTGCGCGACTGCCCATTGCCGGTCGTCGCGGTGGGCTCGTCGTTTGAAGACCCGTCACAATATCCCCCGGATTTACCCTATATCGCGACCGATAACAGCAAGCTCGTTTCGCTGGCTTATACGCATTTAATTGGCGCCGGCCTCGAACACTTTGCGCTGTACAGCTTGCCGCAAGCGCAAGAGAACCGCTGGGCGCAGCAGCGCGAACTTGCGTTCGCTCATCTGCGCAGCACGGACGGGCACAGCGCCGAGCAGATTCAGAGCGAGATTTATCGCGGACTGTCGACCAGCGCGCCTTCATGGAACCAGGCGACCGAACAACTGACTGCGTGGCTGCGCGAGTTGCCTAAGCCCGTCGGCATTATCGCCGTGACCGATGCGCGCGCGCGCCATTTACTGCAAGCGTGCTTGATTGCGGGCATCCCGGTACCGGAAGAAGTCGCGATTATCGGCATCGACAACGACCCGCTAACGCGGACGCTCACGCGCATTCCGCTTTCCTCCGTGATACAGGGCACCGAAGAAATGGGGCGCACCGCTGCCCACCTTTTGCATCAGATGCTGCGCGGTGCGCGCTTTCCTGGGCGGCGCATTCTCGTGCCGCCCGTCGGGATCAACGTGCTTGAGTCGACACGACATGAACCGCTCGCGAGTCCATATGTAATGCGCGCGCGGCACTTCATCCGTCAGTACGCGTGCCAGGGCATTCGCACCGAACAGGTGGCCGATTACGTGGGCGTGTCGCGCTCGTCGCTGGAAGAGTACTTTCGACGCGAACGCAAATGCACCGTGCATCAGGAAATCTTGCGCCATAAACTGGATGTCGCGAAGGCGCTGCTTGCGAAGCGCGATGCATCGAGTGCGGAAGTGGCGATACGTTGCGGCTTCACGTCGCTGCAATACATGTATGCGGTTTTCCGGCGCGAACTCGGTTGCACGCCGCGCGAGTACCAGGATCGCGTGAACTCGACTCAGGCTTCCACGCCAGGCTGAGCATGCCTTTACTTCTCAAATTTTTATCGACGACATGATCAGCATCGCACAACTTTCATCCGAGCCGTGGGGCGCGCTCAATGGCGGCGATCCGGTACGGCTCTTCACGCTGCGCAACGCGCACGGCATGAAGGTCGCCATCAGCGACCTGGGCGCGACGCTCGTTTCGTGGCATGCGCCGGATCGCACCGGACGTCTCGGCGATATTCTGCTCGGGCATGACACGCCGGCCGATTACGTCGCGGCCACGACCTATATGGGCGGGCTGATCGGCCGGTGGGCGAACCGCATTGCCGACGCCCGTTTTACGCTCGATGGCATCGAGTACACGCTCGACCGCAACGAGGGCGCGAACCTGCTGCATGGAGGAAGCGTGGGTTTCCACCGTGCGATGTGGGATGTCAGCGAGGACAACGGATCGCTGCTCATGCGGCTCGAGTCGCCGGAAGGCGACGCGGGCTTTCCAGGCAACGTCACTACGCAAGTGCGCTATACGCTCGACGATGACGGCACGTTGACCATCGAATACGAAGCCGTTACCGACGCCGCCACGCCGCTGAATCTGACGAGCCATGCGTACTTCAATCTGACTGGCCGCGCAGGCGCGGATATTCGCGGACACATGCTGTCGATCGACGCCGATCAATTCTTCGAAGTCGATGCAGCAATGATTCCATGCAGGCTTGCGGATGTAGCGGGCAATGCATTCGACTTCCGGCAGAGCGCGCCGATTGGCGCCCGCCTCGACTGGCCGCACGGACAACTCGTGCAAGCGGGCGGCTTCGATCATTGCTACGTACTGCGCGAGGCGGCTGCTGGCGCCAATCAAGCCAGCCATCTGCGCGAAGTCGCGTGTCTTTACGATCCGGGGAGCGGACGGGAATTGACCGTGTCAACCGACCAGCGTGGCTTGCAGTTTTACAGCGGCAACTGGTTGAAAGGAGACGCGGGACGCGGCGGCGTGATTTATCAGGCACATGCAGGGCTTTGCCTCGAAGCAGGCGGCTTTCCGAACCAGGTGAACATGCCGGCGGAGCAGAGCGATGTAATCGTTCGAGCAGGAGACACCTACCGGCAAGTCACCGCGTACAAGGTCGACGTGCGCCACGGCGTTTGACGAAGTGCCTTCATTGTTTACGCCGTCCATTAAAGCACGCCGACTTGTCATTTGCTGCAAGAGTGAATTACAGCATTGGGGGTTTTCCCTGGAATAAGGGCTTCCTAAAATCCGCGAATGGTGCCGACGATCCGCTGCGGCATCGGGGTACATCATTCCCGGAGGGAAGCATCATGAAATCGCTTATCAAAACAGTCGCGCTGGTTGTTGTTCTGGCCGCGCCAGTTGTCTCGTTTGCACAGTCGGAGCAGCCGCTCACGCGCGCGGAAGTGAAGGCTCAGCTGAAGCAGATCGAGCAGGCGGGATACAACCCGGCCGTTGCTGTGGATGCGACTTATCCCGCGGACATTCAAGCAGCCGAAGCTCGCATTGCTGCGCAAAATGCGATGGCTCAGAGCGATACCACCGGCTACGGTTCTACGGCGACGGGTTCGTCGCAAGCAGGGGCCGCCGCGCCGGCCAAGTGAGCGTTGCACTTTTGCGCTATGGCCGGTTGCAGGCCTGAGTTGCTATCGCGCAAGGCGCTTTGAGACTGTACGTTTCATCTCTGCAGTCTCTTCGCCTTAAGATGATCGCTCGCAAACAGGAGCGGTCATGGGTTCATCCGTTAAGAATTCTTTGCTGTGGATCTTCGAGCCTTTCGAAGACGATCCCGGCTTTCTGAGGAAGCGCTTATTCGGCTTCGAAGCGGCTTATGTAGATGGCTTGCTCTGTCTTGCGGTCGGCGACGGCGAGGAACCCTGGAATGGACTGCTGGTGTGCACGTCGCGTGATCGGCATGCAGATCTCACTGCCGAGTTTGTGCAGCTCGCGCCGCATCCCGTACTCGGCAAATGGCTTTATTTGTCGCAGCGGGAGGAGGAATTCGAGCAGGTCGCTCGCGCTGTTGTCGAGGCGGTTAAGCGGCGAGATGTGCGCGTGGGAGTCGAGCCCGGAGTCAGAAAAAAACGGGCAAAGAGGGTGATCGGCAGCTGAAGCTCGCCGCGCTTGGCCGGGCGCCGCGAGCTTCAGCTTCTTTACTATTTCAACAAACCGAATACCGCCACGCCGTTGGTCGTGCCCACGTACACGTGCCCGTGCGCGATCATTGGCGTAATGAACTTGTTTCCCGCGCCGAATGTGTCTCGCGTCCCGGACTGGTTACTGTTGTAGAGTTCCTGGCTCAGATCGCCGGCGTTAAAGGCATGCAGGGCGCCAACGGCGCCGTTCTCGGCGGCCCAGACAATCCCATTCGACGCTCCATTCGCCGAAACGCTGGGCGTGGCGCCTGGGTAAGGGAAAGTGCCGGGACTGCGCGATGCGGGGCTCGTTGCCAGGAGTGCAGCGGTCACCGGAAACGCCTTGAGATTGTCGCCCACGGAGCCGAAATACACGACATGGTTGTAATAGGCGGGCATGCCGAAAACGCCTCCTGGCAGTTGCCCGTCGATCTCCTGCCAGATCTGGTTGGCGCTCGTGTTGAACTTGCCCATCGAATCGCGATTGACCACGTAGATCTTCGAATCCTTGCCCGCTCCCAAGGCGAGATGCCGGGTCGTGCCGCTTGCGTCTGCCTGGTCCGGCAGTACCAATGCACCGCCCGATCCGAGATCCGCGTCCCTCGCTGATTGCACGACGGTGTCGAAAGTCGCGAAATAGTCGGCCACACCGAGCCTCGGCGAAGTCGACAGCTTAAGGAAGGCGTTCCCATAGTCGCCTGCAATGGGGAAGCCCTGCGCATTCAGCGTTGCGTCGAAAGTGCCGTTCGCGTCGAGGAGGTACAGGAATGCGCCGTCGGATGCCATACCCGCACCGCTCATCCAGACCGAGCCCTCACTTCCGTTTGGAGTGAGGTTCAGCGCGCTTGTCTGCGAAAGCGTATCCGCGCTGTAGGCCATCACCCAACCGCCGTAAGTGCCCTGGTCGCAGTGCGACGTCCATGCAAGATAGACATTGCCGTTGACGAGGGTTAGCGCCTGGCGCTCCGCGTATTGCTGAGGATCGAAAGCGGTGACACCGTTGCTGCTGTTCGCGCCGGTTCCAGGGTAGGTGGCCGTGATCTCGGTGGGACCACCGAGGGCCTCCGATCCTGTCACGAGATCTATTGCGTGCAGGCGTTGATGAATGCCTCCGCTCGCATCTTTACTCATTGCGACCGCGTACAGGACGCCCGCTGTGCCGCGCGTACGGTCGATCACCGGTGTCGACGTGATGCCGATTTCCGGTGTGATCTGACCGCAGTGACGATCGTCGCTCGTCGTCTCGCCGGAGCCAAGCAGGGAGCGCTGCCACAGTTGTGTGTTGGTGTCGGCGTCGAATGCGTAGACGCTGGCGTGCTCGGTCACGACGTAGACGACGTTGTGCGCCGTGCCGCCAATGGGGAGATTGCTGACGTAGAGCGGTTGAGCGTCGACCTTGCCGTCTGCCGCGAGGAACGCAACCTTGCCAAATCCGGTCGGGTTAACGTTGGCGGGCGTCAGCGTCGTCTCCGCAAGGTACTGTCCGGTACGGGCGAGGTCGTTGTGATACGTCAGAACGTCGCTCGCAGAAGACGTTGCACCAGAGCCCGAACCACCCGATCCACCCGAGCCGGTCCCGCCGGTGCCCGTTCCGCCGGACCCACTTCCGCCGCTCGTACTGCTCGTGCTGGAGTCGCCGCCCGAGCCGCCGCTACAGGCAATACAGAAGATGGCAAGCAGGCCGGTCGACACTACCCGGCGCCACGACAGCGCACATTTGTGCAGATACATGTTGCGGTTCATAGACGTCTCCCAGGCGATCGGGAAGACTGCCAGTCCCAATGACCGTCGACTTTCTAGTGCGGATCTACCCTTCGTTGCTTCGCAAAGAGCGAAGCGTTGCGTCGGGCCACTTGTCAGCGTGCCAACTCGTGTTGGCCAGAATCGTTCGGGGTCGTCGTCGGGAATTGAATCGTGTCCGTGCTTCTGTCATCGTTGACCCCCGTTCGAGATTTCCAGCACCCATCACGTCCGCACACCGCCGTCACGAACCACGCGTTGTACCGCGGCAGTTGCTACAGCTCGACGTCTAACCGTACGGCCGGGCGCTGTCGCCTATCCGGGAGTTGCCCTGCTGCGCGGCAACGCCGCCGACCGTGTTGCTATGCATATCGCCGTCAACGCTCTGCGTGTGCTTTGGCTTATGCCTTGTCCTGCCCGTTGTCCCGCCCCTCGGTTGCTTCGTGGGCGCGATTGCCTCGCGGATTGGTATCTGGCGCAGGGTGCACCTCGCCTTCGCCTCTCTGTCCGTTCTCCGGCGCGCCACCAGTGACTGGTGCGCCGCGCTGATTACCGAACGAGCCGCCTCCTGAAGCTCCGGTAGCCTTCGAAGCGTTGCCCTGGTCGTCCATTGCGTCTGAATCGTTGTTCGCCATTTTCGCGCTCCATGCATCTGGGTCTGCACTGTAAGAGCAAGCAGCGCGCCTGGCTACGGCTGGTCCTCTGCCGCTTCGGGCAGTTAGGAGCGCTTCGAGCAGATGGATTGTCGCGAGGAACCATGCAATTTACAGGACTGCATCACCACGGCGCCCTTTTCTCGCTTTTTCCAAAACGCACAACGCATGATTCCGCCTCGGCGACAGCGAACACAGGCGCACAAAGCAATTGCCGTTCATGTAGATCGAGAATCTGGATAATAGGCGGACAATCCGCGCTTTCGATAACCCAAACACCCTGACTTGCGCACGAAGCTGCGACATCGAGAATACGTTCAGCATCGAGATAAACCTCGCGCTCCACCGCACCAAAACCTGCCTCCTGAAGGTACCAGGCGAGATAAAGCGCCTTGACGATTTTGGCAAGCAAATCCCCATTACCGTTTCCGGCTTTGAAAGCGGCCAACGCCAGATGCCAGCAGAGCGACTGTTCACGCACGTACGCGGCCGTGTGCGGTAATAACTGCGCTTTTCCCAAGGGCCTCCTGCGTGCCTTATTCCCCGATTGGCGTTTCTTCCGATTCTGCGACATGAGGGTTTATCTTCTTGATGCTATTTTTAGTTTGAACATCGTAATACATTGCCGCAATAAATCAATCCACTCACGCGTTTTTCAACCTGAGTTAATGCACTTGACGACGGGCATATCAAATTGCGTTGAGTCGGTTTTATGTCATCGAAAGGTTTTAAACAGCCTTTTGGCAACAACATCGGCGGAAATGCCGCAGCGCGGAGCCTATTAAACGCTAAGTGCACGCATACTCCCTGTTTCCAATCAGAAAGTCCAACCATCATCTGCAATTGCGCCGACAGCCAAATCGGCAGCGGAGGCGCTAACTTCACGATCCGCGCTAAATGTTATTATCGGAAACAGCAAACTACCGCTCAGATAGCAACCAAAGCAGCAGACCTCATGGACACCCAGATCACCAAGCCCGCTGAACCCTCAACGACCGATCTCGGCCGTCGCGTCCGCGCTGCCCGCCAGTCCCAGGATTTGACGCTCGAAACGGCGAGCCGCCTTTGCGGCGTTTCTCGCTCGACTTTATCCAAAGTGGAAAACGGCCTCATGTCCCCCACTTTCGACGTCCTGCAAAAGATCGTCCTCGGGTTGAAGATCGAAATCGGCGAGTTGTTCGGCTCGATGCCCAAAGTGAGCGCAAGCGGACGTCGCGCGCTAACGCGCAAAGGCGAAGGGCAACGTCACGCGTATCGCGGCTATCAGATGGAGTTGCTTGCGACCGACCTCGCGCACAAAGCAATGCTGCCGTTCCGAATCCGCATCTCGGCGCACACGCTGGACGCGTTCGACGACTGGGGCCGTCATGAAGGCGAAGAGTTTTTGTACGTGATCAGCGGCAGCGTGTGCCTTCACTCGGAGTTGTACGCCCCGACACATCTGAACGCCGGCGACAGCCTGTACTTCGACAGCCGCACCGGCCACGCCGCGGTTTCGACAAGTGAAGAGGACGCCGAAGTATTATGGATGGCGACCAGCGCCGACATTCCGCAAGCACCGGCCGTCAACGAATCGCCGAAAAAGCAGCGCGAAATCTGACCTCAGGCGCCGGCTTGCTCGCGCGCCCGCGCGAGCGCGCTGAGGTTACCCTCGCCGAATCCATGATGTCCCTGGCGTTGCACGATCTCGAAGAAAATCTCGCCCGCACCGCGACGCACAAAGGTCTGAAAAAACAGCAGCGGCACACCGTCCGTGCCGATCTCGCCATCCACCAGAACGTGCGTGCGCTTTAGCCGCTCGACGTCGAGACCGTGTCCTGGCAAGCGCGCGTCCAGCTGCTCGTAATAGCGCGGAGGCGGCTCGACGAATTCCACGCCGTTTGCAAGCAACTGCTCGACGCACGCGAAAATATCGTCTGTGGCAAGCGCCAGGTGTTGCACGCCCTCGCCCGGATGATCCGGCAAGTACTCGTGCATCAGGTCGGTCCGGCGCGTGCCCTCTTCGTACAGCGGGATGCGGATCGCACCGCACGGCGACACCATCACGCGCGATTCGGCCGACACATGCCAGTTCGCGTGCAGCTCATGAATCTCGCGGAAGTTGAGCAGGTCGCGGTAAAAGTCGAGCCATTCCTGCATGCGACCCTCGCCGACCGTTTGCGTCAGGTGATCCACGGCGACGAGACCCGTGCCTGCATGGCTGAGGTCGGCGTGCGCAGTGTCGATCTGGATCGGACGGAAGTCGATGTCGAAGATCGAGATATCGCCCAGGCCTCCGCGTTGCCCGCCGCGTCCGCGCCAGCGGTCGACAAAGTAGATATGCGAATCGCCAATGCCTTGAATCGCCGGGATCAGCAACTCGCCGGCGCCAATTCTCTCGCCTTCGAAAGCCCACGCGCCGAGTTCGATCGCGCGGTCGAAAGCGCGTTGCGCGTCGGCCACGCGAATGCCGATCGCGCAAATGCCCGCGCCGTACTCTTCGGCATAGCGCGCAGCAAACGAATCGGGCTCCGCGTTGATCAGGAAATTCATTTCGCCCTGCCGGAACAGGGTGACGTCCTTGCTGATGTGGCGTGCGATTGCCTTGAAGCCGAGCTTGGTGAAAGTCTCGCCCAGCGCCTGCGGATCGCGGGAGGCAAACTCCACGAATTCCAGCCCGGCCGTGCCGAGCGGATTGTGCTCAGGCGCCGACACGGCGCGAAGCGCGGCGTCTGGAGTGGGCAAGTCGCTAGGCATGGCAATCTCCTTGTACTGTCTTACGACGCTGTTTCCAGTGTTTCCGATATCTGTGCAACCCGTCTCGACTCGCAGCGCGGCGCTGCATCACGCGGTCGGCGACGGCTTTTGCAACGTGTTTGTACACCGGCTAGCGTGACGTTCGCAACTTCATTTTGTACTGACTGGTTCACAGAGCCGCAGCCGGTGCGCGCGCGCAGCTCATTGCGCAGCACCGTTCGCTGCGCTTTGCGCATCAAGTTGTCGGCGTTGTGCGGCGCGCACGCTTGTGTGCAGCGTTGCCCGCGGGCCTGCTCGCGCCCGCGGCCATTCGCAACTGAGCAACTTCTCGCACAGCGTCGATAAAAGCCCTTCCGACTGCTGACGGCTGCGTGTCCGAGCGCCGGATCAAGCCAACCGGCTCGCCGGTGCCCGCGAACGGCAACGGAAGACGCACAAGCATGCCGTGCGCCAGTTCGTACTCCACCGCGCTGAGCGGCACAAACCACACGGCGTCGTTCTCGAGCGTCAGCGCACGGCCGGTCGAGACCGACAGCACTTCCACGAACGCCGACAGCGGCGGCACACCCCACGCGCTCAACAAACTTTCCGCCGACTGCCGGATCAGCGTTCCGAACGGCGGCAACACGACTGTGAAATCTTGCAATGCGGCCGAGGGCAAACCGGGCGCTGCATCGAGCGGATGCCCCGCGCGCACGACTGCAATCAGCGGTTCGGTGAACAACTGCTCGAAGCTCAGCCCCACCATTCGTTCGGGATCGGCTAGTCGCCCGATGGCAAATTCGATCGTGCCCGCTTTCAGGCGCTCGAGCAATTCGGGATTTGCGCCGGTTGCAAGGCGCACGATCACGCGCGGCCAGAGAGACGCGAAACGCTTGAGCACGGGCGGTATCAGTGCCGCCGCGACGGTCGGCAGAATCCCGACTTCGAGCGTGGCCGCGGCCGCGCCTTCCGCGCGCGCGAGCAGATCGACGCCCTGCCGCAACGCACTGACGCACGCGCTTGCATGGGGCATGAAGAGTTGCCCCTCCCGCGTGGGCACCGCCCCGTGACGGCCACGCTCAAAGAGTTTTACGCCCAGAATGGTTTCGAGTTCCGCGACCGTCTTGGAGACGGCCGGCTGCGTAATCGAAAGGCTGTCAGCGGCCCGCTGGACGCTCCCGAACTGGGCTACGGCCAGAAAGCACTGTAGATGACGGAATTTGACGCGGCTGTCCGCGAGACTGCGTTGCATAACGGAAGGTTATACGAAAAGCGCCAAAACGTCATTTTTCATAACCGTCCAGTTTGGATAAAGTCCGTTGATAAGCCCTATCCCACAATCCCGAAGGAGACACTGATGGACGATTCCTTTCTCAGCGCGCGCGATTTCGCGTCGCATCCCGAATACATCTATCCCGGCTATGGTTCCTCGGTTAAACGCGGCCCGACACGTCCGCTGATTCCGCTGAAGGAAAAGCTGCGCGATCAGCGCGTGCCCGTCTACGGCACCGAAGACCTCGGCGCGCTCGACAGCGATCTCACGCGCAACGCGGTCCGTAACGGCGAACCGCTTGGCGAACGCATCATCGTGACGGGACGTGTGCTGGACGAGGGCGGACGCCCGGTGCGCAACACGCTCGTGGAAATCTGGCAGGCGAATGCGGCTGGCCGCTACGTGCATAAAATGGATCAGCACGACGCGCCGCTCGATCCGAACTTCCTGGGCGCAGGCCGCTGCATCACGGACAACGAAGGCCGCTATCGCTTTCTGACGATCAAGCCGGGCGCATATCCATGGGGCAATCATCCGAACGCGTGGCGTCCGAATCACATTCACTTCTCGCTGTTTGGCGAGCATTTCGGCTCGCGCCTCGTCACGCAGATGTATTTTCCCGGTGACCCGTTGCTGGCGTTCGATCCGATTTTCCAGGGCACGCCTGAGCAGGCCCGTGATCGACTGATTGCGAAATTTTCGCTCGATACCACGCAAGAGGCCTACGCGCTCGGCTACGACTTCGACATCGTGCTGCGCGGCCGTAACGAAACTCCGATGGAGCGCTAAGCCATGACCACTCTCAAGCAAACGCCCTCGCAGACGGTCGGACCGTATTTCGCGTACGGCCTGTGTCCGCAGCAATACGATTTCGACTTCAAGAGCTTGTTCACGCCAGTGGTGGCCGACCGCGAAGCGGCAGGCGAGCACATTACGATCGTGGGACAGGTGTTCGACGGTGACGGCAAAGTGATCGGCGACGCCATGCTGGAAGTGTCCCAGGTCGACGCCGATGGCCACTACCCCGAATCGCGCGAGGAAATTCTCAAGAAGGGCTTTCGCGGCTTTGCACGCGTGGGCACGGGCACGGACCCGCAAAAGCGCTTTGTCGTCGAGACGGTGAAACCGGGCCGCGTGAGCCCCGACGAGGCGCCCCATTTAAACGTCATCGTGACGATGCGCGGCATGCTGCTTCACACGTTCACGCGCATTTATTTCGAGGACGAAGCGCAAGCCAACGAGCGCGACCCCGTGCTGACGGCAGTTCCAGCCGACCGGCGTGAAACCCTGATCGCGCGCCGCGAGCCGAACACCGCCAACGTGTATCGCTTCGACATCTATATGCAAGGCGACAAGGAAACGGTTTTTTTCGACCTATAACGCGATTCCCCTACACTTTCGTAAAGCTTTCACCTAGACTGAAAGTGATCCGTCTAGCGACTGGATCGCGAAACTCCGAGTAGTTGAGCCCGCCTTGCGCGGGCTTTTTTGCGCCTGCAGCAAAGCGCGGGCATGAGTCATTAGTCAGTGCAATGAGCAACGCAGCCAGCGGCGAATCGTGATCACGTCCGCGATATGATCGCGCGGGCCTGGCGCACCCAGCACGACAATGTCGATCGGCCTGCCATGCACGATCATTCGCACGACGACGCAGTGCCCCGCTTCGTTAATGAACCCTGTTTTCTGCAACACAATCGACCGGTCGCCGCCCCGCACGAGCGCATTCGAGTTGTGATAACTCAGCCGCGTGCGCGGTCCGCCGGGAAACACTAACTGGTCCCGGTCGGTCGAATAAGCGCGGATCAGCGGATAGCGGCTAGCGGCAGCCACGAGGCGAGCAAGATCTCGCGCCGTCGATACGTTTTGCGGTGACAGCCCCGTGCCATTCACAAACCGCGTGTGCCGCATGCCGAGTGCGCGCGCCTTTGCATTCATCGCGGCGACAAAGCTCGGCCGGCCACCGGCGTAATCGCGGCTCAACGCGGCGGCAGCGCGATTTTCCGACGACATCAGCGCGATATGCAGCATGTCATCGCGCGGCAGCACCGAACCAACGCTAAGCCGTGATCCTGTGAACTTGTCGAAGTCCTGATCCTGAACAGTAACGTTGAGCGGTGCCGACAACGAGCGCCTTGCATCGAGCGACACGACGGCCGTCATTAGTTTGGATATCGAAGCAATCGGCATGACGCGATCGGCCTGCTTTTCTGCGAGCACCGTGTGCGTTCTTTCATCGACAACGAAGACTGAACGCGACCGTAGCAACGCGCGCGACCTGGGCGTATATCCGCAGCGAAACAAAAGACGAAGGCCCGCATGCTTCGTACGAGCCGAAAGCGTTGCATTAGCGATTACGCGTGCGGCCGACGCAGGCCGCCGGTTGCGATGCGCAGCCAGTTTGGCAGGGTGTCTGGAAGCGCGCGGCGCGCGTGCGGTGCGCGATGCCTGACGGCGCGACTTGGGCGTGAGCTTGCTCGCGTGCTGTGAACGCTCGTCGTCGGTGACATGCTTGCGCTTGCGTGTGACGCGCCGCCGCGTCTCGCCAGTCGTGACTTTTTTCACGTTACGCGCATAGCCAAGTGAAGAGTGCCGTGGAGACTCGTGAGTCGCGCCGAATGTCCAGCCGATGCTCAGCCACAAGAGGCCAAATATCGCGATATAACGGAGCCAGGCAGAAGAATCAAAAGCAAATGTAGGAGTTTGTGGGCGGTATGGCATGCAACTTCAGGTTCTGTGCGCGTGCGCCGGTTATTCGGAGAACGGAATTGGCGCACAGTCAGCAACGACTCGTAGATATCATGGAAGATCGCTTGCACGATCAAAGGTGCCTGTATGAAGCGGAATTCGTCGCGATAGCAGGAATTGCGTCCGCCTGCCTCATCTAAGGCAGCTTCAACATATCGAAGCCGATTCTAGCATTCGCATCATGTTGCTTGCAGCGAATGCGCATGTCTTTACACTGCTCGTACTGCTTGTTAGATGAGAGCCGCGCTCTCATGCTATGTTTGGACAACACGCGCTATTCATATGCACTCGACGGAGAGACTGCCATGCCAGCATCGACCGCTATTCTCACCATTCTCGCCGCGCTGTTATTAGGCGCAATGAGTCCGGGACCGAGCTTTGTCATCGTCGCGCGCAATGCGATCGGTCTGTCTCGCGGCGACGGTCTTGCGACGGCGCTCGGCATGGGCATCGGCGGAGTCTTCTTTAGCGGCATTGCGCTGCTCGGCTTATATACGTTGCTCGCTACCGTCGAATGGCTTTACATCGGGCTCAAAGTAGCCGGCGGGCTTTATCTGATCTATCTGGCCTCGAAAATCTGGCGCGGCGCCGCCAAACCGCTCGCGTTCGACGCCACGCAAACCGTTACCACGAATCCGCGCAAATCTTTCTGGATCGGCCTTAGTACCCAACTGAGCAATCCGAAGACGGCAGTCTACTACGGCAGTATCTTCGCGGCGCTGTTGCCGCAACATCCGCCGCTGTGGTGCTACTTTGCATTGCCGCCCGCGATCTTCGCCATCGAAGCAGGCTGGTACACAGTCGTCGCGCTGTGCTTTTCGAGCAGGCGTCCGCGCGAGATCTATCTGCAATGGAAGGCGTGGATCGATCGTGTCGCCGCAAGCGCAGTGGCCGCGCTTGGCTTGCGTCTGATTGTGACCGCGCACAAGGTCGGCATCTAAATCATCCTCGCGTCAGCCGCGTACCGATGGTCGCGGCGACAGGATGAAGACAAGGGCAAGCCGCTAGCGGGGCCGCATCGCGGCGCCTTCGCCGCGCTCAATGGAGCCGCCCAACAGAACAGTTACAAGTTAACTGTTGACGCTGCTGCGCCGGAGCGGTTACTGTGGCACCCGAAGTTCAAGAAGTTCGATTGCTGTTCATCAATGTCTCGCTCTCTCAGCGGTATTCGTTGTCCTCTCCCTCCTTGACGCTTCTAACGCTCCTTCACAGAGCACATTTTCAATTTTATTTCCTCAAGGATTCTTCATGGATACCGGTACCGTTAAGTGGTTCAACGACAGCAAAGGCTTTGGCTTCATCACCCCGGACAAGGGCGGTGACGACCTGTTCGCGCACTTCTCCGAAATCAGCGGCAACGGCTTCAAGACGCTCGCTGAAAATCAGAAGGTGAGCTTCGAAACGAAGCAAGGCCCGAAGGGTCTGCAAGCGGCCAACATCACGCCGCTGTAAGCTAGTTTGAAGGGCTCGGTGTCCGGCAACGGACATCGGGCTGCAGCGACATCCTCGCGGAGCTTTGTCTCCCACAGTTGGCGCGAATCGCTTTTGAGTTGCATGTATCAGGGCAGCTCGCTCAAGCGCCAATCGCCTCGTTGCTCCTCATTCTCCCCTCGGCTTGAACGCCCTCTTTAGCTTTCCGACTGCGTTCTGATTCGGCTCGCAATGGCTTTGAATCGACTCGTCCGCGCGACTCAATAGAAGTTCGCACGGCAGGCGCACTCGCACATTATTAAAATATAAAATGCAAAACCAACAAATTCACCTTTACAACGGCTATGCCATCAAACCATCGGCGCATCGCTTGCCCGACGGTACATTCTCGTCCAACCTTTTGCTCGAGCGCGCCGACAGCGCACGCGCTGAAGGGCTTTACCAGTTCTATTCGCTCGACTACTTCACCGACGAAGAACAGGCATTGCAGCACTCCGCACGTTGGGCGCACGAATGGGTCGATACACGCGGTTGACGCACATTTAGCGCGGCGAAACCGGCCGCGAATGCCTGCGTCTCGCAAACGGAGTTCAGACGAACTCTTTAGCCGTTAGCATGACGGCTACATCTAATATTCGTTTCAGCGCAAGCAACTCTTCCTTCAAGCGATCGATCAGATCGCTACCCCGCCTGCACTGGCACTCCTACGTCAAGAAACTGGCGGCTCCGGGAACATCGCATTAGCGATACGCGTCCCGGCGCCCAATAGCTTTGCGAAGCTTGCGCCGACTATTGCGCCCCCCCGGAATGACGAATGAATGCCTGAAGTCGAGGCATTCATCTCCGTCGGAAAACAAACTCAATTGGCGCGCGGCACGAGTCGCTTCTCTTCCGAACAGCGAGACTATCTGTCGTTCGTTTTATGCTTAATGCATTCAAAGCGCGCACAGACAGACCCACCGCAAATAAAGCATTCGAAGTTGAAAGACGCTTCTTCAAAAAATACTAAAGATTTTTCTTTTGCTGCCGTTTAAATCGGTGCGCGATTCTGCGCGGGCATATCGAGAGTTCAACAATCATTTTGCGGAAGCAACGGTCCGCACGCTAAATATCATAATGAAAATGAAAGAAAAACTACCTTTAGTCATTGCCGCGTTCGGTTCATTTACGCTCGCTGCGTGCGGCGGTGGCGGAGGCGACAGTTCGCCGCCTGCTCAAACCGCTGCGCCGGCCACGAGTGCCAGCGCACCGGCGCCCTCGTCGGCGCCCGTCGTGGCGGGCGAGTCGCTGCCCAGCCTGACGTCCCCGCAGGCCGGCTCGACTGCCGCCACGGGCAATGGCTTCGAGGGCATCTGGACGACTTCCTCGTCCTCGCGGACGACCGCCATGGTGGACCCGGCGAACAACATCTCCTACCTGAGCGGCATCTTCACGGTCGTCACATCGACCTTCTTCGGCATCGCGGCACCCGCGGAGCCGAACTGGACATTGACGAGCGGTTTCGAGAGCACAGGTGGCTTCCGCTATACGGCCTCGTCGGGAAGCGGAACGTACAGCGCGAAGCAAACCTTGAACGGCAGCTATGTCGCCAACGGCCAAACGGTGAACCTGGCATTGAACTACGATCCGGCGAACGCGCTTGCCGTCACGCAATCGAGCGTAACGGGAACGTGGGCGCAAAGTGGGACGACGCTGACCATCGACGCCGCCGGCGGCTTCACCGGGAACCTTTCCGGCTGCGCCGTCACCGGGACGCTGACATTGACGACGCCGGGTTCGAACAAGAACCTCTACACGATGACGGTGAGCGGCACCACGAGTACCTGCTTGCTGGCTTCCGGAACGACTTACTCCGGTAACGCCGCTATCACGTTCCTGCCCGTTACCGGCAGCACGACGCTGTATCAACGTTCGATCGTCTATCTGATCAAGGCAGCCGATAACTCGGTGATCGCCTACGGTCAGGTGACGAAGCAGTAAGCCGTTTATGGGCCGCAGCAGTCCGGCAAGTTCTCCGGCTGCTGATTGGCTCGTTTCAGAAGAACTGAGGTTCGCTTCGCGCGGACTTCAGTTCTCCGCGTCTCTTTCTAGTGCGTTGCCGAAAGACCGGAGCTCTATCTGAACTACCGTTTCGTCAATCGCTCGTGTGAGCGCACCCCAGCGAATGCGAGATCTCCCAGGCCAAAGCCGAACATTTGACTACGCCGGCAGCGGCACACCGGCAATATGACGGCTAAGGCGTTGCGCCTGCTTATAAACCGCGTGCATTAGCAGCGTCGTGTTGCGTGACGGAGGGGAGAACTTCGAATAGACAAAGGTCGCAACGAGTTCCAGCTCCTCGATCAACGGACGTATGACGAGGCCGTGATCGTCTGCGGCAAACTCGTCGACAATGGCTAATCCCAGACCGCCCTTCACCAGCGCCAGCGCCTGGTCTGCGCGCGTCACATCTACGACGGATTGCAGTTCTACATTGGCTTGCTGGCATGCGCGCGCGATCATCGTGCCGAACGGAATATCGCGCCTGAAAAGAATCATCGGCTCACCAACGAGATCGGCGAGCGCAATGGGCTCCGCTTCGGCCAGACGGTGACGAGGCGGCACGACGCAGACCATCCTGCCACGCATGAACGGCACGACGTCGAGGTGTTCATGTTCGATCGGCATCGATGTCACCGCCACATCCACGGCCTTACTCAGCACCTCGAGCGGCATGTCCGCCATAAGCGTGGTGTGCCAGTCCACGCTCAAGCCTGGCAATTGCCGTTTCAATTCGACGATCGCGGGTGCAACGATTGACGTCGCCAACGACGGGCTGCAGGACACCCGCAACAAACTAGCGGGCCCGAGCGACAGCGCCCGCGCGAATTCGTCGACTGAGAGTGCCGCCTGATAGACCTGCTCGACTTCCCTGAATAGCGCCTGCGCCTCCGCAGTGGGCATCAGCCGGCCTTTCGCCCGCTCGAAAAGCCGCAGGCCGAGGTTCGTCTCCGTGTGAGAGATGAGCTTACTGACAGCCGGCTGCGACACGTAGAGCATTTTCGCTGCGGCGTTGATCGACCCCGTCAGCATGACCGCACGAAATACCTCCATCTGCCTGAGCTTGAACCGCATGCGTTCTCCGTGCCGCGTAGCCGGCCTATTAACAAAAAGTTATAGGGTAGCTGAAACTCGGCATACGACAGGCCTGCGGTAAATCCCTAGTATCTGTTCAACGGGAGCCTGACTCCCGGCATTGCGCGACACGCATAACGCCCGCAGTCTGCAAGCCGCACGCAGCGGAAACGGGCGCCGCGACGAGCGCACCAAAGAGAACAGGATGGAGACACGATGAATCACGCAACCCAGTCCGCAGACGCGACGATCAACGTTGCCACCGCGACGCGGAGAACCCGAGCCCGCTTCCAGATACTTGCGCTGCTCGCGATCGGCACAATGATCAACTATCTGGACCGTAGCGTCGCCGGAATTGCCGCGCCGAGCATGAGTCACGAACTCGGCCTTAATCCGGCGCTAATGGGCGTGATCTTTTCGGCGTTCTCCTGGACATACACGGCATCACAGATTCCCGGCGGCGTGATGCTGGACCGCGTCGGCACACGGTGGACCTATTTCTTCGCGCTCACGCTCTGGTCTCTCTTCACGGGATTGCAGGGTTTGGCGACCGGCTTCATATCGCTGCTGATCATGCGTCTACTGATCGGCGTTGCTGAAGCCCCGTGCTTTCCGACTAACAGCCGGGTAGTCGCTATCTGGTTCCCGCAAAGCGAGCGCGCCCGCGCAACCGGCATTTACACATTCGCGGAATACGTCGGGCTGGCCTTCCTGAGTCCCTTGCTGTTCTGGCTCGAACAGCAATATGGATGGCGTGCGCTATTCGGCATCGTCGGAACGGTCGGGGTGCTGTTCGGCGGCATCTGGCTGATGCGTTTTCACGAGCCGCATCAATCGAAAAGCGCAAATCGGGCCGAGCTGGACTACATCGCGAACGGAGGCGGCGTCGTAGACGGCAGCCAGAAAGCTACTCATTTCCGCTGGGCCGACATTGGTGCACTCCTCAAACGGCGAAGCATGCTCGGCATTTGTGTGGGTCAGTTCGCTTGCAATTCGACCAACGTGTTTTTTCTCACATGGTTCCCGACTTACCTCGTAACAGAGCGCCATATGCCGTGGTTGAAGGTCGGGCTGATTGCCGTGCTTCCGTTCATCGCCGCATCAGTGGGCACACTTGCAGGCGGCTGGATCTCCGACTCCATGTTGCGGCGGGGTATTTCCCTCAACTGGTCGCGCAAGCTGCCTGTTATCGCCGGTCTGCTCGCCGCGTCGAGCATAGTCCTCGCGAACTACGTGGAATCGACGGCAACGGTTATTGCGATTCTTTGCGTCGCCTACTTTGCACAGGGCATGTCCGCACTCGCCTGGATGATCGTTTCCGACATTGCGCCAAAGGGATTGCTTGGTTTGAGCGGCGGCATTTTCAATCTCTTCGCGAATGCGGCGGGGATCGTGACGCCGCTCGTAATCGGACTGATTGTCAACGCAACAGGTTCGTTCGTTTATGCGTTGGGCTTCATCTCAGCCGTCACGCTAGCCGGGGCACTTTCGTACATCTTCGTGGTTGGCGATATCAAACGTATCGAGTTGTGAACAACATTTTTCAGCAAAGGAAAGAACCCCATATGACTCGCTCTCTCGACGGGAAAGTCGCCATCGTCACAGGCGCCGCGCGCGGCATCGGGCTCGGCATCGCGCAAAAACTGAAAGCGGACGGCGCACGCGTGGCGGTGTGGGACCTCGATGTGAGCGACTGCGGCGCGCAACGGCTGCAGTTTGAGCCTGATCACATTCAACAAGTGGACGTCGCCTCCATCAGTTCGGTCGAACAGGCTTTCGCGGTCACGCTCGGTACGCTTGGGCAGGTGGATATCCTCGTCAATAACGCAGGGATCAATGGGCCGGTAGCGCCGTGTTGGGAGTATCCAGTGGACGCCTGGCAGCGCGTGATAGCAGTGGACCTGAACAGCGTGTTCTATTGCTGCCGGGTCGCGATTCCGCACATGCGCGCGCGCGGCGGCGGCCGCATTGTCAATGTGGCATCGATTGCCGGCAAAGAAGGCGTTCAGTTCATCTCAGGCTACTCGGCGGCGAAAGCAGGTGTCATAGCGTTCACCAAGGCGGCCGCTAAAGAACTGGCAAAGGACAATGTGCTCATCAACTGTGTCGCGCCAGCAATGGTCGAAACGGAGCTTTTGAGCGAAATGTCCGACGCGCATATCGAGGCGAGCAAAGCGAAGATTCCAATGGGCCGTTTCCTGCAGATCGACGAGGTCGGTGCGATGGTAAGCTGGATCGCCAGCCCCGAATGCAGTTTTACGAGCGGCTTTACCTTCGATCTGACAGGTGGGAGGGCCACGTATTGAACGCCATCATTGCAGCACCGAAGCTTGCAGTCGCGCATCTCACCGCGCTTGAACTGGCGCCTACGGAATGGGTGGTCGAAGCCGCTCGCGCCGGGTTCGACGCAGTTGGGCTTCGGCTCAATCCGACTTCACCAGGTGCGATTGCCTATGCCTCGGCTGTGGGCAGCCCGGCGCATCTCGATTTGCGGCGTGTACTTGTCGACGAAGGCATGGCGGTGCATGACGTCGAGTTCATTCCAATGCTGCCCGATATCGACGTGGCCTCGTATGCGCCCATGTTCGATGCGGCGGCCGACCTGGGTGCCCGGTGCGTGACAGTTTCGGGCGACGACCCCAACGCGTCGCGGCTCGCCGCCAACCTGGCGGCTCTGTGCGAAATCGCGGCACAGTATGGCTTGCGTGTCGATCTGGAATTCATGCGCTGGCGCCACGTCGCCACCTTGCAGCAGGCGCGGTCGATCGTGGAGAGCGTGGGGAGCGCAAACCTCGCCGTTCTCGTCGACGCATTGCATCTCACGCGCTCGGGCGGCAATCCGGACGACGTCCGCGCCTTGCCCGCCGGCATGGTGCGCGCGGTGCAACTGTGCGACGCCTCGCCGAACGATCCGGTAGGAGACGACGCGACGATTCTCGAAGCGCGCACAGGCCGCTTGCCGCCAGGCGAAGGGGCGCTGCCGCTAAGCGAATTGCTGGACGCGCTGCCTGCCGATACCGCTTTTAGTGTGGAAATGCCGTTGCCGTCGCTGCCTGCGAGAGATCGCCTCAAACTCGCGTATCAAAGCACACGCACCATGCTCGATGCCGCGCGCCTTCGGCGCGAATCTCGCGGAGCGTCTCGTCAATGACTATCTTCGACGAAAAAAAGATCGACTGTCACAATCATATTTTCGATCCCGCTCGCTTTCCCTATCGCGCCGACACCGCGTATAGGCCATCGATGCAGGAAATCGGCACCGCTGCGCAGTTTGCCCATGTGATGGACGCATGCGGTGTGCAACACGCGTTGCTCGTAGGACCGACCAGTGGCTACGGCACCGACAATCGCTGCATGCTGGATGCGCTGGCGCGTTATGGCACCCGCTTCAAAGGCATCGCCGTGGTGAACCACAATGCGAGCCGCGAAGACATGATCGAGATGAAACGCGCGGGCGTGGTTGGCGCGGCCTTTAATCCGGCGATGCTGGGCGTCGATGCCATGCGTGATGCCCACGCGCTCTTCGATATCCTGGCCGACCTCGATATGTTTGCGCAGATCCAGGTAACGGGCGATCTGTTGGTCGCACTCGAGCCGCTAATCGAACGTACGGAGACGCGAATACTGATCGACCACTGCGGTCGGCCGGACATTGCGGCCGGCATGAAGCAGCGGGGCTTCCAGACGCTTCTCCGACTGGCCGATACGGATCGCATCGTCGTCAAAATTTCCGGGTTGCAAAAATTTTCGCAGCTCGAATATCCATATGAAGACGCGCAGGCCTTCGCGACGCAGCTTCTCAGCACGTTTGGGCCGGATCGTTGTGTGTGGGGTTCCGACTGGCCGTTTCTGCGCTCGCCGGTGCGGATTGATTACGCTCCTCTGCTCACGCTCGTCGAGCGCCTGATTCCAGATGCCGACGAGCGCCGACGAGTGTTGTGGGACACGCCTCGCCGGCTCTTTGGCTTTGAAGCTTCCGCTACGCGTTAGTCATGCATGCGTGTTCAACCGTGCTTATGTGCCGGATCGTCGCAAGTGCACGGGTAATTCGAATCGTTCCACGCATTCCCAAGAATGATGCTGCAGAAGTTCTTCCGACGGAAACCCACGTCCTTCAGCGCAAGCACGTCGTCGTTGACAGTGCCAAAGGTCGAGTCCGGCCGGTGCTTCATTCCATCGTTAAAGGCGTTGATGATCTGCTCCTTGAAGTTCTCTCCGCGAGGGTGAGCAGCAACCACCACCTTGCGCTGTTCCTCGGTGAATTCGTCAAATGCAAAGCCGAGCACGTCCATCTCGACGCCTGCCGTCACCAGTTGAACCACCGGCTTCTTGAATGGCGGAATACCCGGCGTGGTATGCAACGCAATCGCGTCCCACACGAGCTCGACATCTCCTTCGGGAATACCGTGCTGCTCGAGGAAGCTACGCGCTGCATTCGCGCTGTCCACCTCGAAGCGGTTCTGTGACGTCCTGAATTGTTCGGTAAGCCCCATATCGTGGAACATGGCGCCGATGTACAGAAGCTCCGGGTCATACTTCAATTGCTTACGCTCACCGGTGAGAGCGCCGAAAAGAAACACGCGAGTCGAGTGGTGGAAAAGCAGGTCCGACTCCGTGTCGCGAACGAGTTCGGTGGCCGCACGCGCCAATTTGCTATCGGGGATCTTGATTCCTGCGATCGTCGTCATGTTCGTTGCTCCAATATCTGCCTGATCGAACCGCGCGTCTTATGAGCGGCTCAGCAAGCTATGTTGAGAATCGGGACATGCCTGCCCCGGAGTTCGGATTGCCAGTCTTTCACTGCGTTGGTCCAGCCGGTGTGTCTATCGCCGAGTACTTCTTCAAAGGAAAACCACAAGCCAAGTATCGGACTGCGACGACCGACTTTCAATTCGATTGATGCCCGGAACACGGCCAACAGAACAGTGTTTTCTGCCAAGGCCGGTGTGTGCGGGCCTGGCCGGCTTACAAGCAGGACGCAGCATGTGGTCACGCCGCACAAGGCTGCTTTTCAATTCATCGCGCGCTGCATGCCGTGCATTTCGGTGTTGACGATTGATCGCTTGTGACCAGTTTGACCATGTGGCCCGCTGAACCAATTTGCGCGCCTGCGGCCTCTCGTACGCAGGGGCCGTCCGCCTCATCCGAGGCGAATGCACGACGACACGAGACGAACAGCTACGAGTCGAACCCCAGGAACCGCGCGAAGTTCTCAACGGGTTCGCGTCCGGTTTCCAGACGGCTGACTGGGGAGTCGCAGTCAGACAATCCCATACTCATTCCGCACACCACTTCATAGTTCGCAGGAAGCGCCAGGTGTTCCGCAATCACGTTCTGGAATCTCGCAAACGAAACCTGCGGACACGTGTCGAGACCTACCGCTTGTGCTGCCACCATGACGGTCTGTATAAAGATTCCGTAATCCAGCCAGCTGAACTTTGTCAGCGCTGAATCGATTGAAAAGATCAGGCCCACAGGCGCGCCAAAGAAATCGAAGTTTCTCGCAGTCACACGGGCACGCTGTTGCACATCATGCTTGGGCACACCGAGCATACCGTAATATGCGGCGCCAAACGCTTCCTGCCTTCTTCTCATCGCTTCCGGCAAGACCTCGGGCATGTGCGTGAGCGGAGGATGGCGATTCTCTTCGTGTGCCTGCTTCAGAACATTGCTCAAAGCGGACTTTGCCGGTCCCGCGAGAACATCGACCCGCCAGGGCTGGGTGTTCGAATTGCTCGGGGCGCAGCTTGCCACTTCGAGAATCTGGTCAATGACGTGTCGCGCAATTGGATCGGGTCTAAAGGCTCTGACGGCCCGGCGTGATCGAATCACCGAGTCAACCACACGCGCGTCAGGGTTGGTGTTACGGTCGGTTCTCATAGGTCAATGCCAATGGATAGTGTGCCGCCAACACCACTTGCAGATAACGAAGCGCGTGGCGGCTGCATAGATGGATGCGAATCCGCATCGTAAAAGGCATCGCAACTGAACACATCGCGATACCGTGAAAAGTTGAGGTACTGCATCGGATCAGAACGTGTGCCGCATACCCACGATTGCTCCTAGCTGTCCGACGCCCGGCGCAGGCGTCGTCCCGCCACCGCCCGCGCTGACCGAATAGCGCGCGTGCGCGCTGTTCCATAGATAAGCCACGTTGCCGTATACCGCTGTTCTCTTCGACAGGAAGTAAGTCGCCCGCATGCTCGCCATGGTTGCACGTGCATTGTGCTGCTCGACGAGCACGCGATACGCCTCTCCATCAAGCGCAAATGCGGGGGTCACGTAGTACTGCACCCCAATAAAGAAAAGATCTGAGTGCACGTCGCCGCCGGGCGCATCGCTTTCTACGCGACGACCTAACCATCCTGCGCCGAGCTTTACGCCCGCAACATTCGCATAACCATTTGCCTGAAGACGCGCGTCCTTATCGCCGCTAGAAGATGTCTTGAAAGGCACTACGCCGTCAAAGAAGTTGGCCGCCGCATTGGTGCCGCCACGCTGCTCGTCGTAGGCGGTGGCGACGCCAAAGTAGGCGCCGTCGTACTTGAGCATCGCGCTCCATTGGCGGCACTGGTTGACATCGCCGGGCACCTGACCTGCGCAAGTGCCTTGCCCTGGCGAATTGCCCGTGCCCGTACTGTCGCGTCCAAACGACCATGACGCGCCGATCGTCACGCCGCGGAACTTGCCCTTGTAGACGATGGTGTTATCACTTCTGGCGTTCGGTATATACGCGTCAAGTGCGCCGATGCCATAGATGTCGGGGCCGAGAATATCCGCATCGGAAATGGCCCAGTACGTCATCGTGTACTGGCGGCCGAAACTCAGAGCACCCCATGGCCCTTCCAGTCCCACCCACGCCTGTCGTCCGAACAGACGGCCGCCCTGCCCCGAGTCGCCGCCACGCATGTTGAAGCCGCTTTCAAGAACGAACGACGTCTTGAGTCCACTGCCGAGGTCTTCAGAACCACGCATCCCCCAGCGCGACGGCAATTCCCCGGTGATGCCCGGCATGCGCACGACATAACCTCCTGCTGCATTCGCGTGGGACACGTATTCGACGCCCGTATCCAACACGCCGTAGAGCGTCACGCTGCTTTGTGCAAATGCCGAAGCGCTGAACAGTCCCGCCGCCAATATCACCGCCCTGCCATATTTCATGAAGTCTCCTGGACCGCGTCTCGTTTGTTCGAATGACGAAGCTGCTCGTCACGAATGCATGGCGGCGAGATTAAGGTCGGTCGATGAACACGACAACGGGGAAACCCCTAAAGCGAGAGGCCGTCCGCAATGGAGAGGAAAAATGCGTCGGGCAAATCCTTCTCCGATTCAAGCAGGCAAGCTACGTTTTCTCTCAATGGTCCTAAGCACTCACAAAGTCTCAATTGAAAAAACGAACATCCGCCAACGACGCCCCAAGTGCAGTTCTGCGCTGAAATGTCTTCAATCCAATATTGAACAATGTGAATCGATGCGTTCCGCGCCTCACGCATGACGTTCAAGACACCCGGCCTCATATGAATCGCGTGCAATCCGGCGTTGCAGAAAGTTCGCTTCATTAGCCGTCTCCCCTATGGCATCGTGAATACGGCATGCACTTCAAGGAGAAACTGGAATGTCGCAAACTGCAACCATCAGCAATAAGGATCAACTCATCGCGCGCTGTCTGCCCTTTCTTGAGGAAGTGAGGGACATGACGACGAATACGGACGTCGAGCAATGGCTGAACTCGAAGTACGGAGTCGATAGCGATTTGTATAAGGACCTTGCGCGGCTGATCAGGATCGGCGTGCAAGAGGGTTGGGCGGCCGACGTCGAAATCTCGGGCCCCCGATATCGGCGCGCTCGACTTGTCGAGCCGTGCGCGAAGACCTTCTTTTTCAGCATCACCGCAGTGCTGATGGATAGCACCGGTAACACGCAAAACAATCCGGAGAACAGTTTCCGCGGCGACTATCATGCTCACCCGTATGGCGAGTTCAATATGGTCGTGCCAGTGGACGAAGGCGCCGCGCTCGCCGGGCCGAACGGCTGGTGTTATGGCGGCTGGACGGCGCCCGCGCCGGGCAGTCATCACTATCCCGAGGCGAAGGGCGGCGCCGTGATTGCGCTCTTTTTCCTGCCGGCAGGCCGCATCTCGTACAACTACGACGCGCCCGCGAAATAAAGTAAAGCGAGCCTCGCTTGAGGCTCGCCTGTTTGTGCGCGCTCACTGTCCGCCGTCAATGCACAAGCGATTCACGTTCCGATGATTCCACTGCGGTCGTACTCGAACTCGTTGCCTGCTTGATCAGTAACGCGACGCACGACACTGCGCCCGCTATGGCGACCACCGTAAAGATGCTTTCCAGACCAACTTGCTGTCAGGACAACTCCGCGACAAGAAACGAACCGGCAATTCCGCCGAAGCGCCCGACACCGAGCATCCACGCAACGCCTGTCCCGCGCCCCGCTGTGGGATAGAAGGCCGCGGCGAGCGCTGGCATCGACGCCTGCGCCGTATTCACTAACGCGCCCGCGACGAACACCGCGCACATCAGCAGCCCGAGATTGCCGACCGCCTGGCCGATCGCGTACACACTGACCGCGCCGAGCGCATAGGCAGCGGCTACGACGCGATTGGGATTGAAGCGGTCCATCAGCATCCCGCATAGCACTGTGCCTACGCCGCCAAGCGGAAACAGCGCGGAAACCAGCGCCGCTCGCTGCGGGCTCAGCCCTGCCTCCTTGAGCAGAACCGGCATCCAGTTGACAAGGCCATAGAAGATCACGAGGCCCATGAAATAGCACAGCCATAACATCAACGAACCCACGAGGAACGAACGCGACAGCGCTATACGAATGCCGCCGCTGCCCGCCGCGTGTTCCACGGTTTCGCGCATGATGAAGGACTCCGCGGCATTCGCACTCGCGCTGATCTGAACCAGTACTTTGCGAATCTTGATGGCCGGTTGCCGTTTCGCGACCAAATAGCGAATCGACTCGGGCAACTTGAGCATAAGAAGCATCCATAACAGCAAGGGCACCGCGCCGCCGAACAGCAGTACGCTGCGCCAGCCGAAATGCGGAATCATCCATGCCGCCAAAAACCCGCCGAGTGCAGCGCCCAATGGAAATCCGCAGAACATCAGATTGACGATTGTCGCCCGACGCTTGTCCGGACAGAATTCGCTCATCAGCGTGACGGCATTCGGCATCGCCGCGCCGAGTCCGACGCCCGTAATGAAGCGCAGTGTTGTCAGCTGCGTCAGGTCAAATGCGAAGGCGGAGCCGAAGCACGATACGCCGAATAGCAGCACCGCCGAGGTCAACACGACACGCCGCCCCAACCTGTCTGAGAGCGGACCCGAAAGCAACGCGCCGCACGCGAGACCGAACAGTGCCGCACTGAGCACCGGGGCGAGCGCTGCTTTGCCGATGTGCCATTCCTGCAGTAGCGAAGGTGCGATAAAACCGATCGCGGCCGTATCGAATCCGTCCATCAGCACAATCAGGAAGCACATTGCAAAGATGAGCCGCTGAAACGGCGAAAAGGGATGCTCGTTGATGAGCACTTGTACATCGACTGGTCTTGTCTCTTCCATTGCGTCCTCGCGGAGATTGAACTGCCGGCGCGGCCCGCTCGTTGTGACGCTTGCCGGTTTGATTGAAAAGCCATCCGCTCTCGCGGTTCGCTAGAGTGCCGATACCTGATGAGATGGCAGGTATCGACGGGGACCAAGCTTAGGATCGCCAAAACACCACAACAACCCGGCAAATCGCGCAGAGACGGCAATCAATATGAACGCGCATCGCCGATGCGTTCGCGCGATGTGTGCGCGTTATGCTAAAAAAGGCCGCGTTTTGCAGGGTTTCGGCGACGTTGACGCAGCACTGCTCGCCGGCTCACGAGCAGTGAATTGTTTGCATAGGTATCTTGAACGAACGGGTTCAGCCGTTACGAACCTGTCGCGCGACATCGGCAAGCTGTTGTCTCAGCCATTGCAGCGCTGGATCGGCGTCATTGCGCTCATGCCAAACAGCGCGCACCGTCACGTTGGGGCATTCATAGGGCGTTGCGCACATCTTCAGTTCGCCATAACGTTCGAGTTCCCGAGCAAGCGACGACGGAACCAGTGCGAGCATCTCGCTATGGCGAAGCAGTGCGGGAATCGCAAGCGAGTGCGCGACGGACATGCGCATGCGCGGCATGTCGGGCGTGTCGGCGAACGCGCGGTTGAGCGCATCGCGATCGAACATTTCGGACTGCCGCGCCAGGCCACGTTCGACAATAAAGCCGCTTACGGCACCCTCTTCCGAGCCGCCTTGCGAGATCGCCACGAGTGGATACGCGAGAAGATCTTGCTGCGTAACCGCCCGCTCGGCAATCGGATGGTCGCGGTTCACCAGCAGTACGTCTGTCTGCTCCCACAACGCCATCGAGCGAAAGCGCGGTGGTACGTCGGCAAAGATGCCGATCGCAATATCGATTCGACCTACGTCGATCTGTCCTGCCAGATCGAGCCGCGTAGACGGCCGCACGACCAGATCCGCGAGGGGCGCTTCCGCGCACAGGCGCTGACTCAGCCGCCCCAATACGAGGGACGTGATGTAGTCGTTGGCGGCCACGACAAACTTGCGTTGCGCGACCTGCGGATCGAAGTCGTCCACACCCAACGCAGCCACGATCTGCTGTAACGCGCCGCGCACCTGGCCTGCCATGCGTAACGCACGCACGGTCGGCTCCATTCCTCTCGCGGTGCGCACGAACAGATCGTCGCCGACTACCTCACGCATGCGCGCGAGCGCATGACTGATGGCTGACTGGCTCAGGTTCAGACGCTTGCCCGCCAGCGCGAGGTTGCGGTCCTCGAATACCGCGTCGAACACGCGCAGCAAATTGAGGTCGATGCGGTTAGCGGACATGGCTCTCACCCGCTCTCATGATGCCGCTCCATGCGCGACGCCGAGGTCGCGGTTCGCGAATGCCTTGAGGTCGAACCCAGGACCGTTCACGTCTTCTACGCTTAGCCGCGTACCGGTTGAGAGCAGTTTGCGTGCGAGCATATGGTCTTGCGGCCGGTTGATGCTGTCCACAGCAACGAGCCTGTCGTCGCGAAAGTAAAACAGCGAAAACTTGCCTTCGTCGACAGAGCCGCGCACCGCGAAATCGGTGAACCCCGTATTGACGCCGGCCATTTGCAGCTTCAGATCGTATTGATCCGACCAGAACCAGGGCACCGCGCGATAGGGCTCGGATCGCCCGAGGACCGAAGCGGCCGCTGTCCTCGCCATATCGTTTGCGTTCTGCACCGACTCGATGCGGCAGGCGGCGCTGCCCGTCGGCGCCCAGTACGGGACAAAAGCCGCACAATCGCCGGCGGCGACGATCGACGGGTCGCTGGTGCGCGCACACGCATCCACGACGATGCCGCCCGCCACATCCAATCCACAGCCCGCAGCGAGTTCTGTATTCGGCAGCACGCCAATGCCGACCACGACGAGATCGCACGACAACCGCGCACCGTCGTCCAGTTCGACGGCGACGCCATCCGCAACATCGTGAATAGCGACTACTTTCCGTCCCAGCGCAAGCGACACGCCGTGCCTTGTATGAGCGCGCTGCATGATGACGGAGATAGAAGGCGAAGCAACACGCGCAAGCACGCGCGCCTCGGTCTCCACGACCGTGACATCGAGGCCTTTCTGACGCAGCGATGCAGCCGCTTCGAGGCCAATGTATCCGCCGCCCACCACGACCGCACGCCGCGCGGTTTGCGTGCGCTCAACGAGGCGTCTTGCATCGCGCAGATCTCGCAAGTAGTGAACCGCATCGTGCGACGCGCCTTTGCAATCGAGCTTGCGCACACGCGCGCCTGTGGTCAGCGCAAGGTGGTCGTAGGCGAGCCGCGCACCGTCGTGCAACTCGATTTGTTTGCGTTCGCGGTCGATGCGTAGTGCGCGCGTCGAAGGCATCCATTGCATTCGCATTTCGCCGTAAAACGCCGGCGAGCGCAGCGGCAGACGTTCTTCCGCGAAGCTGCCCGTCAGAAAGCCTTTGGATAACGGCGGACGCTGATATGGCGCGTGAGGTTCGTCGCCGATCAGCACGATATCGCCGTCGTGACCCGACTCTCTCGCGGATGCCGCGAGTTGCAGCCCCGCGTACGACGCGCCGACAATCACAAGCCTAGGTTTCATGATCTCATCCCTGCTTTTCGGGAATCCGCACGACAAGTCCGCTCATCGTCGATGCAACGACGAGCTGGCAACTGAGCCGGCTTTCCGGACGACGTTCGGCCGCTACGCCTTCGAGCAGTTCCTCCTCTGCATCGTCGGGCGCCGAAAGCTCGGCCGTCGAAGAAGGGTCGATATAGACGTGGCATGTCGCGCACGACAGGCACCCGCCACACTCGGCCTCGATGCCGCGCACGTTGTTGTGGATCGCGGCCTCCATTACGCTGGTACCGGCGGGCACTTCTATTTCAGTGCGTTTACCGTCGCGCAGAATATAAGTGACGATAGGCATCACATGTCTCCTTGATGATTGAGCGCGCTCAGAAGGTTTCGAAGTACTCGCGGTGTTCCCAGTCGGTTACTTCGAGATTGAAGCGGTTGATCTCCGCTTCCTTGAGCTTGCAGAAGTAGTCGATAAAGGCGCTGCCGAAACCTTCGCGCAGGCATTCGTCCGCACGCAGTGCGTCGAGCGCGTCGCCGAGTGAACGGGGCAGCGATTGCGCTTCAGTCTCATACGGTGTATCCGCTGAAGGCGGCAACTCCAGCTTGCGCTGCAATCCGTCGAGCCCCGATAGCACCTGCGAGCCGAAATACAGATACGGGTTCGCCGTAGGTTCGCCGACGCGGTTCTCCACGCGTGTCGCCGGATCGTTCGGACCGCCCAGCACGCGCAGCATGACGCCGCGGTTGTCACATCCCCAATTCGCGCGATCGGGCGCATTCGAATAGGGCCGATACCGCCTGTAACCGTTGATTGTCGGCGTCGATAAAGCAGTAGCCGCTTGCGCATGAGCGAGCAGACCCGCAAGGTACGCTTGCCCCACAGACGAAAGCGGGGCAGTCGCATCGGACGGCATGAACGCGTTGCTGCCATTGTCGATATGCACGAGCGACTGGTGCAGATGCCATCCGCTCGACACCACGTTCGGAATACGCGGCCTGCACATGAAAGTCGCGTGATAGCCGTTGCGCTGGCATATCTGTTTGACGGCGCTGCGAAAGAGGATCATGTCGTCGGCGCTTTTGATCCCCTTCGTCGGCGCAAAGGTGAATTCAAACTGACTCGGTCCGTACTCGACTTCGAGTGACCGCACGGGAAGCTCAAGCCCGTCGATCCCATTGCGCAGCATTTCCATGACGTGATCTACGGCGTCGTATCGCAACTCCGTCAGGTACTGATAGCCGTGCGACAGCAGTTCGACATCGGGCGGCAAGCCGGGCTGGCCAGAATGCTCGGGCTTCATATTCGGGTTCGTGAGCTTGAACACATGAAACTCGACTTCGAGGCCGCTGACCAGTTCGAACCCCTGATTCGCGAGCCGCTCCAGCGCGCGGCGGAATAGATGCCGCGTGCCGAAGGGCACGGGCCTGCCGTTAGGGAAGTAGAGATCGCAGAGCACCCAGCCTGTATGCGGTGCCCAAGGCAAAATTCGAAACGTCTGCGGATCGGCGATCATCAGCGTGTCGCACGCTCCTTGCATCTCGGGCATGCCGAATCCGCCGCCTGCGGTAAACACCGGAAACACGGTGCGATGCGACGTATCCTTGGCAAGCAGTGTGCTCGTCAGCGTCACGCCGGATTCGAAGGCCTTGATTGCATCGGCGACGACAAGCGTCTTGCCGCGCAGCAGTCCATGCTGGTCGGGAAACGAGAATCGCACGACCTGTACCGCACTTTCCTTCAGGCGCTCCAGAAGCTGCGCGAAGGCCGCGTTCTGCGCGTCGGTCCAAAGACCATGGGTATTAACGAAAGACATGTCTCTTCCGCGCGGCCTGAAAGCCGCGCGCTCCGTTCCGGTTGGGATAGCGGCTCAGACCTTGGGCGCGGGCCAAGGCGCGGCAGCGCGGCGGCTCGCATCCGCTTCCTTCCAGTACTCGTCCCAACGCTCAGCGGGAGCAATGCCGTCGATCGACGCGGGCCCGGTCAGGTGTGCCGCCGCCTCTGCATCGATCACCATCAACGTCTTTTCGCCGGCTTGCGTCTTTTCTATTGCGTCGACGAGCAGCCGCCGGTACGCAATGATTCCCTTGTCAGTCGTGCCCAGATGCTCTCGCGTGCGATCCTGAATGGGCCCTTGCGACTCCACCGCCCACTGATCGTGCACGTTGATGTCGAAGCCCATACCGGTATACGTTTCCGTCAATTGCTCGTGCACGTTGAAGCCGTATTGGTTGCGCTTGTTCCTGCGCGATATGTAGTCGGGCAATTCGTACAGTTCGAGCCGCTGTTCACGCATCTGCTGCTTGTTCGTCGGCGCGCCGAAGCTCGTGAAGATTGCGTACCAGTAGCAGTTCTCGTCGTCGACGGGAACGTGCCACTGCGTAATGGTCATCTCAGCGCTCATCGGAATCACGAAGGCCTGAGGGAACACGACGTTCGTCACACGCACATGCGTGTGCTCGTCGTCGATCGGACGTTTAGCGATTAGCCGAAGACCGTAGTCGGCCGGGCTGACGAGAATTTCAGGTGACTCATATTCGCGCAGCACCTTGGTAATGGGCATATTCGAGTCCGCCGACGCGCCGCGAAATTGCTTGCCATAGCTTGCGCTCACATCTTCGTCTTCAAAGAAGCGATGAAGAAACGACGCGTGCGCGGGGTCGATGCCTACCTCGAGTGCCTGCAACCAGTTGCATTCGAATAGTCCCTTGAACGCGAATGTGTACTCGTTCGGCGCCGCGAAACAGTCGAAGTGGGGGAACGCCGGAGGCTCACCTTTGCCGATGTAGGCGAACAGAATGCCGCTGCGTTCGATCACCGGATACGCGCTCTGACGAACCCGCTTGCACAGCGAACTGCCAACCGGTTCTCCCGGCGTGGACAGACACTGGCCGTCGACGTCGAAAAGCCAGCCGTGAAAAGCGCAGCGCAAGCCCCCTGCTTCGAGTCGGCCGGCGGCGAGATCCGCGCCGCGGTGCGGGCAATCGCGGTCGAGCATTCCGTAACGGCCCTGTTCGTCCCTGAATACGACGAAGTCCTGACCCATCAGTCGCACCGCGCGTACCGGCCGGACGTCGGCGAGCTCCTCCACCAGCGCGACCGGTTGCCAGTAATTGCGTAACAGTTCGCCTGCCGGCGTGCCTTTGCCGACGCGCGTGATCGCGTCGTTTTGCGCGGAACTCATCATGACACTGTCTCCTTGGATGAATACAAACGATCTTGCGTTGCATGCAGCATCTCGTTTGGTTTATGCAAAGAGTAGGCTGATGAATTCATATGTGCAAGTTCTGCATACATCAGTGATCGCCAGTGACTGCTTTTTACATAGCACCCTGATGCCGGCACCTCAGTTAATTTATTGATTTTGTGGTGATTTTCTATGCGTATAGTTATTTTCCCTGGTGCGAGCCTTTCCAGCCCAAGTCGAGGTTTTTGCGCTGTCTGCATACAGCGAAGAACAACCCGTCTCAGTCGCCTCCGCCGCTGATCCCACGCTCAGCTACAATGCAAAAGTAAGCCGGGCACTGCGCAAGACGGCACGACGCCTTCGGGGGCGAAAGGAGAAACAGAAATGGAGACGCAACAGGAGCGGGTGCTGGTGCATCTGCGCGACCTCATACTCAAGGGTGAATTCGCCCCTGGTGAGCGCCTGGGCGAGGTGGCCCTTGCCGAACGGCTGCAGGCGTCGCGCACGCCGGTCCGGCTCGCGCTCACCACGCTGGAACAGGAAGGACTCGTCGAGCCGTCGCCCGCAGGCGGTTACGTGATGCGGCGTATCACCGCGGCGGAAATCGCCGACGCGATCGCCGTGCGTGGACATCTGGAAGGCATGGCCGCCCGCCTCGTCGCGGAGCATGGCGTACCCCGCCAACTGTCGAATGCATTCGCCGAATGCCTGCGCGCGGGCGACAGGTTGCTGGCCAAGTCGGAACTCGACCTCGACGACTATGCCGGCTATACCGACATGAATAACCGGTTTCACAAACTGGTGGTCGATGGCTCCGGCAATGCAGCGCTTATTCGCGCCATCGACATGAACAACCGGCTGCCGTTCGCCGCCGCAAGCGCGATGCTGCCGATGCAATCGGCCATCGAGGAAGGCCGCCAATGGCTGTTCATGGCCCATGAGCAGCATCACAGCCTGGTTCAGGCAATGGAGCGCGGTGAGGGCACGCGGGCGCTTGCGCTGGCCACGGAGCACGTGCAGATCGCGCAGAGGAATCTCGCGTACGCGCTGGAGCGGCCCGAAGTCTGCTTGAAGCTCGCACCCGCACTGCAACTCGTGGCGGAAGCGGGACTTTAAGTGCGCGGTCCCAACGCGTGACGGATGCAGGCGATGCAGCGAGCGTGTCCCGCTGGGGAAACGCTCGTCTGCACTAATGCGCGTGTATTGCTCCGCTTAAGCCAAGAATGAAAGTACGATGCTCAAGCGTCGAGAGCGCGCTCATTGGCAAGCCATGCGCGCCATCCGCCAAACTCGGAGATGTCGGTGCCCGCCTGAACGCCGTACGGTTCGCACAGGAAACCGGTCACCCACGAGCCATCTGCCAGTTCGATCTTGCCGAGAGCCAGCGGCGACGGAACTGTCGCGATGAATGAGCCAAACTCCGAGGCAGGCATCTTCCAGACTTCGACTTCGACTTTCACGCCGCCATCGGCGACTCTCCATAGCCCAGGACGCCGCGTGCCATCCGGCGACGCTGGTAACGCCGCGAGCCGATAGCGCGGCGCCGTCTGCGTAGACTGCTGCAAAAGCGCACCGCGAGAAAGCATGTCCTTATTCAGCGGTAAGCCTTGCATGTGCGCGCCGCATACCGCGACGAGCATTCGATCGTTCGTCGCCTTGCGTTCCTCCGACAGCGCTATCGTGTTTCCACCAACGCATTCGACGCCGCTCGTCCGTTGCAACAGGTCCGCAACGCCCAACAGGTATTGATCGGTAAACGCGCGTCCGAAAACGGTCACGCCCCACGGAAGCCCATTTTTCATGAATGCCGTCGGGGTGGCCACAGCCGCGTAGTCCAACAGGTTCATGAAGTTCGTGTAGTAACCGAGCAGTGAGTTCGGCCCGATCGGATCCTGCTCCAGTTCGGCAAGCGTCACAGGGCGCGGATAGGTCGGCGTGAGGACGCAGTCGAGTGTGTCGATCAATGCATCGCATTGAGCCTTCAATGCCTGAAGCCGATATTGCGCCTGGAACAATTCGACAGCGGTTGCGCCCGGCGCCTTGGCGAGCACGTCGCGAATGACGGGAAGCACCGCGTCCGGCGTCGTTGACATCAATTCGCCTGCCACGCTGTAACGCTCCGCGACCCACGGCCCCTGATAGAGAAGATTTGCAGCTTCAACGAACGGCGCAAAGTCGATCTCGACAGCCTCGCCTCCTGCTGCCTCAAGCATCGCGCGAGCTTTGGCGAATAGCGCCGGACTCTCTGTACATCCCGCGAATTCCAGTTGCGAAGGAACGCCAAATCGGAAAGCGGCCGGTGCGCCGAAAGCTCGCGCGGAATTCCACTGCGGGTTTTTGCGACTGTATGCGTCGCGAGGATCGGTGAGCGCTGTCAGCGAGAGCAGTTCGCTCGCTTCTTCTGCTGTTGCAGTAAAGAACGTGACGCAATCGAGAGTGCGGCAAGCGGGCACTACACCCGCGGTGGACAGAACACCTTTGGTCGGTTTGAGTCCGACGAGATTGTTCAGTCCCGCAGGCACGCGGCCGGACCCGGCCGTGTCGGTACCCAGCGCGAAACTGGCCACACCGAGCGCAACAGCCAACGACGAACCAGCGCTCGAACCGCCAGAGGGATAGTCTGGATGCACGCTGTTGCGGCACTTTCCATAAGGCGAGCGAGTGCCGTTAAGACCCGTAGCGAACTGATCGAGATTGGTCTTCCCGAGCGGGATGGCGCCGAGTGCAATCAGTTGCGCGACCAGCGTAGCCGACTCAGTAGGCGTGTACGCAAAAGCTGGGCACGCAGCCGTGGTCTCAATACCGGCGAGGTCGATGTTGTCCTTGATGGCGAATGGAATGCCGTAAAGCGGCAGGCTTTCGATGTTCTGCTGATCGAGCCAATCGAGGTATGGCGCGACTTCTTCTTCGGTCAGAAGATGGATGAACAGGTTGAACTCTGCATTGAGCTCCGCGGCTTTTCGAAGAAGCTCATTGACGAGCGTACGAGGCGCAAGCGTTCCGGCACGGTAAGCATTCCGCAATGCCGGAATGCGCAGGTCAAATGACGACATGTGTGTGTCCTCGTATTCAGTGACGTTCAATGACTGCGATCCGCTGCCCGGCGCGCACAGGCGAGCCCGGACCCACGTAAATCTCGCCGACGGTTCCAGCGCAGGGTGCACACACCGATATTTCCATTTTCATCGACTCGATAATGAGCAGTATGTCGTCTGCGGCAACCACGTCGCCGGGCTTTACCTTCACCTGCCAGAGGCTCCCGGCGATCTCGCTGTCCACTGACACCTCGCCGTCTTCCAGAGGCGCCAGTTGAGCGTCTTCGGCCACGGGCGCCTCGATTGCCTCTTCCGATGTACCCGCTTCTCGCCAGCGTTCACGCTCCGCCTCGAATGCTGCCTGTTGCCGGGACCGGAACTCTTCGATGCTGGCCGATTCGCTCGCAAGGAACGCCTGATAGTCCGGCAGAGAAAGCTCCGACTCCTCGATCCGCAACGGGTAGCGCCCGAGCGGAAAGTCAGCGCGAATGCGCAGCAGTTCTTCGGACGACACTTCGTAGAAGCGGATCTGGTCAAAGAAGCGCAGCAAGTAGGGCTGCCCGGCGAAGTCCGCGACCTTCCGGTAGCGATTCCACATTTGCAGCGTGCGGCCCACGAATTGATAGCCGCCCGGCCCTTCCATTCCGTAGACGCATAGATACGCGCCGCCAATGCCCACCGAGTTCTCCGCGGTCCAGGTGCGCGCCGGGTTGTACTTGGTCGTCACGAGACGGTGGCGCGGGTCGAGCGGCGTCGCGACCGGTGCGCCCAGGTACACATCGCCGAGCCCCATCACGAGATAGTTCGCGTCGAAGACGATGCGCCTGACTGCGTCGATAGACTCGAGATCGTTGATACGGCGAATGAATTCGAGGTTGCTCGGGCACCACGGCGCGTCTTTGCGCACCGTGGTCATGTACTTTTCGATCGCGAGTTGGCACGCGGGGTCGTCCCACGAAAGAGGAATGTGGACGACGCGCGACGGTACGCGAAGGTCCTTCATCAACAGGACTTGCTCCCAGGCCTCCCCTACGATGCCAAGCAGTTGCGCAAGAGATAAATCCTCGGGCCGATAATGAATCTGAAGCGAACGTATTCCCGGTGTGAGATCGATCACGCCCGGCAGCGCTTTCGCTTCGAGTGCCTGCATTAGTGCATGCCCGCGAAAACGCGACACGAGGTCGAGTTCCGGCGGCCCAATCTCCAGAAGAAGATGTGTGTCGCCGGATAAGCGTGCCACGAGCCTTTCATCGGCAGCGCCCGAGTCGAGAACAATGGGAGACGTCAGCGAAGAACGTCTTTCGACTGGTGCGCATTGCGTAATCGCAAGGCTCTCCAGCTCGCGGATGCGCTCGCGTGCCGCTTCTCGTGCATGCCCGATTTCCACGGGAACGAAACGAACCTTGTCGCCTGCCTTGAGTTGGCCGATGTGCCAAAGGTCCGCTTCGATAATCGTCACCGGACAGACAAAGCCACCCAGACTCGGACCGTCCGGCCCGAGAATCACAGGCATGTCGCCGGTGAAATCGACGGCACCGACTGCATAGGGATTGTCGTGAATGTTGGACGGATGCAGCCCGGCTTCTCCGCCGTCTTCACGCGCCCACTCCGGCTTCGGTCCGATGAGGCGCACACCGGTGCGACTCGAATTAAAGTGTATTTCCCACTCCGTATCGAGGAACTGCTCGATGTAACGGGCACTGAAGTACTCCGGCGCGCCGTGCGGGCCGTATATCACGCGTATCGTGCGAACGCTTTCCAGCGTCGGCACATTGGAGAGCGCCGCGCCAGCTTGCGTATCCTGCAGTGGATAAAGATGCAGCACGTCGCCCGCGCGAACGGCGCGACCACCATGCCCACCGAACTGGCCCAGCGTGAAAGTGCTGCGACTTCCCAGATACAGCGCAACGTCGAGGCCGCCGCGCACACACAGATATGCGCGTGCACCGGCGCCCCGAATCGTACCAAGTGCCAGCACGGAACCCGCCCGCACATAGACGCTGGTATTCAGCGGTTGCGTTACGTCGTCCAGCAGCACTGGAATCTCTGCACCAGTAATGGCGATAACGGCGTCGGTGTTGAATCGCAGCGTCGGCCCGCTCATTGTGATTTCGAGAGCAGCCGCTTCCGGCGCGTTGCCGAGCAGGCGATTGCCGAGCCGCATCGCGCGGTCGTCCATGGGACCCGACGGCGGTATGCCCACTGCCCAGAAACCCTGTCGGCCGGGGAAATCCTGCACCGTGGTCTGGGTTCCGCCACTCACCACTTCAATCGTGCTCGCTCGGTACTTCAGGCCTTCCAGGCAGCGGGTCCACGGTTCTCCAGACGCAAAAGGCTCGTCGTCGAGAATCTGGCGCAAGTAGTCGCGGTTTGTTTCGACGCCAAAGATACGGGTGTTCTGCAACGCATCGTTCAGCGCGTGTCGCGCCTCTTCGCGCGTCGGCGACCACGCGATGATCTTTGCGAGCATCGGATCGAAGTACGGCGGCACTTCGCAACCGGATTCAATCCACGTATCGATACGCAGCGCACTTCCGTCGGCCTGCGGAAAAGCGACATGGGTGAGCAGGCCTGGACTCGGTATGAAATCGCGGCCCGGGTCTTCAGCATAGAGTCGCGCCTGAATCGCATGGCCTCGCGGTGTGAGACTTGCGGCGAGTTCATTCAGAGGCGCGAGCGTTCCTGCTGCCAGTTCGATCATCCAGCGAACAAGGTCGACGCCCCAAACCTGCTCGGTCACACCATGCTCGACCTGCAGACGCGTGTTCACTTCCAGAAAGTAAAACTGCTGAGCGGTGCTGTCGTACACGAATTCCACCGTACCGGCAGAGCGATAATCGACCGCCTTTGCAAGCTTGACGGCAGCATCACACAATGCCTGTGCGATCCCTTCCGGCAAGCAGGGCGCTGGTGTTTCCTCGAGTACCTTCTGATTGCGCCGCTGCACCGAGCAGTCACGGACACCGAGCGCAATCGCGTCTCCCTTCCCGTCGCCGAAAACCTGTACTTCGAGATGCCTGGCTCTTTCGATGTACTTCTCGAGGAACACGCCTGAATCGCTGAAGTTGTTCTCGCCAAGGCGTTTAACCGCATCGAAATGTGCACTGAGTTCATCCGCATGCCAACACACTCGCATGCCGATACCGCCACCGCCGGCCGTGCTTTTCAACATCACCGGATAGCCAATGCTTTCAGCTGCGTTGAGTGCCGCCGGCAAGTCTTCCAGCAAACCGGTGCCGTTCAGCATCGGCACACCCTGCTCGCCCGCAATCTCCCGAGCCGTATGCTTGAGACCGAATGCTCGCAACTGTGCGGGCGTTGGGCCGATGAAGGCGATACCCGCTGCTTCACATGCTTCGCCGAAAGCTGCGTTCTCGGACAGGAACCCATATCCTGGATGAATAGCCTGCACCCCTTCGCAGCGAGCAATCTCGAGGATCTTCGTCGAGTCGAGGTAGGTCATCGCTGCAGGGCCGTCACCCAATTCGTGCGCAATCGGCGCTTCGCTCACGTGACGGCTCGCCCTGTCGGCCTCCGAGAAAACGGAGACTCCGGTCACATTGAGTTCGCGCAACGTTCTGAGGATGCGGCAAGCGATTGCACCGCGATTGGCGATGAGGATCTTCTCAAACATGGGAGGAACCCGGATTCAAAGGCGGGCCGTCCCGCCGTGGGAATTTGCAGCCGCGGTCGTCCACGGCCGAAGTCGCATCAGCGATTTGCCAGATTCAGTTGTTCGCGAGTGCAAGTCATGCAGCGTCCGGAGCGAACCAGCAAGAGGAAGTAGATAAAACTGCGAACGCGCTTCAGTCCCATATCAGCAACTCCGCGGGCGTAGGGTTGTAGGCATTGCACGGGTTATTCAACTGCGGGCAGTTCGAAATCAGCACAATGACGTCCATCTCCGCACGCATCTCGACATACTTGCCCGGCGCGGAAATGCCGTCTTCAAACGTGAGACTGCCTTCGGCAGTGACGGGCACGTTCATGAAAAAGTTGACGTTCGCACCGACGTCCTGTTTGGAAAGGCGTCCGTCATGCGCACAGGCACGCAGGAAGTTGTCGCGGCAGCTGTGCATGTAACGCTTTTCCAGCGCATAACGAACGGTGTTGCTCTCCTGCGCACAGGCACCGCCGAGCGTATCGTGGCGGCCGCAGGTATCGGCAACGATGGTCAACATCGCGTTGCCGCGATTCGAGTACAGAACCGAACCGGCCGTCAGATACAGGCTTTTCTGACGCCGCAGCGTGCGCTGCGGGTCGAACCGCTCGCGAGGGTCGGCAAGACTATAGAAAAGCGTGTCGACCGCCTGATTGCCTTCGAGATCGACGATGCGCAATGTGCTCCCTGCCTTCACCTCGTGAAGCCACGGTTCGCCCGCCGCGACGGTCTGACGGAAAGCCGCAGTTTCCGGACGTTTGTTACTGACAACAAGTGTGCTAGTCATGAGTCGCCCTCCGCTCAGAGAAAGAATCGTTCGGTATTGATAAAGCCACGCACGTTCTCATCGCATGCGGTGCGACATACTTCGGCCACGCCCGGGTCCGCCTCGCTCAATTCGAGCTTCACAGGCTTCGGCGAATATTCGGGGTTTGGGTCGAGCGGATGCTGGATCGCAGTGAGCACGACGAGCGTGTTCATCGGCGCATACAGGTCGACGTAATTGCCGGCCTTCGAGTTGCCCTTCACGAAGCTGAGTGTTCCGTCTTCGCTAACGTCCACACGACTGAAGAGGTTCAGCGTCATCAGCAAGTCGGAGATGGTGAGCCCCCACTTGCTCATCTCGACGAGCAGGTTGTCCGTGCCGTTGCGATAGAAAGCGTTGCGCAATTCCTGGTAGCGCCCGCTGCCGTATCGCTCGAAGACTTCGTCGGCATTCGACACCCCGCCGATGCTGTCATGCCAGCCGCACGTGTCTGCCACGATCGCGGCGAGTACGCGGCCCATGTCCGAATACAGGCAGTGGCCGGCGGTCAGCTTCGCGGTGTGCTGGCATTTCAGCGAATCGGGCAGGTTGAGACGCTCGCTCTTCTCCGTTGCATTGACCATCATGACGCTGACGTTTGCGCCACCATGCAGGTCGGTCACGCGAAGCGACTGTCCGCGTTTGACGATGAGCGACGCATGACCGCCGCCGGGCACGGTTTCTTCAAGTAACAGATTCATATCCGGTTCCCTTCAGTCCGAGATTGCTTCGAGACTCGACGCGCCTTGCACCGCCGCCCGGGCCAGGTGAACAGCGGACACGGATTCGCGGCTACGGTCGAGCGGAATGTTGTAGGTAATGCGTGCCCCGTAAGCTCCGGGCGCTTGAGGGTCCACCCGAACCTTGTCGAAGACGAGTACGCGGCTGCCCAAGGTGAAACCTTCTTTCAGGTCATGCGTGACCATAAAGATGGTGAGCTTCGATTCGCGCCACAGGTCAGACAGCAACTCGTGCATGTCACGGCGAATGCCGGGATCGAGCGCGCCGAACGGCTCGTCGAGTAGCAGCACGCGGGGCTTCATCATCAGCGCCTGAGCGATTGCAAGGCGTTGCTGCATACCGCCGGAGAGCTGCTGCGGATACTTGTCAGCGGCGGCGCCAAGGCCCACGCGTTCGAGCATCGCGACAGCTTCGTCGCGGGCGCGACGTCGTTGAGCGCCGAAGAGCCGCCCCGTGAACTTCGCTTGTGAAAGCTCCAGTCCGAGCGTCACATTGCGCAGCACAGTGAGATGATCGAACACCGAGTAGCGTTGAAATACCACACCACGGTGTGCATCCGGCTCGCCCGGCAAGGGTTGTCCATCGAGCAGAATCTGGCCGCGTGTCGCTTGCTCCTGTCCCAACAGAAGTCGAAGGAACGTTGATTTGCCGCATCCCGAGGCGCCGACCATCGAACAGAACTCGCCCTCTTTGACGGTCAGATTCAGGCGCTCAAGTACAACCTGATCGCCATACTCTTTCCAGACGTTGCGAACTTCGATCATCGCGCGCCTCCGCCATACCAGGGGAAGCACCACTGCGTGATACGGCGAAGCAGTTCGTCGGTAAGCCAGGCAAGCAGCGTAATCCACGCGACGTACGGCAGAATCAGGTCCATCGATAGATATCGCCGCACAAGGAAAATGCGGTAACCCAAACCATCGGTCGACGCAATCGCCTCGGCCGCGATGAGAAAGAGCCATGCCGCTCCGAGCGAAAGACGCATCGCTGCAAGCAGCCGCGGCAGCAGTTGCGGCAGTACGAGCCGCAAGATCAACGTCCAGCTCGTGGCGCCAAGCGTCTGAGCCTTGACCCACAACTCCGCTGGGATCTCTCTCGCGCGAGCATGCAAGTCCCGGATGATCATTGGCGTGATGCCGACGACGATGAGAACCACCTTCGACAATTCGTCGAGTCCAAACACAATGAAGAGAATCGGCAGCACCGCGAGCGGCGGCACCATCGATATCACCGTGACGAAAGGCGAGAGCGTTGCACTCACCACCGGAAACGAGCCGGTTGCCACGGCTACCACGAGAGCAATCAACGCACTCACGAGAAGGCCGATTCCGAGTCGTCTCAGGCTCGACAGCGTGTCGGCCCACAACAGGTACTCACCCGTGCGCTTGTCTTCAGTGAATGCGACTGCTTTCACCGCATCGCTCATTTGCGCCACGCCCGGCAGCAGCTTGTCATCGGGATTGAGCTTGAGCCGCTCGGCGGACCCCATGAAGTACACAACCAATAGCACGACGAACGGCAGCAGAAGTAGCATCAGGCCGCCGATCCGGCTCGGATGTCGATTGATCAATCTCATGGTGACCGCCTCTTTAAGCCGGGAATATCCGTGTCAGAGCTTGCCTGCGGCAGCCATCTCGACGTAGGTCGGGTCAAAGCGAAGCTTGACGTTGTTCTTATTGCCGACCACGACGTTTTTATCGAACGCCATGCCCACGGCGTCCGCACTGCGGGCGTCCTGCCCCAGCAGACCATGGTCGAAGGAGAACTTTGCGACGCGCGTCATGATCTTCGGCATGTCAGGGCTGGTGACGAAATCCAGTGCGGCCTTCGGCGTATAGAAAAGTGCCGTTGTGGAAAGCTGACCTCTGAAGTTTGCGAGGTCGGTACCGGAGGCTTTTGCCATTGCAGTCAAAGCCGAGGTGCTTTCTGCCGAGTTGGTGTGCATCAACGCGACCATTTCGAACCAGGCCCCGGTCAGTGCTTTTCCGAGTGCGGGATTCGCCTGCAGCGTCTTCGTGTTGACGACCATCATGTCCATGATCTCGCCAGGAATCTTGCTGGAATCGAAGACTTCGGTCACGTTGGGCTGTGCTTTCAGGTCGGCGAGCATCGGGTTCCACGTCACCGCGTTGTGGACGGCAGGCGTCGCGAAAGCGCCTGAAATATCGGCGTCGGACGTGTTCACTACCTTGAGGTCGCGCTCGCTCATATGCGCGCTTTCCAATGCGCGGGCGAGCAGGTAATGCGACACGGAGAACTGCACGAGATTGATCTGCTGTCCCTTCAGATCGGCAATCTGTTTGCCTTTGCCCTTCATGAGCACGCCGTCGTTGCCGTTGGAGTAGTCACTGACGATCAACGCTGTCGAATCGACACCGCCCGAAGCGGGAATAGTGAGCGCGTCCATATTGGTCATTGCACAGCCGTCGAACTTGCCGGCGGTGTACTGATTGATCGACTCGACGTAGTCGTTCAACTGCACGACATCGATGTTGATGCCGTATTTCTTGGCCCACTTGGAGACAATGCCTTGAGTCTTCGCCTGACCCCACGGCATCCAGCCCGCGTAGATGGTCCAGCAAACCTTGAAGTCGTTGCGGCCCGCGGCGAACGCGGCACTGGAGGCGAATGTGGCGAGGGAGATGGCGGCAATGCCAAGACAGCGAGCGAGCTTGCGCATGAGGTTGACCTCGGAGGGGACGGTTAGCGACGGCAGGGAGCAGCGCAAACATCGCGTTCTCTCCCGGGCTTTTATCCCGCCGTGTAACCTCGCCTGAGGTCGACAGCTCTCGGACCAGCGCCTGCGTGAAGCAGGCCGGAACCCTAGCCGTCCATTTCCAAATTGTTTAACGAACCGGATGATGCGCCGGCTCCTTGCGCACTCTCCTAAGCGGGAAGCGTGCCAACGAAGAAGTTGCTGTTTTTCTGCGCGTCGGGCGTTGTTTGTGCCCTCGTCCGGTGACGACCTGCACTGCGATGCGCCAACGCGCACTCTTTTCGGGCGTGGCGGCCCGGTTCCGGTCCGGTTAGCCGGAACTGGATGGTAGGCCGTGGCGGATTCGAACCGCCGACCAACGGATTAAAAGTCCGCTGCTCTACCAGCTGAGCTAACGGCCCGGTCCCCTCGCGCCTGTTCGCCGCCAGGCGCTTATGACGCTCTGCGATGCAATCCCTATCGGGCTAGCCAATTTCGATGTTGCGGCTCGCGGCCCGCGTCGGCTCCTGCTTCGGTACGGTTAGAGTCAGCACGCCTTTGTCGAACCTGGCCAGCGTGCGCTCAGGATCGGCGTTCTCCGGCATGGGGATGGTGCGCACGAACCTTCCGTATGCACGTTCGAGCCGATAGCAGCCGTCTTCCTCGCTGTGCACGTCCTGCTTCTTCTCGCCGCGCAATACGAGTGCGCCGTCCTCGGCGCTCACTGTCAGGTCGTCGCGCTCCATGCCGGGCAGTTCGACCGTCACGCGCAATATCTTGCCTTCGTCGACCACGTCGATACGCGGCTGGAAGCGCGACGAACTGAAGTCGCCAAACCATCGCTCGAGCGCGCCGCGGCCTGCGAACGGGTCGTGGAAGAACTCCTCGACGGCACGCCAGGAATCGCGAGGAAAGAGCCGCGAAATGTCAGGCCACGCCGCCCGCCATTGGTCGCTCGACGGCGGCGCCGAAGTATTCGCCGAAGCATTCTCCGCCTCGGGCTTGCGGCCCGTGCCGCGCAGAAACTTGAACGGGTTCCATTTTTTATCGCTCATGATGTTGCTCCCTCGCCCTGTGGGGCGAACCGGACCACGCGCTCCAGCTCGCCAATCAGGGAAATCTATCCACTGACAAACAAATCGAAACACGCAGCGCGTGCAACGCGACTGCTGAGCGAAAATAAAATAGGCCGATGGCCACGGTTTTTCAAGTACGCGTTTCGCAAACGATACCGCGCGCCGGCTACCTCGCCAGCCGAAAAATCTTGTTACAAAGTCCCTCGCAAATACCCTCTTGAAGTCGCTCTGAAAATCCTTATTTCGCTTTCCGCGAGCATGCTGGCGACGGCTGCGGTCTCCGCGCCGGAACTCGATTACTGAAAGCTTGGCTGGCATTGCCGTGTTTATATCCGGCACGGCTCCGGCGCTGCCGGTTCGCGACTGACGGAGCCGCTTTTTGCAAGAGCCGCAGCCACCTTGAGTGAGGTTCGAATACCTATGGAACTGACGCTCACCATCGACTCGCGTCCGCTGACGCTGGAACTCGACGACGTCGTCGCCGGGCTCCTCGCGGTACGCCTGAACCTGCCCTCCGACACCGACACGCGCGCCGCGGTGTGCCGCTATCTGAGCGACGCAGGCGGCCCGTGGCTGCTCGACGAGAACCATATGCGCAAACGCATCCTGCGGCGCCTGATACTCGACATAGCCGACCCTGCGCTCGTGATTCGCTATCTGATGATCGAGCAGCCCCATTGACGGACGCTAGCTGGAGTACTTCAAGCTCCAGGTGAACGTACGGTTGCCGCCCGCATTCAGCGTGAAAGGCTGCGTGGTACACGCAAACTTCGAATGTAACTGCCCGATTGGCGTTGTCGACAATGGGTTTGTCACGCCGCCCGCCGTGTCGAAGTTCGACAGAGCGCAACCGTCGAAGCCGGTCGTGCCGTAAGCAGTCGCGCTGCTATTGGCGTAGTTGACCGAGAAGCCGTCGCTGTTGGCTGTCGTCTTCTGGAAATCGGCGAACGAAGTGAAATCAGTTTCGACGGCCAGATTGCCGGTCAGCGTTGCCGAGCTTAGCGTATCGGTTCGCGTCAGCGTACCGTGACCGAACGTGAGAACGGTATGAGCCTGCAAGTCGAGGTCGGTGGAAAACGCTGCGTTCTTTGTGGCTTGCCTGAACTTTGCGGTATCGAACGATACGATCACCTGGCCATTGCTTTGCGTGACGCTTAGATTTTTATAGTACGTGACCGGTATGTACGTCTTGCCGTTGTACGACACTTGCGGAATGAGCAGCGCATAGCCGAGGTCCGTCGTGCCGTAAATGAGCTTGTCGGAGAAAGGAACAGGGTAATACGGCGTGTACGAGTTGTAGTCTGGCGCCTGGCTCAGGTTCAGATTGATGACCCGATTGCCGTCCCGTACCGTGACAAGCGCCGCGCTGTACGGGTGCGCGGTATCGGTGGGCTGGTTGTACCAGGTGAGCGTATAACGCGGCCTCGCATCGAGCCAGGCCTGGAAGTCGGAATCCGGCATAGGCGCCTTGCCGCCGAAGCCAAGCTTGCTCCACCACGCATCCACATACATGTACTGATGAAGCAGGCTGAAGTTCTCACCCATTACGCGTGGCTTGCCGCGGTATGTGTCGGTGCCACGGCCTTTCACCCACATATTCACCGAAGGAGTCGGCAACGTCGGGTCATACCAGAACGTCTCGTAGCGATGAGCCGCCTTATAGATGAACGTATAGGCAATCTGCATTTCCTGCGGCGTCAACACGCCCGCATTGGCCGCGGCCGTGAGCACTTCCATGAATGCCGAGTCGCCATAAGGACCGATGGAGCGCCCGTAGTTGAAGCCCTCGCCGTCGGCATTCAGTTGCGGGAGAATGAGATCCACCGATTTTCTCAAATAGCCCTTCAATTCCGGCGTGAGATTGGCCTCATTACCCATTTCCAGTGTGCGCTCCACCACTTCGCCGATCAGCAACGTGCTGTATCTGTCGAAACGCGCCTTGTCGTAATAGGTCGTGTGCGTGTTCGAGGCTTCGTCGGAAAAGCCGCCGGACGAATCGTTGCGAATGTGGTTGGCGAGCGTGTACAACAAGGCATCGCGTGCGCTCATCGTCGCAACGGCCGGGTCGGTGGCAGACGAGAAAGTCGGATTGCTCCATCCGAGCTTTTGCCGCAGTCCTGCAATACCGTACGAGACGGCGTAATAGTTCTGCGCGGTGTTGAGCGATGCAACGTCGATCGGCACGCCGGCAGCCGGGCATGTGTTGGTCTTGCCGCTGGAGTCTGCGCCGAACATGTCGCAAAACGTGAGGCGGTTTTGCAGCGTAGCCAGCATGGCGTCGCTGAATACTTCATTCAACATGCCGCGCGCCTTGAAATTATTCAGGGCAACCAGGTAATAGTATTCGCCCCACGACGTGTTCGCATACAGGTAATCCGCGCCGCTTGTCTGGCTCATCATCGCGGTGGTGACCTTCTGGTACGTCGCCAGGTAGTCAGCGTACTTCGGGTCGCCCTTGGCCTTCATATCGATCAGGATGTATGAAAGGCCGAGCGCCAGCTTGCCGGGCAGAAACTTGTCGCCGGTGTTGGTGTCGAGCACGTGTACCGGACTGCCGTCCCCGAGATCCATCACGACCTGCGTAAAGTCCGGCGCCTTTCTGATCAGGTCGAACAGCGCACGCATCTGGCCCATCATCGTAATGGGTACATCGGTCCCGGCCGGGACGCTGGTATCGCTCGCGCCGTAGACGATTGAATGAAGAGAAGGCGTGGGCGTCGCGGCAGGCGGCTGGATCGTATCGCTGCCGCCTCCGCACGCCGTCATGAGAAGGGTCAGCGCACTCGCGGCACAGACGCCGCGCGGATCTAGTGGGGAACGCATGTTTGTCTCCTGACTGGAATTGGATGGAGCGCAACCGGCCTCCGAACAACTTAAGAAAACGATTAACTTTTCGTCAGAACTGAATGCTCGCACCACTGCGCCATTGGGCACAATCCTAGGTAAACTCAGTACTGGAAAATCGTGCGCAAAGCTTCTATGCTTAGAAAAACGTTTTCCTAATTAGGTCCAAATCGTCGACTCGGCGCTGTTGCACTGCGTCGCACGTGACGGGCTTGGGGCGCTCGTCGCCCGGTATATAAAGCGCAGCGCGACGAGCGAGGCTGCGCGACGGAGACATCCATGCAAACTGCTGTACTCGGTCTAGCCCGTACTGCCAGCCGCTATCGCTGGACGGTGTGCGCACTGCTGTTCTTCGCGACGGTCATCAACTACATGGATCGGCAGATTCTCGGTCTGCTTGCGCCGCTGCTGCAGCACGACATCGGCTGGAGCCAGGTGCAGTACGGCCGCATCGTGATCGCGTTCTCCGCGTTTTATGCAGTGGGATTGCTGTGCTTCGGCAGGATCGTCGACTGGCTCGGCACGCGAATTTCCTACGCGCTTGCCATGCTCATATGGAGCATCGCCGCGATGCTGCACGCCGCGGTAGGCTCGGTAACCGGCTTCGCAATGGTGCGCGCGCTGCTGGGCATAGGCGAAGGCGGCAACTTTCCGGCCGCGATCAAGACCACCGCCGAGTGGTTCCCGCGGCGCGAGCGTGCGCTGGCAACCGGCATCTTCAACTCAGGCGCGAACATCGGCGCAGTGTTCGCGCCCGCGATCATCCCGCCGCTTGCACTGGCGTTCGGCTGGCGCTCGGCGTTCGTGATCATCGGCGCGCTGGGCATTGTGTGGCTCGCCGTATGGTTCGCTTTTTACCGCTCGGCTGAACCGCGTTCACACGACGACGATCTTGAAGAAGCCCGCGACGAAGTCGAAGCGCTCGACGCCGCCAACGCCAACGCCCGCGCGCCCGGTTGGGGCGTGCTGATTCGCAAGCGGCAAACCTGGGCGTTCCTGATCGGCAAATTCCTGACCGATCCGGTGTGGTGGTTTTATCTGTTCTGGCTGCCGAAGTGGCTCAACGAATCGCGCGGCATGGACATGCAGCACATCGGCCTGCCGCTCGTTTGCATCTATGCGATGACGACCGTCGGCAGCATCGGCGGCGGCTGGCTTTCGTCAGCGTTGCTGCGTGCAGGATGGAGCGTGAACGCCGCGCGCAAAACAGCGATGTTCATCTGCGCGTGTTGCGTGCTGCCGATCGCGTTCGTCTCACAGGTGGACAACCTGTGGGGCGCGGTTGCTATCGTCGGCCTCGCAGCGGCAGCGCATCAGGGCTGGTCCGCAAATCTCTTCACCACGGCGTCGGACCTCTTTCCGAAGCGCGCGCTTGGCGCGGTTGTCGGCATCGGCGGGATGGCTGGTTCGATTGGCGGTGTGCTGTTCTCGGAAGTGATCGGACAGGTGCTGCAACGCACCGGTCACTACTGGGTGCTGTTCGCAATCGGCGCGCTCGCCTATCTCATCGCGTTTGCCGTGATGCACATGCTGACGCCGCGCATGGCACCGGCGAAGTTCGAAGCGTGAAGCTTGAGAAGCGCGAGTGAAACCGCGAGTCATGTCAGCCGCAGGCCGCCGTCGATTCACGGACGATGAGCCTCGGCTCGAACATCGAATGTCCTGTGTCGGGGTGGCCCGCAAGTGCGTCGATCAGTTTTTGCATCGCGAGCTCGCCCATCTTCTCGCTTTGAATATCGACCGTGGTCAGCGCCGGCGCCGCGAATTCGCCGTACGGAACGTTGTCGACGCCGGTTACGGACAACTCCTGCGGCACCTTGATACCCAGCGACGCGGCCTCTTTCATGAAGCCAAGCGCGATCAGGTCGTTATAGCAGATCACCGCATGCGGCCTGCGCGGGCCGAGCATGACGCGCGAACATGCATGTTCGCCGGCATGAGAGGTCGGCGCATGCGCGTCGTAGACATCGAGCGTCAGGCCCGCTTCTTCGAGACACTCGCGCGCGCCGCGAATCCGCTCGTCGTTGATGCGTGCCTGTCCAAAGCCGAGGTAAGCAATTTGACGATGTCCGAGATTTAACAGATGTCGCGCGAGCATGTAGGTGGCAAGCCGGTTGTCGATGCCCACACTCGGAATCGGCAACGTATCGCTGTGCCGCAGCAGCACGAGTGGCTTGCCGAGATCGAGCAACCATTGCGACTCGCTGTCGGACATGCGCGAACTGAGGATCAGCCCGTCCACGCGCTGCGCAAGCGCTTCGATCAACGGCCGTTCGCGCGCCTGGTTTTCGTCGGTATCGACGAGCAGCAGCGTGTAATCGTGGCGGAGCGCAATGCGGTTCGCGCCCTTCACGACGTTGGTGAAGTGCGGATTACTGATGTCGAGAATCGTCAGCCCGATTGCGCGCGTGCGGCCGGTGATCATGGATCGCGCGAGCGGATTCGAACGGTAGCCGAGCTCTTCGATCGCGGCCTTCAGTCGAGCCTCGACCGGCGCGGAAAAGCGTTGCGCGCCGTTCATGTACTTCGACACGGTTGCGACCGAAACACCGGCAGCGGCAGCGACATCGCGAATGGTCGGAGAAAGTTTTTTCATCCCGAAGGTAACGTTTTCTCTTTGTTAACCGATTGTCGCAGAAAAGACCTGATATGCGGGCCTTTCCGACATGCTGGGACGTTCGCTAACGCCCGGCTTCGCGTCGCTTCGCCCGCTGTCAAAAACGTTTACCTAACTAGCTACGCTACTTGCAGGAGTTTCACCAATGAGCCAAACGATGACCCAACCCGACGCCGCACCACGCAAGCCCTTCCGGCGCCTGCTTCTGACGGGCGCCGCGGGCAACCTCGGCCGCCAGTTGCGCGGCGTGCTCGCCCAATGGGCCGATGTGGTTCGTGTGACCGACATTGCGAGCCTGGGCGAGCCAGCGCCGCATGAGGAAGCGAGCGTGGTGGATCTGGCGGACCGGGAGGCCGTCATGCAACTGGTGGAAGGCGTGGACGCAATCGTGCATCTGGGCGGCATTTCGATCGACGCCCCTTTCGACGACCTTCTCGGCGCGAACATTGCCGGCACGTACAACCTCTATGAGGCGGCACGCAAGCACGGCGTAAAGCGCATTGCGTTCGCCAGTTCGAACCACGTGATCGGCTTTCATCCGGTAACCGAAGTACTCGACGCCGACGCGCCGCAGCGACCCGACACCCTGTACGGCGTGACCAAATGCTTCGGCGAGGCGCTTTCGCGCTACTACTACGATCGCTTCGGCATAGAGACGGTATGCATGCGCATCGGTTCGTCGTTTGACGAGCCGAAGAACTCGCGGATGCTCGTCACGTACCTGAGCTATCGCGACTTCATCGAACTCGTGCGCTGCTCGCTGTTCACGAACCGCGTGGGGCATGTGGTGGTGTACGGCGCGTCGGACAATCCGGTCAAGTGGTGGGACAACACCAAAGTCAGTTTCCTTGGCTTCAATCCGCGCGACAGTTCCGCGCCGTTTGCAGCGCGCTTTCCCGCAACGGCGCCTGACGCCTCGCGCGACGACCCGGCGCAGCGCTTTCAAGGTGGACCGTTCGTGTTGGGCGAGCCGCTGGAGCGTGAAAACTCGCGATAGCGCATCAACGCAGCGCGGCGCGGCGCATGGCCACAACGCCGCGTGCGGACATTCAACGCACGGCGCTAATACGCAGAGCGCGCCATGTCGTTCGCAGGGTGGCTCGCACGCTCCGTCCGCGCGAGTTCGATCCGGCATTTGCCGGCTCGTTTCGCGCGATACAGCATGGCGTCCGCGCCGGCCAGCGCGTCGCTCAGACTCTCCGCCTGTGCACATTCGTTGATGCCGGCGCTGAACGCATACGTCAGCTTGCCTTTTGCAGCCGGCTGCGGGCAACTCACCGCGGCGAGCATGCTGCCGACCAGGCGAGCCGCTTCCGCCATCGACGTCTGCGGGAAAAGTATCGCGAACTCCTCGCCGCCCAGGCGACCGAACACGTCACCGGCACGCATGTGCCGATGCACTTCAGCGCCAAAATCGGCGAGAACGCGGTCGCCTGTGGCATGACCGTGCCGATCGTTAATGGTTTTGAAATCGTCGATGTCGATAATCGCGACGCACAATTCAGTGCGCGCCGCGCGCGCCGCCTGCGAGAGCGTTGTGCCGCGAATCATGAATGCGCGACGCACCAGGGCGCCGGTCAACTCGTCGAAAGTGGCCAGCTTCTCGACCTGTTGCATCAGGCGGTCGTTGGCCACCATCACGAGGCCGATCGACAGGAGCGGCAACGAAAGAATGCTGATGCCCAGAAAGGCGAAATCGGGAGCGACGTGCGTCGGCCAGCTTATCGCGGGATTGGCGAAGAAAGCGTTCAGAACGCCGCGCGCGAAGTACACGATTCCGCCGACGAGCGCCGCGCAAAGCACGAGCCAGTGGCCGTATTGCGGACGCTCACGCACACGCGAACTCCAGAGCGTCCACCCTACGGCGATGCGCGCATACGCAAGCGCGAACGACATGACCGCGGCTCTCGCGCTGACGTTCGGCGACTCCCACGTCCAGTACATGACGGCACCCACGCACACGCCTAACGCGAGATGCTCGCCTGTCAGGCACGGCGGCTTGCCGACGAACGCGCGGCAACCTTGCAGCATGAGCAGCGCGCCGCCAAGCACGAGCATGCACGATGCAAGCATGACGGCCGCCGAAGGGCGGGCATGCACGAGAAACAGCACGCCGGATGCGACGGCGAACAGGCAGTGAGCGGCAAGCCAGCGGCGTAGTCCGGCGACCTTACATCGCGCAAGGTAACCCAGCACGGCCGCGCTTGAAAGGCATGAGACGAACACGGTGGCGAGCAGCGCAACGGAACTGGACATGGTCTTTTGGCATTATTGTTGGCCGCACATGCGGCATGCAGCCGTTCATTTTTCTCTAACGTCCGTTGGCACAGCCCCCGCACGGACAGATTCGTTCCGATGCCGCTCTGCCATCACGCGGCGCATCGGCAATAGTATGCGCAAGCCTCGCTATCGGTCCTTTCTTCGTCGAAACGCCCACCACGCCGTCAGTCCCGTGAAGCAGGCCACGAGCACCACCATCACCCAGAAGCCGTGGTGATTCTCGGCAAACGGAATGCCGCCCACGTTCATACCGAAGAACCCCGCGACGATGTTGATCGGCATGGCGAGAACCGTGACCAAGGTGAGTGTGAACAGGGTGCGGTTGTTCTGTTCTTCCAGTCGCGAAATGATCTCTTCCTGCAGCAGTCTCACGCGTTCGATCAGACCTGCCATGTCGGAGAGCACGACTGAAAACTCCTCCGTCGACTCGCGCAAATCCTGCACGTCTTCAGCGTGAAGCCAGCGAGGCGGTCTTGCGAGCAGACGAAAAATCGCGCCCGGCTCCGGCGCTAGCATCCGCTGCAAACGGGTCAGCATGCGTCGCATCGCGCCGAGATCCAGCCGGTTTTGCGTGGGCCGCTGGGAGAGAAAGCGGTCTTCAATACGATCGATATCCGCGCTCGTGCGGCGGACGATCTGCACGAGCAGATCGGCCTGGTCGCGCATCAGATGGACGAGCAGTTCCACCGGCGAGCGAAAAACTTCTCCTTCTTTCACCGACGCGCGCAGCCGGTCCACGGAACGCAGCGGCTTCAGACGCGCCGTCACGATGATTCGCTGGTGCGCGTAAATCCATAACGTAGCGATCTCCGACGGAATGAACTCGAGGTTGAACATGACGTCGTTGACCACCGCGCGCAGCGCGCCGTCTGCCTGCTCGATACGCGTCGAATGCGAACCCTCCCGCAACGCGTCAAAAAACGTCTCGGGCAAATCGAGCTGCGCTCGCATCCAGCGTTCACTCGCGCTGTGCGCGAGGTTGAAATGCAGCCATATGAATTCGTCGGTATGCGACGCAGCATCCGCGCTTTGCTGCGCATGTAGCCATTCGAGCGCGTCATCGGCGGAAATGGGCCGGCCGGGTTGCGTCGGCGAAAAGACAAAGCCGCACACGATGCCGGAAGAGTCCGAGCCGTAAGTTTGCAGCAGAAGTTCAGATTTCATAAGTCGTCCATTGCCTGCTTCCGCTTCAGGTTTCTAACAACCCGCAATTTACCAGCAGAACATGAAGCCGCGATGGCCGCCATCAGCATGTCACGCCGGCGTCATATTGCCTCGGAACTAGCGCGAGCCGTCGCGATTTCTGATTGAGCAATTGCTTCATAGTGAATATCAATGATGCGCAAACCTTTGCGCGTGAATTGCGCAGAGTAGTCGCCCTATTGCCAACGCACTGCTGGCCGTTATTGCGTTTAGCACCGACGCCAACTGATTGGGATCGCGTGCTGCTGCCCCTCGCGTTAAAGGGAATCGAAAGGCTTTACTTAGTTTTCGGCCAGAAAAGTGTCGACTGGAGTCCAGGAATCATGAATTTTCGTAACCTCTCGGAGAAGGCAAAGCTGGCAGCCGCGTTCGGTTCACTTGCTGTCGTCGTGTTGATCGTCTCGGCCATTTCGCTGAAAGCGCTGAACAATGCGAACGAGCGCTTCACCGGCTATATGAGCGGCGTCAATGCACGCGCGCAGATGGCCGAGTCGGTGCGAAGCGCCGTCGACGACCGTGCGATGGCAGTGCGCAACCTCGTGCTGGTCTCTTCATCTGCCGACCTCGAAGTTGAAAAGGCCGCCGTGCTCGATGCCGAGAAACGAGTGGAGAGCAACCTCGAGAAATTCAATGCAATGGTGGCGAGCGCACCGGACATGACCGACAAGGCCCGTGCTCTGGCTGGCGAAATATCGCGAATCGAACAGCTTTATCGGCCGGTTGCACTGGAGATCGACAGGCTCGCCGTCGACGGACAACGCGACGCCGCAATCGCCGAGATCGCGGTCAAGTGCAGACCATTGCTCGCCGCGTTGATCAAGGCTTCGAATGCATACGCCGACGCCACCCATGAACACGCGATGCAGTTGGCGCAGGAATCGGCGGAGCAATTCGTACATCAGCGCAACCTGCTGATCGTCTTCTGCTTCGGCGCGATTGCGCTCGCTGTCGGAGCCGGGGTCATCATCACGCGCGGCTTGCTGCGTGCGCTTGGCGCCGAGCCCGTCGCGCTCGCGGAAGTCACGCGGCGTGTCGCAGAAGGCGACTTGCGCTCGGTTCCCGGAGCCAGCACTGCACCGGCGGGCAGCGTACTTGCATCGATGGGCGAGATGCAGTCGAGCCTCGTTCGTCTGATCGGCAATGTTCGCAATGCGGCCGACAGCATCGCAACGGGCTCGAGTCAGATTGCGTCGGGCAACGTGGATCTGTCGTCGCGCACGGAGCAGCAGGCGTCGTCTCTTCAGGAGACCGCATCGAGCATGGAAGAGTTGACCGCCACCGTCAAACAGAACGCCGAGAATGCGCAGCAGGCGAGCACCTTGTCCGCCAATGCATCCGAAGTCGCGTTGAAGGGCAATGGCGTCGTCGGGCAAATGGTGGGGACGATGGGCGAGATCAGCGCCAACTCCACGCGTATCGCAGAGATCACCGGCATCATCGAAGGCATCGCGTTCCAGACCAATATCCTGGCGCTCAATGCCGCGGTCGAAGCGGCGCGTGCGGGCGAACAGGGGCGAGGCTTCGCAGTGGTGGCAAGCGAGGTGCGCAACCTCGCGCAGCGCTCGTCGAGCGCGGCAAAAGAGATCAAGGACCTGATCAGCACGTCTGTGCAGAAGATTCAGGACGGCTCGTCGCTCGCCGACAAGGCGGGCATGACAATGGCGGAAGTCACGCAGGCCGTCGCACGCGTGACCGACATCATGGGCGAAATCGCGGCGGCGTCGGCGGAACAAAGTCGCGGCATAGAGCAGGTCAATCAGGCAATCACGCAAATGGACGAGGTCACGCAGCAGAATGCCGCGCTAGTGGAGGAAGCGGCGGCCGCGTCGAAATCGCTCGAAGATCAGGGCCGGCAGTTGAATCAGTCGGTGTCATTCTTCCGGCTTGAAGGCGCCGCGTTGTCGGCAACGCATGCGTCCTACGCTGCGCCTCGTGCGCGAAGCGCCTCTGGGAACCACAGCGCGATCTCGAACAGGCGCACTGCGTCGGCCACCTTGCGCCCCGCCATGGCTGCTACGGCTAGCAGTGGAGCTGGGGCTGGGGCTGCAACGCGAACGGACGGCTGGGATACTTTCTAAATCTGATCCCGCGTTGAGCACTTGTGGAGGCGAACGGTAGCAGTCAGCCTGCCGTTCGCTTTGTCAGAGGGCCGCACATTCGCCCTTTCGTTGGCTGGCGGCAAACGGGTTTACCGCGTCGCCGCCGTAACCAGTTGCAGCGGCGTTTCTATGGTCCGCGACAACTCGCGCTGCTTTCTCTGCTCGGTCACGGCTTTCAACGCGACGTCCATGCCGAACACGGCCTGCCGGTCTGCGAACTGATTGACCGTGGCTAGCACGTGGCCGTCGGCGATCAACGGTTTGATCGCTTCAATCGCGTTGTAGCCGGTGATATAAACACCGCCGGTTCGGCCCGCGTCGCGAACAGCGTCCGCCGCGCCCATTGCCATGTTGTCGTTCGCGCAGAGCAAGCCGCGAATCTGCGGATGCTGGCCGAGCATTTTCGACGCGACGTCACGGCCCTTGCCATACTCCCAATCCGCCGCCTGGGTCGCGACCACTTGCATGCCCGCCGTGCTCATGACGTCCCTGTAACCGGCCGTGCGTTCCTGTGCGTTGCGGTCCGCGGCGATGCCCTCGATGATTCCCACCTGGTCGCCGGCCTGCAGCCGCCCGGCGAGATAGTTCGCCACCAGCGTCGCACCCTTGCGATTGTCCGGTCCGACGAACGGCACGGAAATCTTCGCCGCGTCCTGCGATGCGTCGTCGAGCGGATTGTCGATGCTCACCACGATGATGCCCGCCTTGATTGCGCGCGCCACCACGGCCGTCAGTGGTTTCGAGCCGGACGGCGCAATCACGATCGCGTTCATCTTTGCCTTGATCAGATCGTCGACGATACGGATCTGTCCGGCCGTGTCGGCTTCGGTCGCGGTACCGCGAACCGTTAACGCGAATTGCGATGCGTAATGCTGCTGATAGTTTTTTGCCGCGTTAGCCATCGCGACCGTGAACGGATCGTTAATCGACTTCAGCACGAGTGCGATTTTCGGCATGCCGCCTTCCACCGTTGCCGCGCCGGCCGCCCGTGTGAGACCGGCCGCAGCCAGAGCACCGGCGATCAGCACGCGGCGGCGCATTTCCTGCGTCATGGTTTCTCTCCTTGCTGGCAGCGCTCGACAACAGCATCGACGCCAACGGATGGATGCGGGTTGACCTGTCCGCAAGCGGCTTGCAAGTTCAGCATTACCGAGCCTTCAACGCGCGTAGATCCGATGCGATCTGCTCGAATAGCGGCCGGCTTTGAACGTCTTCACTCAGGCAACTGTCTCTCAACACGGCGAGTTCATCGCGCACATGACCGTGGTCGCTACGATCGCTCGCTTCCAAACGCTCGATCAATTCATCGAGCAGACAACCAAACGCTCGCACTTCGAGACGTTCAAGCGCAACGCTGCGTTCGGGGTTGTCAGTCGAATAGAAAGATGCGGCGCCGAAGTCTCCTAACAATACACGTGCCCGACCGTCGTGCAGAATGTTGTGCGCGTACAGGTCGCCGTGCATCACGCCCCGCCGGTGCAAATGACACGCGGCAGATGCAATGCCGTGCGCCATATCCACGACATCGGCGGCTTCGAAGCGTGCGCCCGCCGCGTAGATGTCCCGCGTGCACGACTCGAAGCTCGGCGGCCCCGCCAGGTTGCGAAATTGCGGCTCGATCAGTTCCATCACGAGGCCGTGCGCGTTTGCCGGATGATCTTTTACTTTCCCCGCGACGGCAATCAGGTTCGCGTGACCGCCGGCCCGGATGCAGGCCGCCATTTCGCAGTCGGGCAAACCGTCGCTCGTGACTGCGCCTTTGAACAGCTTGACCGCGACGGGCCGCGATGTGCCATCCCGCTCACGTAGTCCGGCGCGGTAGATCACACCCGAGGCGCCCTCGCCCAGTTGCTCCTGCAGGCGCAGATCGTCCCAGTCGATTTCGGCGATGGGCGTATCCGTCAACGCCGCCGCTTCCAGTGCGTCGCCGAACGGATTGCCCGCATAAGCGAGCCACGCGAGCCGCGGCATGCGAAACAGCCACGCCGGCAATTCGTCGAGCCGATTCGCTGCAAGCCGCAACAACTCCAGCCGCGAACACACGGCCAGTTCTTCCGGAAGAAAACGCAGACGATTGCCCGCCAGCATCAACTTCTGCAAATGCGCGCAGTCACCGATCTGCGGTGGCAACGCGTCGATCTGGTTGTCGGTAAGAATCAGCCAACGCAGATGCGGCGGCAGCGCATTACCGGCAACCGTAGCAATGCGATTCGCCTTGAAGCCAACCATGCTCAATTGCCGGCACTGCCCGAGTACCTCCGGCAACTCGGTGAACGGATTGTTGGACGCGAACAGAATGCGCAACTTATGGAGCCGCGCGAAATCGTCTGGCAACGCTGACAGCGCATTGCCCGAGAGATCGAGAATTTCGAGCGTGTCGGCGAGTTCGAAAACCTCGCGCGGAAACTCAGTGAGCCCGCACGCGAGTTTCAGTTGGCGTGCGCCCGAGAGTTGTCCCGCTCGCAGTTGTTCCAGTGTTGTTGTCACAGTCGTAAGAAGATCCGGTGGCCCGCGCCCGTCGTGCACGAAGGGTCAATTCTACTGAGTCATATCGTGACGTGCTGTTGCGCAGCGTGAAGCCACGCTGCCGCTTCCCGATAACTGACCATCTCGCGCGCGAATCCTTCATACTTGACGACGAATCAGACAGCAAGATCCGACGTGTCTTCAGCAGGCGGGAAGACCACACTAGGGTCATTGCGACACCACTCGCGTGCCGCGCTGTCTCACTTCAATTCGCAGGAGCAGATAAGTGACTTACGCCTACAAGTTGATGGATTCTCCCGTCGGCAAATTGAAGCTCGTTGCCAACGGCGAGCATCTAGCCGCCATTCTGTGGGAATTCGACAAGCCAAACCGCGTGCGTCTGGCAGAGTCGATGCAAGCCGACGATCGGCCGATTCTGCTCGAAGCCGAGCGTCAGTTGAATGAGTACTTCGCCGGCAGGAGGCAGGCGTTCGATCTGGCGCTCCAGTTTCAAGGGACGGAGTTTCAGAAGAAAGTGTGGGCCGCGTTGCTGACCATCCCTTTCGGCCAGACGCGCACTTACGCACAAATCGCTGCGCAGATCGGCAATCTCAACGCGGTGCGGGCGGTCGGCGCGGCAAACGGCAGAAACCCGATTTCTATCGTGGCGCCATGCCACCGGGTGATCGGCGCGTCAGGCGAGCTAACCGGTTTCGCCGGCGGCCTCGCGAACAAGATGCTGCTGCTGTCGCTGGAAGCGGGACAAACGTCGCTCGAAGCCGCCGCCGACAGGCAGGCGCAAGCACCCGCAGACGCAGCCAACGTCGGCGCGAAACGCGCGCGCCCAGCGCCTCTCCGCGGCACGCAAAGCTCGTTGTTCGGCAATTGACGGCGTTCGCGTAGTCGCCGGGCCTAAAGCCAGGCGCACTCAGAAGTTCGCAAAGAATGCTCGTGCGGCAATCATGCATGAGCCCGCAACGAGCCCTCCGTGATAGGAACGCAATACCGCGGCGGCGCCCCTGTCTGTCGCGCCGCCGGCGATGGCCTGCCGTGCAATCGATGCCTTCGCATTTGCAAAGCCCTGCTTGACGCTTGCGAACGGATCGTCGGGTCCGGTGGCGGACGAGTCCACATCCAGCACGGATGTCAGCCCCGCAGGCACATTGGCGCCGTGCCAATAAGCCTGCTCGATACGGGCGTTGAAAAAGAACACCATCGGGTCTGAGCCGCCGCCGCACAGCAGGACCGGCGCCTTCGGAACCCAGTTGCGCAGATCGTTGCGCTTGAACGCCTGCCGCAGCGGATGCAGCGGCTTGTCCGCCGGCGCGAGGCTTGCGCTTGCATCGGGGAAAGCGCCGTCGGGATTGGCGGCCGCGTCTTCCAGAAGCGCGCGGCGGTAGGCGTTACGCACGAGGTTGGCGTCGCCGAAACCTGCGGCAAATAGCGGTGTCAATGCGGGCGGCGTGAGCAACGGCGCTGCGGGCGGTGTCATCGACGCGAACCGCGCAGCCGGCGGCGTACTGCTGAAAAGGTGCGTTGACGGCAATTTCCGTTGCGAGAAAAGCGTGTCGAGAGGTTGTGCGCTGGGGAGCACGTGCTCGATATCGGGCGCGTAGGCGGCTTCGAAAAATTCCGCCGGCTTGCGATACACGTTCTTATACGCGTGTTGATAGCCCGTCACGACCAACGTCGTGAAGAGTGTCGAGCCGAGACTGACCTCGCCTGCAATGATGGCGTCGGCGGTAGCGGCAAGCGCGTATGGGCCCGAGCCCGGAGCGGATGCGGTCACCTTCACGCCTGCTGCTTGCAGCGCGCGATGCGTCGCCAACGCAACGAAACCGCCTTGCGAGTAGCCCGTAATGAAGAGCTTGCCGTTCTCCCGCGTGGCGGCAGGCGAGCCATCGCCGTTCAACATGGCCCGCGCCGCGTGCAGCGCGTCGATCATATCGGCGGACTGCTGGTCGGCGTTCAGATAAGGATGGTACGGAAGATCGGACCCGGCATAGCCCGCATAGTTGCTGGCCGCCACGATGTAGCCGTGAGCCGCATACATCGCGGCCACGCTGAGGCCTTCGCCGGCCCCTTCGTTGTGCGCGTCGGTCCGCGCAATATCGGCGAGATTGTATTTGCTGTCGGTGGTGGTGCCGTGCGCATACAACATGAGCGGACGTGGCCCACCGCACGCCGCGGATTCGCCTTGCGGGGTCATCAATGCCCCGCTTGCAGTGGTCGGTTCACCCGCGCCGCCAATAGTCCGATAGCGGAAATACACGACTTCGACGCCGCAAGCTGGCGCACCCGCCATTCGCATGAGGTGCTGCCCCGAGGGGCTCGACGTAAGCAGATCGGAGAATTCCGCAGCGCTGAGCCGCAACGTGACCCGATGATCCAGAAGCTGGCCGCGCGCGCCGCATGCCGGATCGCACGATGAGTCGGCTTGCGCCGATGTGCCGATAGTCAACGCAAGACACGATAGCAAGGCAATGGCTGCGGTGCGGGTCGCTTGTGGCATGCGGGTCTCCGAACGAAACCGCTAGCATAGCGCCACTGTGGGAGCCCGCATTCAAACTGCCACGGCTAACCGGTGCGAGTGTTTCGGTACCGGTCGCTCCACACCGCCCTCGCGCGAATGGTCTTGCACCTGGAAAGTTCGAATTGACGCTTCCAGCAATCTCGCCTGCTCGGTCAATGTCTGCGCTACCGCCGCGGCCTCTTCGACGAGTGCGGCGTTCTGTTGCGTGACGCTGTCCATCTGCGTGACGGCGTCGCCGACCTGATCGATGCCCGCGCTCTGCTCGGCGGCAGCCGCGGCAATGTCGCGCATGACGCCCGATAACTTCGCAATGGCGTCGCTCGCCGCCTGAATCGTCGTACCGGTTTTGTCGACGAGTTCAACGCCGGCCTCGACGCGACCCACGGCGCGGCTGATCAACGTGCGGATTTCCTTCGCCGCAGAAGCGCTGCGCTGAGCGAGCGTGCGCACTTCGCCGGCCACCACGGCGAAGCCGCGCCCTTCGTCTCCCGCGCGAGCCGCCTCGACGGCCGCGTTCAGCGCAAGAATGTTGGTCTGAAACGCAATGCCTTCGATCACCGCAATGATCTCAACCATCTTGTGCGATTCTGTCGATATCTCCTGCATGGTCGACACCGCCTCGGCTGCCATTTGTCCGCCCTGCGTGACGATCTGCTCGGCGCTTGCCGTCAACTGACTTGCCGTCTGCGCGCTCTCCGATGTTTGCCGGACCATCGCGGTCATCTGCTCCATGCTGGCCGCCGTCTCTTCGAGCGACGCGGCCTGGCTCTCGGTACGCGCGGACAGATCCGTGTTGCCTTCCGCGATCTCCCTCGCGCCGGTCGCCACCTTCTCGGCCGCGCCGCCGATCTGCACGATGGTCTTTGCGAGGCCGTCGCGCATCTGCCGCATGGTATGCAGCAGACTCGATTCATCGCCTCCACGAATCTCAACAGGAATAACGAGGTTGCCCTTGGTGATCTCACCGGCGACCTGCGCGACGTACGCCGGGTCGCCGCCAATCGTGCGTTGAATGCTGCGATTGGTGAACGCAACGAGCGCGGACAGTAGCAGCGCGACCGCACCTACCACGCTGCCGAGCACATAGAGCGACTCTTTGAACGCGGCGTCGATATCGTCGACGTAAGCGCCCGTCGCGATGATCCAGTCCCACGGTGCATAACGCACGACGTAGCCGATCTTGCCGACTGCGTCGGACGGTGGACTGCCCGGATGCGGGAACACATAGTCGACGAAGCCGCCCTTCGGCGCCTGCGCCGTCGCGGCAAACGTCACGTAATGGTGACGGCCGTCGGCGTCCGCGGTGCCCGCGAGATCCTTGCCGTCCAATGCGGGTTTCATCGCATGCATGACCATGCGCGGCGTGGAGTCGAGCACGAGGAAGTAGCCGTCTTCGCCGTACCGCACGCCGCGCAGCCGCTCGAGTGCCTGCTTGCGCGCATCGGCCTCGCTCAGCGCGCCGCTCTGCGCAAGCGCCGCATATTCCTTCACGATGCTAAGTCCAACGTGCGCGACATTCACAAGGTCGTGCTTGCGCTCTTCAACGCGCGTCTCACGCGACAACCACGCCGCCGACACCGACACGGCGAGGAGCGCCAGCAGGCTGACGACAAGCGGCACCCAGAGCTTCTGCCTGAAATTCAATCGATCCATGCTCGCTCCTGTCTCGTCCGGTCGAAGGAGGCCGAGGGACCGCTGCGCGCGCATTTAATCGTTCAGGCGGCGCGGCAGCATCGCACGACCACTCGGCTTATTTATCGGCAGCGACAGGGGCTGCATGTGTAGAGACAAACCCTCTCCGGGCTGGATTGCGTCTGGAATGCGCGGATTGCTCGCGGTCTTGAATCAGCGCGATTGGCGTTTGCACAGAGGAATAGTTTTGGCTAGGGGCAAACCCGTATAATGACCTAGTGGTCAGACAACTTTAGTACATCGGTTGTCCAGACCTCGCCCAATTAGCGCTTCACCTTAATCGCCCTTTCAGCCCAGATCCGTGACTTCCACTGCCGCTGCTCCCGCGCTGCCCTTCCGGAACGCCCTCTTCGCGATGCTCGGCATCGGTCTCGTCAACATGCTCGTGGCACTCGACCAGACGGTTGTCAGTACCGCGCTGCCGTCGATCGTCGCGGAACTGCACGGCTTCGAGTACTACGCATGGATCGCGAGTGCGTATCTGCTGGCGTCGGTCGTCACCGTGCCCGTGTTCGGACGCCTTGGCGACTACTTCGGTCGCAAGCGCTTCGTGATTGCCGCGGTGATCACGTTCACGGTCGCTTCGGTCCTATGCGGCGTCGCAAACAACATGCTGTTTCTCGTCATCGCGCGCGGGCTGCAAGGCGTGGGGGGCGGCATGATGGTCGGCACTGCGTTCGCGTCGATACCGGACCTGTTCCCCGACCCGCGTGCACGCGTGCGCTGGCAAGTGGTGATGGCCGCGGCGTACGGTATTGGCACGGCGGCGGGGCCCTCGCTCGGAGGATGGATGAGCGAGCACCTCGGCTGGCGCTCCACGTTCCTGATCAATCTGCCGGTCGGTGCGGCGGCGCTCTACTTCATCTGGGTGCATCTGCCGAGTTTTCAGCGGCCGCATGACGGCGAGGTCAAAATCGACTGGCTCGGTGCCGGGCTCGTGGCCGCCGTGCTCGGCGGTCTGCAGGCTTTCATCGAAGCAGTGCCGAAAGACGGCTTGACGGCCGGCAACATCACGCTTGCCGTGTGTGTGATCGTCGGCGCCGTTGCGTTGTACGTGTGCGAGAAGCGCGCCACGCATCCGATCATTCCGCTCGACCTGTTCAAAGACTCGCAGCTCGTCACGCTGTTCACGCTCGGCATGCTGTCGGGCTTCGTGATGTTCTCGCTGATTTTCTTCGCGCCGCTGCTGCTGCAAGGCGGCTTCGGCCTTTCTCCGCAACAGGCCGGCCTGCTCGCCACGCCCATTGCCGCATGCATCGCACTCGGCAGCCTGCTGAATACGCGCATCGTGATTCACATGAAGAAGCCGACGCGCATCCTCTCGATCGGCTTTGCGTTGCTGCTGTTCGCGTCGATCGGTCTTGCATTTGCGAATCCGGACACACCGCACCTGTGGATCGAATTACCGATGGCCGCGGTCGGTATCGGTCTCGGCTTCATTCTCAACAATCTGAATGTGTTCGGACAGGAAATTGCGGGGCGCGAGCGCTTCGGCATCACGACCGCGCTGCTGCAATCGACACGAATGGTGGGCGGCATGCTGGGCACGAGCATCGTAGCGACGGTCGTGCAGCATCATTATCGCGACGTCGTTACGAGAACGATGAGCGTGCTCGGCGAGCCCACGGCAACGCAATGGCGGCCGCGCTTCGTCGATCTGCGCATTCTGATCGACGAAGCATCGCGCCTGAAGTTGATCGCGGACATGAAGCCATCGGGACTCAACACACTCGCATTGATCGACACCGCGCGCGATGCGCTGGTGCAGTCCATTCATATCGGTGTGTGGCTGACCGCGGTGGCGGCGCTCGCCGCTGCTTTGCTCGTGCAGCGGATATCGCACGTGGTGTTCCGCCGCGGCTAGGCACCAGGCCCGCGGCGAACGCGTGCAGCACGCTTATTGCGGGCCGAGTTTCGCAATCAGAGCGGCGAGTTGTCCGCACTCTTCTTCGGTCAGATCGGTCAGCGGCGCACGTACCGGACCGGCGTCGCGACCAACCAGTTTCGCGCCCGCCTTCACGATGCTCACGGCGTAACCCGCGCGACGATTGCGAATCGCCAGATACGGCAGGAAGAACTCGTCGATGAGCCGTGACGTGGTCGCATGATCGTCTGCTGCAATCGCGCGATAGAACTCCATCGCGGTCTTCGGAATGAAGTTGAATACCGCCGACGAATACACAGGCACGCCGAGCGCCTTATACGCCGCTGCATAAACCTCTGCAGTCGGCAGGCCGCCGAGATACGAAAAACGGTCGCCGAGGCGCCGGCGAATGGTCACCATTGCCTCGATTTCGCCGACGCCGTCTTTGAAGCCGATCAGATTCGGGCAGCGATCCGCGAGCCGTTCCAGCATATCGGCATTAAGCTTTGAATTCGCGCGGTTATACACAATGACGCCGATGTTCTTCACCGCGTGGCACACCTGTTCGACGTGCGCGGCAATACCTTCCTGCGAAGCCTCGGTCAGATAGTGCGGCATCAGCAGGACGCCGTTTGCACCAAGGCGCTCTGCTTCCCGCGCATATTCGATTGCGACGCGCGTCGGACCGCCCGCGCCCGCGAGAATCGGTACTTTGCCCTTGCATGTTTCAGTCGCTGTGCGAATTACATTGGTGTAGTCGCTTTTGGTCAGCGAAAAAAATTCGCCTGTGCCGCCTGCGGCAAACAGTGCGGTCGCACCATACGGTGCGAGCCATTCGAGCCGTTGCGCGTAAGTGTCGGCGCGAAAGTCGCCTTGCGCGTCGAAGTCGGTCACGGGAAACGACAACAGACCTTCGGATACGATCGCTTTGAGTTCTTGCGGTGAAGTCATTTGTATATGCGTGAATATCGTCAAATGTGAATGAGCGGGCGAGCTGCGTCGCAAGCAATCAACGCACGAGGCACGGGCGCTTGTTGTCGAACTTCCAGTTGGGAATCAGGTACTGCATCGCGACGCCGTCGTCGCGCGCGCCGAGGCCGTGCTGCTGGTAGAGCGCGTGCGCCTTCTCGATCTCATCCATATCCAGTTCGACGCCGAGTCCCGGCTTTTGCGGCACTTTCACCTTGCCGCCGACGATCTGCAACGGTTCGCGCGTCAAACGCTGGCCGTCCTGCCAGATCCAATGCGTGTCGATTGCCGTGATCTTGCCGGGCGCGGCCGCTGCCACGTGCGTGAACATCGCGAGCGAGATGTCGAAGTGATTGTTCGAATGCGAGCCCCACGTGAGGCCCCAGTCATTGCACATCTGAGCGACGCGCACCGAACCTTGCATGGTCCAGAAGTGCGGATCGGCCAGCGGAATATCCACGGACTGCAACTGGATCGCATGGCCCATCTGGCGCCAGTCGGTCGCGATCATGTTGGTCGCCGTTGGCAAACCGGTCGCGCGGCGGAATTCCGCCATCACTTCGCGGCCTGAGTAGCCGTTCTCGGCGCCGCACGGGTCTTCCGCATAAGCGAGCACGTCGTGCTTGTCGCGACAGAGGCGGATCGCTTCCGCAAGCGACCATGCGCCGTTCGGATCGAGCGTCACGCGCGCATTCGGGAAGCGTTCGGCGAGCGCGGTCACCGCTTCGATTTCAGCGTCGCCGGGCAGCACGCCGCCCTTCAGCTTGAAGTCGTTGAATCCATAGCGGGCTTGCGCGGCTTCGGCGAGACGAACCACGGCTTCGGGCGTCAACGCTTCTTCGGTGCGCACGCGGTCCCAGTCGTCGCGTGCGTCGGCGCCGCTTGCATACGGCAGGTCGGTCTTGTTGCGATCGCCGATATAAAAGAGGTAGCCCAGCATTTCCACTGCGTCGCGTTGCTGACCTTCGCCAAGCAGCGCAGCAACGGGCACGCCGAGATGCTGTCCGAGCAAATCCAGCAACGCAGCTTCGAGCGCGGTCACGGCGTGAATCGTGGTGCGCAAATCGAATGTCTGCAGGCCGCGGCCGCCGGCATCGCGGTCTGCGAACTGCGTGCGTACCTTGTTCAGGATAGCTTGCAAATTGCCGATCGACTGACCGACCACAAAAGAACGCGCGTCGTCGATCGTCTTGCGAATATTCTCACCGCCCGGCACTTCGCCCACACCGACATGACCGGCGCTGTCGCGCAGAATCACGATGTTGCGCGTGAAGTACGGACCATGCGCGCCGCTCAGGTTCAGCAACATGCTGTCGCGGCCGGCAACCGGCACGACGCGCAGTTCAGTAACGGTAGGCGTATCGTTCGAAATGGATGGGTTCGTGGACATAGGAACTAGACCGATTGAGATAGTGAGCCGGACGGTGGCGAGCAACGCAATTTGCAAGTACGCTCACCACCTGTGCCGGACGGAAACTGTTTGGGCGCGTGGCCCACGAGAGGCAGCCAGAGAAACAACGGTCAGTGTGCGCTGCCTTGCAGCGGATCGCGCAACAGGTTGCCGTCGCCGCGCCGATTACGCGTGAGGAAAGCCGCTGCGGCCGCGATCAGCGAAGCCACGCCAAGGCCGTAAAGTCCGCCGGTGATCGAACCGGTATGTTGCTGCAAATACCCGAACGTGGCGGGCGCGAAGAAACCGCCCAGATTACCGATGGAATTGATCAGCGCGATCACCGCTGCAGCGACGCGCGCATCGAGATAACCCTGCGGAATCGGCCAGAACAGCGAGGCCGCCGCCTTGAAACCGATCGCCGAAAAGCAGATCGCGACGAACGACAGAAGCGGGTTACCCGAGGTCGACGCAAAGAGGCCACACGCCGCAATCACGAGCGCGACAGCGAGCCACGCCTGCTGAAAACGCCACTTCGCCGAAAGCAATGCGAAGCAGTACATTGCGACCATTGCAATGAGCCACGGAATCGCGTTGAGCATGCCGACTTCGAAATCCGACAGGCCGCCGATCTTGCGGATGATGGTCGGCAGCCAGAATGTGGCCGCGTAAATCGTCAGCTGGATCGCGAAGTAGAGCAGGCAGAACAGCACGATCTGCGGATCCTTCAACAGCTTCACGGCCGGCAGATGCGCGCCGCCGTGTGCCACGCGCTCCGCCTGTTCAGCGGCGATCGTGCTTTCGAGAACGCCTTGTTCTTCGGCTGTGAGCCAGGAAGCATCGCGAATGCGCGATTTGAGGAACATCCAGCTGACCGCGCACAGCACGATAGAAAAGCCGCCTTCTATCAGGAACATCCATTGCCAGCCGTGCAGACCGAGTCCGCGAATGGACAACAGGCTACCTGTGATCGGTCCCGACACCACCGAAGCGATGGCCGAGCCCGAGAGAAAAATCGCCACAGCCTTGCCGCGTTCTTTTTGCGGCAGCCACTGCGTGAAATAGAACACCACGCCCGGAAAGAAGCCCGCCTCCGCGACGCCGAGCAGGAATCGCAACATGTAAAACGACGTTTCGTTCGACACGAACGCCATGGCCGCGGCAACGACACCCCACGTGCCCATGATCCGCGTCAGCCACGCACGCGCGCCGTACTTCTGCATCAATACGTTCGACGGTACTTCGAACAGCGCATAGCCGATGAAGAAAAGCCCGCTCCCGAGCCCATACGCCGCCGCACCGATGCCCAGGTCGGTTTTCATGTGGGTGTTGACGAAGCCGATGTTCACGCGGTCGATGTAGTTCGCGATGAACATGATCAGGAAGAGCGGCAACACGTGCCGCTTGACCTTCGAGACGGCGGACCCCAGTGGATCAAGTGCGGCGGTGAGAGCAGAGGTCAAGAGAGTCTCCAGTGGCGACCGACGAGCGGTCTTGATCTGGCGTCATGTGCGGCTGGCAAAGTCAGCAGTCGAATGGCGACGCACAGATATGTTGTCTGATGACAGTCTACTGCCGATCCGCAGCGCTTTCCAATGTGGTGTTTACCCTTCCTTGGCGGCTATAAATCGCGTACATGGACGAAAATCGAGGCGCACTCGCAACGTTTTAAGCCCGCAAAGCCGTTAAAATAAGACGTCTGATGACATGAAAGTCACTGCGGCGAGAATCTGCTGCGCTGACCGATGCCTCTTCATCATCGTTAAGCCATGAATTTTTACGACAGACGCTATGATGGCTAATGTCCAGACGTCACCAGACGTCCCGCGCGCCCTCAACCCGCGCCTTTCCAGCCGATTAGTCAACAAGCCACAGCAATGAGCAGCCTAACTGAGAAAGTGGTGGCCACCCTTTCCGATGAAATCCGCCGCGGCGTCCTGAGACCGGGAGACCGCATACCCACTGAAGTCGCGATGATGAAGCAGCTTTCTGTCAGCCGCTCCGTCGTGCGCGAGGCCATTTCGCGGCTGCAGGCGGCCAGGGTGGTAGAAACGCGTCATGGCATCGGCACGTTCGTGCTCGCGCCCGCCGCTGAGCAAAGCATGCAACTGCCCGCCGCCGATCTGTCGAGCATGCTCGACGTGATGGCGATCATCGAATTCCGTATCGATGTGGAAGCGGCGTCGGCAGCGCTCGCCGCTGCGCGGCGCACGGAGCAGAGCCTGAGACAGATGCGTGCGGCGCTCGCGCGCTTCGAGTCCGAACTCGAACGCGGCAGCACCGACACGCTCGCGCACGACGTCGAATTTCATTTGCAGATCGCGCGCGCAAGCGGCAACCGCTATTTTTTCGACGTGCTGAGCCAGTTGGGAAGCGCGGTCAGTCCGCGCACGCGCCTCGGCTCAGCGGAGATTGCAGAACTCGATCAGATCGAGACCTTGCGCAACGTGCTCAACGAGCACCAACTCATCTACCTTGCGATCGAGCGCCAGGACCCCGACGACGCCCGCGCCGCGATGCGCATGCATCTGAGCAACAGCCGCGAGAGGCTGCGACGCGCGCATGAGTCGAGTGCGCGAGGCGAGTAGCACCGCACGAACGGCGGGGCATTGCCGCCGGCGAATTCATAGCGGCGGCGGCGCTTCGAGTTCGAGGCTCATCAACGCAGAACTGAGCGACTTGCCGTGCGCGTCGAGCGCGAGCGAGCGCGTCACGCCTCCGCCCAGCGCCTCGCCGAGCACGAAGTTGAACGCGGCAATGGCCGGCAGTTCGTAGCGCGCGACATTGCCGCGCACGACATCCGCGAGATGCGCCTTCACGCGCTGCGGCGTCAATACGGCCCGCAAATGCTCGTAGTGCCGTACGTCGTAACAGATCACCGAGATGTTCAGCGTATTGCCCTTGTCGCCGGTTCGCGAATGGGCCAGCTCACGTAGTTTCATCTCACGCCTCCACCATCGTGAACGTCGGCTTCACCAGCTCGCGCGGCAACAGCACCGATTGCACCGCGACGACTTCGCGCGCTGACTTCGTGACTCCGCCGCCGCCCGCCGGGCCGTTCGTGTATAAGGTCTCGACTTCGTTGCCAACGCGCACGGCTTGCTCCAGCGACGCAGTGCGCCCCGCCACGCGTGCGCGCACTTCGTAGGGCTCCGCGGCACTGGCGGCGAGAGTCTCGCCATGCAAGGCGTTCACGCCGATCAGGTCGAAGCGCAGTTCTTCGGTCTGAACTCCGGTCAGCGCAAGCCGCTCACGCACGATGTCGAGTGCGAGACGGGCACGCGTCAGCGCACCGGGGCCCGCATATGAAATCTGCCCTTCGCCAATAAAACCGTCGAAATACGCCACCGAGACCTTGAGCGTGCCCGTGCGCGGCGCGCCGCGGCCACCGCGCACGCGAACGCGGTCTGGCGCTTCTTCCTCGACGTGCACACGCGAGAAATCAGCGACCACGTCTGGTTGCAAATAACGTTGCGGATCGTGGATCTCGTACAGCAACTGCTCCTTGCACGTCGCCTCCGTCACACGTCCGCCAGCTTGCGCAAGCTTGGTGAGGACCACGGCGCCATCTTCGCCGACTTCCGCGATGGGAAAGCCGAGCCTCGCCAGCGCGGGAACGTCTTTGAACCCGGGGTCCGAGAAATAGCCACCGGTGATTTGCCCCGCGCATTCGAGCAGATGGCCGATCACCGTCGCCTGACCCAGCGTCTGCCAGTCGTCCATGCGCCAGCCGAACTCATGGATCAGTGGCGCCACGAACAGCGACGGATCGGCCACACGTCCCGTGAGAATGATTTGTGCGCCCGCCGCGAGCGCGTCGACGATTGCGCTCGCGCCCAGATAAGCATTCGCGGAGACGAGACGCGACTGGTAGTCCGCTACCAGCTCGCCGGATTCCTCGAAGCGAAAGGCACTGTCACGCACGGCATCGAGCACGTCGTCGCCGGTAACCGCCGCAATCTTGACGTCGCCAAGACCAAGCGAGCGCGCGATCTCCGCCGTCTTGCGCGCCGCCGCAAGCGGATTGGCTGCGCCCATGTTCGAGACGATGCGCACGCCGTTGCGTAGCGCGGCCGGCAGCACCGCCTTCATGCGCGTCTCGAGAAGCGGGTCGTAGCCGAGTTCGGGGTCTTTGCTGCGCGCCTGCTGCGCAATCGCAATCGTGCGTTCGGCGAGACATTCGAACACGAGGTAATCGAGCGCGCCGTCTTCCGCGAGTTCGACTGCGGGCTCGATACGATCGCCCGAATAGCCCGCGCCCGCGCCGATTCGCACGAGGCGTCCCTGCTGAGTGGCTGTCATGCTGCTCACACCTGTTTCCGTAAAGCTCACAGTGAAAATATCCCCAACGCGACACATGCAATCGTCATCACGATGGATGCGCCGAACAACAAGGGGAACGTGAATCGCTGATGATCGGCGAGTTCGATCCCGCACAAGCCGACCACGAGGAAGGTAGCGGGCGTCAGTGGGCTGACCGGAAAGCCCGTCGTCATCTGACCCAGCAACGCGGCCTGGCCGACCTGCACCGCGGGCACGCCGAGCTGGCCCGCCACTTCGGCGATAACCGGCAGTACCCCGAAGTAAAACGAGTCGGGATCGAACAGCATGCTAAGCGGCATCGACATGATGCCGAGCGCGACCGGAATGTGGCTCGCCATTGCGGGCGGCACAAAGCCAACTGCGGCTTGCGCCATCGCCTTGAGCATGCCGCTGCCCTGCATGACGCCCGTGAACACGCCGGCTGCGAGAAGAATGCCGGCCATCATCAATGCAGCGCGAGCATGCGCGTCGATCCGTTTGCGCTGCATGTCCACGTTCGGATAGTTGACCATCAATGCGACGCACAGGCCGACCATGAACATGATCGCGGGCGGAATTTTTTCGCCCATCACGACCATCGTGCCGAGTACGACGATCGTGAGCACGATGTTGAACCAGAAATTCTTCGGTCGCCGCAACGCCTGTTCTTCTGGTGTCAGTTCGCGTTTGGGCATCGGCACGGCACCGCTCGCGGCGCCGAAACCGAGCCGCTTTTCCTCGCGGCGTCCAAGCCAGAATGCAACGCCGAACACGAAGACGAGCCCGATTGCCTGCACCGGAATCAGCGGATTGAACAGCGCCGAGATCGGCAGATGCAGCGAAGCGGACGCGCGAATCATCGGTCCGGTCCACGGCAGGAAGTTGATGCCGGCCGCCATCGAAACGGCCGCGGCCAGTACACGCCGGTCCATCTTGAGACGGTCGTAGAGGGGCAGCATCGCGGGAATCGTAACGAGAAAGCAGACCGCGCCGGAGCCGTCCAGATGGATCAGCAGCGCGAGCAGCGTGGTGCCCATTACGATGCGCGTAGGCCGCGTGCCGACCGCGCGGAGAATGCGGTCGATGATCGGATCGAGCGTACCCGCGTCGGTAATGGTGCCGAAATAAAGAATCGCGAAAACGAACATGCCGACGACCGGCGCGAGGCCCTTGAGCCCGTCGATCACAAACTTGCTCGTTTGAAAGCCGAACCCGCCGATCAACGACGCGGCAATCGGCACGATGATGAGCGCCACCAGGGGCGACATGCGTTTCGACAGGATGGCGCCGAGCAGCACGACGATGGTGGCCAGCCCCAGTAATGGCAGCATGTGCTTGTCTCCAATGTTGTTTTTTACTGCGATCCAGCGTAAGTTCAGCCCACTGATAAATCAATTGAAATGAATTGATTGCAGCAATTACAAACGGTCATGGATCTGAATCTTCGGGACATTCGCGCATTTATCGCGGTCGCGCAAACGGGCAGCTTCACGCAAGCTGCTGCGCGCCTGCACCTTTCGCAACCGGCATTGACGGTACAGATCAGACGCCTGGAGGAAACTCTTGGCTTGCGGCTTTTCGACCGCAACAGCCGCAACGTCGCGCTCACGCCGACGGGGCGCGATCTGCTGCCGCTTCTGCAAAAGTCGCTGCACGACATGGAGCATGTGCTGATCGACGCTCGCGCGCTCGGCGACGGCGCGAGCGGCACCGTGCGAATCGCCTGCCTGCCGACTTTCGCGGCAAGCTCGCTGCCCGAACTCGTTCAAGACCTGAAGAAAACCGTGCCGCGTGTGAGCTTCGAGGTGCGCGATGTCGTCGCGAGCATGGTCAATGCGTTGGTGCGTAACGAAGAGGCCGATATCGGACTGACCGGCGGCGCTCTCGACGACGCCAACCTGGAAGTGCTACATGCGGGCATCGACAGGCTGGTGGTGGTTTGCCCGAAGCGGCACCCGCTAGCGAAGCGGCGCCGCATCACGCTTGGCGATCTTGCGGCCACGCCGCTGGTGCTGACGGCGCAAGGCACGAGCGTGAGGGCGGTTGTCGATAGCGCGTTTTCGAACGCGCGGTGCCTGCCCGAAATTGCCTGTGAGCCGACCTACATGATGAGCGCCGTAGCCATGGTTCGGGCGGGGCTCGGCGTGACCATTCTGCCGGCGTCGGCGCGCGAAGTGAGGGCGGAGCCTGAACTCGTGGTGCGTCCCGTCGACGATCCGGCATTCACGCGCCCTATTGCGCTGATCAAGAAGCGTGGACGCACGTTGCCGCGTGTCACGGAGACGTTCGTTGCAATGTTGATCGAGAAGCTCGACTCGGAGTGAACGGCGGTTGGGCGCTTGCGGTGTGTTTCCGAGAAGCGGCGAGGCGGCAAGAGGCAGCAGAATCCCGTAGGTTCGTTGCTATGCGCGGTGCTGTGCTGGCACGCTGTCGCTTGCAATGACGGTACTGGCGATCAAACAGGAGACAGCGGCGATGGCAGCTTTCCAGGAATCGGACGACGACTCGCTTGAACGCTTCGAAGCGCACGGCGCGCCGCTGCTGCCTGCATCGAGCGAGTCGGGCTGGGTCGAGCACGAAGGCGCGCGGATCTGGTACGCGTCTCACGGCAGCGGCACGGCAGTGATTCTTTTGCACGGCGGACTTGGCCACAGCGGCAACTGGGGTTATCAGGTGCCGGCGCTCCTGGCTGCCGGGCACCGCGTGGTGGTAATCGACAGCCGCGGTCACGGCCGCAGCACGCGCGACGCGCGGCCGTACAAGTACGAACTGATGGCTTCCGACGTGCTTGCCGTAATGGACGCGCTCGCGCTCGAACGCGCGGCAATTGTCGGATGGAGCGACGGCGCGTGCGTGGCGATGGTGCTGGGCATGGTGGCGCCGCAACGCGTTGCCGGCGTGTTCTTCTTCGGCTGCAACATGGACCCCAGCGGCACAAAAGAATTTGTAGCGACGCCGGTTATCGACCGCTGTTTCAGCCGGCACCGTCAAGACTACGCACGCCTTTCCGCCACGCCCGACGAGTTCGACGCATTCGTCGCCGCCGTCAGCGACATGATGAAGACCGAGCCTAACTATTTTGCGGACGACCTCGCGCGAATCCGCGTGCCGGTTGTCATCGCACAAAGCGAACACGACGAGTTCATCAAACGGGAGCACGCTGAATATCTCGCCCGCGCGATTCCCGGTGCGGAATTGAACGTGTTACCCGGCGTCAGTCATTTCGCGCCGCTGCAAAGACCGGCGCTGTTCAACAAGGCGATGATTGCGTTCGTGGAACGCGTGCTGCCGGGCGGCCCCTCCTGACGCATACGGAGGTGTATCTACAAAACACCCAAAATTTCACGATGCGACACGCGGCCCTGCTTCGTAAAAAATCGTGGTGCGTGGCACAAACTCGTCATTTCGCAATGTCGCCCCACGTTGCACATCGCAAAATGAAACGCGCAACCCACTGATTTTAAAACGCAATTTTCGTTATAACGAAGCACCCAACGACCGTTTGCTCCGCTGCCTGCTGACATAGACTCTTTTACAAGAGCAGGCGCTTCATGCGGTGCGGTGGATTGGATGCGATAGAACCATCTCGGACAGCCCCCGAATCCCGCGCAGGAAGCCGCCAGAGCACAGCGGTTTTTATTGGCAATTGGGAGACTAAAAATGAAAGGCTTTCGCTTTGGATCGACCGAAGGAGCGTTCTACATTTTGCCGGGTCAGGACGGCTGGGAAGCATCGTACGGCAACGACAAACTCGGCGAGTTTTCCAGCCCGCAACAAGCGGCTGACGACCTCGCGCGCGGTTTGACCTGCCCGCATCTGTCTGAAGTCGACACCTCGACGCTTGAAATTCCGGAGAAACTGAGCGACTGGGAAATCGTTCACGTTTGATGGACCGCGCTACGCGCGTCCGCGATATGCAGCCAGAAATGACGATGGCGCTCGAGAGCGCCATCGTCATGCTTACCGCTTACTTTTATGCCGCGTCAGGCGTGTGCCTGGCTGCGTCTTTCAAAGCGTGCGCAAGTGCTTTGTCACCTGGGCCGCTCCTCACACGTGTCAGCACATGGCTGAACACTTCACGCAATCGAGTCCACGATTTCGTTCAGCGTGGCGCTCGGGCGCATAGCCTTGCTCGTCAGTTCGACGTTCGGGCGATAGTAGCCGCCGATATCCACCGGCTTGCCTTGTGCGGCACGCAGTTCTTCGAGGATCTTCGCTTCGTTGTCGGCCATCGCCTTGGCTACGCCGGCGAACTGCGCCTGCAACGCGGCGTCTTCCGTTTGCGCGGCGAGTGCTTCGGCCCAGTACATCGCGAGGTAGAAGTGGCTGCCACGGTTGTCGAGACCGCCGACCTTGCGCGCCGGCGACTTGTCGTTGTCGAGGAACTTGCCGGTTGCCTGATCCAGCGTCTTGGCCAGAACCTGCGCCTTCGGGTTGTGATACGCGCTGCTCAAATGTTCGAGCGACGCTGCCAGCGCCAGGAATTCACCCAGCGAGTCCCAACGCAGGAAACCTTCTTCGACCAGTTGCTGAACGTGCTTCGGCGCCGAACCGCCCGCGCCCGTTTCGAACATGCCGCCGCCAGCCATGAGCGGGACGATGGACAGCATCTTCGCGCTGGTACCCAGTTCCATGATCGGGAACAGGTCGGTCAGGTAGTCGCGCAGCACATTGCCGGTGACCGAGATCGTGTCCTTGCCGGCGCGGATACGTTCGACCGAGAACTTCGTTGCCTCGACCGGCGTCATGATGCGAATGTCCAGACCGTTCGTGTCATGGTCCTTCAGATACTGCTCGACCTTTTTGATGATCTGCGCGTCGTGTGCACGAGCCGCGTCCAGCCAGAACACCGCCGGCGTGTTGGTCGCGCGCGCGCGATTCACCGCGAGCTTGACCCAATCCTGCACCGGTGCGTCTTTGGTCTGGCACATGCGCCAGATGTCGCCCGCTTCCACCGCTTGCTCGATCAGCACAGCGCCGCTTGCGTCGGTCACGCGAACCACGCCGTTCGCCGGAATCTGGAACGTCTTGTCGTGTGAACCGTATTCTTCAGCGGCTTGTGCCATCAGGCCGACGTTCGGCACCGTGCCCATGGTGACCGGGTCGAACGCGCCATTCTTCTTGCAGTCTTCGATCACTGCCTGATACACGCCCGCGTAGCAACGGTCCGGAATCACGGCCTTGGCGTCATGCAGTGCGCCGTCCGCGCCCCACATCTTGCCCGACTCGCGGATCATGGCCGGCATGGACGCGTCGACGATCACGTCGCTCGGCACGTGCAGGCTCGTAATTCCCTTGTCCGAGTTGACCATGGCCAGTTGCGGACGCTGTTCGTACTGAGCCTTGATGTCGGCTTCGATCTGCGCAGCCGTTTCGGCCGGCAGGTCTTTGAGGCGCGCGTACAGATCGCCGATACCGTTGTTCGGATTGAAGCCCGCTTGCGCCAACGCGTCAGCGTGCTTGGTCAACACGTCTTTGTAGAACACCGATACGACGTGACCGAAGATGATCGGATCGGACACCTTCATCATCGTGGCTTTCAGGTGCACCGAGAACAGCACGCCCTTACGCTTGGCATCGGCGATTTCCGCTTCGATGAAGCTGCGCAGCGCGTTCTTGCTGAGCACCGAAGCGTCGATAATCTCGCCCGCCTGCACCGGCGTCTTTTCCTTCAGAACTGTCTTCGTGCCGTCGGCAGCCGTCAGTTCGATCTTCACCGCACCGGCCGCAGCGATCAGTGCCGATTTTTCGCTGCCGTAAAAATCGCCGCCGCTCATGTGAGCGACATGCGACTTGGAGTCTGCAGACCACGCGCCCATTTTGTGCGGATGCTTGCGTGCGTAGTTCTTCACCGACAGCGGCGCGCGGCGGTCCGAGTTGCCTTCGCGCAGCACGGGGTTGACCGCGCTGCCCTTGATCTTGTCGTAGCGTGCCTTGACGTCTTTTTCGGTTTCCGTCGTGGCGACGTCCGGGTACGCCGGCAGCTTGTAGCCCTGATCGCGCAATTCGGTGATCGCGGCCTTCAGTTGCGGCACCGAAGCGCTGATGTTCGGCAGCTTGATGATGTTCGCTTCGGGGCGCGTTGTGAGTCCACCCAGCTCAGCCAGATCGTCGGAACCCTTCTGTTCCGCGGTCAGGTAGTCCGGAAATGCAGCGATGATCCGGCCAGCAAGCGAAATATCGCGCGTTTCAACGATCACGTCGGACGAGCGCGTGAACGCCTTGACGATCGGCAGCAGCGAGTAAGTCGCCAGAGCAGGCGCTTCGTCGGTCAGGGTGTAGATGATCTTCGGCGGTGTGGACATGTTTGATGCTTTGCTAGGTGAAGTGAGAGACAGAGCGTTGGACGCGCTGAGCCAGCGAGTTGCGACGAAGCAGCAAAACGCAGCGCGACCCGCGGCACTACTTTTTACGGCCCGACCGTGAGTATATGCGCGTTTTCCTCTATCCGCTGCTAAACAAACATGCCGGCGAACCCGCCGAAAGTGCGATGATGCCCGCCAGACAAGGCTTTCAGCGATTTATCCTACGCCTGAAGACATATGTCTTATAGATGACTTGAGTCGCAAAATTTTGCCAGATGCGAATTGTTTGCATTAACGCTGAGCTGAATCCATCCGCACGATCGTGCGCGAAACACCGTGCCGCGCGGTTGTCGTTCCGCGCTACACCGTCTGGCCTTCACGGTAACTCTGTGCCATTGCGACGACCACCTTGCGCGGCCCCTCGAACGGGTCGCGTGCATGCGCCGTCAACATGTTGTCGAGCATCAGCACGTCGCCGGTTTGCCAGGGAAACACGACACGTTGCGCGTCGAGAACGCCGCGAATCTGTGCGAGGGCGTCGGCTTCGAGCGGCGCGCCGTCGCCGTAGTACACATTGCGCGGCACGTTTTCCAGACCGACGGACTCGATCAGTGCGTCCTGCATGTCTTCATCGAGCGACGAAAGATGGAACAGGTTCGCCTGGTTGAACCACACGTTTTCACCCGTGCGCGGATGTCGCGCCACCGCCTGACAACGCTCGCGCGTGCGCAGAAGCAACTCGCCGTCTTCGCTGTCGCGCCATTCGCATTCAATGCCGCGCGCGCGGCAAATACGCTCGACCACGGCTAGATCGTCCGAGCCGAAGGCCTGCTGCCACGGCAAATCGAGCCCCTGACCGAAGTTGCGCACGTAAAGCAGTTCGCGGCGGGCAAAACGCTCGACGAGCGCGGGGTCGAGCGCGTGATAAATGGCGCGGCTGTCCGCAATCGGCGTCGCGCCGCCGGAGCGCGCGGCGAGCGCGCAGTGGAACCAGATCCGCAACGGCCATTCGCGGGTATACGACTGCTCGTTATGCAAAGGGATCGAGCGATGCGGCGGATATTCCGTCGATGTGTACACCGCGCCCTCAACCTGGCTGCGCGGCGTGGACGCGAATTCATACCCGATCAGCGGATGCCCGAACGAGGCGGCGAAACCCTGGAATGCATCGATCGAATCAACCCGGAAGCCTGAGAAGAGCACGCCGCCGACGCGCTCGAGCGTCTCGCCGACAATCGCATGCAGCAGCGACGCGGCGTCGTTCAATGACATGTCCCCGCCCGCGCGTGGCGACACGACCGTGGGTAGGCCGGGCTCGATAGACAGATCGGCGAACGTGGGCTGCGGCGTCGAAAGCATGGTCATACGAATTCCTTTGGATGATGCCGTGTACCGGCGCCAGTCTGGCGCCCCGGTCCTAAAAACACACTGACAATCTATCGCAAACGCGAATGATTCTCAATATCTCAGTGAGATGGCCCTGCCTATTTGATGGATTCGCCCGCGGAACGCAGCAGGACGACGGCTTTGCCGTTTAGCGGGCGATCCGAATCTGGTACAACTGGAGTCGGCGCCGCGTCTGCCTGGCTAGGAATATCGGCAGCCCGCGGCGACATCAGCTTCACGCTCTGAGATCTCGACCACTGTCTTGTTGGAGTTACTGATGGCTCATGCCTACCTGCAGGTGATCGCGCATTATTTCGCCAAGCCCGGCTACGGCGATGCGATCGTGAAGCATCTCACCGAACTCGCCGCCGCCACTCGCGCGGAGCCGAAGAACCTCTACTACGAGTTCTTCCGCTCGCCGCTCGCGCCGGACCACTTTGTAATCCTCGAACAGTACAGCGATGCGGACGGCCTCGCGGAGCACCGCGAGACCGAACATTTTCAGCGTCTTGGTTTCGGCACAATCGTTCCCTTGCTGGAGCGACGTGAAGTGTCGAGCCATATGGTCACGGGAGAAGCAGCATGACGCACGCATTCCGCTTTCAAACGGTGCCCACGCTGATAGTTGAATTCGGTGCGGCTCGTCGGCTCGGCGCTTTGCTGCGCGCGCAATTTCCGGCGCTTGAACGTCTGTGTGTCGTGACGGACGGCTTCCTGCACAAAAGCGGCTTACTGGACCCGGCACTTGCCGATCTCGCGGCGCATGGCTGGAATGCGACGGTGATCGACGACGTCATCGCCGATCCGCCAGAACATATCGTGCTTGAAGCGACGGCTCGCGCGCGCAGCGCCGGTGCCGAGATCGTGCTGGGCTTGGGCGGCGGCTCGTCAATGGATGTCGCCAAGCTCATCGCAGCACTCGCTCCACAGCAACAGCAGCAACTCAGTGAAATGTATGGCGTGAACAAGGTGACGGTGCAGCGCCTGCCGCTCGTGCAGATGCCGACCACTGCCGGAACCGGCTCCGAAGTAACAGCCGTCTCGATTGTCACAGTCGGCGAGGCCAGGAAGATGGGCGTCGTCGCGCCGCAACTGATCGCCGATCTGGCGATTCTCGACGCCGAACTCACGCTCGGGCTTCCCGTTGCTGCCACGGCGGCCACGGGGATCGACGCGATGGTTCACGCGATTGAAGCGTATACGTCCGCGCATCTGAAGAACCCGGTATCCGACATGCTCGCGATAAAGGCGCTCGAACTGCTGTCGCGCAACCTGCTGCCCGCGTGCGAGGACGGCAACAATCGCGATGCGCGCGAGGCAATGCTGCTGGGCGCGACTTTCGCGGGACAGGCATTTGCAAACTCGCCGGTCGCTGCCGTGCACGCGCTGGCGTATCCGATTGGCGGCATTTATCACGTGCCGCATGGGCTTTCCAACGCGCTTGTGCTGCCGCATGTGTTGCGCTTCAACGCCGACTCGGCGGCAGATCTCTACGCGGAACTGGCCGACGTGGTCGTGCCCGGAACGACCGGCAGCGCCAGGGACAAGACCCAGGCGCTGATCGAAAATCTCGAACGGATGATTGCGGAGACAGCGATTCCGGCGCGACTGCGCGATGTCGGCATCGAGCGCGAAGGGCTTGGACGCATGGCCAGCGACGCGATGTTGCAAACCCGCCTGCTCGTGAACAATCCGCGGCCCGTCAGCGAGGCCGATGCACTGGCGATTTACAACGCTGCCTTTTGATACGTTTTGATCTCGACACTGGCGCAGCAACAACCGCGAGATTTTCAACGCGATACAGCCGCCGCCGGCCGCAATAGCTGGCGCTGCTAGCCCGCGCGCGACTGCCCCGACGCCGCACGCGGAAACGAAACGGCGATATGCACGCCTTTGCCGCCCTCGCCCGCCTGGAGCACGATATCGCCTTTGTGCGCGTCCGCGATTTCCCGCACGATGGCAAGTCCGAGACCCGTGCCCTCTGTATCCGTCGAAGCGCGAAAGAACGGTTCGAATATGCGGCTGCGAGACTCAGCTGGAATGCCCGGACCGTCGTCGATCACGCTAACGGTAACCCTGTGCGCGTCGGCGGTCACTGCTACCGTGACGTGCCCGCCGCTGCCGGTGTAGCGAATTGCGTTCTCTGCGAGATTGGCGATCAGCGCCTGAAGCAGGCCACGGTGCCCAGCCACCGGCGCGATGTCGCAAAGCTCCGCGCCGAGATCGATTTGCCGCCCTTGCGCAAGCAGCGCGAAGTCTTCCACCACTTCCATGGCTAACGGCACGAGATCGACCGTTTCGACGATCACCTGCCGGTTGTCCGCCGCCTCGGCCTGAGCGAGCAGCAACAGCTTGTTGGTGAGTCCGACCATTGACCGGTTGCTGCGATGCATGGCGGCCAGCGCTTCGTCGAGCGCCGGGTTCACGCCGCCCTGCTGCCGCGCGAACTGCAACTGGGTGCCGAGCAGCGTGAGCGGTGTACGCAACTGATGAGCGGCGTCGGCGATAAAACGGCGCTGCGCGGCGACCTGCACGCCGAGGCGTGCAATGCATTGATTGATGGCTTCGACAATCGGCCGCAATTCCGTATGCAGACGGTCCACGCGGATCGGCTCGAGTTGCATGGGATCGCGGTCGGCGACCTCGTCTTTCACCTTCATCAATGGACGCAATTCGAACGTCAGACCGATGCACACGAGCGCCACAGCAAGCGCGATCATTTCGATCTGCCGCACGAGTTGCGGTCGCCATAGTTGTTCGGCCATCGCGTCGCGTGAACGCACCGTCTTGCCAACGGTGACGCGCACGTGGCGCGTCGCGCCGTTGTCGTACATGAGCCGAACGAGCCCCACGGCGCGCACGTTCTGGCCGTATAGCGCGGTGTCGTAGTGGTCCGGCGTATCGGCCGCTTGCGCTGGACGCGGCGGAAATTCCGGCGTTCCCGCAAGCAGTTGCCGGTCGTCCACATTGACGCTGTAGAACACCTGGTCGCGATAAGGCGACGCGAAGATTTCGAGCGCAGCGGGCGGTACATCCACGCGCAGGAAACCGTCGACCCATTCCACTGCGCCCGCAATCATTCGCGCTGACGAAATAAGCTGATTGTCCTGCACGAGATCGGCCGTTCGCCTGGCATTGTCGTACTCGGCCTTGCCAGTCACGAACACATACAATGCGAGCGGCACCAGCAACCACCATAACAATCGGACGCGCAAACTATTGGTCATCTTCTTTCTTGCGCAGCAGATAGCCGAGCCCGCGCAGCGTGACGATGGCCGCCGAACTGCCGTCGAGCTTCTTGCGCAGGCGTGAGATATAAATCTCTACCGCGTCTTCGCTCGGCTCATCGGCGAGTGTGAAGATCGCGTCGACGAGCGCCGGCTTGGTCACCGTTTTGCCCAATCTAAGAATCAGCGTTTCGAGCACCGAGCGCTCGCGCGGCGTGACGTTCAGCGGTGCGCCCTTCAATGTGAACTGACGCGTATCGATGTCGAACGCAAGGTCGCCGCACACCACTTCGCTTGCCTTCGACGGAGACTGCCGACGGATCGCCACCTTGATTCGCGCGATCAGCTCGCGCACTTCGAATGGCTTCACCAGGTAGTCGTCGGCGCCCGCGCCGAGCAACTCCACTTTCTCGTCGATCGAACCGCTCGCCGTCAGAATCAGCACGGGAGTCGCGTCGCCGCGCTGACGCAGCCGGCGCAGCACGTTTTTGCCCGACAACTTCGGCAAATTGAGGTCGAGCAGGATCACGTCATAGTGATTCGTGCGCAGCAAACGGTCCGCTGCGTCGCCGTCCTGCACGGCGTCGAGAGCGAATGCCTCCTGCTCCAGCATCTTCGCGAGCCAGTGAGCGAGAGTGGGATTGTCTTCAATGAGCAGCAGCTTCATGGCACAAACGGCGAGAGTCAGGGCGTCGATTGTGCCGTAAAAACAGGGCGCTGCGCGCATCGCGTGAGATTCGGCGCATACAGTTTCATGTTCTCAGTCCGAGCTTCCGCTAGATGCGCTGCGTGCGGTTTGCGGCACGATTTCGCGCGGTTCGGGGTTAACACTCACTATTTGCCGGCACCGTCGAAAGCTGGCAGAAGGTTTCCGATTTCTATAATCGCCGTCATTCACTCAAAAAGCGCCGCATGGTCCATAGGGCGGCGGCCAAACCCCAGGAGACTGCCTCATGCGTACCTTGCGCCAGATCGCCGCTGTGTCCGGTGTTGCGTTTGCCCTCGCCGCTGCTTCGGCAGCCGCTCACGCGGAGAAACTCACGATCATGGTCGGCGGCGCCACCAAGATCATTTACCTGCCGGCCAAGCTGACTGAACAACTCGGCTACTTCAAAGACGAAGGCCTCGACGTCGAAATTCTCTCGCAGCCCGCGGGCGTGGATGCAGAGAACGAACTGCTCGCAGGCGCGGTGCAAGGCGTAGTGGGCTTCTACGATCACACTATCGATCTGCAGAGCAAAGGCAAAGAAGTGCAGGCGCTGGTGATCTTCGGCCAGGTGCCGGGCGAAGTGGAAATGGTCTCCACGAAAGCGGCAGACAGCTTCAAGAGCATGGCTGACGCAAAAGGCAAGACGCTCGGCGTGACCGGCCTCGGCTCCTCGACAAGCTTCCTCACGCAATACCTTGCGCAACGCGCGGGTGTTCCGTCCACGCAATACACGCTGTTGCCGGTAGGTGCCGACAATAGCTTTATCGCGGCCATCAAACAAAGCCGTATCGACGCCGGCATGACGACAGAGCCGACGGTCTCGCAACTTCTCAAGACCGGCGACGCAAAAGTACTGGTCGATATGCGCACCCTCGAAGGCACGCGCGCAGCGCTCGGCGGCACTTATCCGGCTTCGAGCTTCTACGTGCAACGCGCGTGGGCCGAGTCGCACAAGAGCGACGCGGCGAAGCTTTCGCACGCTTTCGCAAAGACGCTGAACTTCATTGCCACGCATAGCGCTGAAGAGATCGCGGCCAAGATGCCGAAGGACTACTACGGCAACAACAAGGACCTTTACGTCGGTGCACTGAAAGCGTCGCTGCCCATGTTCACGAAGGACGGCAAGATGCCCGCCGACGGCCCGGAGACCGTGCTGAAGGTGCTCTCCGCATTCAACCCCTCGGTGAAGGGCAAGCACATTGACCTCGCCAAGACCTACACGAACGACTTCGTGGCGGCGCCGGTCAAGACCGCGGCCAAGTAACGTCATCCACATCAAGCAAACTGCGAGGCACCAGCCGATGAACCAACCTATGTCACGCGAGACGCCTGCTATCGAAATGCGCAACGTGTCCTGCCGTTTCATTTCTCCGGACGGCAAGGCAACCATCGCGCTGCGCGACTTCAGCATGTCGGTGGCGCGCGGCGAGTTCGTTGCGATTGTCGGGCCGACGGGCTGCGGCAAATCCACCACGCTCAGCATGATTACGGGCTTGCTCAAGCCCACTACCGGCGAAGTGCGCGTGATGGGCGCGCCGGTCGACGGCATCGATCCGCGCATCGGCTTCGTGTTTCAGGCAGACGCCGTGTTTCCGTGGCGCTCGGTCATCGACAACGTCGCGGCCGGTCCGCTGTATCGCGGCCGCTCGAAATCCGCCGCGTACGAAGAAGCGAACGAGTGGTTGCGCCGTGTGGGCCTCGACAAGTTCGGCAAGCACTATCCGCATCAGTTGTCCGGCGGCATGCGCAAACGCGTGGCGCTCGCGCAAACGTTCATCAACCGGCCGGAAATCCTGTTGATGGACGAACCGTTCTCCGCGCTCGACATGCAAACGCGCACGCTGATGCAGGACGAATTGCTGCAGTTGTGGGGCGGCGCCGGGTCGGTCGTATTTGTCACGCACGATCTCGAAGAGGCGATTGCACTCGCCGACCGCGTGTTCGTGCTGACCGCGCGGCCAGCCACGCTAAAAAAGGTCTACGAGATCGATCTGCCGCGTCCGCGTGTCACGTCGGAAGTTCGCTACGACCCGCGTTTCATCGAAATCTCGCGCGACATCTGGCACGACCTGCGCGAAGAAGTGCAGATCGGTTAATCAAGGAAAGCGAAACATGTCTACTACTCCTCAACAGATGATGCCCTCGGGTATCGACGCCGCGTCGCTCGCGCAGGTCGAACGGGTCGCGCAAAAACGTATCCGGCAACGTCAGGTGCTGGTGATCGCGCTGCGTATCGCCGTACTCGTGATCGTGCTCGGCGGCTGGGAACTGTCCGCGCGCCTGAAGTGGATCGACCCGTTCTTCTTTTCGATGCCGACCGCGATTTTCGATCAGATTGTCGACTGGTTCGTGAACGGCACGTCTCAAGGCCCGCTTCTCACGCAGGTTTGGGTCACGCTCGAAGAAACGGGACTCGGCTTCATTATCGGTTCCGTTGCCGGCGTGTTCTGCGGCATTCTGCTCGGCCGCAACAAGCTGCTGTCGGACGTGTTCAGCCTCTACATCAAGATTGCCAACTCGATTCCGCGTGTGGTGCTCGGCTCCGTGTTCGTGATTGCGCTGGGCCTCGGCATGGCTTCGAAAGTTGCACTCGCCGTGGTGATGGTGTTCTTCGTCGTGTTTGCCAACGCGTTTCAGGGCGTACGTGAAGCGGATCGTTACATGATCGCGAATGCGCAAATTCTCGGTGCTTCGCGCCGTCAGGTAACCACGTCGGTCGTGATTCCCTCGGCATTGAGCTGGATTCTTGCAAGCCTGCATGTGAGCTTCGGCTTCGCGCTCGTCGGCGCAGTGGTCGGCGAATTTCTCGGCTCCAAACAAGGTATCGGCCTGCTGATTTCCACGGCGCAAGGTGCGTTCAACGCAAGCGGCGTGTTTGCCGCGATGATTGTGCTGGCCGTGGTCGCGTTGGCAGCGGACTACCTGTTGACCGCAGTCGAGCAGCGCTTGTTGAAATGGCGGCCGGCAGCCGTCTAAACCTGAGCCACCTTGCCGTGTAAAAGCGCGGCGGTACAAAAAAATGCCGTTCGGTGAATGACCGAACGGCATTTTTGCATTCTGTTGTCACCAACGCCCCCAGTTGCAGCGGCGCATATGGCGGCCGCCACGCCGCGCGCGTAGGTGTTCAGCCGTCCGAGCCTGGCGGGAGAGGGCCGATCTTCTCCGGCTTCTCATAGCGATATGAAGCTTTCGTTGCGACGTTTTTTGCGCTAGGTTTGCAAGACTGACACCTCACACGTTCAGTCTTGCTTAATCCCGCAGGAGCGATGCACATGGACGACGTCCAACTCAGCAACGCGGCACGGCAACAGGCACAGGCGCAGAACGACCCGATTCGCCACGTGGTTCTTCTGCTGATGGAAAACCATTCCTTCGACCAGATGCTGGGCTGCCTCGACGAAGTGCATGAGGGTCTGGACGGCGTGCGCAACGCTGCGTCGAAAACGAACGACGACGGCAAAGGCCACACCTTTTCTCCTCGGCCCACGCGAGTACGGCAAATGAAGCTCGATCCGGATCATGGGCATTCAGCCGTGCTGAGCCAGATCGACTCGAACAACAGCGGCTTCGTGCGCTCCTTCGCCAACGATTATCCAAACAGCAGTCTTGCCGCGCGACAGAACATTATGGGCTACTATCCGCGCGGCTTTCTGCCCGCGCTGCACACGCTCGGAGAGCAATTCACCGTTTGCGACAGATGGTTTTCATCTCTGCCCGGCCCAACGTGGCCGAACCGTTACTTCGCGCTTTCCGGCACTTCGAAGGGGCAGGTGGGAATGCCATCCGGCCTCGACGCGCTCAATCCTAGGTGGTACACCGAGCAGGATCAGGCTACGATTTTTGACCGCCTGAACGACGCTAAAAAAACCTGGACCGTCTATTTCTACGACTTTCCAGCGTCATTGCTATTCAAGAATCAGCGCAAAGCCGAGAACCTCGCGAACTACCGCTACTTCGACAATTTCTTCCCCGATGCCGCTGGACCGGCCGATGCATTTCCTGAGTTCGTACTCATAGAGCCCAAGTACTTCGGCGAGGCACAGAACGACGACCATCCGCCGCATAACATCATGAAGGCGGAAAAGCTGATCGCGGACACGTACAACGCATTGCGTTCGAATCAGGCGTTGTGGGAAAGCACATTGTTAGTCGTGCTTTACGACGAGCACGGTGGCTTCTATGACCACGTGCCGCCGCCGTCAGATTCGGTCGCGCCCGACGAACACACGTCCGTGTTCGACTTCAGGCGGCTCGGCGTCCGCGTGCCCGCTCTCCTCGTGTCTCCGTGGTGCGACCGTGGCGTATGCCACGCGCAATTCGACCATTGCAGCGTGCTGAAATATCTCTGCGACAAGTGGGGCCTGCCTCCGCTCGGCAAACGCACAGAAGCCTCGTCGAGCGTCGGTCTGGCGATCCGCACCACCGGCACGCCCCGCGCCGACACGCCTCAATTCATTCGGGTGAGTAATCAGTCGCTCATTCCGGATCACGTGGAACTGGAAAAGAAGTCGTCGAACAACAATCAGCGTGGGCTCCACCATTTCGCCGACTTTCTACATACCGAGCTCGACCGACTGGAAACGACCGCAGTGGTGTCGGCGGCGAATTTTGCGCGCGCCGAGAACCGCTGGGTAAGCCTGAAAAACCTGCTGGGTTCGGCGTTGATCGGCTTGGGGGAGTGGCTTAGCAAAGACTTCTATCGGGCCCGCGATCTGCGTGACGAGCGTACCAGCCATGCATTCACGCGGCTATCGCAGCGGGCCGACGGAGCCGTCCGCCCGCGCAGTGAATGAGAGGAGAGCCGCTGCACGCGGGGCTTCCCTCGCGCGTCGGCACGAATGAACAGCGGCGTCCGTTTATCTCAATTCCAGCAACGAAGTTTACCGAAAAGCGCCATTACTCTCTCCAGTTTGCAAACCTACAATGTAATCACTGGCTGCGAACAACAAGGTTCGTAGCGCAATAAAGACCGAAACTGGAGGTAGTTCATCATGAAATCACTTATTCAAGCTGTTGTTATCGCCACTGTGCTGGCCGCTCCTGTCGCTTCGTTTGCGCAGTCCAACCAGCCCGTGACTCGCGCTCAGGTGCGCGCAGAACTGATTCAACTGGAAAAGGCCGGCTATCAGCCGACCCGCTCGGATCCTTATTATCCCGCTGACATTCAGGCCGCAGAAGCTCGCGTCGCCGCGCAAAACGGCACTGCGCAGCCGGCTGTGTCGAGCTATGGCGGTGTTGCGAACGGTTCTTCGGACTCTGGCCGCGCGGTGTCGGCTAATGGCACCAAGTCGATTTACTTCGGCAACTAAGCACAGAAGGCAAAGGCGGCAATCGGGTCGGTGCACCGGCTGAGAATGGCGCAATATGCCGCCGCCAAGGCGCGGCGGAATTCTCAGCAGTTCACTGCGTGTCATGCCGCCGAAGCGCCAACTGTTTGAGCCGTTACAAATGAAAAAGCCCGCGACCGGTTGTTCCGATCACGGGCCAGTTTGCTATCCGTTACCTCCGTCATCGGCTACCGATGACTTCGCCTGGACTCGTCAGTCCAGGCGCTTTTTTGCCCCTGCGAACCGTTGCGGGTGCAACGGATCATCCTCCGACCGAACGGACCTGCTCAATCGCGAGCGATCAGATCGCCCACTTGCCCGCGCCCCGTGACAAGGCAGCTCGACAGGAAATTCTCGCTCTGGCTGCTCGCGCCGACTTCTCCAAAGCCCTTCTTGAGCGCGCTGGCCTTGACCAGTTCAGCGCCCTGATGGCATGTGATCGTCCCGACTTCGCCGGCCTGCGCGCGCATCAGCGCCCGATCCGCCATTAAATAGCCGAGCAACAGCACCACCGCGATATTGAATGCCTGCCGCATGGAATGTCTCCTCTTTCGAAGAGACTAACGCGAACCATCCGGACACGGTCTTAGGGGTTTCCCGATTCAGGCCTATCTGCTGACGCAGATTGAATCAAGCGCGGTGAGCGCCAAATCACGTAATCGTGCCGCGCTGACGCACATGCGCGGCTGTTGTATCCGGCGCTGTATGCCCGGACTGCAGCCGCCACATGCGCTGCTGCACGCGCCGCGTATTCCGCTCGAACAACAAATAGACCACGAAAGCGTACACGTAGCATGCAATGAGCATTCCGGTCAGCACGAGTACTCCTTTTGCATCGAACGGAATGCGCTGCCTGAAACCCACTGCGGCCACAAAAAGAATAAACGGGAAATGCGTGAGATACAGCGAATAGGAAAACCTGGAAAACAGAATTGCGGCTCGCGACAGCACCGGCAGTCGCAAGCGAACATTCTCGAGCAGCACGCAGCGGAGGAACACAAAGCAAGGCACGCCGACGATCCAGTCGTTATCCAGCAGAAAGAGGCGTGTACAAACCAGCGCGGCGACAAACACCATACCGCTTACGAGCGTAAGCCACGGTAGAGCCCGGCGCTTCACACGCGCGGGAGAACGCTTCTCTAGCACCGCGAGTAGCACGCCGAGCAGCCACAATCCGAAGCCGCTTTGCAGCGATGGGAACGCGATCATCGTACCGAGCGCAAACGCGGCGATCGCATAACCGCCGACTCCCCGTCGGCGGCCCAACAACACGACGCATGCGGGAAACCATAGGTAGTACCAGAACTCGTTAGCGAGGCTCCATAGCGGACCATTCGATCCGTATGTGCCGCACGCCAGGGTTTGCAGGAAGACGAGATTGCATGCGAGCGTCGCCGGGCCCAGATGCGATGCAACGTTGATCTGTTGATCGAATGTGCCTTCAGTCCCGAGATAGAAAGGTCCGCCCGCGAGATGGATACCGAGGCGGTCCCAGAACAACGTGAGCAGCAGCGCCGGCACCAGCACGACCCACAGGCGCGATAAGCGTTCAGTCAGATAGCGCTGCCAGCTCCACGTGCCGGTGCCGACCTGGCGCAGCACCGAGCCGCCGACAAAGTACCCGCTCAGCAAAAAGAACACGATGACGGCTGTGTGCCCGTAGTTGCTGACGAAATAAAACGCCTTGCCGGCGAGGCCCAGTCCCACGCTCGACTTGTAGTCGACGAACATCAGATTGCGCAGATGGCTGAGGCAAACAGCGCCCGCCGCCAGTGCCCGGATCAGGTCGAGTGTGTCGCAATGCTGTTTTTCCGGCGGCGCCATGTGAGTCGGATCGGACAAAGGATTTGTCGATCAAACTACGGCCCGGCATGCTTTTAATCAGTACGTTGGGCCACACACGAGCAGCTCAAAGCCGGGCTTCTATGTGCCAGATGCGTTGCTCTATTGACTGACGCACCAGCCGGTTCGAACCGACCAGCAGCAGCGACGACGCAATGATCCGATACACCGTGTTCCTGCGCACCTTCGAGACTTTTTGCGGATCGAGCCACGCTGCGTTATCCACGAGCAGCATCAACGTTTCGAGCCCGATCAGAATCGGCCACAAACACGCAAGCCGCAAGCGCACGGAAAAGGCGGGAATGGCGAGCGTGTAATCGAGCGCTTCACGGAAATGATCGAGCGTAATGCGCAATAGCTCGGTCATCAGCGGACGCGCGCGCAACGAATTGGCCGGCGACAACAGGTCTTGCGGACTCAAGCCGTGTTGATCCAGCAATGTTTGCGGAAGATAACAGCGGCCGATACGCAGGTCTTTTCCGCAGTCGCGCAAGACGTTGGTCATTTGCAGCGCCTTGCCGAACCGGACGCCACGGCTCGCCATTGTCTCGGGCCGCTCTTTGAGCGTGCCGGGCATATGTGCGTAGGTCATCGTGGTCCAGAATTCGCCGACGCAGCCCGCTACAAGATATGTGTAGCGGTCCAACTCCGAATATTCGCGCAGCGCCGCGATGCGGCCCGAACGTTCGTCGGGGAACGTGCGCAGATCGAACTCCATGCCCTCGGTCAGCGTTGAAACGATTCCCCGCACGGCCTTGCGATCGGATTCATTCAACTGCCCCAAGACGTCGAGCGCGGGACTGAGCGATTCCAGCAACACCTTCTCGTCCGACTGAGTCTGCTGACCCGCTACTTCGGCGGCCATACGCTGGAACAGCGCGCCGTCGCTCGACACACCGTTGACCTGGTCGCGCAACGCCAGCAATAACTGAAGGCGCTGTTCCGGCGCGATCAGCGAGGTATCCGCAACCGTGTCGGCGGCACGCGCGAGCAGATAGGCGAGGCCGATCGGGTCGCGCATTCCCACTGGCAGCACGCGCAGCGTAAGGTAAAACGAGCGTGAAACGCCTTTCAGGAGCGGGCCGAGAAGAAAAGCCCGGGTCGGATTCGGCATGGGTGCGATGTCAGTATTGGCAAAATTCAGGCGGTGCCGAATTGTATACGGCAAGCCGCGATAAGATGCGGGATAGCCTGAATCTCGTGCCGACAATGAGCAAAAATCAGAATTCGACTCTTGAAGCCGCCACTACGCGTACTCGCCGGCCCGCCCTGCGCCTGACCTATGTGATAGGCAGTCTCGACCGCATCCTGCGGCGCCGTATGAGCGAAGCGCTTGCGCCGCTCGGCTTGACGCTCGCGCAATTCACCGCACTGTCCGTTCTCGAAGCAAAGGGGCAGGCGTCGAACGCGCAGCTTGCCGAACGCTCGTTCATCACGCCTCAGTCTGCCAACGAGGTGATGAACGCAATGGCGAGCCGTAACTGGGTGAGCCGCGAGCCGGACCCCACGCACGGTCGCATCGTGCTGCTGCAATTAACCGACGAGGGAAGGGCCGTACTGCGTCAATGCGAGCAGGCGGTTAGAACGATTGAAAAGCAGATGCTCGAAGGCATCGAATTCGAAGCGGCCGGCACGGTGCAGCGCCATCTCGAAACCTTCGTCCGAAACCTGCGCGGATAGCATCGTCGATCAGGGAAAAATTTGTTAAGGATGGCTAATATAGCCGCTCGCTAATGAACGCGCGAAGGAACGCGCGAAGCGTGGCATTGGCATGTCTGGCCACTCGCTCGCCAGTAGAGAAATGCCGTGCGGTTAAGTAGCTTTGCACGTACCTGTTTTGTACTTTGTGCGCCGCGCAGAATAACTTTTTCATTTTCGGTCGGCTGCGCTGCGTTCGTATCGGAGCGCGTTCGGCTCACTTGCCCCCTGACCTTGCACCAATATGGCCGTGGTCAAGCGCTCAACGGACACGTAGAATCGCGGGCAGCCATTCTCCCTATGCGGTTTCGCCGGTCAAATACCGGGAACGCACATTGCTCACGAGGTTAGTTCAGGTTGCGGGCGGACGTCAGCGAACCGCCTGTGTTTGTACTTCAACGCACACCATAATGACTATTCACGAATCGCAGACCTCTCTTCGCGCCAACGTTGACACGGGCGTGCCCGGTCTCGACGAGATTCTTGGCGGCGGGCTGGTCCGGGGCGGCGTCTATCTTCTCGAAGGCATGGCCGGCGCAGGCAAGACGATTCTATCCAGCCAGATCGGCTTTCATCGCGTAAGCCGGGGCGAGAAGGTGCTGTACATGACCTTGATCGCTGAATCGCACGACAAGTTGCTCGCACACCTGAAGCGTCTGACTTTCTTCGACGAAAACGCAGTCGCGCAGCAGATGCTTTTCGTTTCCGGTTATCACGAACTCATGCAGGACGGTCTGGACGGCTTCCTGAAACTGATTGCGTCGAGCATCTACGATTACCGGCCGAGCCTCATGATCATCGACGGCTTTCGGAGCGCGCGCGAATTCAGCGAAACCGAACTGTCGTTGTCCAAGTTCATTCACGAACTCAATGCGCTCGCCGCGGCAATGGACTGCACGACGCTGCTCCTCGCGCCGCTGTCCGGCAACGAGCCGCATCCTGAGCACACGCTGGTCGACGGCCTGATCGAACTGAACCGCTTCAGCGACGGTATGCGCCGCGCCCGCGAAATCGAAGTACACAAGCTGCGCGCGCGCAATCACCTGATGGGCAAGCACTACTTTCGAATCGCGGAGAGCGGGCTCCTCATGTATCCGCGTCTCGAATCGCAGTGCGCGCCGTCGAGCGGACCGGTGGATCTGAAAACGCGGATCAGCTTCGGCTTGCCGCATCTCGACATCATGTTCGGCGGCGGTCTGTCACAAGGCTCGACTACGACGTTGATCGGGCCGTCGGGTGTCGGCAAAACCATGCTTTGCCTGCAATTCCTTGCCGCAGGTGTCGCGAACGGCGAACGTTGCCTCTATCTCGGCTCTTACGAAGGACCGCAACGACTGCTCGGTAAAGCAGAAGCCGTTTCGATACCCCTCAACGACGCGTACCAGGACGGTCGTCTTGCCATTCAATGGCAGCCGGCCATTGAACTTGCCGTCGACGAGATCGCCGCTAACGCGCTTGCCACGGCGAGAGAAATCGGGGCAACGCGCATGGTGATCGACGGCGTGGAGGGGTTCCGCGATTCCGCGTTGCGCGTCGAGCGCTTCGGGCTATTCCTGAACGCATTGCTGCATCAGTTGCGCGAAGCCGGCATCACGGCGCTCATCACCGAAGAAATGCCGCTCTATCCAGACCACGGCAATTCTCGAAGCTCGCGTGTATCGGCACTTACAGAAAATCTCGTCTTGTTGCGCTACGCGGAAACCGAAGCAGGACTGCGGCGTGCAATCTCAATCGTCAAGCAGCGGGAGAGCGCGCATGATCCGTCTACCCATGAGCTCGTAATCTCCTCACACGGGCTGGATGTTATTGAAAGTCCGTTTAGCGCCGCGGTTTCTTCGACCACAGGCTTGTCCGCGACGTTGCAGTCGCGGCGACCGGCGTAGCCCCATGAAAACCATTCTGGTTGTGGATGACGAATTCGACATCCTCACTGTATGGCGGCTGCTGCTCGAACGTCACGGCTATACGGTGCTGACCGCATCGAATGGCGCGGCCGCGCTCGATCAGATACGCAAGACCCGGCCGGACGTTATCGTGTCGGACTGCATGATGCCGGTCATGTCAGGCTTGGAGCTTTGCGCAGCGCTTTACGCCGATCCGGACCTGCGCACCATTCCGGTGATTCTCTGCAGCGCGGCCGCCGACATTCCCGCGCAGCAGAATCCGTCCATCCAGTACGCGCGCAAGCCGATTTCATTCGACGCGCTGCTGACCATGCTCAAGCGCGTTTCAGGGTAAAAGCACAGGCCGTTGGCGCAGCCGTTAAACCGACTGCGCCACTAGCGCGCCGACGCTCGCAATAGCCGCATTGCAACGCGCCGCGTCGCCTGCAGTTTCCGTCAGATAGACTGCGACGAGAATGGGGCCGTGGCCAGGTGGCCACACGATCGCCACGTCGTTGGCCGTGCCGTGATCGCCTGTGCCGGTCTTATCGCCAACGCCCCAGTCCTTTGGCAATTTTGCGCGAATCCGCTCGCCGCCGGTCTCATTGGCCGCAAGCCACGCAAGCAATTGCGCTCGCGACGACGAAGTCAAATGCTCGCCGAGCACCAACTCACGCAGATTGCCGAGCATTGCGTTCGGTGTCGTAGTGTCGCGCGGATCGCCGGGCGTCCCCTCGTTAAGCGTGGGCTCGATCCGGTCCAGACGCGTGATGCCATCACCCAGACTGCGCGCAAATTCGGTCAAGGCGGCAGGACCGCCAAAGCTCGCCAGCAACAGATTAGCGGCCGTGTTATCGCTGAGCGTGATCGCCGCCTTGCACAGATCGCCGACGCTCATCCCCGTGTTGCCGGTGCGCGCACGCGTGTGCTTCGATGTCGCCGGCGAGTTCGGCACAAGCTCGCTTTGCGAGTAGACGATGCGTCGCTGCAAGTTTTCCTCGCCGCGATCCACCCTCGCCAATATCGCGCCCGCAACGAGCAGTTTGAACGTGCTGCACATCGGAAAGCGTTCGTCCGCATGTAAGCCGGTGTGCAGGCCCGATGTCGTGTCGACGATCGCAACACCGAGCCGTCCGCCGCTATCTGCTTCGATCTCCCGCAGCCGCGCGCGGATCGTATCGGCCTTTGCCAACTCTTGCCGCGGCGTTGCCGACGTGGTGCGCTTGGCCGGTCCGGCGTCTTTGCCCCATGCATCGCCGCTTCGGAACACGGCGCCAGCAAAGCCACCAACGCCAACTATCGAAACGCCCAGCATCGTGCGCGCAAATTTTCTTCTCGTGATCATTGCAGCTCCTTGTGTGAAGCCGCAACTATCGGTTTTCCAGCTTTCACTGACAAACGATGATAAGTTAGTGCGCTCACAAGAAAAACTTATGCCTCGGCTATGAGACCTTATCTTCCGCTCAATGCGCTGCGCGCCTTCGAATCGTCCGCGCGGCACCTGAGCTTCACCCGCGCGGCGCTCGAATTGAACGTCACGCAGGCCGCCGTCAGCCAGCAGGTCAGAACGCTCGAAGAGCGTCTTGGCACCGCGCTATTCAAGCGCCTGCCACGCGGCCTTGCAATGACCGATGAAGGTCTTGCACTGCGCCCCGTGCTCACCGACGCATTCGACCGCATCGAGGCGGTGCTCAAGCAATTCGAAGGCGGTCACTTTCATGAAGTACTGACGGTCGGTGTGGTCGGCACGTTCGCGGTCGGTTGGCTGATGCCGCGGCTCAAATCGTTTCGCGATGCACATCCCTTTGTCGAGCTGCGGCTTCTGACCAATAACAATCTCGTGGATCTCGCCACTGAGGGGCTCGACTTCGCGATCCGCTTCGGCGACGGCACGTGGCCCGGGTCACTTGCCACGCGCCTGCTCGACGCGCCGCTCGCGCTGCTATGCACGCCCGAGATTGCCGCGAGATTGTCCACGCCTGCAGATCTCGTCGACGAAACGCTATTGCGTTCGTATCGCGCCGACGACTGGATCAACTGGTTCGCAGCCGCCGGTATTGCGCCGCGTCCAATTCGCGGACCGGTGTTCGATTCGTCGCGGCTGATGGTCGAAGCGGCCATGCAGGGCGCAGGCGTGGCGCTCGCGCCCGCGCTGATGTTCGATCGCGAGATCAACACGGGCCGCCTCGTGCGGCCCTTCGATGTCGAAGTGCAGGCGGGAAGTTACTGGCTCACATGGCTAAAGGGCAAGGCGATGACACCCGCGATGCTGCTGTTCAGCCAGTGGCTCATCAAGGAAGCGGCTGCACACATGCCGCATTAGCAAAGCCCGGTGCGACGATGACCGTTCATGGCGGGGCGCTCTGCTTGCGGCGGAAACACGTTCCATGAGCCATCGTCGTGACGGAAGAAGAAGATGGACAACAGGCCGGACGGGCGCAGTGCTTCGACACGCACGAACCGTTGATGCGAAGCGCGGTGGCAAAATTCCACGACACGTGCGGGCATTGACGGAGTCGGTGCGAGCCATTTGTCAACGGCCCAGTGCAAGGTCTTTTCAGCGGTTGCCATGATGGTCTCCTTCATTCGTTCACTTGAATACCCGAGGTCGATCCGATAGCTCATGCGAGCTATGCGGCGAGCTGTCCGCTGTTTGCGCCGGTGGCGCCGCTTTCGACGAAAGCCTTTACGAGGCACATCAGCACATGCATGCCGGTACGCGGATGGCGCAAGCTGCAATGCACCTGTTCGCTGCGGCTTTCGCCGAGCAGCACCCACGCGCAAAAATGCTCGCAGTTGTTGGTCAGCAGGCGGTAGTGGTTTTCGCCGAGCCGTGAGCGCGCGCGGCGTACCGCTTCGTCGCCGATATAACGTGCATGGGGAGTCGCGCGAACCGAGAGCGGATGTCCTGCCGCGAAGCGATCGAGGTCGACTTCTTCGACCGGTCCGCGATGCACCGAGCCGGCGAAGCCTGCGTAATGAACCACACGGCCATTGCCCACGTAGATGCCGTGATGCTCATAACCGCAGCGGGCTGACACGAGATGCGAGCCGATGGGCAAGTCGATCGTGGACATGCAATCGTCGCGGGTGTCGCTCGTCTTAAGTTGGATCGTGTTCATGGCTGGCCTCGCTCGGTTTCCAACACTGTTGCGAGGTCTTTTGCATCATCCGGGCCATGTGCGAAAAAGCCTTGTTTATAAGGCTTTCCGCCGAGTGCCACTTCTTCGACGAGGAAAACTGTGGGCCGCCGAGCGACAGAATATGCACTGAAGTGTTGGCGCGCGGCGCTCTTTTTGCCACGGCCAGAATGGCGATTCACGCTGCAGTTGGGTTGTTGTCGACTCGCCAGGAATGTGTTGGGCGCTACACCGGTTCGCAAGCGGGTCTGTTGGATGCGCGCCGACCTGTCGATCAACAGTGCACCGCTGAAACAGTGCCCGAATGAGCGGAATCGCAGGCCAGTCAACGCTGTGCGGCAAACCGCGTGGCGTCATGCAGCGATTGGCATAGCACTTGCACGATCCTTGTCCAGATCCATTAAAACCGCGCGCGTTGCGCACGCGGCCAACCGGAGAACGACATGGCTTCTATTTCTGTGAACGATCTTTCACTCAACCTCGCACTCGACCGCAAAGCAATGGCGGCCATTCGCGGCGGCGGTGGAGCGCCCTGGGTGTATGGCTGGATTCAACCTTATGTGCGGGAAACGCCGAGCATTGGACCGGTCGTGAACCTGTACGAGGTTTCCAACAACTTCTATGCTAACCAGATGATCAACCAGTTCCAGTCGGTCGATGTGCGCAATACAGGCGCCAACTCGAACATCAGTGTCTCTCCCGACGCACGCAGCAGAAACGATATGGTGTAGCCGTTGTGACTTGTGCGAGCCTATTCCGATGGACGTCGTCCGCGCGCTCCGACGCGGGGCGCGTGCGTGAAATCAACGAAGACGCCTGCCTCGACCAGTCCGAACTAGGACGCTGGGCAGTCGCCGACGGCATGGGCGGACACGCGGTCGGCGACGTCGCGAGCCGCATCGTCATCGACGAATTGAAACGGCTCGCCGCGCCCGTCAGCATGAAAGCGTTCCTGGCCGACGCGCGCGCACATTTGCAGGCTGCCAATCGTCTGTTGAGAGAAGAGGCCGCGCGCCGCCAGGTGCAACGCATTGGCAGCACGGTCGTCGCGCTGCTCGCCTGCGATCGCTTCTGCGGTTATGTATGGGCCGGCGACAGCCGCCTGTACCTTCTTCGTGACGGACAGTTACGCCAGCTCACTCGCGATCACAGTCAGGTCGAAGCGCTCAAGTCGCTTGGCGTGATTACCGACGAAGAAGCGCGGCATCATCCCGCGCAGCACATGATTACGCGGGCCGTGGGTGCGACGGATCTGCTCGAACTCGACGACGACGCAATCGAAGTTGCGGACGGCGACATCTTTCTGCTTTGCAGCGACGGCCTGAGCAACGAGATCGGCGAAGACGACATGCTATCTGTGTTGTCTACGGCAGCACACGGCAACGCGCCCGATCAACTGGTGAGCCTCGCCCTGGAGCGCGGCGGCCGCGACAACATTACTGCGGTCGTGGTACGCGCCGAAGACCCTCATGCCGCGGACAAAACGCTTCTGAACCCGGCGCCCTGAGGCCGTGAGTCGCACGCCGTTCGATTTTTACGGCCGGCGGCGTTATGTATCGCCTTCGCCGTCGTCCTCGGCTTGGTCTGCATGCTCGGCGGCGCCGTTCCTGTTCGTGGAGACGACGTTACGGTTGCGAAAGTCTTTCGAATGCAGACCGTGCTTCTTCAGCAGCATCTGCAGATGCGACCGGTTCATGTCGATGCGCCGCGCCAATTCGGCCACCGTGCCGTTCACTTCGCGCAGTCCACGCTCCAGAAAGGCTTTCTCAGCGTCGTCGCTTGCGGCGCGCTTTGCATCGCTGAGCGACATCAGGTTCGCCACGCTGATCTGTTCTTGCCCTGTGCTGTTCGCGCCGCTTTGCAACGCCACTGTTCCCGGCGCTGCGGGCCGCATATCGGTCGGCAAATGATCCATGTCCGCCATATCCCCCGCAAGACACGAGATGCGATACATCACGTTGCGCAATTCGCGGATGTTGCCGGGATACCCGTAATTGAGCAGAAAGTCCCTCAAACGTGGGGTTAATCTCACGGGCCTGCGTTTGAGCGTGCCGGCCGCCTCGTCGCCGAACCATGCGATCAGCAGCGGAATCTCGTCACGCCGTTCGCGCAGCGGCGGCAGCGTCACATGAATGACGCTAAGCCGATAAAACAGATCTTCGCGAAACCTGCCTTCTTCGCTGAGCTTGCGCAGATTGCGATTCGTTGCTGCGACGATGCGCGTATCGACTGCAATGGTTTCGTCGGAACCCACGCGCTGAATCTCGTGCGCTTCCAGCACGCGCAGCAGCTTGACCTGACCCGCGAGCGGCAACTCGCCGATCTCGTCGAGAAAAATGGTACCTGTATGCGCGCTTTCGAATTTCCCTTTACGGTCGTTTGAAGCGCCCGTGAACGCGCCCTTGCGATGACCGAACAGTTCCGACTCCAGCAGATTGTCAGGAATCGCGCCACAGTTCACGGAGATAAACGGCTTATCCGACCGCGAACCGTTCGCGTGAATGACTTTGGCCATCAGTTCCTTACCGGTCCCGCTTTCACCGTCGATCAGAACGGGCAAGTCGGTCGGCGCCGCTTTTTCGGCGATTTCGAGCGACTCGAGCAGACGCGGATTGTCGCCGAACGTGCCCTCGAAAATGAAGCTGCGCTCAAGCAGCGCCTGCCTGCGTGCACCGCGCGACTGCTCGGCGCGCTGTTCGGGCTCTGCTGCTGCCGCGGCTTGCACAAAACGCTCCTTATGCGAAAGCTGCATGACCTCGTCGCGTAGCGACGTGGCCTGCCTGAGCAGCTTGTCGATATCCGTGCGCTCCAGCCGCGACGACCACCGCAGTGTCGAGCGCAGAATCTCGATCCGCTCGATCAGGCCGGCATATGAAATAGCCGGACTGATGTCTTCAACCTGGTCGAGTATCTTCATCATGACGTACTCAGTTGTTTCTGAACCAGTTGGTAGTACATGCCACCGCGCTGGATCAGTTCTTCATGACGGCCCTGTTCGACGATTGCGCCTTCATAGAGCACGAGAATCTTGTCGGCACGCATGATGGTGCTCAGCCGATGCGCGATGATCACTGCCGTGCGTCCCTTCAGAATGTCGTGCATGTTGCCGAGAATGTTGCTCTCCGACTGCGAATCGAGCGCAGACGTGGCTTCGTCGAATACCAGCAGGCGCGGATCGTGATACAGCGCGCGTGCAATGCACAGCCGCTGGATCTGGCCACCAGACAAACCTATTCCGCGCTCGCCGACAATCTGCTCATAACCGAGCGGCATCTTGCTGATGAACGCATGCGCATCCGCCATTCTGGCGACTTCCTCGATGCGTCGGCGGTCGGGTGCGTCGTCGCCGCTTGCTATGTTCTCGGCAATCGTGCCCGAGAACAGCAGGTTGCTTTGCATCACATAACCGATCTGCGCGCGGAAATAGGCTTTGTCGACCACGCCGAGGTCGTAACCGTCAATCGACATCTTCCCCTCGCTCGGCGCGTAAAAGCCGACCAGCAACTTGGCCAGCGTCGTTTTGCCCGAACCGCTGCGTCCGACAATCGCGACGAGTTCGCCGGGTTTGATGTCGAAACTGATGTTCTCCAACACATAAGCGGAATCGTTTTCGCCATAGCGGAAGTACACACCGCTCAGGCTGATTTCGCCCTGCAGTTCGGGCAGCATGACGCGCGACGGCAGATCCTGCGGCCTCTGTTCTGGCTCGATGTCGAGCACATCGCCAAGGCGCTCCATTGCGACGCCCGCGTCATTGAGCATGCTCCATAGTCCGACGAGTCCCATCAAGGGACCGAGCACGCTTCCCATGAATGCATTGAATGCAATCAACTGACCGATTGTCATCTCGCGCGCGAGCACGAGATTCGCGCCTACCCAAAGAATCGCAATCGTGGTCGCGGCATTGAGCAGTTGACTGCCGAGCCCAACGAGAATATTGAAAGCATGTGCGCGGTACTGCACTTCCAGCGCTTTCGCGTATTTCTTCTCCCAGCGCAAACGCACGGGCCGCTCGATGCCCATGCCCTTAACCGTTTCGACGCCGGCGAGCGCTTCCATCAGGAACGACTTCGATTCCGTCGATGCATTGAAAACCTCGCGCGCATAATTCTTGATTCGAGGCGTCGCCAATGCGGTGAGCGCCATGATCGGAATGACGAAGCCGATCAGCACGAGCGTCATCTTCACGTTGTAGACGAACATGATCGTGAAGTAGATGAACACCATCAGCAGATTTAGCGCTGTCGTGACGGTGGATTCTGTGAGAAATGCGCGAATCGTCTGGTTCTCCTGGAAACGCGCGAATATGTCGCCGGTTTTGCGCTTTGCAAAAAACGAGAACGGCAACGACATCGTGTGCTTGAAGAACTGCGACATCATCGCAAAGTCCATGTTGCGCACCATGAAATTGGCGAGGTACGCACGAATCGACGACATGAGTTGCGAGAATACATTGGAGATAATGAGGCCGCCTATCAGCAGATGTAGCAAGCTCACATTCTGGTGCACGATTACGCCGTCCAGAATGTTCTGGATGATGAGCGGCGGAATCACGCCGAGTACCTGAATCACGAACGTCGCAAGAAACAGGTGACCGAGAATTTTTTTGTACGGCTTCAGGTAGCCGACAAAACGAATCCACGGGGAACGCGACGCCGACATTTGCAGTAAGTGAGGGCCGCCCGTAAAGAGCAGGCATGTACCGCTCCAGCCGCGCTCGAAATCCTCAACGGTCAATTTGCGGAAGCCTAGCGCCGGGTCCGCGACCCATACGTACTCCGTGGAGAGCCCATACACCACCACATAGTGATAGCCCTCCCAATGCACGATGAACGGTAGATCGAATCCACGTAACGAATCGAACGTGCATTGCACGCCACGCGCTGTAAAGCCGAGCGATTCCCCTGCACGGGCAAGGCTGTCGAGCGTCGCGCCCTGCGTGGTCACATTGGCGAGTTCGCGCAGTTTGCCGAGCGTCATCGGAATGCTGTAGTGACGGCAGATCATTGCGAGGCACGCCGCGCCGCAATCCATTTCCTCGGCCTGTTCGACCAGCGCAAAACGCTTGATTATTTTTTCGCCGAACTCGGCCTTGCTCTGCAGGTCGAGCATCAACGGCAGCTTACGGCGTTGCTCCAGCCGCTTTTGCCGCTGTAACTCACGGTCGACGTAACGAATACGCTCGTCCAGCACCTCGCGCAGTTTCGGATTGCGCTCGAGAATGAAATGAACGGTGCGCTCGGGAATCACCAGTAGTCGCGCATCGGTGGACGCAACCGCGGAGGCCATTTGTTCCTGGCGCATCAGGCACGCTTTCTCGCCGAATATTTCGCCTTCGCCGAGCGTGGCGAGCGTATAGTCGCGCCCTTCCTCATGCCGAACGATGCGCACTTCGCCCTGACGCACGACGTATAAGCGCCGGTCGTCGCGTGCTTCCTGCTTGAGAATCTCTTTGCCTGCAGCGACACGTTTGACACCCACACTGCGCACGTATTCTTCAAGCTCAGCCTTGTTCAGTTTGCCGCGCAGATCGAACAACTGCGCGACAAAGCCGCCGGCCGAATTGATTGCGACATAACTCGCGACGAAAGCGAGTGCGGCCTGATTGGCCGTGATCACCGGCTCGATTGCTGCGCGAGGGATGAACAGCAGCTCGGTCTTCGCCGACGCCCGCACCGAGGCTTCGTGCACATACGTACGCAGCATTGCAATGTCGGCGAAAATTTCTCCCGACTTGCGCACTCCCATGCTTGTTTCCTTGCCGTTCTCCTCGACAAAGATGCGCACCGTGCCCGAGCGGACCACGTATAAGCCGTCGGCGGTCTCCCCTGCAGAACATACCGTTTCGCCAAACGAATAGAAACGCGCCTGCGCATATTCAGCCAGGCGGTCGATCTCATCGCGAGAAAAAGGCGACAGTATTTCCACCGAGGCGAGAAACTCGGCGGCGGACGGTGCGGTCTGGGGTGCATCCATAAGCTGCGGACCTCGATTCGGCTTTTCAGATTGCGCCGGTTAGCGCGCCTCGATCACATGTTCCTGCGCGCGCGCGATCAGCCAGCTTTCGCGCAGCAGGCGCCTGACTTCGGCGGCGACATCGGCGTCGAGCGTGGCTGGGTATTTGGCCGTCACCGCAAAGATTTCAAAGCACGATCGATCAGCTGACGGGAACGGGCCAAGCAAATCACCCACCGCCGCATTGAAGATCTTCGCCTCTATATCCGGCTTCAATGAGCCGCGCAGTACTTTGCCTATTACGCCGCCCGCTTCACGCGTATCGGCAATGGAATGCTCGCGAGCCATATCGGCGAAACTGTCGGGATCGTCGCGCAGATACGAGATCATTTCCTTCGCCTTGCCTTCGCTATCGAGCACGATATGGCTTACCTCGATGGCGTCGAACTTCGGTGAATTCAGCGCGAAATAGTCTCTGACGGCGGCCTCGTTGCCGACCTCCTCCAGCATCTTTTCCTGATACAACCCGTCAGTGATGAACGCCTCGAATTCGTCGAGGCTCACGTTGAGCACATCCAGGTACTGGTTCATATCGGTCGCCCGATGCAAGCCGCGCACGCGCCGGAACTGGTCGGCGCGCTGCTGGATTTCGTCGGCGCTGACTGCAATGCCCTGCTTCTTCGCGGCATGCACGGTGAGCTTGTCGCGCACGATCTGCTCAATCAGGCTTTCGAACTGGCCAGTCAGTTTCAGAAGTCGAATGAATTCGCTGACATCCACAACTTCATCATCGATTCGCACTATCGCGGTCATGTTGTCCGCTCCCATGGTTGATGAGTGATCCGCACGGTCAACCCGCCAACTGTCTGAACGGATCGAGACCCAGGTCGATTAGTCGCCGCTCGCGCACCACGATTTCCGCGCTCGCTGTCATGCCATAACGCAATGGATAACGCGTGCCCGCAATCTCGTAGTAGTTTTTATCGAGCGTGACGCGACCCTCGTAAACCGGCTGTTTGTCCTGCAATGAAGGCTTGGTGGCCGGCGAAATATAAGCAAGCGTGCCGCTGATCAACCCGTAGCGTTGATAGGGAAACGCGTTGAACTTGAGCTTGACCGGCAGGCCTTCGTGCAGGAACGCACGGTCATGCTCCGCAATCTCGATCTTCAACACCGGCTTCGCGTCCTTAGGCGCGACGCCGCCAAGTGGCGAGTTCGCCTGAATCTTGTCGCCGCGCTGCGTCGACGTGACGTCGGTAATCACGCCTGAAACGGGCGCGAGAATCAGCAGGAAATTGTCTTTGTCGATGTTCTCGAAACGTATCCGCGCAGCAGCTTCGGATACAAGCCGCGCGCTTTGTAGTTGCAGCCGCAACTTGTCTTCAACGTCGGTGACGTCGCGCACGGCGGCGTCATATTGAAGCTGAAGGTCGGTGGTCTGCTGGCCGCTTGTTTCCAGTTCCGCATTCGCCTTTGCATATTCGTGGCTCAAACGGAAGTCCAGTTCGGCAAGTTTCGATTGCGCGACGCGGTAGGCGTTATCCGCTTCCATCGCAGCGGTTCGCTTCTGCTCGACCTGCAGTTCAGCTATTCCGCCGCCGCCTGGCTGCGCGAACAGTTGCGAATAGCGGTCCAGTTCCTGGCGCGCCGCCTCCCGCACGCGCCGCGCGTTATCGAGCACGCTGCGCGCTTCGTCGAGTTCGGCTTTCTGTCCCTCCGCGAGTTTGCTCGTGCCTTCCGAAATGCGATTCTCATGCAGACGGGCCTCGACTTCCATTTGCGCCTTTAGCGCGGCGGCTCTTCGTTCCAGGAGCGCCTTCTTTTGCGGAAACTGCTTCCAGTCGCGCTCCGCATCTTCGAGCTTCAGTTGCGCCTGCAGCGCATTGCTCGCGGCCTCGATAGCGCCGCGCGCGTTCAGCCGGGCGAGCACGTCGCCCTTCGACACGGGCTGCCCCTCGGCGATATACAGATCGGCCAGCTCGCCGTCGATCGGCGCATAAATGCGGCGCACTTCCGAATCCGGAGATAGCGTGCCCTGTGCGCTGACAATCACATCCGCGCGGCCCACGAACGACCATAGGAGTCCCGCCACCACCAGGCCGACCATTGCCCAGATCAGCGCACGCGCGAGCCGCACCGGCTCAGCGGTCAGTATCGCGATACCTTCGACGCTGTGATCTTCCAGCGCTTCCGAAAGCAGCCTAGGGTGACTGTCGCGTTTCACTCTGCTCGCCTCCAATCAACGCCAGCTTCGCCTTTAGAAGACCCGGGTCCAGCACCATGCGCAACTCGGTGAGCGAGCGACGCTGCAAGCTTGTTTCGGCTTCGATATCCGCGAGCAGGCGGTCAAAGTCGGCAGGATGGTCCGCCTTTAATTGCGAATAGATACGCATGCCCTGTTGCGCCGCGGTTTGAGCGTCGGACAGCAAACGCGCCTCGTTGCGAAATCCCGACGAGATGCCGGCTTCGAGCCGTTGTGTGCCACCGATCGAACCGCTCGCGCGGTATTGCTTCCAAAGACTCTGCGCCCGCAGCATCAGGTCTTGCGCACGCGCCAGTGCTTTATCGTGCAACGCGGCGACGTCCTTCTCGATCGAGTGCGCGAACCAGACGTCCGCCGACGGATCGAGGCTCGCATAAAACGACAACAGACGTTGGTCGTAATCTTTGCCACCACGCGTTCTTTGCAAATCGCTGTATTGGTCGAGCAACGTTTTTTTGCGAGTCAGGTCGGCGGTCAGCATATCGGACCATGGACCGGCTGGCATCGACTGCAACCCGGCGAGCGCCTGCTGCGCGTCGCCGCGCTTCCACGCTTCGGCCACCGCGTCGAGCCGCTGGATTACATCTGCCGATGGCAGACGCGTTGCCGCAAGTTGCCGGTATTGCTCCTGAAACGGCGGTGTGCTGAAGCGCGCGGCTTTCATTTGCGAAAGCAGTGAGGTCAATTTGCGAGCCAGCGCGGCTTCGAGCAAAGCGGTGTATTGACGCAGATCGTCGCGTACACGGTCGAGTCCCGCAAGGCGTGGATAGCGTTGCGCATAATCATCCAGTACAGGCGGCAATGCCGCTGGTTTGTCGCGCGCCAATTCGGTGCGAATGATCCCGTCTAACCGTTCGATCGCCGCGAGATAGACCGAATCGTCGCTCTCCAGCTTGCGCAGATGGCTCAAGGCCTGCGCGTACGGTTCCGAAAAAACAGGTACGTATGTCGCGATCCTGTCGAGCGCACGCTGATGGCTCTTGGGATCGTCGTCCCAACGCTGCAGCAAGCCGCCTATCGTCGCTTCGTCCGCGTACATGCGGATCGGCGCTTCGACGCCGCCTCGCCCCGCCACGAAACGCTCCAGATCGCCCACCCATTGCAGTTCGCCGAGCAACGAGGCAGCATCCGCATTGTTCGCGCTCAACGACTTCATGTCGGCAAGCAGTGCGTCGGCCTGGTCGAACTGCGCCTTTTGCAATGCATTGAGCCAGCCAGGAAGCTTCGCCTTCAGCAGCGCTTCGCTCGCAAGCGCGCTGACTTTCGGGTCGGCGGGATGGCTCGCCAGATAGCTCTTCGCCGACTTCACGGCGTTTGTGTAGTCGCCGCTCGCGAGCAGATTTTTGACCTCGCGCTCGGGTGAGCCGCGCAGATAGAGCGCCAACGCCGCGGCTGCGAAAAACACGACGGCCACGCCGCTCCACGCGGCGACGCGCCTCATGCCCGCACGATCGTCGCCTGCAAATGCCTTGCCAAGTTCGCTCGCGACGAGTCGCCAGCGGCGCTGCCTGCGCTTCGAGACGCTCGCACCCTGGCTGTTATCCGCTCCATTCGCGGCACTGTCGACATCGCGCCCGCCATTGGCGCCCTTCGCAACGCTCACCGGCGCCCCGCCACCCGGAGACGCGCGCTTTGCTTGCGCCGACGCCGCGTGTGCAGACTCGTTGATCTCGTCCTCGCGTTGCCGCGCAGGGTCCACGCAAAAGATGTCGAGAAACGAATTCGCCGCGCCCACGAACGTTGTCTTGTCAGGGTCCGCGGCTTCGTCGACTGAGGGATTGAGGAGCAATTGCGTCACGGTCGGCTCGTTTTCGGGTGGTTTTTGCAGCGTCACCCTGTAGACGAAGTGGTCTCCGCCAAATGCAACGACGTCGCCGTCCGCCAGCGGCAGCGCTGATTCGTCGAGACGTTTGCCACCGACGAATGTGCCGTTCGTGCTGCCCAGGTCTTCGACGTAAAGCTCCGAGCCCTTCAGAAAGATATGCGCGTGTCGCCGGGAAATGTAATTGACCTGATGCGGGTAGCGGTCCTTGTAGCGCGAAAAGACATCATCGGCTTTGCTGACGAGGAACGGAAACGCTTGCACTTCGATCGGCTGAAGATCGAGATCGTCGCGCTGCGGCACGAGCAACAAGGCAGGGGCTTGTGCCGTGCTGCCAGCCGCTACGATGCGCGCGCGCGGTTCAATGCTCACGCGATAACACAACTCGCCGCCGAAACACAGTTCGTCGCCTGCCCGCACACGCGCCGGCGTCTGACGGACTGCGATGCCGTTTACCGTCGTGCCATTCTTGCTTTCGAGGTCCGCAACATAAATGGCGCCGTGCTCGACGAAGACCCGCGCGTGACGGCGCGATAAACGCGCAATCCGCTCAGCAGGGTAATCGGTGAACGGCGCTTCGCTGCGCCCAATTGCGAACAGGTTGTCGACAATCCGGATTGTGTCCAGCGCAGGTCGTTGCGCGGATGCAAGCGGAGACAACAGCACGTCGAAAGCGGCTTCGACAGTCGCGCGTGTCTCTGCAATGGGTGTTTCTCCGTCGGCCATTTTATCCGGATCACTAATCGTTTACCCGCTGCAGCGAGAGTGCAGCGGATTCAGCACGAAGGACGACGGCGAGAAGGTCTTTTATTAGCGAGCCATTGCAAAGCCGGCTCCTCAACGATTGTAAGTCACGCATCGCGAGTGTCAATTCCCTGTCGTTGGTTACGAAGCCAGTTGGCGTCCGGTGTGAAACACAGATAAGGCTCGCACTCGCCACGTTGCGGATTAGCTCAGTGTTCCTTTACTTCTATTGTGCTGCCTTATTGCTGTTTCACTTGCGCCTGCACGTCGACACTGGGCCACCCGCCGCCGAGTGCCTTATAAAGCAGTACCGTGTCGGACAGAATCAATTCATGATTGGCCAGCAAAGATTGCTGCGCTTCGAGTAGCGTCCGCTCGGTTTCGAACACTTCCAGTTGCGACACGAGACCAAGCCTCAGCTGCGACTGAATCTGATCAGCCACGATTTGCAGACGATCGACCTCTTGCTGCAATTCAACTCTCTGCGCCTTATGCGCATTCAGATTGACCAGTGCGTTCTCTACTTCTTCGAATGCGCCCATCACCGTTGCACGATATTGCTGCTCTGCAACTGTCGATTGCGCCTGCGTTACCTTCACATGGGCGCGTACCGAGGGGTCGAGCAGTGGAATGTTGATACTGGGCATGAAGCCGTATGTGAACGACTTAAGCAAATCAGTAAGAGCAAAACTCGCCGTACCGCCGTGGCCAGTCAGGCTGATCGTCGGCAACTGCGCGAGCTTGGCCTCGCCGACGAGGTCGTACGCCTCCAGCACTCTGAACTCGGCGGCCACCACGTCCGGGCGCCGCGCCAGAAGTTGCGCAGGCAGGCCGTCGGGTACCGCAGGCAACTGCACGCGCTGCTGCAGATGGCCCTTAGGCAAACGAAACTCGCCTGCAGGTACGCCGATCAGCGTACACAACGCGTTGTTCGCGAGATCGCGCGAGCGTCCCAGTTCGAGCAATTGATTCGTCAGGCGATTGATCTCCGCCTGCTGACGCAGTACCTGCGTCTGCGGGATGAGACCGCTGCGGCGCTGTCCTTCGTAGATCGTCAGGATTTGGCGGTTGGTGACGAGTGTTCTTTGCTGCTGGTCTATCTGGTCGTCGAACTGGAGCAGCTGGAAATAGGTGCTGGACACATTCGACACCAGTTCCAGATAGCCGGCGCGCCAGTCGGCTTCGCTCGCATGAAACTCGGCTTTTTGCGCTTGCACGCCTTTCTCGACCTTGCCCCAGATGTCGATGTCCCAGTTAACCTGCGCCGCAACGTTGTACTGCTTCGTGAAAGTCTGCCCGGTGGTCTTCTGAAAGCTTGCGCCGGCGCCGAGGTCCATCGTCGGCAACGCGCCGGCTTTGGCTTCGCCTATTTGTGTGCTGGCCACGTCGATGCGCGCGGCCAGCACCTTGATATCGAAGTTGCCGCTGATGGCTTTGTCGATCAGCGAATCCAGAGTCGAATCGTGGAAGCCCTTCCACCATTCCGGTTCGATGGTGGCCGCCGCGGATATCGGTGAACCTTTCTGATCCGACCACGACGCTTTGGCAGGCGTATCGGGCCGCTTGTAGTCCGGCATGCTGACGTCGACGCATGCGCACAATGAAAAGGCGCAAACGGTTGCCGCGCACAGCCCGCGCAACGTCGTCGCGGTGGAGTGATTGAACGAGCGCTGAGGGACCAGTGAATCAAGCAACGCTGACACGATTTTCTCCGATGACGCCCACTTCACAGCACGACGCAACGCACGCTTCAAGTAAAGCATCTCCGCCGCCGCTTCACCATCGAAGCAGGTGCATGAACATGGGTTCGGGAGATGTGCGGTAACGAGGTGTCGCGTGAAAAGAACGATTAGACGCGCAAACTTTTGAGGATCGATGCCGGCGGGCGCACGGGACGGCAGGCGTCGGCGTCCGCTCGCGCCGCTTACGACATGTAGATGTTGTTGCTCGCCGTCACATGTGGATCGATCTTGGCCGAGACGTCTGTAACGAAGGCTGCGTTGTTGCAGTTGCCGTTCTGAATATTAATCGTCGTGCTGATCAGTTGAGTCGCATCGACCTTCTTGCTGTGGTCCGGCGCAAAGAACGGTGCGAAGTTCACGTACGACGGATACAAAAGGCCGGTGCCGCCGCGCACCGCGCTCATTGCCTTGCTGTCGAGTTGTTCGGTGATGGACAGGTCCTGGATCATCAGCGTGTTCATGGCAGATCTCCTGAAAGGGAAAGTCGCAGTCTTGCGGTTGTGGTTCGAGCAACTTGTCTACTCGAGCATCACTAACGCATAGGCTGTGCCAGTTTTGCTTTCCGATCCTAAGAGATATGCCGAGGCGCTTATGGCAAGGCGTTCCGGGGAATCGCGGCCTTGCGATAGTGCTGTCCGCAAAGACGCGGCTGCCTCGACATGATGGATTGCAACCAACAACCTGCGTGCGATGGTTGGTCCGCGCGTGACACCACCCGCTCCGTCACCGCGCAATGACGGTTATTTTCTTCGAGTACACCGGCGGGTTGTGCGGAACATGCATGTCGTCGCCCATCAATAGCTGCAACGTATGCTTGCCGGGAGGCAACTGGATCATCGTCTCGGTTTCACCGGCGCCGAAATGCAGGTGATTGCGGTCCGAGGGTATTTCCTGATCCGGCGGCGGCAGGTCGGTGTCGATCAGAAGATGATGATGTCCTGTGTTCGGATACTTCACGCCCTTTGGCGCCACGCCCATGTAACGCAATCCGAACCACACGCGAAACGGCTTATTGGCTTGCACCACCTGACCATCGTTCGGATAGCCGATATAGGCATAAGCGCCCGCAGGCGCCGGGGTTCCCGCCACGGCAAAATCCGCCGTGCCCCATGTCGCCGACGCCACCAGCGCCGCGACTGCAATGAGTTTGTACATGAACGTCTCTCCGTTCCGAGCGGTCCGCGATGAACGCGCGGCTCGCGCTAGTCTTTTTGCACGGTGATGGTGATCTTTTTCGAGTACACGGGCGGCGTGTGCGGCACGTGATTGTGATCGCCCAGAATCAGTTGCAATGTGTGTTTGCCTGGTGGCAACTCGATACGCGCGTCGGTTTCACCCGCGCCGAAATGCAGATGATTGCGGTCCGATGGAATCTCCTGGTCGAGCGCCGGCAGGTCCGTGTCGATCAGTAGATGATGATGCCCGGTGTTCGGAAACACGACGCCCTTCGGACACACGCCCATGTTGCGCAGCCCCATGCGCACCCACAGCTTGCCGCCATGAATCACGGCGCCGTCGGGCGGCCAGATGATGTACTCCTCAGCACCTGCGGGCGATGCAGTCGACGCGCCGAACGCGGCGAAAGGCAGCGCCGCACCGCCGATCATCACGGCGAGCACGGTGCGCGAAACCGTACGCCATGCACATAGCCGCGTTGCGGCCGTCAGACTCCGGTTGAGAACAGCGGGGACGTTGGTTATTCGCATAGCGCACTCTCCCGAAGAGCGGTCGTGGCCACCTCGACTGCGCGAGGCAGTGCGGGCAATTCTGCTGCGTTCGCGAGCGCGCACGCGATGCGGCGGCCGCGTAGTTAAAACGACCGTGCCGCGTTACTTTGTGAATCAGCTTAGGACGTAACTTGCCAAAAAGATACGCCACACTCGTTAACCGTATAGCGCACTCGGTAGAAGTGTTGGTTGTGACCCGCCAAGTGCGTGCTATGGTTGTTGATACGTTGCAACGTGGATGGTCCAAAGCGCGTCGTGCGTCCCATACGTGTCCGCGGTACGTGCGGCGGCAACGCATAGCACCGACCGGTGCTGTACGCGAATGCCTATGTTCTGTCCGGAACAAACAGGATCCGAAGATGTGGCGAATATTCCTGCTGATGTGGATGGCCGGGGCCATTCTGGTGGATTGCGGCAATACATTTGCCGCTGCGCCGCGTGAAAGCACCGGTGCGATGGACCGGGCAATCGCGCCGTTCGCAGCCGGACACGATTATCCTGGCGCGCCACGCATTGCACTCGTGATAGGCAATGGCGAGTATGGCGACAATTCACACGACGTCGTCAGGCAAAACGCGCCGCGTGACGCACGAGCCGTCGGCAGAACATTGCGTGCGCTCGGCTTCGACGTGACCGTGATTTCGAATGCAACGCCGACTGTAATGCAACGATCGATTCGCGAACTACGCGAGCGTTTGACCGCAGGTGGTATCGGCCTGTTCTATTTCGCCGGTCACGGCATGCGGATCGGGGGGCAGACGTTGCTGATTCCCGCCGGACTGGACATGCGCTCGCCGGCTTCGCTGCTTCGCCAGGCCGTCGATCTGAATATCGTCTTGCAAGCAATGCATTCACGCGACGGCCAACTCAACCTCGTAATCCTCGATACCTGTCTCGACAATCCATTCGCCGCCGCTGTTGCACCGGATGCGTCCGCTCTTCCGCCGAACACGGTCGTTGCCTATGCGACCGCGCCTGGCGGTTTTGCGGCGGACGGCTTACGCCATGGCATTTACACACAGGCATTACTGCGAACACTCGACGAAGCACCAGCACAGCCTCTAATGAGCCTGCTTGCAAACGTCGCGTCCGAGACTCGCCAGATAACACGTGGCGAGCAAAGTCCGTGGATTGCGTCCTCGCTGGCGGCATCGGCAGATGTAGGAAACAGCGCGGTCACAGTGCCGGTCGTACATGTCGAGACCTACGACGATACTGTCGTGACACTGCACAGTCGCGGCATTCTCCCAAAAGACAGCAGTGAACAATACGAAATTACGTTCTGGAATTCGATCAAGGACAGTAACTATCCCGGCGACTACGAAGCGTATTTGAAGGCCTATCCCAATGGGCGCTTCGCCACGCTAGCGCATGCCCGCATCGATCGCTTGCGGGCGGCGGCATCGGCCGCGCCTGCGGCCGCTGCAGCAGCTTCCCCCGCGCCGCCCGCCGCGCAACCGGCAACGCCACCTGCTACACCGACACCGCAAGCCGCGCGTCCTTCAACGCCTGCAGCGCCCTCCGTTACCGCGACGCCTGATCGGCAGCGCGCCGTTTCTGCGCCGCCCGCTGCGAGCACTACGGCACCGCCAGCGCCGCCTGCCACGTCAACCGCTCAGAAGCCCGCAGTGCATGCGCCGGTCGCAGGTGAAAGCCGCGATTGCGCGGCGTGTCCAGTCATGATCGCGTTGCCCGCCGGCTCATTCCTAATGGGCAGCAGCAGCGACGATCCATCAGAGAAACCCGTTCATCACGTGACGATCGGTGCACCGTTCGCGATCGGCAAGTACGAGGTGACCGTCGAGCAGTGGAATGCATGCGTCGCCGCGAACGCATGTGCGAAACTCACTCCCGAAACGAATGCGAACAAGACGGCACCCGCACGCGACCTCAGTTGGGATGACGCGCAGCAGTATGTAAAGTGGCTCGGCAAAACAACCGGCAAGCCGTACCGTCTGCCCACTGAAGCGGAGTGGGAATACGCGGACCGTGGCGGCACGACAAGCGCTTACTGGTGGGGAGATCAGATGCGCAAGGGAACCGCAAACTGCAAGGATTGCGGCGAACCGTGGCACAAGGAAGGCCCCGAGCCGGCAGGTTCTTTTGCGCCCAATCCATATGGCTTGCACGACATGAATGGCAGCGTCTGGGAATGGACCGCCGACTGCTGGCACAACTCGTACCAGTCCGCACCCGCAGATGGCCGCGCGTGGGAGAGCCCCACTTGCGACATGCGCGTGATTCGCGGCGGCTCGTGGCGGGAAGGCAGCGGCTACATGCTCAGCGCGACTCGCTTCAAATACAGCTCAGGTGTGCGCCAATCGCAAGACGGCTTTCGCGTAGTCAAAGAACTGAAGTGATGCATTGCTACAACCGCTTTCACGGTTAAGCTGAAGGGAATGCGCAGTTTATGGCGCGTGAGGCTTCGTAGTAATCGGCGCGAAGTCAGCGACGATCCGCTCCCGGCCATACTTTGCGCCGATCTGCGCGAGGCGCGCGTCGAGTGCCCGAAGATAATCGGTGCGCGATTCCGCTTCGGGACGCGGCTTGTCGAATAGCGGTGCGGGCGTGATCAGAAGCACGACCATCTCCGAACCGAACGGCTTGGAAATAACCCAGTCGCCTGCGCTGCCGATCGTCGCCGAATAACGCGGTGGCGCCTGATTGTCCTTCGCGCGCGGGCTCGGCACCATATGAACGACGTTACCGTCGAGTTGGTAATAGTCGAGGTTCACGTATGAGTCATAGCCGGGCGTGCTCACGTCGACAACCAGCGGATCGCCCTCACTCAACTGACCGCTCGGGGGACGCACCTGCAAGCCGGCGATGTGACCGGCCTGCCAGTTCTGCGTCCAGTACGGCGCGAGCGCCTTAACGGTGTCGCATTTATCGTCCGCGACGGACTGAACGTCGAGTTTCACGTCATCCACGCCGGGAAGCGCCCGCAGCCCATCTTTCAGGCGCGCAACGCCGTAGCGTTGGGAGACATAGCCGCGCACCGTCAACGTGTGGTCTTGCGTCGATGCAGCTAGCGCCGAACACGGCACTTGCGCGAGCATCGGCGTCACGGCTGCGAGCGTCAATGCGGGCTTTGGAGCCGGGGGTGATGCGGGCGGTGCGGCAGCTGTCGACGCGCTCGTCGGCGCAGTCGTTGGTGCGTTCGTCGAGGCGTTCGTTGACGAACCAGTCGACACCACGCCCGCTGCGTTCGATTGCGTGGACAACGAGGCGCCCCGATCGACGCGTCCCTGCGACGAGCCCGCGCCCAACTGCGCCTGGCTTTGACGATTCGGCGCCGACTTCCACGCGTACACGCCCACAGCCGCGGCGCAAATCACCGCGAAGCCCGCAAGCCCCGCCTTCGCCAACGTGCCGGATTTCTCGGCGCGCGCCTCGTTGTCGAACTCCGCGATAAAGCGCGTGACGCTCGGCATGCGCGTCGCGCGGTCGAACGAAAGCGCGGCGCGCAGCGCGCGCCACTGCCTAGTATCGAGATTCGCTGGCCGCTGCAGCTTGAAATCTGCGTTGCGCGCCTGCGTGGCGGACAACCGGTCGAACGGATGATGCCCGGTCAACAGTTCATACGTGATGCAGCCCAGCGCGTAAATATCGTCACGCGGGTCGGGCTCGCGATGCTCGATCATTTCGGGGCTCGCATACGCTGGCGTCAGCGCGCCGAGGCTCCCGGGATCGAAGACCGTTGCATCGCTCTCTTCCTCCGGGCGCTGAAACACGCGGGCAATGCCGAAGTCGATCACTTTGACTTCGGCATTCGTCGTGAGAAAGACGTTGGCGGGTTTGAAATCGCAATGCACGAAACCGCGTTCGTGCGCATACGCAAGCGCGCTGCACATGCCACGCACGATGGGCAACGCCGCGCGCACTGGCATGCCCTGATAGCCCGGCGTGCGCAGCAACTGGCTGAGTGGCTTGCCGGATAAGTACTCCATCGTCAGATAGACGATAGGCCCATCGCGATCGAAGTCGTACACCGTGATGATGTTGCGATGCGCGAGCACCTGCGCCTTGCGTGCCTCGCGCTGCAACGCAACTAGCGAATTCGGATTGCCGCGAAACTGGACGTTGAGGACCTTGATCGCCAGATAGGGCTTTCTGTCCGACGCCTCCAGCTTGCGCAGATCGAGCGCCTTGTAAACAGTGCCCATTCCACCGACGCCCAGGCACTCTTCGAGTACAAAGCGGTTGTTCAGCGTGTCGCCGGTGCCTTTGATCTGGTCATGGCCTAACCCGCTGGATGCGTTAGGCGCACTCGCGCCGGTGCCTGCAGGCATTGCGCCTGCCGAGCGCACCGATGGAATTTCAACCGTAGTCTGGATGCCGGTTTCGTCGCCGCCGGCGGCCACATTCGACACACGCAACTGCTCGATGCGCCGCCGCACTTCGACGTAAATGTCCTCGGGCAGCGGCGCTTTACGATGCGCGGCGCCGAGCATGTCCAGCAGCTGCGCGGGACCGAGGCCTTCGGTCACCAACGTGCTGTCGAGTTGAGCGACGAACTCGTCACGGGACAGCTCGCCGTTCTGGAAGTCGTGAATCACACGCGCAAGGCTAGCCATTTTGTGCGAGATGCCGCCGCTGCCATAGGCCCCGATCGCATATGACCGAGGCTCCCGTGGCCGATAGGAAAGCTGTCGTAACCAGTTACATGTGCCGCTTCGATACTAGCTCCAGGCCTGCGCTTTCGCAAACCAGGATTGCCCCGCGCGGTGCATGAGCGGCCGATGTCGGACGCGCTCCAACAGAACCGCGCGCGTTGTCGGGAGAGTGCCACCGCTCGCTGCGACTGCGCTAGCCGCTGCGGAGATCCGTAAATCCGGCGAGTCGGTCTGCGAGCCAAGGCCATAAGGGCGCCGATACTTTTGTTAGGAACCTTTACTAAATCTGGCACACGCCATGCATTAGTGACGCTCGAGCAGACAGGTTGCTCGGATCGAACGCCAACAACGTTGCGAGCAATAACGTCCACGTGCGATAAGCGGCGAGGCGAAGCGGCCGCTTTTTCATGCCGCTTCGCCTCGCGCCGGTCGCTTTTTTCTTCCGCGTCACTTTGGAGAAATACCATGTCATCCCTCATGATTCGCGACGTTCCCGAGTCCGCGAACCCAGCCGCCTACCGACGGTAAGCGGGTGTCCGGCGGCGCCAGGCTGCTCTCGGCAGGCGGTCTAATGGAAATTGCCAACGTCAACGTCCCGGCGACAACGAAGGACCGTGTGCCTCCCTACTGCCGCCTGCCCATATCCGCCAGGCAGGCACAAAACAGATTTCCTATACTCATAGTGCGACGAGACCTCAGCACACTTGACCCCATCCGCGAGCGCAGACGAGACCAGTGAACGGTCGTAGCACGCGGCTTCTTCGGCGAACACACCATGGCCAGACTTCTCATCAACGACCTTACTGACAGCGTGGAACTCGACCGCGAGGCAATGGCCGCCATTGTCGGCGGTGCACGCATCGGCACGCGCCTGACGCGCGCCGCGCCACTCGTGCCGGTTGCCGCGCGGGTCGTCGAGTATCCACCCGGCTTTCCGGCCGCGCATCAGGCCATCGGAAAAGTAGCTGCTACGCGCGATAAGCGGCGCGGCTAGATTCGCTTTCATATCAGCAGTGCGGCGGCATGCGTCATCGACGCGTGCCGCTTTCGTTTTTGTCGCGCGAGGCGCAGCGCGCGGACCTTTCCGCAGCGCTGCCCAACATTGCGAACGTGACATGTGGGTTATGTCCGCACACTTCGCTTCGGTCTTTCGCTCATCGCAATGCGCTTCTTGCGGCCGTGCCGCGCATATCGTTGCCTGGCGCGGCGTCGCCGACGAGATGACAGCTTCCGCGTTCATCGAACGAAAATTGGCATACACCTTGCAGAAATAGAAGCGAGCACCTTGCCGTGCTCGCCCGCCCACTTCGAGGAGTATCGCCATGAAATCCACCGTCATTATCAAGGACCTGCCCCGCGGCGCCGACGCGGCGCGCGAGGAAGCCACGCTCGACGCCGGGCAGATGAAACTCGTGCGCGGGGGCCGTTCCGTCGCCGTCACAGTCGACGGCGGCGCCTCGGGCCAAGTCGACGACTTCGACATCAACACTGCCATCTTCGAAGGGCGCATCAAAGGCACCTATCTGTAGGACGCGTGAGATGTCCGCAATTGGAAACCGCCGCGCCGCGCCCTTGCTGGCGGGGCGCGGCGGCCCAGATACGCGTCGGTTAAATTGCCCTTGCGTTCTGTATCAATCGATATATAATCCCGTTCTATATCGTTCGATACAGAACCCGCCGCACAGGCGGTAAAGGACATGAATCATGGCGCGACCCCGCGGATTCGACGAGCAAGAGGTGCTCGAAGCAGCAAGCGCGACCTTCTGGCTCAAGGGCTACGAGGCCACCTCCACACGCGACCTCGTCAAATCGACGGGTCTCACCCAGCCGAGCCTCTACAACGCATTCGGCGACAAGCGCGGGCTGTATCTGCGCGCGCTCGAGCACTACCTGGACTGCACGCTGCGCGAGCGCATCAGGCGCTTCGAGAGCACGGTGCCGCCTGCTCAAGCCATTACGGGTTTCTTCGACGAGACAATTGAGCGTTCTGTCGCCGATCCGCACAAACGTGGCTGCATGCTGGTTAATTCGGCGCTCGAAATTTCATCGGAAGACGAAGCATTTCGTAGGCTCGTCGCGACCGAAATAGCCGAGATCCGCGAGTTCTTTTATCGTTGCCTTGTCGCCGCGCAGAAGGGCGGCGCAATCGCGGCCACCGTGTCGCCCGCCGACGCGGCCACTCATCTGCTCGCCACAGTACTAGGCATGCGCGTGCTCGCGCGGGTCGATCCGCAACGAGAAGTGCTGACGAGCGCTGCCGCAACCGCTCTCGCGCTGCTCGGCTTGCCGGCGATACCAGCCAAACACGGCGGCGTCTAAGTCACGCGCCTAACGGGCGCACACCATCGCATTTTTACCCACAGCCGAATCCACGTTCAGCACGTTGGCCGGTAAAGGAATCGTCATGTCTTCAGCGCCCTCATTGACCTCTCCGGGCTCTACATCGCTCGACGCCCGTTCGCTCTACGCGACGCTCGCCGGCTTGTGCGGCAGCCTCGTCGCAATCGGACTCGCGCGCTTTGCGTACACGCCGCTGATTCCGTCACTGATTCAGGCGCACTGGTTCACGTCGTCACAAGCGGTGACACTCGGCGCCGCCAATTTCGCGGGCTATCTGATCGGTGCGTTGATCGGCCGACCGCTTGCGTCGGCGTTATCGAACCGTACCGCATTGCGTCTGCTGATGGCTGTTGTAACCGCAGCCTTCTTCGCCTGCGCATATCCGCTCTCGATCAGCTGGTTCTTCGCGTGGCGTCTGCTTTCGGGCATCTCCGGCGGTGCCATCATGGTGCTCGTCGCGACTTCTATTCTTCCGCACATTCCCGCGGCGCGCCGCGGCTTCGTCAGCGGCATGATCTTTCTCGGACTGGGCCTTGGCATTGCAGCGTCCGGAACGCTGATACCTGAACTGCTGCATTTCGGGCTGAGAACCACATGGCTCGGTCTTGGCGCAGTCGCGCTCGCATTGACCGCGGTGAGCTGGTTCGGCTGGCCGTCGACCAATCCGCCTGCACCGGTCGCAGCAGCCGGCAATCGTCACGCTTCACACGCCAGCAATCTCGGGCTGCGTGTGCTGTATGCGCAATATGCAGCGAACGCGCTCGGTCTCGTGCCGGCAATGATCCTGCTTGTCGATTATGTGGCGCGCGGCCTCGGTCGAGGTGCGGCAATTGGCGCGGACTACTGGGTGCTCTATGGGCTTGCCGCGATCGTCGGACCAGTCATTGCAGGCAACGTTGCGCATCGGATCGGTTACGGCAAGGCTTATCGCGTTGCGCTGCTGCTGCAGGCGGTAGCCGTTGCAATGCTCGCGCTTTCCGGCAATGCATGGGTCCTCGGATTGTCGACTGTGATTCTCGGCGTCTTTACGCCCGGTATCGTTCCGCTCGCGCTCGGTCGCATTCACGAACTCGTGCCGCACGATCACACCGAGCAACGGGCGTCGTGGAGCCGTGCGACCACTGCATTTGCGCTCTTCCAGGCGCTCGGTGGTTATGGCTACTCGTACCTGTTTTCGCACTCGCATAACAACTACGCGCTGATCTTTGCTTGTGGCGCCGTCGCGCTTGCCCTTGCGTTCATCGCGGACATCGTCGCGTCGCGCGTCAGGACCGCGCCTGCAACCGGTATGTGAGCGTAGTCGGCGCGCGTGACCGGCCCCGCGTTGCCATGTTGGGCACGACGCTTGCTCAAGCAGGTTGACGACGCTGCCTGGTCCCACGCACGCCAATCAAGCGTGCGAGGCTCCTCGATAGGCAGCTCCATCAACCAAGCGGAGGTCATATATGTTGGGAACTATTCTTCTGGTTGTGCTGATTCTTCTCCTCATTGGCGCGTTGCCGACGTGGCCGCATAGCCGTTCATGGGGCTATGCGCCGACGGGTGGTCTCGGTATCGTGCTCATCGTTGTGATCGTGCTGCTTGTCGCCGGCGTCGTTTAGCCGATCCGTGATGCGGTCACATCATCAATAAGTCCACGCAGGCCAGGCCGCCGGATCGCGATGCAGTGAACTGCGCGCAAATCCGGCGGCCTCGCTATATTCGTACTTAGACAAAAGGCACGTTCAACCCCCAAGGAATTGCGATGGAAAAGTTACTCGCCAATCAATTCGCATTGGTCACGGGCGCAAGCTCGGGCATCGGCTATGGCGTTGCAAAGGCGCTCGCCGATGCGGGCGCGTCCGTCGCTCTGAATTATCATTCGCACGCTGAATCGGCCGAGAAGCTCGCCGACGAAATCAATCAATCGGGCGGCGCTGCAATCGCGGTTAAAGCGGATGTATCGAATCCCGCTGATGTCGACGCGATGTTCGAAGCGTGCCGCGCTCGCTTCGGCACGTTGGATATCGTCGTCGCCAATTCCGGTTTGCAGAAGGACAGCGCTTTTGCGGAAATGACGCTGGAAGATTGGCAAACGGTGTTGGCCACCAACCTGACGGGGCAATTCCTCACCGCTCAGGCAGCCGTAAAAGAATTCCGCCGACGCGGACCGACGTCGGTATCGAAAGCGGTCGGCAAGATCATCTGCATGAGTTCCGTCCACGAGGTGATTCCGTGGGCCGGACATGTTAACTACGCCGCGTCGAAGGGTGGGATTCAGATGTTCATGAAGTCACTCGCGCAGGAAGTGGCGCCGGAGCGCATCCGCGTGAACTCGATTGCGCCCGGCGCGATCCGCACCCAGATCAATCGGGACGCGTGGGACACGAGCGCGGCGCGCGACAAACTATTGCAACTGATCCCTTATGGCCGCGTCGGCGAAGTGGAAGACATCGGCAAGGCTGCCGTCTGGCTTGCATCGGATGAAAGCGACTACGTTGTGGGTACAACCTTGTTTGTCGACGGCGGCATGACGCTGTATCCGGGATTTGCCGACAATGGCTAGACGTCAGTACAGTCGTTGTCGCCGTGACCTTCCAGCAGTTTTTCGAACAGATCGATCTCGCCCATCTGACCGCCTTTGAGCATTAGCTCGATGCCATCCAGTTGAGGACTGTCGGCGTGGACACGGCACACGCTCACCCCAGCCGACAGCGGTGCAAGATACGACAAGCCCCATGCGCCGAGTGCTCGCACAGCGATACTCGATGTGTCACCGCCCGCAATGCCGACACGCTGTAATTTCTCCGCGTCGAGCACTTGCCTCAACAGAACCGCACAAGCGTGAGCAAGCCGAGGTAACGCGCCGGACGATTCAACAGCGCTCGGTTCGCGCCGCGACGTGAAGGCCAGTACATTGCTTCCATTGCGCAACGCGTCGGCGATTGCTGCCACTTGCGCCATTAGATAGCTGTGTGCCGATTCGCCCGTCATCTGCAGCGGGTCCAGTTCAATGTGGCGATATGAGCGCGCGGCGCGAATCTGCACCTCGGTCAACGGCGACAGGCTGCCCGCCATCACGAATACCGGACTGCGCGCACGAGCCAACCGTTCGCACCGCGGCGTCGCTTCACCCGCGGCCGATTGGCCAAGCGTGGAGACATACGCCTGCGCGACACTGCTTGCGCCCACCGCAAGGAGCGGCGCGGCGCTTCTCGCCTGATTCGCCAGCAAACGCCCAATCGTTTGAAGATGCGAATCGTCGAGTACATCGAATAGCACCGCATCGGGCCGCAAAGTGAGCCGGCGTTCCAGCTCTGTTTGCAGCGCGGCGTCGCCTGCCGCATAGCAGCGCCAGTCGATGGACTGCACGTTCTCCACGCCCTGCCGCTGCAGATGCACGCGCAGGTCCGCCTCGCTCATCGGCGTAACGGGATGCCGGCTCATGGTCGGATGACGATCGATCCGGTAGATGGACGATTCGCCATCGTCAGCGCCCGCCGCTGCATACAACTCACCGAACACGCAATAGCGCCGCAGACTGGGCTGTCCGCCAATCACTGCGACAAGCGGGTTCGCGCAATACTCGCGCAATGTGCGGATCGCCACGCCGATGCTGCCCGTTCGCGGCGCGCTGTCGAAAGTCGAGCACACCTTGTAGTGCATCACCCGCACGCCGAGTTGGGCAAACGCCTGACCGACACGTGTCAGCTCCGCGCGCTGCTGATCCGGCGACATCGTCCGCGCGGCGCCCGCCACGCCAATCGCATCGAGCGGGCCGAGCTTTCCCAGATGCGTTGGGTCCGGTGGCGCTAACAGCAGCATGGTGCGCAATCCGGCGCGTGCCAGATGCGCGAGCGTATCGGTCGCGCCGGTGAAATCGTCGCCGTAAAACGCGTATTGAGGGCCGCCGGCGATATTGCCGCTGCTCGTGTCGTCGTTGTGTGTGTTCACCCGCGGCCACCGAAAAACTCGAGCGCGCGCCGCAGTTCCGGCATGCGCTCCGCGTAGACGGGCACAGGCGTGCGCGCTTGCACTGCGGCCCATGCCTGCCTGACACTCGTGACACCGGCCGCGGGGCCATCGGGATGCGCGAGGATGCCGCCGCCGGACATGAACAGCAAGTCGGTGGATTGCACGGCATCGAACGTAGCCTGTGCGGTACCTGCCCACTGTCCTGAAGAAAACGCCGGCAATACCGTGTCATCGCAGCCGGGAGCGAGCGGCGTCGCGCAGTCGCGTGCGGACTCGATGACCTCGGCATCGCTCTGTGCGAATTTCCCGGCGAGACCATGTACATGCATATGATCGACGCCAGCGAGACGCCACAGCGTCTGATAAGCCTGAAACGATATGCCAAGCGAGGGATCGCGCGACATCATGCCGTAGCCGTTGCGATGTGCGTGCAGCACCAACGGCGTGGCGCGGCGCAGCGTCTGAATAGCGGAAAAGCCGCACCAGTTGATGCTCGCCATCACACACGCGCCGCCCTCGCGCTCCACCAGTTCGGCGTGCCGACGCATCGCGTCCAGGTCGTCGGTGATATTGAAGGCGACCATTACCGGGCGGCCGCTGCGTTCGCGATAGCGACGCACTTCGGCCATGACCGCGCGCACCCGTTCGGCAAGCGGTGCATGCGCGGGGTTCGCGCTTACTTCGTCATCCTTTATAAAATCTACGCCTGCCTCGCACAACTCGCGCACGAGCGCCGCGGTTTCCTGCGCACTCAGACCCACGTTCGGTTTGATGATGGTGCCGATCATCGGCCCGTCGATTACCTGAGTCAACGCACGCGTACCCTTCACACCATGACGCGGCGTCTCAAAGCGTGCGCGATAAGACGCCGGCAAACGCAGCGACAATAACCGCATGCCGGTGACTTCGCCGAGGTCGTATAAATTGCCCGCGACGGTTGCGGCGAGCGTCGGCAAGTTCGCGCCAATGTTGGCAAGCGGAAAAGACAGCGTAACGCGCGCGCGCCGCCAGGGTCCGAGCGCGCCTTTCCGGGCGAGCCATGCGCTATGAAGGCTCGGCTGCGCCACGGGTTCCAGCTCCTCGATGCGCAGCACGCTTGCGCGGCTTCGCGCGCGCAATGCGTCGGTTTCGTTGGCCACGCGCACGAAAGTGCCGCTAGACTGCTCGCCAGCCATGATTTCGGCGACGCGCGCGAGATCGAGCGGCGTCTCGATCAGATAATCGGCTTCGAGCGAATCGCGGTCGCCGCCACGCGGCTCCTGTGTGTAGGTCATAACGTGCTCAAATCGGGAAAGCGGCGCACCGGCTCACGGCCGTCCCAATCGCGTGAGGCCGCGTAGATCATGTCGAAGAGCTTCCCCTTTGGTCCCGCAATCTCCGAAAGCTCGATCACCGTTCCCGGATGATTCTCAGTATCGAAGTACACGAAGCGGCCATTGCGGCCGACTTCGCCGCTCATCGCAACCTTGAAGCCTTGCTGCTGCAAACGCGCGAGGTCGGCGTCGAACGAAGTTGTCCAGTATGCGTTGTGCTGAAGCCCTGTATTGCCGGCGGTGAGAAAGTCGCGATACATGGAGGGCGCCTCGTTTCTCGTCTGAATCAGTTCGACTTGAAGCGGCCCGGAGTTGGCGAGCGCAACCGAGTTATGAACTTCGTATGATTGCCCGCGATAGGTGTAGTTCTCAATGGGCACTCGCTCGTTGTAAAACCACGGTCCCACACCGAGCACGCGGCTCCAGTAATCCATGGCGGCCTCGATATCGCGCACCACGTACCCCGCCTGGCGAATCTCGCCAAAGAATCGACTCATGAAAATCTCCCCACGCAGCAATTATTGATAGACGAGCAACTCCCGGCGCGGCAGAAAATGCAGCGCCCGAAGGTCGAACGGAAAGACGGCAGTTAGAGAAAGCCGGTTGAAATCCAGGGTATCGCGGCCACGACAATCAGCCCCACGATCAACGCCCCCATATAGCCGACAATAGGACGAATGCCCGCGTCGGGACTGACCTTGCTGATCGCGCACGCCGAGTAATAGCCCACGCCGAACGGCGGCGAGAAGAGGCCCACTCCCATCGAAAGAATCACCACGATCGCGTAGTGAACTTCATGCACGCCCGCAAGCCGCGCGATTGGAAACAGCAGCGGTCCGAACAGCACAATCGCCGGAATGCCTTCGAGTACGCTGCCGAGCATCACGAACACGACGATCGACACCGCGAGAAAACCGTATGCGCCGCCGGGCATCGCACCCATCCATTGCGCAAGATCCTGCGAGAAGCCCGACTGCGTAAGCGCCCATGCCATTGCTGTGGCGCAGCCGATAATGAACAGAATCGCGCCCGACAATGTGGCTGCATCGACAAGCATGCGGGGAAGGCGTCGCCACTCGAAACGCCGATAGATCAGGAGGCCGATTAGCATCGAGTACGCAATACCGATAGTCGACACTTCGGTGGCAGTCGCGACACCTTCGACGACCGCGGCCCGGATCACGAATGGCAACGCCAGCGCGGGCAGCGACACGATGAACAGCCGGCCTATCTGCCGCTTGCTGAAACGTTGCGTGCCGCTCAGATCTTCCTTCCTATAGCGCCACCACACGACGACGCACAAAATGAGCGCAAGCACGGCGCCCGGTAACATGCCCGCAGTGAAGAGCGCGGAAATGGAAAGTCCTGTGACGGAGCCGATCGTAATCAGCACGATGCTCGGCGGAATGGTTTCGCTTTGCGCGCCGGTGGTGGCGAGCAGCGCGACCAGGTCGCCCTCGGACGCGCCGCGCTTTTTCATCTCGGGAAACAACACGGGCGCGATGGCTGCCATATCGGCCACTTTCGAACCGGAGATGCCGGACACGAGATACATCGCGCCGATCAGCACAAACGACAGACCGCCACGCACGTGACCGACAAGACTCGCGAGGAACTGGATCATCGCGCGCGCCATGCCGGTCATTTCGATGAGCAGACCGAGAAAGACGAAGAGCGGCACCGCCAGCAGCACGAGATGCGACATGCCTTCGTCCATGCGCCCCACGACTACTTCCAGCGGAGTGAAGGTCGAAAGGCCTAGATAACCGAACGTGGCCAGCGCGAACGAAAATCCGATTGGCACGCCGGAGAAGATGCCGATAGCAACCACGCCCACGAAGAAGATGATCAGATTCGCCTTGCCGAGCGTCTGGAACCACGGTCCCGCCCATATCGCCGCCGCGCCGAGAAGCGCCGCGATCGCCAGCGCAATAACGACGTCACGCATCCGGCTAGTCTGCGCAAGCCGGATCAGGCCGACGACCAGCATCAGCGCGGCGCCAATCGGCAATGCAAATGCACGCCACGCGTTGCTGATTTGCAAAGCAGGGGTGACGATGGCCGCTTCGCCGGACGCGTAGTTATAAGCGGGCGCGACGAGCAGCGCCAGCAACGCGACCGAGGCGGCGATGGCCAGCGTATCGACAAAGGCGCGACGCTCCGTGGATAACCGGCTGACGAGCACGGTCATACGCATGTGTTCGCCGCGCCGCAATGCGAGAACAGCGCCCAACATGGCGAGCCAAAGGAACAGGATGCCGGCCAGTTCATCCGACCACACCAGAGGCTGATGCAACGCGTAGCGCGATACCACGCCCGCCAGCATGACCACGATTTCCACAGCAAGCAGCAACGCCGCGCACACTTCGACGACCGAAATCAGGCCGCGGTCGAGCACCTTCAGCCACCGGCGCGGCGTGCTCACCGTCGGCAACGGCACAGCGGCTTGCGCTGCATTCAATGCGTGATTCGACATGCTGCTATCTCCTCGCGGCGGGGCGCCGCGCGTAGTCCGATGCTTGCCCGCGCGATGTTGCATCAGGCCAGTTTGCCGACCGATTGTTCGAGCAGGTCCCACGCCTGATTGCCGAATTTATCTTTCCATTGCGCGTAGAAACCCGCTTGACGCAGCGCCGCGCGAAACGAATCAGGCGCGGGCCGGTTGATCGCAAGACCCTTGCTTTGCAGATCGGCGACGGCCGCGTCGTTGAGCTTGCGTACATCTTCGCGCTGCTTCAACGCACACTGATTGAACGCATCGCTTGCAATGCCTTGCAGGTCTTTCGGTAGACGCTGCCATGCGCGCGGATTGAGTACAAACCAGTAGCCGTCCCACATGTGATTGGTCAGTGAGCAATACTTCTGCACTTCGTAGAGTTTTGCGACCTGCACGATTGGCAACGGATTTTCTTGCGCATCGACAATATGAGTTTGCAGCGACGAATACACTTCGCTGAATTGCAAACTGGTCGGTGCGGCGCCGAGCCCCTTGAACATGTCGATGCTGAGCGGACTCACCGGTACACGAATCTTCAGACCGCGCATGTTCTGCGCACTCGTGATCGGCCCGTTGCTGGTGGTCGTCTGACGAAAGCCGTTGTCCCACATCTTTTCAAACGATTCGAGCCCGGCCTTCTGCATCGCCGCGCGCACATAGGCGCCGAGCTTGCCGTCCATTGCAGCCCACACCTGGTTGTAGTCGTTGAACGCAAAGCCGACGGCGTTGATCGCGACTGACGGCGCGAGCGTGGATACGACGAGTGCTGAGGGCGTGAACATTTCAATGCCGCCGCTACGCACCTGCGCGAGCATGTCCGTATCGCCGCCAAGTTGGTTGTTGGGGAATATGCGGATCTCCATGCGCCCCTTCGACGCCTCGCGGATCTGATTGGCCGCCTCCTGCGCGCGAACGTTCAGTGGATGCGTAAGCGGCAGGTTATTGCCGTACTTGAACACGAACTCCGGGCCGGATGCAGCACGCACGATCGCCGGAAATCCGAGCGCGCCGGCCACGGGAGCGGCGGCTGCGGCACGCAGCAATGCGCGTCTCGCGAGGTTGGTCATTTGAGTGTCTCCTTGCTTATAATTGATGTGACTGTCCAATCCATCAAAACACATCATCACTTGCTGGCAACGTGCTGACTTCCGATCAGGTGCGTTGAGTCGTCGCGTGACAGCTGCAAGACTAGGCGTGCGCGGCAATCGCTGTCAAACCGCGAACTTGATGGTTTTTGATGGACTTCCAACCTGCGAAGGACGGTTATGCCCGATCCGCTTAACTCTGCCGCCGCTGCGCGTGCCCGCATTCCGGACATCGCGCGCGCTGCGGGCGTCTCCACGGCCACAGTGGATCGCGTGCTCAACAGCCGCGAAGGCGTGCGCGCCGTCACTGCACAACGCGTGTTGCAGGCGGCTGCGCAACTCGGCTATCTGCTCACACAAGAAGGGCCTGCCACGCCCGCCTCCAAACCCATGCGCATCGCGTTTCTGCTGCCCGCCGGCACGAATCGCTATCTGCACATGCTGGGCGACTATATCGACTTCGCGCACGATCAATGGAATGCGCTCGACATGAAGTGCCGCGTCCATTACGTCGAAAGTTTCAACCCTAAAGAACTGGCCGACCGTCTGCTGCATTACGGACAACGCGCGGATGGCGTGGTGTTCATGGCGCTCGAGCACCCTGTGGTGCGCGATGCAGTCAATGCGCTGGCCGACCAGGGCGTGCCCGCGATCACGCTGATTTCCGATCTGTCGAATGCGCGGCGGCTAGCTTACGTGGGTATCGACAATCGTTCAGCGGGACGCACAGCCGCATTGTTGCTCGGGCGTTTCATGGGTCCGCGGCCGAGCGGGAAGATCGCGATGCTGGCGGGCAGCCTCAACTATCGCGGACATGAAGAACGTGAGATCGGTTTTCTTCATTTGATCGAATCCACGTTCCCGCAAGTGCGTGTAATCGGACTACGCGAAGGACAGGACGACAGCGAGCGCAATTATGTGCAGACGCGCAGGCTGCTGGAGCAGCATCCGGACCTCGCCGGCATTTACAACAGTGGCGGCGGATCGGATGGCGTGGCGCGCGCAATCGTCGAAGCGCGCTCGGATCAGAAGATTCTTTTCGTAGGACATGGCCTGACGCCGGACACGCGCGCGTTGCTAATCGACGGAACAATGGACGCATTGATCACACAGACTCCGCAGGCAATGGTGGGAAACTGTTTGCGCATTTTCCGCAACGTGCGCGATAAGCGCGATGCAATGAGCGACGTGAAGCCGGTGCAGTTCAGCATCGTGTTACGCGAGAATTTGCCTTGATTTACGGGGCTTTCGCGCGCCTGACGTCCACATGCAGCGATCGGAAATAACCCGGGCACGCGAGATGCTCAATCTCCTTCGTGTTCCAACCTTATACGAAAGGAGATACATCATGCCTTACCTACTTGGCTGGCTTCTCGGTGTTCCGGTAATCGTGCTGGTAATTCTGTACCTCATCTTCCATTGATCTCGTGAGACCTGTCCCGTGGCGCGGCCCTTATGTGGCCGCGCGTTTTTTAATGCGGGTCTAGATGCGGCTCGCGACGCTCGTCGCCATACGTGCGATACATGCTGTACGTGCGATATGTGCGATACATGCATTCGTGCCAGAGCGAGCATTCACTGCGATACGGTAGCGTCGCAGTTTCTCTCATGCCGCCTTCGGTAAAGGCAGCGATCACCCATAGCAGCTTGTGGCCGCAAGGGGCCCGTTTGCGTCGAGCCTGATGGTTGTCCCGGGTACGAATGCACCCTGAAAATATACCGGTCACCGTGCTGGATAGGCTTCCGAATACGCCACGCGACGTTGCGCCTATCGGGACGTTCTTCCGATAGAATTAAGGTTAGACGAACAACCTTCCGGGTCGGCCATGAGCCCCAAAAATCGCGCGCTGGACAATCAGGATCGCAGGATCATGCGCGCATTACAAAAGAACGCGCGCTTAAGCAATGCGGAACTGGCGGAACTGGTCGGCATGTCGACCACGGCATGCTGGAATCGCACGCGTCAACTGGAAAACGAAGGCTACATTCGCGGCTATGTCGCGCTGCTGGATCAGCAGAAGCTCGGCTTCGCCGACATCGTGCTGCTCGAAGTGACGCTCGACCGTCACGACGACGATGCACTCGCGCGCTTCGGCGTCGAGCTCGCGACACTCACCGAAGTGCTCGAAGCGTACCTTGTGTCGGGCGATTACGATTACCTCGTCAAGGTCGCTGTTGATGGCACCGCGGGTTATGAGCGCTTCTTGCGCGAGAAGCTATACAAGATCGCGGGCATTCGTCATAGCCGCTCGATGTTTGCGCTGCGCTGCATGAAGAGCATTCCGTCCGTGCAGGTATAAGGCGACACCGCTCCCGGTCAATACACGCATTCAATTCCGACGCAGCGGTCTTTGACATGCGGCGAGCACAGCGCCGCCCGCCAGCAACAGCGCGGAATAGATGAGGCCGCGAGCGAGACCTGCTCCGTCGGACACCCAGCCGATAACCATCGGCCCAACGATCTGCCCAAATGCAAAAACGATCGTGAATGCGCTGATGCCTTTTGCCCAGTGGCTCGTCGGCAGGTTGTGGCGCACGAACGCCGTCGTCGATGCAACGGCGGACAGGAACGTCGCGCCGAACAGCGCGCCCGATGCGAACGCGATCCACGGTTGCGTGAATAGCGCGGGCAACAGCGTCGCGACCGCCAGCAACGCATTGAGCACGGCGAGCGCCTGACCGCCGCGCATGCGGTCGAGCAGCCCTGACCACAGGCGCGCGGAAAGCACCGTCGCGATGCCGAGCAACAGATAAAAACCCGTGACGACCGTGGCGCTCATGCCCGCGTTGCGCAACAACGCGACAATGAACGTCATGTAGCCGATATAGCCGACGCCGAACAGCGCATAGCCGCCGAGCGCACGAGCGAAACGCGGCCAGCGCGGGGCGTCGTCTGTATTGCCCAAGTGCGCCGGTGCCGTTGCCGCCACCGCGTGCACGCCCTCGATCTTGCGCGCGGCGCCGATGGCGGCCACGCTGAATGCCGCGCATGCGGCAGCCAACGCAAACCACGCAAACTGCCAGCCATGCGCACGGTTGAGAATGGTCAACGGCACCAGTACGGACGAAGCGACGATGCCCCATCCCGTGCCCCCGTAATACAAGCCGAGAACGAGGCCCGCATCGCGCGGACTCGCCGACGCAAGCCGCGCGGCGAGCACGCCACCGCTAATGAAAACCGCAGCGCTGCTCGCGCCAGTGATCACGCGCAGCACAAGCAGCGAATTAGTGTCGGCAAGCAGGCCGCTGGCCGCCATGAGAAACGCGGTGCCTACGCAGCCGGCCACGAACAGTTTGTCTGCCTGCCAGCGACGCGCGAGTCGCGGAAACGCCAGTGCGCCGAGCAGATAGCCGAGCGCATTCGCAGTGTTCATTGCCCCGGCTTCGGCGAAGGTCCAGCCGAGGTCCAGTTTCATCGACGGTAATAGCAGCGCGTAGGCAAAGCGCGCGAGGCCCAGCGCAATTGCGCTCCCCAGCGACAACGCGGCAGCCAGCATCAACATAGGAAGGCGCTGCGCCGCGTAGTCGGCTATGGGAGGTGCGGCAGCGTCGGACGGATGTGTCGGCATGGCTAGTCTGGATAGAGAAGCATTGTTGCTAAGCGGTTCTGGTGCCCGGCTTTGCCGCGCTTTGTCATCATATCGGGAGGCGGGGTGCGGGGCTGACAGTTAGTTGCATTGAGTTGCATTGTGATGCGCGGCAACGCACGTGCTGACAGTCCGCGTGTTACTGCGCACGCGACGACATCGACGTCGACAGCGACCACGCAACGCACGCGGCATAGCCATGCGGCGCCTCTATCCATTGCGCGGCGATCTCACGCATGTCGTGCGCAATGGCATTGCGCAGCATCACGCGATTGCCTTCGCGCGGCAGTACGGCGAGATGCTGCAAGCCTCGCGTGATGCCGACGCCCGTTGTTTTGACGAGCGCTTCCTTCGCCGTCCATGCGTCGTAGAACGCGGTCATCTGTTCGGAAGGATCGAGGCGCTCGATCCACGCCGCTTCGTCTGGGTCGAGCGTCAGCGTCATGATGGAACGCCAGTCGAATCTGTCGCTGTGCTGTTCGATATCGACACCGACGCGCCGAACATTCGACATCGCGATCAAAGCAAAGCTTCCCGCATGGGACACGTTGAAATCGGGCGCTGTCGAATCCGCGAGCCGTGGCCGCCGGTTTGCGTCGAGTGCGAAGCGCACAGCGTGAGCTTCAACGCCCATGCGTTGCGCGAGCAACTCGCGCAACGCCGCGCGCGTTGAGGCGAAGCGCAGCCCGTCGTCACGCTGGCGGAAGTTGTGCGCTCGTTCGCGCTCGTCGTGACTGAGGCACGCGAAACGTGCGGCATCGAGCGACATGTCGAAACGCAGATCGATCCGCCACAACGAAACGTCGGGCGGCCCTTGATGCTGGAGTGGAAGCGGTTCGATGGTGTCAGACATCGGAAGAACTGAGCGCAGTGGAATTACCGCGACTCTACATGATGATTCCCCTTCTGCACGGCGGGATTTCACGCGCTCGTTGCTTCTTTCGGCACGCCGATTAACAGCGCGACACCGCTCGCGAACAGCAATACCGTCAATATATAAAGCGCGCTATCCATGCTGCCGGTGTGCGCCTTGATCAGCCCGATCACCCACGGGCTGACAATGCCGCTCGTAATACCGATGCTGCTAATCAACGCTATGCCGCCCGCCGCCGCAGCGCCTGACAGGTAACTCGACGGCACGGTCCAGAAGATTGGCAACGCAGAGAAGATCAACAATGTTGCGAGCGACAGAATCGCGAGCATCGCCGGAAAACTGCTTAAATGCAGCGTCAAAAGAGACAGCGCGATGCCCCCGCCAATCGTGCATACCGCGAAATGCCGGCGACGCTCTGCGCGCCGGTCGGAATGACGCGCGATCAGCACGAGACCAACCGCACCGATTGCATTCGGAATGACGCTGTAAAGACTGATTGCGAGAACATCGCGAATGCCGAAGTCGCGAATCATCAACGGCATCCAGAAACTGAGCGTCAACGACGCACACGTCAGCGAAAAATAGATGAACGCAAACAGGTAGACGCGCGGATTGCGCAAAGCCTGGATGAACGAGTGTGACGAATGCGACGATGCGGTGCGGTTCTCATCGCGCTCGGCGATCAGTTGGGCTTTCTCGCCCGCCGTAAGCCATTTTGCGTGCTGCGGGCCGTCGACGAGATAAAACGCGGCGACGAGCCCCAGCACAACGGCCGGCGCGCCTTCAATCGCAAACATCCACTGCCAGCCGTACAGACCCAGCACGCCGCCCATATCGCGCATGATCCAGCCCGACACCAGGCCGCCGAGCACGCCCGCAACCGCAACGCCCGCGAAGAAAACCGACAGCACGGACGCGCGCCGGCGCGCCGGATACCAATAGGTCAAATACAGTACGATGCCCGGAAAAAAGCCGGCTTCGAAGACGCCAAGCATGAAGCGCAGCAGATAGAAGTGCGCGGGCGTCGACACCATCATCATGCCAACCGACGCCACGCCCCACAGCAGCATGATCCGCGTGAACGTGCGGCGTGCGCCGAATCGCGAAAGCAGGAGATTGCTGGGCACTTCGAACAGCACATAGCCGATATAGAACACGGCTGCGCCGAGACCGTACATGGCGTCGCTGAAACCAAGGTCGTGCTTCATCTGCAATTGCGCGAAGCCAATGTTGATCCGATCCAGAAACGACACGACATAACAGAGAAACAGAAACGGCACGATACGCAGCGATACTTTGCGATACAGCAGATCGTCGTGCGCGGCAGTGCTTGAACTCGGCTCGAGCGCGCGGGCAAGTGATTGACTCATCGGTTATCTCCAAACATGAGGCGTGAAGGGTCCTACGGACCCACGGGTCCGGTGTCTTGATGCACCGCGTTGTTGTCTGCTGAGGTGGCGGCGTGCGAATGCGCGGAACCGCCCTACTGTCGCGATGAAGTGCGCGCGACCCTGGGAGCCGGGCGCGCGTTCACGCTACATGCAGCGTCGATTACGCTGCCAGTGGATGGATCTCGCCGCCTTGTGTCGCTGGATCAGCCACGCCTTCGCGTGCGAGACGGATCGCTTCGAGCAGCGTCGCGTGATCGCCGATATGGTTGGCTAGCAGCAGAATGAGTTGCGCATTGGCGGACTGACTGCGCGCGTCGTCGAGGTCGCGATGCATGTCGATCAACGCCTCGTAGAAATCGTCGGGACGCGCGAGATTCAGTTGCGTGTTCAGTGCCATGTCGTGTCTCCAGATCCTATTTATCGCTACGCCTGCGGTGGATTCAGGCCGTACCTTCCACGCACAACGCGCGTTTCAGCGCGTTCTCCACCGCGCTCGCGTCGAGTCGCCGCCAACGAGCGCATACATGCTGGTCCGGCCGGATCAGATAAAACGTGCCGGGTTGCGCGTCGTAGCGCGCGCTCGCCACGCCTTCCACGTCGCGCACAATCTTCGCGTGCGCTATCGCGGGCGCCGCCGCTTCGCCACGGGCGACCACAACGAGTTTCATAGGAATCGCGCCTGTGAGAAGGCTATTCAACGCGCCTTCGGTTTGCGCGTCGATGCCATCTTCGCCACAGAACAGCACGCCAGTGAATTGCTGACCAAGATGAGCGAGCAGCCACGCCGGTTCGCGCGCCGCCTGCACTGGCGCATCCACACAGGCCGCACCCGGCACCATCGCCCCCTCGAAGCTGTCGTTATCCGGCGTATTCAGCGGCGAGCCGCTCAGCACCGCGGGCACCGACAAGCGGCCACTGTTCGCCAGCTGCCGCGCAAACGGATGGTGGCGTGCGAGCTTCAGCACAGCGTCGCGAAACACGCGGCTCACCGGACTCTTCGGGGTGATGAAATCGGTGGACCGTGTCGAGTTGCGGATGTTTTCGTCGGCGGCAAATTCGCGTTCGCTTGCATACGTGTCGAGCAACGCATCCGACGCCTTGCCTTCGAGCACCATCGCCAGTTTCCATGCGAGGTTCTCCGCGTCCTGCACGCCGCTATTGGCACCGCGTGCGCCAAACGGCGACACACCATGTGCGGAATCGCCCGCGAACAGCACGTTGCCGTGCCGGAAGCGCTCCATGCGCAAACACGAAAACGTATAGACGCTGACCCATTCCAGTTCGAACTTTGCATCGGGTCCGAGCAACGCGCGCACACGCGGAATGACGCGCTCCGGCGTTTTTTCCAGCACCGGATCGGCGTCCCATCCAAGCTGGAAATCGATTCGCCACACGTTGTCCGGCTGACGGTGCAGCAGCACCGACTGATTCGGATGAAACGGTGGATCGAACCAGAACCAGCGCTCGGTCGGAAAGTCCGCTTCCATTTTCACGTCGGCGATCAGGAACCGGTCTTTGAACGTGACGCCTTTGCTGTCGAGTCCCATCAAATTGCGAATCGGACTACGCGAGCCATCGGCGGCGACCACATAGCGGCCGCGCAAAGCGTACTGACCGTCGGGCGTGTCGACGGTCAACGTCACGGCTGCGTCGCACGTTCCCGGCGTTCCGCTTTGCTCCACACCGACCACTTTGCTTTTCCAGCGAATCTCGATGTTCGGCATTTGCTGCGCGCGTTCGAGCAGAAAGCCTTCGACGTAATACTGCTGCAAGTTGATGAACGCGGGCCGATGGTGGCCCGCTTCCGGCTGCAGATTGAACGAATAGACGAGTTCGTCTTTGAGGAACACTTTGCCGACATTCCAGCTGATGCCCTTGTCCACCATTCGCTGACCGCATCCGAGGCGATCGAAAATATCGAGCGAGCGCTTCGAGAAGCAGATCGCGCGCGAGCCCGTGGACAACGAACAGTCGTCGTCTACAAGTACCACCGGCACGCCCTGCTGCGCGAGGTCGATCGCCGTGGCGAGGCCCACCGGGCCCGCGCCAACCACGATTACCGGGTAGGCCGGCTGCTCCGCGCCGCTATGCATGTCTTGCGCGCTCTGTTCGCGGCACGGCCGGTATTCGAACGACAGCCTCTGGTAGTCGATGCTCATCTTGTGTCTCCGTCCTTCTCCGCTTGGCTCTGCTGTGCTTCCCTGCTTTTATTCGCTTCTATTCGTATGCAGATCAGGCTTGCAGTGCGTCCCACATTTCCTTGTCGCGTTGCGCAGTCCAGACGCGCGGATGTGTGATGCCACTCGCTTCATCGAAAGCACGCGAGACATCGAACGGCAAGCAATGTTCGTAGATGAACACGTGCCCGAACTTCGGGTCCATTGCTTTACGCGTGTGCGCCATCGCGGCTTTCAGATCGAGCTTCTGTGCGACGGCTTCGCGACCTTGCTGCAACAGCGTGGTGACGAAATCCTTCGTGTAATCGAGGCCCTTGTTAACATCTTCCGGCGTGGTCAGCGCTGGGCCGCGGCCCGGCACCAGCTTCTCCGCATTGAGCGCACGCAGTGCTTCGAGTGTGGCGGGCCACTGTTCGAGCTGGGCGTCGCCGCAATAGCATGCCGCGTCGTATTCGACGAGATCGCCTGAAAACAGCACCTTCTGCGACGGCAGCCACACTACCGTGTCGCCCTTCGTGTGACCCGCGCCGAGATGCGCGATGCGCACTTCGAGCTTGCCGAGGAACAGCGTCATTTCCTTTTCGAACACGAGCGTCGGCCACGTCAGGCCCGGCACGGTTTCGACGCCGGCAAAGAGACGCGGGAAGCGCTCGATCTCCGACTTCATGTCCGCTTCGCCACGCTCGACGATCATCTCGTACGTGCCGCGGCTCGCAATCACTTCCTGCGCGCCTTCCTTGAAATACGCCGACGCGCCGAGCACGCGCACCGCGTGATAGTGCGAAAGCACGACGTATTTGATGGGTTTGTCGGTCACGCTGCGAATCTTCGCAATGAGGTCTTGCGCCATGGCCGGCGTGGCGGTGGTGTCGACGATCAGCACGCCGTCGTCGCCAATGATCACGCCGGAATTCGGATCGCCTTCCGCCGTGTACGCGTAGGCGTTCTCGGACAGTTGCGTCCACGTGACTTTCTTGACTTCCAGATCGGCCTGAGATGCGAATGCCTTTGCCATGCTTGTCTCCCTCAAAAGTTGGACGTGAGGCGAGACGGCCGGCGGCGCGCCTTGGCGCGAACTGACGGTATTGGAGGTTGTCTCGCCCCGTTTTTGACTCTATGACTGCGCCGGTGTATCGGGGTGAATGCATCTTATGGCCGCGTCAGTTTATTTGTCAATAGCGAAATCTATCGCTATACGCAAATGCTCGAACGTCTAACATGACGGTGTGAACAGGCAGGGTTTGCAGCCGGGCTTCGGTTAACATGGACGCTTTTTCGGACGAACACGGGCGTGGGCAAAGCAGCGAAACCATCCGCGGGCGAAGGCTCGGGCGGCAGCCAGACGACAGACAGCGGCAAGACGCAGCGCGGCATTCAGAGCGTCGAAGTCAGCGGCCGGGTGCTGCTCGCGCTGGCGCGGGCGCGCGCGCCGTTGGCACTGTCGGACCTCTCCACCGCCGCCGAGCTCGCGCCGGGGCAGGCGCACGCTTATCTGGTCAGCTTGAGCCGCCTTGGCCTCATCAAGCGGGACGAACTCACCGGCCGCTACGAGCCCGGTCCGTTGTCGTTGCGCCTGGGCCTCTTGCATCTGGAGAATCAACCGGCGTTTCGCGCCGCCGTACCGCGCGTGGCCGCGCTGGCCGAGGCAATCGGATTTAGCGTCGCGATCTGCATTGCGGGGCCGCAGGGGCCGACCATTGTCCGCTACGAACATGCGGGGTTTCCATTGCATGTGAATCTGCATGTGGGCACGGTGATGTCGCTGCCGGCCACGTCCACGGGACGCGTGTTTTGCGCCTATCTGCCGCGCGAGACGCTCGACACGATGTGGGCGAATCAGTCCGGCGCTGCGCCGGGCATGTCCACCAAACCGGGCGAAGACGCCGCCTTTCAGGCGGCGGTGGACAAGATTCGCGCGCGCGGCCTGGAGTGCAGCGTCGACGCGCCGAGTCCGGGCATCAGCAGCCTGAGCGCGCCAGTGTTCGATCCGGACGGTCATTTGGCCCTAGCGTTGACGGTGATCGGCTCGACCGGCGCCATCGACGCGACCGTCGATGGCCCCATCGCTCGCGCGTTGCTCGCAACGGCTCGCGACATCGGCGGTGAACTCGCCGCCGGATCTTCCCTGCTTGCATCGACCGCACCGTGACCGCGCCTACCGACACTTCTTCTCTACCACCCGCTTCCGCCGATGCGAAGCCGCAGCGCGGCATCCAGTCGCTCGACAGCACCGGCGAGTTGCTGGCGGCACTCGTCGCCGCCGCGCGGCCGTTGACGCTGCGCGATCTGGCCGCTGCGGCCGGGATGCCGCCGGCGAAAGCGTTCCCGCATCTGGTGAGTCTGCTGAAAATCGGCTTGCTGAGCCGCGATGCGTCCGGCTGTTTCGCCGCGGGGCCGCTGGCGCTGGAACTCGGTTTGATCGGCCTGCAGCGACTCTCGCCCACGCGCGAGGCGGAGCCGGAAGTGGTCGAACTCGCGGCATCGACGGCCATGAGCGTCGCGATGGCGGTGCTCGGTCCGCTTGGACCGACAGTCGTGCGGCTGGAAGAATCGGCGCGGCCGTTGCATGTGAGCCTGCGGGTGGGCACGGTGATGTCGCTGGTGAATACGGCGATCGGCCGCGTGTTCTCCGCCTATGTAGCGGACGACGTGCGTGCCGGTCTGCTCACGCAGGATCATTTGCGGCTGGCGGGCTCGAACGCTGCCGATGCGCTAGCGGACAAGCACGGAGCAAAGCTGAAGGAAGCGTACCGGGAGCGTCTCGCGCAAGTTCGCGCGGGAGGCATGGACAGTGCGCTGAGCCGGCCGGTGCCCGGCATCGACACATTGGCCGCGCCTGTGTTCGACCACACCGGCAGCATCTGCCTCGTGCTCGCGTTGATGGGACCCAGCGGCAGTTTCGACAGCGACGCGACGGGCGAACCCGCGCAAACGCTGTGTGCGGCGACGTTGAGGTTGTCGCGGAGATTTGGGTGGATGGGAGCGGGTTGAGCGCCTAATCGCCGGTCTGCGGCTCATGCGACGATAGCCTCGCCTTCGCATGCCGCATCTTCTCCAGCGTCTTCGGCCCGGCCTTGAGCGCGACGCCGATTGCCAGCGCGTCCATGATGCAAAGATGCACGAGCCGCGAGACCCCGGGCGTATTCGGATCGATCGGGCTCGGCACGCGCAGCAGCAGCGGTATATCCGCGAGCCACGCTAGGCGCGAGCCGACGTTGGTGAGCGCGATTGTCGTCGCGCCGCGCTCTTTTGCGATCTGGATGCTTTCGTTCACTTCCGTGCTGCGTCCGGAATGCGAAATGGCAAAGGCGACGTCGCCCGGTTCCATCATGCCCGCATACAGGCGCTGCAAGTGACCGTCGGTAAAAGCCGTGGCGGCGATGTCGAGGCGCAGGAAGCGCAACGCCGCGTCTTGCGCGACCAGCCCCGATCCCGAGCCGACGCCAAAGAAGAACACGCGTCGTGCGCTCGATAGCGCGGCAATCGCGCTTTCGACCACCGCAGGATCCAGCGCGCCGCGCGCGTGCGTGATGCCATCGACGGCGGCTTCGCCCACTTTGTCCATCAAGGTCTGCACGTCGTCGTCGCGCGCGATTGCCGCTGACGCATACGGCAAGCCGCCCGCCACGCTCTGCGCCAACTGCATCTTGAAGTCGCGCAGGCCGTGCGCGCCGATCGCGCGGCAAAACCGAGTGACAGAGGGCTCCGATACGTCCGCTCGCTGCGCAAGTTCAGTGATGCTCGCACGCATCGCGAAGTCGACGTCGCTCAGCACCATGTCCGCGACCTTGCGTTCGGCTGGCCGCAAATTGGCGAGTGCGCTGCGGATGTGGGGAATCAAGTTCGGTGCGGACACCCGGTGTTCCTTAAGGGTTAAATGAATCCGCGTGGGTCGCAGCTTCGATCGGCAACACGCGGCTCAGACCAGTCTGCGCCCACTCTCCGTATCGAACAGGTGAATATGTGCGGCCGGCAAGCGCAGCGTGACGCGCTCACCAGGCTCGACCTTCGAACGTTGACGTGTCGTCACACACCACGTGTCGCCGCCTATCTTCCCGTACAGATGCGTTTCGGCGCCAGTCGGCTCCACGACTTCGACTTGCATTGTCACGTCGGGTGTCTGCGTAATTGTCTCGATGTGTTCGGGCCGCACGCCCAGCGTGACCTTTGCGCCGACCGTCGCGGAAGCCGGCGCGCCTTCGAGCACGATCTCGCCGCCGTCCGCGAGTTTCAATGCGAGTCCCGAACCTTGCGTGCGGTTCACGAGAACGCCTTCGGCGAAATTCATCGACGGCGAGCCGAGAAAACTTGCGACGAACAGATTCGCGGGGTGATCGTAAAGCTCCAACGGACGCCCAATCTGTTCGATCCGCCCGGCGTTCATCACGACGATGCGATCGGCCATCGTCATGGCCTCGATCTGATCGTGCGTCACGTAAATCACCGTGTTTTTCAGGCGCTGATGCAATGCCTTGATCTCCGTGCGCATTTGCACGCGCAGCTTCGCGTCGAGATTGGACAACGGTTCGTCGAACAGAAACAGGGACGGCTCGCGCACCACCGCGCGGCCCATCGCGACGCGCTGGCGCTGACCGCCCGACAACGCACGCGGCAAGCGGTCGAGATAACCGCCCAGATTGAGCATCTTCGCGGCAGCCTCGATTCGCGGCTTGAAATTGGCAGGCGACTCCTTGCGGATTCGCGGGCCGAAAGCGATGTTTTCGTACACCGACAAATGCGGATACAGCGCGTAGCTCTGGAACACCATCGAGATATTGCGCTGTTGCGGCGCGAGATTATTCGCGCGCGTGCCGCCGATCATGAGATCGCCGCCGCTGATCTCCTCGAGGCCCGCGACCATCCGCATCAACGTGCTTTTGCCGCAACCCGACGGGCCCACGAGCACGACGAACTCGCCGTCGTCGATATGAAGGTCGATGCCGTGCACGACCTGCGTGTCGCCATAGCGTTTGAAGATGCCGCTCAGTTGCACTGCTGCCATGCTTTCCTCATCGTCTTGCGGTTTCTATCAAAGCGATTCGAGCGTCAACTCTTGAGCCATCAGACGGTTGCCGGCCATCAATCCGCCGTCTACAGGCAACGCTACACCGGTGATCACACGCGCCATTGGCGAAGCGAGAAAGAGCACGGCGTCGGCGATATCGTCGGGCGTTGCGAAATCGCGCAACGGGTACCACTTCTTCAGATCTTCGAAGACCTGCGGATTCTTGTCGACGCGCGCCTGCCATGCCTGCGTCTTCACGGTGCCGGGACAGACGATGTTCGCGCGAATGCCGTAACGGCCCAATTCCACAGCAAGGGCCTTTGTGTAACTGATGAGCCCGGCTTTTGCCGCGCTATACGCGGGATGTCCGAGCGCCGCCAAACCGTTCACGGAACCGATCAGCACTAGCGCTCCGCTCTTGCGCTCGATCATCGACGAACGCACTGCCTCGACAGTGTGATAGGTGCCGTTCAGGTTCAGGTGAATGTCACGCTGCCAGCTCGCGGCATCTGTCGTGGCCAGCGTCAGACCTTCGGCTGCGCCCGCATTGGCGACGAGCACATCCACCGGTCCGCGTTTTTCCACGGCGGATGCAACGGCTTGCTGCACCGCGGCCGCGTCGCCGAGATCGACCGCTATCGGGCTGACCTGCGTTTCGCCGAGTTGCTTCGTCAAGCGCTCCAGCGCCGCCACATCGATGTCGAGCGCGAGGACCGTGTCGCCCTGCTCGACGAAACGCTTGCACAACACGCTGCCGATGCCGCCGCAAGCGCCCGTCACCAACACCACACGATTCATGTCCGCCTCGCTTTTCACGCTTGCCGCGTCTATCTAAATCGTCTGTAAATTTATTACAGCATGGAAGCCGCGTCGCACTTCGTCATCCCGAATATTGGGTTTTTGCACCGCATGCCACGCGCAGAATATGCCTTGCCTACAGGCATCTTATGCACAAAACCATCGCGAACGAAATATCGCAGACCCTACGTGACAATGCATTTTTAGCCGTGTAGGATTTTTTCAAACAATTCAACCACAGCGGCCGGCGACGGCAGCGGACCATCCCACCAATCGTTGATGGGACCTTGGTAAGCGCTAATGCACTGACTAAGGTCGACACAGGAGAGAGAAATGTCGTTGCATGCCCGTGCTTCCCTCGCGCTCGGCAAAGTTGCCGTGGCGCTCGCGTTTGCAGGTATTGCCGTGGCGGCTCACGCCGACACGGTTCGCGTGACCGTCGCGCACTACAGCGATGCAACCGCGCCGTACTTCGAAAAGATGGCTCGCAACTTCGAGAAAGCCAATCCCGGCACGACCATCAAAATCGAAGACGTGAACTGGGACACGCTGCAACAGAAACTCCAGACGGATATTTCCGGCAACGCGAACGCCGATCTCGCGATCGTGGGCACGCGCTGGCTGCTCGACTTCGTTAAGGACGACGTGGCGGAGCCGCTCGACGGCTACATGGATGCAAGCTTCAAAGGCCGCTTTATTGGTCCGTTCCTCGCGCCGGGCGAGATCAACGGCAAGGTCTATGGCCTGCCGATTGCGGCTTCCGCACGAGCGCTCTATTACAACAAGGATCTGCTTGCGAAAGTCGGCTATCCCGACGGCCCTAAAACATGGAACGACGTAATCGAAGCGTCGAAGAAGCTGAAGGCGCAAGGTATTGCCGGCTTCGGCCTGCAGGGCAAAGAAATCGAAACGGACGTCTACTTTTACTATGTACTGTGGACGAACGGCGGCGAAGTAATCGGCAAGGACAACAAGGCGGCGTTCAACTCGCCCGCGGGCATCAAGGCCGCGACGCTCTACAAGTCGATGATCGATCAGGGGCTGACACAGCCTGGCGTCACCGGCTATAGCCGTGAAGACGTGCAGAACCTCTTCAAGCAGGGCCGCGTTGCGATGATGATCTCCGCACCGTTCCTCGCTAAACAGATCAAGAAGGAAGCGCCGAACCTGAAGTACGGTATCGATCCGATTCCGATGGGCACCACTCACGCCACCTACGCGGTCACGGACTCGATCGTGATGTTCAAGAACTCGAAGGTGAAGAAGTCCGCATGGAAGTTCCTCGACTATCTGTTCACGAAGGAACCGCGTGTCGAGTTCACGACGACCGAGGGCTTCCTGCCGACCACCAAGGCTGAATCGTCGGACCCGGCGTTCAACGATCCGGATACCAAAGCATTCGTCGCACTGCTGCCCACGGCCCGCTTTGCGCCGACCGTGACAGGTTGGGAAGACACCGCGAAGGCCGTGACCGACGCAATGCAGTCGATCTATCTGGGTAAAGCCAAGCCCGCTGACGCGTTGAATGCGGCGGCCACGCAAGCCAACAAGTCGCTCGGTCATTGAGCGGCGCTACGCGGTGAGATTGCGGTAATTCGCTGCACACGGGACACGCGCCGCGCGGCTGCAATAGCAGCCGGATAGAAACGCGCGGCGCGCATTCCGGCCATCATGCTGGCCGTAATCGACTGTCATCGACCGTTATCGACTATCCGGCCCATTCCGTCGCGCCCGCTCCGTTGTGCAGGCGCGTCTCACGATCGAGCACGTATGAGCCGTTCCGCTTCTTCACGCCTGCAAGCGCCCTGGTTGCTGATTGCGCCGAGCCTCGTGCTGGCGCTTTTTATCATCAGCTATCCGATTTTCAACATTGTCTGGCAATCGCTGCATGAGGTGTCGCGCTTCGGCGCCATTCGCGATTTCACGGGCCTGCAGAACTTTTACACGATCTTCGGCGATCCCGCGTTTCTCGCGGCAGCGAGGCGCACGATAGTCTGGACCGTGTTCGTAGTAGGCGGCACGGTGCTGATTTCCGTGCCCGTTGCGCTCGTGCTGAATCAGGATTTCTATGGACGCGGCGTCGCGCGAACGATCGTCATGCTGCCGTGGTCTGTCTCGTTGACGATGACCGCCGTTGTGTGGCGCTGGGCCTTCAACGACGACTACGGCATGGTCAACGTCACGCTTCAGCGCCTCGGCCTGATCGGCGGACCGATTCACTGGCTCGCGACGCCCGAGTTCGCTTTTCCGGTAGAGATCGCGGTCGGCATTCTCGTCTCCATTCCGTTTACCGTGACGATTCTGCTCGGCGGATTGTCATCGGTGCCAGGCGACATCTACGAAGCGGCGCGCATCGACGGCGCCAGCGCATGGCAGCAGTTTCGCAAGCTGACGCTGCCGCTGCTGCGGCCCTTCATCAATATGACCATCTTGTTGAACGTCATTTATGTGTTCAACTCGTTTCCGATTATCTGGGTCATGACGCAAGGCGGACCCGACAACAGCACGCATATTCTCGTCACGTATCTGTATGAACTGGGCTTCAGGCTCGGACGTCCAGGCGAGGCCGCGGCCGTTTCGCTCATCATGCTGGTCATGCTGTTCGTTTTCTCGATGGCGTATCTGCGCTTGCAGCCCGCGAAAGAAGGAGAACCGTCATGACGCTCAGCGCAAAAGCGAAACGCTCGTTGTGGTGCTGGCTCGCATTGTCGCCGCTCGTGGTGGTCGTGCTGTTCCCGTTCGCCGTCATGCTCTTCACCGCATTGAAGCCTGCTTCGGAGATCTTCGTGTATCCGGCGCGCTGGCTGCCGGTGCATTGGCAATGGAGCAACTTTGTCGATATGTGGCAAGCCGCGAATTTTGGCGTGGCGCTGCGCAATAGCACGGTAATCAGCTTGCTTTCGACGCTGCTCGCGCTCGCAGTGAGCTTGCCGGCGGCTTACGCATTGGCGCGGTTCCCGTTTCGCGGACGCGGAACGTATCGCCAGTTCCTGCTCGTCACGCAAATGCTGTCGCCTATTCTGCTGGTGGTCGGCCTGTTCAGGCTCGCGGCCATGATTCCTTATGGCGACGGCAACCTCGTCGATTCGAAAATCGGCGTGATCGTTTCTTATGCCGCGTTCAATATTGCATTCGCTGTGTGGATGCTGTCGTCGTATTTCCAAACGGTGCCGCGCGATCTCGAAGAATCAGCGTGGCTCGAAGGATGCGGTCGCACGAAGGCCGTTTTCAAGGTGTTTCTACCGCTTGCCGTGCCCGCAATCGTCGTTACGGCGATCTTCACGTTTATCAACGCCTGGAATGAGTTCGCCGTGGTGTACACGCTGATCCGCTCGCCGGAGAACAAGACGCTCACCGTGCAGGTGACCGATATGGTCGCCGGCAAGTACGTGGTGGAATGGCATCTCGTGATGGCCGCTACGCTTTGCGCGACGTTGCCTGTGTCGATCGTGTTCGCGTGGTTGCAGCGGTATCTGGTGAAAGGGCTGGCGTTGGGCGCGGTGAAATAGGTCTTTGCGGACCGCGCTGTTGTGCCCTGCGCCAGGTGCAGTCACGGCGGTCGAGGTGTCGGCCGCCATAAACAGCACTATTTAGCGCACTCTCAGCGAATTACTCGGCGCCGCGGACGATCCGCAGATCGCGCTCCACCGCATCGCCCAAAGCCGCGAGCGCCTTCTTGTAGTCGTCGCGATCATACGCGGCGACTGCGTCTTCATACGACGGGAACTCGATCACCACCGTCCGCTCCTTCAGGCCCTGCTCGTGAACTTCATCCGCGACACCGCGCACGAGAAACTTGCCGCCGGCAGCGGCCACGGCCGGGCCCGCCAACTGACCGTAGGCCGCCAGCTTCGACGGGTCTTTGATCTTGCGATACGTGGTTACCCAATACCCCTTGCTCATTTGACGCTCCTTCTACGTGTTGGCGATGAGTCGAGCAGCGTAACAGAGAATGCCCAGCGTGCCTTTATTGCCCCGATGCGTTGCGGGTTCTCCGGAAAACCAGCAAAGCGCCGGTAGTCGCCTCTACAAATAGCGCCACACTTCTAAAAAAGATGGCCCGAAACGTTGAATAACGGCGGGTGACAAATAGCCGACTTCTCTAGAAACTCTTCGTACGATCCACGTAATGCGTCGACGCCTGGCCGCTCCTGCATGATTTGCAACCGAGTGCGTCACGGTGAGGCAACGAGTCGTCGTTTATCATGGACCTTACACTGCCTTGAATGAAGCTTCAGTTTAGATATGACGAATACCGGCAAGACGTTGATTATCGGTCTGGTGCTAGCGGACCTGGTGGTCTGCGGCTATTTATTTTATCCGCGTGAGGACAGGAAGTCGGCGCCTCCAGCCGAGGCGGCCTTGACCGCGCCAGACACGACCGAGTCGCGCTCCTACGGCGAAAGCCATGTGATCGCAGGCAGTATCGCGCGTCCTGGTTCGCCGGACGCGAATGCGAACGCGAGCGCTAAATCCAATAGCGGCACGATTGTGAGTGGCGGCGATGTGCGGGCGCCCGCACCGGCCGCGCCTATGCCGACGACGCCTGCAGCCACGGCGGCACCTGCAGCCACAGTGGCGAATATCCCAGCGGCGGAGATGCAACCTCAAGCACAAGCACAAGTCGCGCAACCCGTACAACCGCAGACGCAGACGCAGGCGCAGCAGACGCAGGTGCAGCAGACGCAGGTGCAACCTCAACCTCAATCGCAGCCTCAACAGCAACCGCAGCCTCAGCGCTACAGCGCCAGATCCAAGGCCACGCAGCATGCGGACGACGCGCGGAGCCATGAAGATCTGCGTCGCCATGGTTCCAGCGACGTCGGCGCCTTGATGACGGAGTTGCTCGTCCGCGAATCCGCGAAGCTCGATCCGTCGTTGCCGCCGCCGCCCGCGTCTCCGACACCGCCGCCGCCGTCCGTGACGGATCGCGAGCCGATCAATCGGCGCAACTCGAATCCTGTCGCGGCTGCGATGACCGATCAGTTGGTCAAGGAGTCGGCTCGGGTGACGCCCGCTTCAGGCGCGCAGAGGCAACCGGGCACGCAATAGCCGCCGACTGCTCGAGCGGATGGCCGCCTGGGTTGCGCCAGCGATCTCGGTGTGCGGCGCGCATCTTCATTTGAAACGGCATCCGGCGGTTTTCTCGCTGGATGCCGTAGACACTACCTGGTGGCTGCTCAGTCTCCCGACGTTCGGCCTGTCATTCCCCGCAAGACAGCCCCTTTCTCGCGCCGTCTCGTTCACACAGCCTCGTCCTCCAGAATCGGTTCGCGAGCCATGAACCAGTAGAACAGTGCCGCGCATCCGGCAATGGCGCCGCCCGAGATGAAGGCAAGCGCATAGGAACCGGTACGGTCCACGATGAACCCAGCGACGACCGGCGAGAACGCACCGCCAAAATATCCGCCGAAGTTCTGGATCGAACTGACAGACGCGATCATCGACGACGGCGCAATGTCCGCCGCCAGCGCCCACGCCGAACCGACCACGGCCGCAATGAATGCGAGCCCGACGGTGAACAGTGCGAGAGTGACGTTCAACGCGTGAGTGAACGGCAACGCAATTGCGCACACGGCGGCGCCCACCGCGCAGCACGCAATCAATAACCGTTTCGCGGCAATCGGCGACGCGAATCCACGGTCCACCATCTTCTTCGCAAGATAGCCAACCGCGATCTCGCCGAGGGCGCCGCCCGCCCAGGGAATGCCCGCATACACGCCAAGCTGCGCGAACGAAATATGGAACCGGTCGAGCAGATAGAGCGGCAAGAATACGAGGAAGATATTCCACAGCCAGATCGTGCAGAAGTAGCCGAGAATCATGCCCCACACGCTGCGTCGCGCGAACAGCGACCGCCACCGCAGCTTTGAATTGACGAGCGACCGTTCGTGACCGCCGCCACCTGCTTCGATGTATTCGCGCTCGTCTTTGGAGAGACGCTTACTGTCCATCGGATTGCGATACAACATCAGGAACAGCAGCGCAAACGCAATGCCGAAAGCGCCCGTCACGTGAAAGAGCGAGCGCCAGCCGAACGCGACCATCAGCGTGACGAGCATGGCCGGCGCGATGGCCGGCCCCCACTTTGAAGACGAATCCCATACGCCCGTCGCAAAGCCGCGCTCTTTCGCCGGAAACCACGCGGCAGTGATCTTCGCCGACGTCGGCCAGCACGGCGCCTCGCCCACCGCGAGCAGCGCGCGCATCACGATGAGTCCGGAGATCGAACCGACCACGCCGGTGAGCCACGTCGCGACGCTCCACCAGATCATGGCGAACGCATAAGCGCGTTTCGCGCCGAAGCGGTCGATCACCCAGCCCGCCGGCAATTGCATGACCGCATACGTCCACGCAAATACGCTGCCTAGCAGGCCGATCTGCGTGCGCGTCAGGCCAAGTTCCTGGATCATGCCCGGCGCGGCGATAGAAAGACTCGCGCGGTCCATGTAGTTGATAATCCCGCCGATCAGCAACCAGATGAGCACATGCCAACGAAAGTTGAACCGGGCGGGACGCACTGCGGCGGCCGTGAGCGAACTGGTGGGCTTGTCCAAAACGTGTCTCCGTCAAGATGGCCGTTCAAGACCATTCGTCGTTGTCGGTATGCATGTGCGGTGCAGCGTGACGCTGTACTTGTATGCACATGCTGAATGACAAGTGTACGGACGCAAACGCGAGAGCTCCAATGTCGAAACGGTATGTGGCGATAGCGTTTTCGTTATCGTTACCGTCAGAACGCCATGGTCGATGCAGCGATCGATGCTCGGCGTTCATCCGACGCACCGGTTCCGGATGCCGCCTGCCGCGGCACACTAAACTATCGGGCGGCGCGCGTGCCCATCATCGTTCGATACAAGTGGAGACAAAGTGAAATTCGACACGACAACCGTCCGGCTGATGCTGACCATTGCGGAAGAAGGCAGCATCTCGCGCGCTGCCGACAAGCTGAGCCTGGCAGTCGCGGCAGCGTCGCGACGCGTGTCGGACCTGGAGGATCAGCTTGGCGCGAAGCTCTTCAGGCGCGTGCCGCACGGCGTGGAGATCACCGAGTCAGGCGCGAAGTTACTGGCGTATGTCCGGCAGATCGACAACCTGATCGACCGCATGGAAGGCGACGCACAGGCGCTCAATCACGGGCTCGACGGACGCATCATCATTGGCGCGCCGAAAGCGGTTGTCATTCAGTTCCTCGCTCGTGAAATCGCCGCGATCCAGCGCAAGTACCCTCGCATCGCCCTGAAAATCGTCGAGGAAAACAGCAAGATCGTGCAGCAACTGCTGCGCGACAAAGTGATCGACGTGGGCATCTACGAGAAGAAAAGCGGCTTTCTGGATCTGGACAAATTCGCGTACAGGGAGGATCGGCTCGTGCTGGTTTATAGCCGCGCACATTTCACATTCGACCGGGTGCCCGTGGGCGTGGACGACATTCTCGACCTTCCGATTGTGAGTCTGGGCAAAGGCTCGGCGGTGCTGTCCGCGGTCGAGCGCGCATATCGCAGCCGCGGGCGGCTGTTCCCGAACAACTTCACGGTGAACGGCTTCGACACGATGCTCGCCATGGTGCGCCACGGTCTCGGCGTCGGCTTGATGCCGCCCGATGTTCTACAGAGCTTCCATCCCGAGGATTCGCTCGCTTCGGTCGAGCTCGACGCAGACTGGTCCCGGCGTAGCTACGTGTTGTCCTGCGTCGAAGGACACGCTCAGGAGCAAACGCTGCGCAACGTCGTGGCTCAATTGCTGGAAGGCGGCGCCTAGCCATAATACGGGCGACGGTTTCGCGAACGGCGAAACCAGCCATGACGCGGCGATTCTTGCGGCACCCTGCGCACTCGGCGACAGTGGAGCTACAACACACCACTTATCCGAGGAGGAAGCTCGACATGACGGAATCTGCGCATCTCCCACTGCAAGGCATTCGCGTGCTGGACGTGAGTCAGGTCATGGCGGGCCCGTTCGCCTGCATGATGCTGGCCGACCTCGGCGCGGATGTCATCAAGGTCGAACCGCCAGAAGGCGATCAGACCCGCGGTTCAATGGGCTTCAAGATGAAGGGCCCCGACAGCATGGGCTTCCTTAATCTCAACCGCAACAAACGCTCCGTCACGCTTGACCTGAAGAGCGACGAGGGGCGCGAGCTGTTTTATAAGCTTGCCAAAACGGCCGATGTGATCGTGGAAAACTACCGCCCCGGCGTCGTCCAGCGTTTGCGAATCGACTACGAGTCGATCAAGGCGATCAACCCGAAGATCGTCTACGCGAGCATCTCAGGCTTCGGGCAAAGCGGGCCCTGGGCGTCACGGCCCGGCTTCGATCTGATGGCGCAAGCCATGTCCGGTGTGATGAGTGTAACGGGCTACAAAGGCGGCAAGCCTGTCAAGGCGGGCGTGCCGGTGGCCGATATTGGCTGCGCGATGTTTGCAGTGTACGGTCTCCTGTCGGCTTATATCGGTGCGCAGAAGACCGGGGAAGGCCAGCATATCGACGCGTCGCTGTTCGATTCGATCATGGCCTTCTCGATCTGGGACATGTCCGACTACTGGGGCACGGGCGTGCCGCCGACGCCGCTCGGCACGAGCAACAAGATGAGCGCGCCTTATCAGGCGGTGAAGGCCCGGGACGGTTACTTCGTCATGGGCGCGACGAACCAGAAACTATGGACCAAGCTGTGCCACGTGCTGGAGCGGCCGGATCTGATCGACCATGCCGACTACGCCAACGTGTCGCTGCGTCTGAAAAATCGCGAGGCGATGATCGAAGTGCTGGAGCAGGAATTCGGCAAACGCGACAGCAACGAATGGGTCGACATATTGCTCGCCGCGGGCATACCAGCGGGTCCCATTCTTTCGTATCCCGAAGCGTTTGAAAGCGACCACGCCCGGCATCGCAACATGTGCATGGAAATCGATCATCCGAACGAGGGCAAGGTCAAGAACATCGGCTTTCCCGTCAAGCTGCTCGGCACGCCGCCGACCGTGCGCCGCCATCCGCCGCTGCTCGGTGAACATAACGAAGAGATCTTTGCGGAGATCAACGGAGCCGCATCATGAGCGAACTGGTCAGCCTGAGCGTCGACCCTTCGGGCGCGGCGGAGATCCTGATCGACAGACCCGAGCGGCACAACGCGATGACGCTCGACATGTACGAGTCGCTACTCGCACTCGTCGGGAAGTGTGAAGCGGATATCAGCGTGCGCTGCATTCTGTTGCGCGGGGCCGGCGGCAAGTCTTTCATCTCCGGCACGGACATCGGCTATTTCACGGGCTTCCGCGATGGTCGCGACGGCGTTGCATACGAAGCGTTCGTCGAGCGCGTGATCGGCACGGTCGAGCGAATTGCGAAGCCGACCATCGCGGTGATAGACGGCTGGGCCGTAGGTGGCGGTCTGGCGCTTGCCACGGCGTGCGATTTCCGTGTTTGCAGCGACGCATCGCGCTTTGGCGCGCCGATTGCGAAAACGCTGTCCAATACGCTTTCATCGCGCAACATCGCGCGGCTCCAGGCGGCGTTGGGCACGCCGCGCGTCAAAAAGATGCTGCTGCTCGCCGACTATCTGACGGCCGACGAAGCGCTGGCCTGCGGATACGTCTATCAGGTCTGCGCGCCTGGCCTGTTGCAGGAAGCGGCGCATACGCTCGCAGAGCGGTTGATGGCGCTCTCGCCCGTCACGCAGAAAGCCGTGAAGGAGAGCTTGCGCCGCATCGTAGTCGAACAACGACTCGACGATGACGACCTGATTGAAGAAGTGTATGGCAGCGCCCGCTTCAAGGAAGCGGTGCTTGCGTTTACGTCGGGATCTTCGAAGGCATAAGTCTCCGGGCCGCACGTGTATTGCCGGTGCGGTCCCGAAGCATTCAGGCGTACCGCTTAGTCGTAATGCCGATGCTTATGATGCTTCTTGCCCGAGCGGTAATCGCGCGAGTAGTCGTCGGCATACGAGTTCGAGCGCGAGATATTGCCGCCGAGCGCGGAGCCCGCGCCGCCGCCTAGCGCTGCGCCAATCAGGCCGCCGCCACGTCCGCCCATGGCGTTGCCGGCCGCGGTGCCCGCACCGCCGCCCAGCGCGCCGCCTACGATGGCGCCCGTGCGCTCGCGGCGGTTAGACGTCACCGCGCCGCCCGCGCCGCCACCCACCGCGCCGCCGATCACAGCGCCCGTGCTGCCGCCGACCGCGCCGCCCAGTGCCGCACCCGCTACGCCGCCGAGCGCGCCGCCAAGCGCATTGTTCATATCGCCGGCCACAGCCGACAACGACGCCGCGCTCGTGAGCGCTGCAACAGCCACAATTTTCAGGATTCGCTTCGACATAAGAGGTCTTTGGTTTTTATGAGACGGCGCGAGTATAACCGGCGATTCGAAAGGCTTCTGTAACCGCCTCATCGCGTACCGGTAAGACGTGTAACAAAACCTGCCGCGCCGTCCCTTCCCCTTGCTTCTTGCCTCTCCCCGGCTCGCGCGTCAGCGCTTGCGTTTCTTCTTCAGCTCGATGGTTTCGAACAGTTCATAGTTCGATGTAGGCGTCTGGTCCGCGCCGGGTGCGTGATAGTAGTTCATCGTGATGGTCGTCTCGCCGCCCGGATGGCCCGGCTCATGATCGAACACGGCGATGCCGTAGCCGGTGCCGGTGTCTCGTTGCGCGGACCAGATTGCGTCTTCCACCGCATCGGCGCTTGCTCGCACGAACGTGCCCGCCGTGCTGCCTGGAACCGGACGGTTAGGTCGCGTGAAAATGCGTGCTTGCGGCAGGCCGGTGCCCGCGTCGAGGCCATACACGTCGAGCGGTGCGCTCGTGCCGCCGCCGCCGAGAATCAGGTGGATGGTGCCGTGGCTCGTATCGAATGTGGACGCCCCAGCGGATATTGCCGACATGACCGGCTTGGGCTGCAATGTATCGACCGGACGACCCGTTGCGATATCGGTGCCCTTGTTGTGATTGCAGCCGCGCACGGGATAGCTGCGCTCATAGTCGTGATCGTGGCCGCATAGCACGAGGTCCACGCCATAACGGTCGAAAAGCGGAAGCCAGGCTTCGCGGATGCCCTTGTCCGAACCGTTGCCCGTCTTCGAAGAACTCAACGCGTCCTGATGCATCTGCACGACGATCCAGTCGACGTCGTCGTCCTGGGCCGCGTGGCGGAGCGTCTTCTCCAGCCAGCGCGTTTGCTCGCCCCCGCTGTAGCCTCGCACATAAAAGGACGTGCCGGGCTCGATCGGCGGATTGCCGGTGCTCGCTGCCGGCACGAGCGGTGCCGGCCCGCCCACGAATGCGGCGGCGTCCTGATAGACGACGTCGTCGGCATCGAGCGAAATGAACAGCACCGAGCTCACGCGGAAGCTGTACCACCGCCCCTGAAATCGCGTGTGATTGTCAGGCAACGCGTAGCGCGCGAGGTACGACGCGAACCCTTGCTCGCCGTTGTGAAACTCGATCTCGTGATTACCGGGGCATGGCATCCACGGACGATTCGCGGCTGAAGTTTGGCAATTGTTGCCGAAGTCGCGCCACACTTCGGGCTGCTGTGTCGGGTTCAGATTCGCATAACAAAGGTCGCCGTTGAGCAGGTGAAAGAGCGGCTGAAAGCGCTCGACCGCCTGCACGGCGAACCGGCTTTGCGGCGACGAGAGCACCCAGCCGGTATTCGGCGTGGCGAGGTCGCCATAACTCGTCCAGCGAAACGGTGCGCGGCCTCGCGGCGCCGTGCGGAAGCTGCCGCTGAAGGGCTGCGCCGCGTTGCTGTCGTTATCGGCCGTGACCTCGTATTCGTAACTCGTGTCCGGCTTGAGATCGCGCAGACGCGCGTGATAGTTGAATACCACTTCGCCGTTGAGGCCGTCGGTGTACGTAGTCTGCACGCCATGCACGATCCGTTTGCCTTCTCCAACGCGGCCAATACGCAAATGCGGCTTCACGGCAGCCGCGAGCGACGCCCACGACACCGTGACTTCATTGGATGGATCGTTGCCCCAGGTCAGGTGTACCTGCTCCGGTGTGCCGTCCGGCGTCGTGCCTGCGGCGCGCGCCGTTGACAGCGCGTTGGCTGCACTAGCGAGACTCGATGCGCCGGCGAACTTCAGGAACCCGCGACGCGAAACGATGGAAGCGCCCTGATCGGCTGGCGAAGCCTTAGCGTTTTTTGTGTTCGACATGTCTATGTTTTGTGGGTTGGAAGGACTGGCGGCTTGACCAGTGATCCTAGTCGCGAAACAGTGACAGTTGAATGAAACGGGTCAAACGCTAACGACTGGGAGGCTGTGGGTTGTTGGCAGGATTCGTATCGAACTTCGAAATGCGCTCGATACCGCTTTCAATACCGCCGGATGCGCCGCTCTCACCGCATAGCGCCAATAGTTCGGTCTCCATTGCATCGGCGGTTTGCTTGTCGTAGATCTGTTCGCCATTCACGTAGACCGTGAACGAGCGCAGGTACTTCGCTTTCTTCTCCGGGTTTTCGATCGTCTCGCGCGTCCACTGATAGAGCGGATATCTTTCGATGCCGAGCCGCTCCGCCTCGCTCACATAATCCGCGAATGCGTCGTACTGACAAATTACGGTCGCGTTATGCCGATGCAAAATCCGTTGAAGCGGGACATGCGCCGCGCCGGAAGAATCGGCGCGCAATGCGCCGGCAAGTTCTGGCGAGACGGTGAGCCGTAGCTGGAATCTGAGTGTCGAGTCCACGTGTTCCTCACTGTCGGATAAAGGCGCCGTATTGCGCCGCAGTCATGAAACCGCCTAGGCCGGATTCACCGACTGCGCCGGCAGCTTTTCGTCGATGCGCGCGATCTCGCAGCCTTGCACCGGTCTGCCGAGTAAAAAACCCTGCGCATGTGTGCAGCCGGAACGGCGCACGAAGTCAAGTTGCTCTTCAGTTTCGATGCCTTCCGCCGTGGTCGGCATACCGATCTCGCGTGCCAATGCGACGATCCCACGCACGACCGCAGCAGATTCGCGCCGATGCACCGACTCCTTGACGAACGAACTGTCGATCTTCAGCTTGTCGAATGTGAAACGCACGAGCGTCGACATCGTCGAGAAGCCCGTGCCGAAATCGTCGAGCGCGAGGCCGATACCCAATGCACGCAACCGCGAAATATTGCGCCGGGTCACGACGTCGTCGTTCAGCAGCACCGTCTCCGTGACCTCGATGTTAAGACGCTCGGGCGGAAGACGCGTCTTGCGAAGCACGCCCGCAACGATCGACGCAAACGTCTCTTCACGCAATTGCACCGGCGATACATTGACTGCAACCGGAACCTTGTCGCGCCACATGACGGCTTCCTTGCACGACTGCAATAGCGCCCATTCGCCGAGCGCGAGGATCAGGCCGGTGCGCTCGGCAGTCGGAATGAAAGCCGAGGGCGACAGTTCGCCGCGTGTCGGATGCTTCCAGCGAATCAGCGCCTCGCGGCCCGTCACAAAGCCGCTGGCCACATCGACAATCGGCTGATACTCCATGCGCAGTCCGCTGAACGAACGCAGCGCCCCTTCAAGGTCGCTGCGCAGCAGGCTCAGGTTTTCGTCGGATACATGTTGCTCCGCGTCGAAAATGACGTACGCGCTCTTGCCGCTGCGCTTGACCGCATACAACGCGCGGTCGGCGCAGATCAGCAATTGCGGCCCGGTCGTCGCGTGCTCGGGACACAGCGCGACGCCCACACTCGCGCCAATATGCACGAGCGCCTCGCTCAACGCGAAGGGCCGGGCCAACGTTTTGACGATTCTGTCCGCGAGCACGCGGACATCGCGGGACGGGTCGGGTGCTTCTGAAATGACCACGAATTCATCGCCCGCAAGGCGTCCGACGATGTCGGCGGCAGGCAGCACTTCGCGCAAGCGGACCGCGGCCTCCTGAAGAATCTGGTCGCCGGCGGCATGACCCAGGCTGTCGTTGATTGCCTTGAAGCCGTCCAGGTCGATCAATAGAACGGCGAACAATGGCTCGCGATGCGACGAGCCTACCGCCGTGCGCTCCAGCAGCAGTTCGTTAATGCGCGCCCGATTCGGCAAGCCCGTCAGGCTATCGTGATGCGCAAGCCGCTGACTGTTTTCGCGCGCGAGCAGGAGCGCGACCGTATCGCGATTACTGCGCAGCGCAACGGTCAGGAAACCGGCGGCACAGAACGGCGCCTGAAACAGCAGTACGAGTTTTCCCGAGCCGGGCGACAGCGCAGCGCCGACTCCCAGTAAACCGAGAATAAAGAGGATCTGCAGCATGACCAGCCGCGGCGTGGCCGCATTGCGTCCGGCCAGCCCGCCGACAACGCCGACGGCGCATACATTGCCAAGCAGAAAGAGCGTCGCGTCGCCGCTGATATTGCACAGCAAACTACCGAAGCCAAACAACGCGCTCCACAGAATACTTGCGAACACAAACGCGGAGGTAGGCGTGGGCAAATCCCGCGCACTACAGCGGCGACACAGCCAGATAAGCCAGAGACGCACCATGAGCAGCGCAACAACGGCGCCTGTCCAACTCGCATATAGCAGGTTTGGATACAGATAGTAGGCCGTGGCGCAGACGCTGATTTCGCAGATCGACGCGAACACGATTGACCACGTTCGCGTGAAAAGATTGGCGAGAAGTATTTGCCGGTTCTCGGCGCTCAGGTTTTGAGCCGAAGAGACGATCCACCTGAAAAATGGAGACCTTGGTTCGCTAAAAGCCATGACCTGCGCATTTTTAATGGTTAGTGAATCGAAACGGCAGCGTGGCCGATTATTACGTAAACCTAAGTCGAAAGGTTAAATCGGACAGGGAAGCGGCGTAAATCGCCTTCCCAATTGTTGGGCATCCAGAGCAAACCGAAGGCTGCTGGTCGTGCTTACGAACACCCAAATCGACAAGGTTCTCTATTTCCGCCTTTCGTAAGGTTAACCCCGATTTAAACGCAAACCAACAAAAGGGACATTCTGTTTGCTGCGTGTAATCAGAGTGCAAACCAATTGACGCCTCCGCGAAGCTCCGGCTCCGCGGCTGGCGCAGACACCCAGACATATCTCGCGCCCGAAAGGAGAGCAATTTGGTCCTGGAACTGGAGCAAGTGAGTGTCGTTTCTGGCGGGCAACCGTATCTGTACGGCGTGAATTTGCGTCTCGTGCCAGGCGCCATCAATGTGTTGCTCGGTCCTACCCAGGCCGGCAAGACAACGCTAATGCGCGTCATGGCGGGACTGGACAGGCCAAGCGCGGGCCGCGTGCTCGTAGACGGCCAGGACGTGACAGGCGTGAGTGTGCGCCAGCGCAACCTTGCAATGGTTTATCAGCAGTTCATCAATTACCCGGCGATGACGGTGTTTCAGAACATCGCCTCGCCGCTCCAGCTTCAGAAGACCGACCCCGCGGAAATTCGCCGGCGCGTGCAGGAAGTCGCGGCAAAACTGCATATCGAGCATCTGCTGGAGCGGCGGCCGAGCGAACTGTCAGGCGGCCAGCAGCAGCGGTGCGCGCTGGCGCGCGCGCTCGTGAAGCGCACATCGCTTGTATTGCTCGACGAACCGCTCGTCAATCTCGACTACAAGCTGCGCGAAGAATTGCGCATGGAACTCGCCACGCTTTTCGCGGACGGCAAGACGACCGTGGTGTACGCGACCACCGAACCTCTTGAAGCATTGCTGCTCGGCGGCTATACGGCAATCGTCGATAAAGGCCGCGTGCTGCAATTCGGCCCGACGCTCGACGTCTACAACGCACCGGTCGACGTGGACGCCGCGGCCGTCTTCAACGATCCGCCTATGAACATGCTCACGAGCGAACTGAACGGTAACGGCAGCGCGCGACTGCCGATCGGCATCGACGTGCCGATCCATAGCGGCACCGCTGTGAACGGCACGTGCCGCATCGGCATCCGGCCCGGGCACTTGCGTCTTGCGGCGAAGACATCGCATTCGATCGCCGTTCCATGCCGGCTCGAACTCGCCGAACTGAGCGGCTCGGAAACCTATCTGCATCTGCACACGCTCAATGGCGGCATTGATCTCGTCGCGCAGTTGCAAGGCGTGCATCAGATCGAACTCGGCACGCAACTCGACGTATTCATCGACCCCGACGAACTGTTTGTGTTCGGCGCGGATACGAAGCTCGTGTCCAGTCCGGAGGCCGCCTATGGCGCGCATTGAGTTTCAGAATCTCGCGCACGCGTATCGCCCGAATCCGGCGACGCTCGACGACTACGCGCTGCAACCCATGAGCATGGTCTGGGAAGACGGCGGCGCTTACGCGTTGCTCGGACCATCCGGTTGCGGCAAGACCACGCTGCTGAACATCGTGTCGGGTCTCGTCAAGCCGTCAGAGGGCAAGGTGCTGTTCGACGGACGCGACGTGACCGCGCTGGGCGCACGCGAGCGCAACATCGCGCAGGTGTTCCAGTTCCCGGTGATCTACGACACCATGAGCGTGTTCGACAACCTCGCGTTTCCGCTGCGCAACCGCAAAATACCGGCAGCCGAAGTCCGGAACCGCGTGCACGAAGTGGCCGACATTCTCGACATGACGCGGGATCTGCCGCATAAGGCGAGCAACCTCGCAGCGGACGCGAAGCAAAAGATTTCGCTGGGACGCGGCCTCGTGCGCCAGGACGTCGCAGCGATCCTGTTCGACGAGCCGCTGACCGTGATCGATCCGGCCATGAAATGGATGCTGCGCCGGCAGCTGAAGAAGATCCATCAGCAACTCAAGCTCACGCTCATTTACGTTACGCACGATCAGGTCGAGGCACTCACCTTCGCCGACGAGGTCGTGGTCATGACAAACGGTCGCGTGGTTCAGAAGGGCGGCGCCGATGCGCTTTTTCTACGGCCGGATCACGCGTTCGTCGGCTACTTCATCGGCAGTCCCGGCATGAATCTTTGCCCAATCGAGCTTGACGCGGAAGGCGCGAGGATCGGCGCCCAACGGCTTGCTCTGGACACTGACACACTCGCCACGCTAAGACACGCGCATGAGCATGCAAACGGCTCGCTCACACTCGGCATTCGCCCCGAGTTCGTGCGGCTCGCACAGGAAGGTGAAGCGGGTGCGGTCAAGGCGCAGGTATTGCGCGCGCAACAGCTCGGCAACTATCAACTCGTCACAGCGCAATGCGACGGCCATCTGTTCAACGCCAAACTTGAGCCGCATGTGCGCGTGGTCGACGGACCGGCCTGGCTGCGCCTCGCCGCGCCTGAAACGGTGTTCTTCTGCAACGACGAAAGAATCGACGCACGCATCTCCGAAGGAGCGGCCAGATGAACAAGCCCGTCAATCAGAAAGCGTGGCTGCTGGTCGTGCCCGTGTTTATCTGCGTCGCGTTCTCCGCGATCCTGCCGCTGATGACAGTGGTCAATTATTCGGTGCAGGACATTATCAGCCCGACACAGCATGTGTTCGTCGGCACCGAGTGGTTTCGCAACATCATGACCGATCCCGACCTGCGCGACGCGCTCGGCAGGCAGATCATATTTTCCGCTTGCGTGCTGCTGTTCGAAATTCCGCTCGGTGTGGGCCTCGCGCTTGCGATGCCGGCTTCGGGTTGGCGCGCATCCGCGGCGCTCGTCATACTCGCCATGCCGCTCCTGATTCCATGGAACGTGGTCGGCACGATCTGGCAGATCTTTGGACGCCCGGATATCGGTCTGCTCGGTTATTGGCTCAATAGCCTCGGCTTCGACTACAACTACACGGCGAGCCCCACGGCCGCGTGGCTCACCGTGCTCGTGATGGACATCTGGCACTGGACGCCGCTCGTCGCGTTGCTCTGCTATGCAGGCCTGCGCGCGATTCCCGATGCGTTCTATCAGGCCGCCGAAATCGACGGCGCAAGCCGCTTTGCCGTGTTCCGCTACATCGAATTACCGAAGATGCGCGGCGTGCTGATGATCGCCGTGCTGCTGCGCTTCATGGACAGCTTCATGATCTACACGGAGCCGTTCGTGCTGACAGGCGGCGGTCCTGGCGATTCCACGACGTTTCTCAGCCAGTACCTGACGCAAAAAGCGGTCGGCCAATTCGACCTCGGTCCAGCCGCCGCATTTTCGCTGATCTATTTCCTCATCATTCTGCTGCTGTGCTTCATTCTCTACAACTGGATGAGCCGTGTAGGCAAAGGCGGCCCCGCTGCGGAAGGAGACGAACATGCAGGATAAGCACCGCTGGATGCGCACGTTGGTGCTCGTCGTTTATATGTTGTTCGCGCTGATTCCGCTGTACTGGATGCTGTCGATCTCGTTGCGCACGAACGAAGAGACTATGTCGACGTTCGCGACACTGCCGCAGCATGTGACGTTCGAGAACTACAAGATCATTTTCACCGATCCGTCCTGGTACTGGGGCTACATCAATTCGATCATCTACGTGTTGATGAATACGGTGATGTCGGTGCTCGTCGCGCTGCCTGCCGCTTATGCGTTCTCACGCTACCGCTTTCTCGGCGACAAGCACATGTTCTTCTGGCTGCTCACCAACCGCATGACGCCGCCCGCCGTGTTCCTGCTGCCGTTTTTTCAGCTCTATTCGAGCGTCGGGTTGACCGACACGTACATCGCCGTTGCGCTTGCGCACATGCTGTTCAACGTGCCGCTCGCGGTGTGGATTCTCGAAGGCTTCATGTCGGGCGTATCGCGCGAAATCGACGAAACAGCGTACATCGACGGCTATACGTTCCCCGCTTTCTTCGTGAAGATTTTCCTGCCGCTGATCAAGTCGGGCGTCGGCGTGACGGCTTTCTTCTGCTTCATGTTCAGTTGGGTCGAACTGCTGCTCGCACGCACGCTGACCTCCGTGAACGCGAAGCCGATTGCAGCGGTAATGACACGCACGGTGTCCGCGGCCGGCATGGACTGGGGCGTGTTGTCCGCGGCGGGCGTGCTGACCATCGTTCCTGGTGCGCTAGTGATCTACTTCGTGCGCAACTACATCGCGAAGGGCTTTGCGATGGGGAGAGTCTGATGTTCACGTGGATGTACTGGACGCCCGAAGTGGCGCTCTTCTTCGGCTGCATTGTCGTAATGCTGGCCGGCATGACGATGTGGGAACTGCGCTCGCCGACGACCGAACGCAAGGGCTTCCTGCCCATCTCGACCACGCGTGGCGACCGTCTGTTCATCGGTCTTCTCGCGGCGGCGTATGTGAACCTCGCATGGATCGGCATCAGCGCCGAAGGCTCGAATTCGTGGCCGGGATTCGTGGCTTCGGTGCTCGTTCTGCTCGCGATCCTGTGGAAAGGCTAGCAAGTCGACACATGCAATGAAGGCTGGCAACTCCCGGTTCCGCTGATGCCCCGAGCGGGCTCCGGCCAGATTCAAGGGGCACGAAAGACACAGGAGAAGACCATGCAACAGAGGAGACGGATCGTCGCGCTCGCAGTGGCAGGCATCGTGTCAGGTGCCCTTGCGAACCAGGCGCAAGCGGGCATGCCCGAAGCGCAAAAATGGGTCGATAGCGAATTTCAGCCAAGCACGCTTTCGAAACAGCAGCAGATGGACGAAATGAAATGGTTCGTCGACACGTCTGCCAAACTGAAGTCGCAAGGCGTCAAGGAGATACACGTGGTGTCGGAAACTATCGACACGCACATCTATGAATCGAAAACACTCGCCAAAGCGTTCACCGAAATTACCGGTATTCAGGTAAAGCACGACATCATTCAGGAAGGCGATGTCGTCGAAAAATTGCAGACGTCGATGCAATCCGGGCAAAGCATTTACGACGGCTGGATTTCCGACTCCGACCTGATCGGCACGCACTATCGCTACGGCGTGATCGTGCCTCTGTCCGACTACATGACGGGCGAAGGCAAGGACTATACGAACCCTGGCCTCGACATCAAAGACTTCATTGGCACGAGTTTCACGACCGCGCCGGACAAGAAGCTCTATCAACTGCCCGACCAGCAGTTCGCCAACCTTTACTGGTTCCGCGCCGACTGGTTTGCGCGCAAGGACTTGCAGGACAAGTTCAAGGCGAAGTACGGCTACGAGTTGGGCGTGCCGGTGAACTGGTCCGCGTATGAAGACATTGCCGAGTTCTTTACCAACGACGTGAAGAACATCGACGGTGACAAAGTCTACGGTCATATGGACTACGGCAAGAAAGACCCGTCGCTCGGCTGGCGCTTCACGGACGCGTGGCTTTCCATGGCGGGCGAAGCCGACAAGGGCATCCCGAACGGCATGCCGGTCGACGAATGGGGCATACGCGTGACGCCGGACGGCTGTCATCCGGTGGGCGCGTCGGTGTCGCGCGGCGGCGGCACCAACAGTCCTGCGGCGGTCTATGCGACGACCAAGTACATCGACTGGCTCAAGAAATACGCGCCGCCCGAGGCCTCGGGCATGACCTTCAGCGAGGCGGGCCCGGTGCCTGCACAAGGCAAGATCGCGCAACAGGTCTTCTGGTACACGGCGTTTACCGCGTCGATGCTCAAGCCCGGCAATGTCACGAATCCTGACGGCACGCCGAAGTGGCGCATGGCGCCGTCGCCGCACGGCGCATACTGGAAAGACGGCATGCAGAATGGCTACCAGGACGTCGGTTCGTGGACCTTCTTCAAGTCGACGCCGCCCAATCAGCGCGCCGCAGCCTGGCTCTATGCGCAGTTCGTGACGGCAAAGAGCGTGTCGCTGAAGAAGTCGATTGTCGGCCTCACGTTCATTCGCGACTCCGACATTCATAGCGACTACTTCACGAAGAACGCGGACAAGTACGGCGGTCTGATCGAGTTCTATCGCAGCCCGGCACGCGTCGCGTGGACGCCGACCGGCAACAACGTGCCTGACTATCCGAAGATGGCACAGCTCTGGTGGAAGAACGTCGGCACGGCAGTCGCCGGTGAAAAGTCGCCGCAGGCCGCAATGGATAACCTCGCGAAGGAAATGGACCAGGTGTTGTCCCGTTTGCAACGCGCCGGCATGAAAGTGTGTGCGCCGGAGCTGAATGCGCAAAGCGATCCGTCGAAGTGGTTGTCCGATCAACACGCGCCGTGGAAGAAGCTCGCCAACGAGAAGCCGAAGGGCGAGACGGTCAAGTACGAGCAGTTGCTGTCGGCGTGGAAGGCGGGCAAGGTGCGCTAGGCGGCTGATCTGAAAATTGGCGGTTAATAGACGGGCGGCACCATGCGTGCCGCCCTTTTTCATGCCGCCGATGCCGCCGATGCCACAACCCGCATGCGCTATTCGTTCGCCATGTCTACCAGCTTCGCAACCGTGTTCATGTTGCGTGCGGTTCCCGTTCTGGCGGCCGGGATTTTCAGCTTCGTGTCTGCCATTCCGTTGTTGTAATGCACGTAGATTTCGCGCGTGCCGAGCGCCATTTCTTCTTCGCGCTGGCCGCTCGCGTGAGTCAGCGCGTCGGCGGGCGGCGGTGTGTCGAGGAAAATCGCGACCGTCCGGTTCGGCGCGGCGGACTTGAACGGATTAGCGGTCAGCACCTGCGCAAGTTCCTCACGCGTTCGCACCGCAACACCCACCGGCTTGCCCGCGTACTCTTCAAGGCAACGCTCGAGCCGGCTTTTCACCGATGCCTCGGCAAGCTTGCTGTCGAACACGACGTTGCCGCTCGCAATGTACGTGCGCACGTTGGTGAAGCCAACGGCCTCGCACATGGTTCGCAATTCAGCCATTGGAAGCTTGCCGGTGCCGCCGACATTCACAGCGCGCAGAAAAGCAACGTATCGGGTCATCGAGTGAGTTCTTCTGATGTCGAATACAAGTCTTTACACGAGCGAGGCGGCTCGCACGATCATAAACAAGCCGGCGCCGATCACCACAAATCCAATGCCCCGCGCGATGAACTCGCCGTGTGGCGCCACGCGTTCGAGCGTAATAGCCGCCGTGACCGCCGCCATTGCACGCAGATCCATCACGCCGGCCACGGCAAGCACCGCAGTCAAGCTTGCACAGCACGCACAGCAATGGAGGCCTAGCCGCACACCATATCTTATCGCGGCGACCGCGCGCGTAGGCAGTGCATGAAGGCCGGATTGAGCCGCGTGACGGCAACAGCGAAGATAACGCGCCTTCAGCGCCGTGAGTTGCAACGCGCCCGCGCTGAGCACGATTACGCCGGCCGCGACGGGAACAACGCGAGAAACCGCGGGCATGCGCATCTCAAGCGCCGCTAACGTCGCGCCGAACACAAACAGCGCTGTACCCAACGCGGCCCACACAGCGAAATAGCCCACGCCGGCAAGCAACGTCATAAGTGCTGCGCGCGCGTGCCCTGCTCTGCGAAGCGCCTCGTCGTAACGCCACAAAACAGGTGCGAGGGACGGCAGCATCATCGCGATCATCATGACGACCCACATCCCGACGAACCTTGCCGCCACGCCCGGCCACGTGCGGCCGCACATGGGCATCCACGTCATCGACATGGCCCAGCCGCCGGGCATGGGCATGTCGCCCATGGTCGACATGGACCCGCAAGCAACGACAGTTGCCGCCGCGCAGACTGCGAACAGCAACGCACAGACACCGTAAAAGAATGCGCGCGAGCGAAGAGCGCGCATGTCGAGGTATTGCGTCGCGAAGTCACCACATCGGCTTGCGTGCACGGGCTTCATCATGCACCTCAGCCCTTTGCGTACTCGTCGTGACGGCGCCACCAGATGCCCGTCTCGTTGCGGCCTTTCGGCGCGCGGTCGAGCCATTGGTACATGCCCCACAGGCCGTCCAGTCCACGCGCGTAGGTGGAATACGTGTGGTACACCGCGCCGTCTTCCCGCACGAAGGCGCTCAGTCCTGGCCGGTCGCGCGCGTAAGTGGATGCGTCGGTACCGCAAGTCGCCGCGAATTGCGCGACGGGCTCCGGCGCCGGTACCGCGTCCATTGCATGACGGCCGCGCTGATAGTTGTATTCGACGGTGCCCTCGCGCTGCTGCTCCTCGGTAAAGGAGATGTTGAAGTCGAAGTTGAAGTCACTGCCCGCCGACGAAGCCCACGGAAACGTCCACCCCATGCGCCGCTTGTACTCCTGCAGCTTCGCGAGCGGCGCACGGGATATGGCCGTCAGCGCCACGTCGTGATTGGCCAGATGAATCGCGATACCGTCGAAACCATCCGCGATCGACGAGCATGACGGGCATCCCGCCTTGTAGTCCGGCCCGAACATGAAGTGATAGACGAGAAGCTGCGAGCGTCCGCCAAACAGGTCGGCAAGCGATGCGACGCCCTGCTCGGTCTCGAACCGGTATGTCTTGTCGATGCGGACCCAAGGCAATTCCTGGCGTCGGCGCGCCAGTTCGTCGCTGCGCCGCGTGAGCTCTTTTTCAGCGTTGAGCAGATCGATGCGCGCTGCCAGCCACTGCTCGCGTGTTCCGGTCGTATGTGTCGTCGTCATGATTCTCTCCGTTCGGTTTTCCTCGTCGCTCGATCGCTTTCGATGCGACGTACTGGTTGGCGGTCGTGCTAGATTAGTGTCGGGAATCCGGACGGTGGGAGTGACAAGTGTGGCGCGATTTCAATCAGCATGGACCCGCTAATCAAGGCCGCCGCTCAGGCGCTCGCAGCGGGTGATCCGCTCGGCGCATTGAAGCGCGTTGCGTTACGCGGCGACGCGCCGGCGCTCGCGCTTCGCGGCATCGCGATGGCGCAACTGGGCGACTTCATCCGCGCCAAGGCGCTCGTGCGAAGCGCGGCGCGCGCGTTCGGTTCGAATCAAGCCGTGGCCCGCGCGAGATGTGTCGTGGCGGAGGCAGAGATCGCGCTGGCGTCGCGTGATCTTGCTTGGCCGGCGAAAGCGCTGGGCGCTGCGCGCGCGACGCTCGAAGCACACGGCGACCGAGCCAATGCCGCGCATGCGGGCTATCTGGAAGTTCGCAGGCTTGTTCTGATCGGACATATCGACGAGGCCGAGCGCATGCTCGGCACATTCGATTCCGCGCCTTTGCCGCCCATGCTCCGAGCGGCACACCAGCTCATGGTGGCGAGCATCGCGCTACGGCGTTTGCAGGCCAACAAGGCTCGCGCCGCGTTCGCACAAGCGAGGCATGCGGCACGAGCTGCCAAGATTCCCGCGCTGATCGCCGAGGTCGAAAGCGCATCGAATACGTTGAACGTGCCGGCCGCGCGCCTGATCGAAAGAGGCGAACAGCGGCTGTTGCTGCTCGATGAAGTCGAAGCACTGTTAATGTCGAACGCGTTCGTGGTCGACGCCTGTCGCAATGTCGTGCAGAAATCCGGTACGGCTGTCTCGCTGGCACGGCGTCCGGTACTGTTCAATCTCGCGTACCAGCTTGCCGAAGCATGGCCCGCCGATGTATCGCGCGACACGCTGATCGCACGCGCATTCAGAACGAAAGATGCCGATGACTCGCACCGCGCGCGTCTGCGGGTGGAGATCGGCCGGCTTCGCACAGTGCTTGGCACGCTGGCCGATATAAGCGCGACGCCGCGTGGCTTTGCATTGGCGCCGCGCGACGGGCAAGAGGTTCGGGTACTCGCGCGGCCCGTCGACGAGACTCATGCGGCCATGCTCGCGCTGCTCGCGGATGGCGAGTCGTGGTCGAGTTCTGCGCTCGCGCTCGCACTCGGCGCAAGCCAGCGCACCGTGCAGCGCACACTCGATTCGCTCGCCGCCGTTGGCAAGGCGCAGTCGTTCGGCCGAGGCCGGGCGCGCCGCTGGATGGCCCCGCCAGCGTCTGGATTCGCGACAACGTTGTTACTCCCCTCGCCCGTCACGCTCAATTAGGATGGCAGCATGAATCGATCGAACGCCACTATCATCCGCGAATATGGTCCGTTCCCGGACGTGCAGCAAGTGGCTGGCGTCACCTACGACGGCCAGCAGGTCTGGATTGCAACGGGCAAGACGTTGAACGCATTCGATCCTGCGAGCGGGGAGACTCTGCGCGCAATCGAAATCGCCGCCGATGCGGGCACAGCCTTCGACGGCCAGCATCTGTTCCAGATTGCCGCGGGCCGCATCCACAAGATCGACCCGGCAACCGGCCGCGTGCTTTCGAGCATCCCTGCGCCGGGAGGCAATGGCGCGTCGGGACTCGCGTGGGCCGAGGGATCGTTGTGGGTCGGCGAGTATCGCGAGCGCAAGATCCATCAGGTCGATCCCGAGACCGGCGTCGTGCTTTCGAGCATCGAGTCGAACCGTTTTGTGACGGGCGTCACGTGGGTAGACGGCGAGCTTTGGCACGGCACCTGGGAAGACGATGCAAGCGAGTTGAGGCACGTCGACCCACGTACCGGCGAGGTACTGGAAAGCCTTGAGATGCCCGAGGGCGTGGGCGTGTCAGGTCTCGAATCCGATGGCAGCGGGCAGTTCTTTTGCGGCGGCGGAAACAGCGGGAAGGTGCGCGCAGTGCGCCGTCCGCAACGCGAGACGGGCGACGTCAGCTGATTCGCTCTGCTTTTGCGCCGCGAACCACGGTCTTTTTCACGCAGCACTACGCACTTCGCGACGCACCGCCTGCGGCGGCACGCCAAATCCGCGTATGAACGCCTCGCGCAAATGGCGGCGGTCGCGAAAGCCTGTCTCTTTCGCAATGACGTCGAGCGGATGCCGGCTTTGCTCGATCATCAGGCGCGCTGCTTCGAGGCGAAGGCTTTCAATCGCCCGCGCAGGCGATTGCCCCGTTTCTAGCGTGAACACACGGCTGAACTGCCGCGGACTGAGGTTCGCTTTATCGGCCAGCTCATCGACGGTAAGTGGCCGGCTCAAGTTCTCACGCGCGTAGTTCAACGCGCTTTGAATGCGGTCCGACTTGGGCGCGAGGTTGAGCATTTCCGAATGCTGCGATTGGCCACCCGAGCGCCGCTGATGCATGACGAGCTTGTGCGCAACGGAGCGCGCCACTTCGGCGCCAAGATCTTTTTCGACCATCGCAAGCGCGAGATCGAGCCCGGCGGTCATGCCGGCCGACGTCCAGATCGGACCGTCGACGATATAAATGCGGTCGTCTTCCACGCGAACGTCGGGAAAGCGCTTCTGCATCTCACGCGCGTAAGCCCAGTGTGTCGTGGCGCGACGCTGCGATAACAGCCCCGCCTCAGCCACCACGAAGCCGCCTGTGCAAATACCGCCGATGCGCCGCGCGCGCGGACCGGTCTTGCGCAGGAACGCGAGCACGTCTTGGGGCGCCGGCGATGCCAGCGGATCGTTAACGCCTGCAACGATCCACGTATCCGTTTGACGGCGCGATTTGAGCGGACTCGTGCTCATGGTCATACCTAGCGACGAACGCACCTCGCCGCCCGCAGGCGAAAAATTCTCCACCTGATAGAACGGCTCGCCCACTACGAGGTTCGCGTATTCGAAAACAGCTTGCGTGGCGATCGCCATGACCTGAAAGCCGTCGCTCAGCAAATATCCCACGCGGTGCATGTCCGTTCTCCGTCCAAGTGGATGTCCTGAAACCTAACCATATATGTCATTTGCGTCGCCGTCAAAACGGGACAGAATTCGTTCACACCATCAACGGTTGATTGCAAAGGAGTGACATCATGACTGAAGCACACAAGGGCACTGCACTGATTACGGGCGCGTCGTCGGGCATCGGTGCAATCTACGCGGACCGCCTCGCGCGGCGCGGCTACGATCTCGTCCTGGTCGCCCGGAATCGCGAGCGCCTCGCCGCGCTGTCCAGTCGCATCACGACCGAAACGCGCCGTAGCGTCGAGATACTGGACGCCGATCTGGGCTACAAAGCGGGGCTCGCAGCGGTCGAATCGAAACTGAAACAGGACGCGAGCATTACGCTTCTGGTCAATAACGCCGGTGTCGGCACGCATACGCCGCTCGTCGACAGCGACGTCGATGCAATGCAGCGCATGATCGACCTGAATGTCAGCGCGCTGACGCGGCTCACGTATGCGGCCGTGCCCGGCTTCGTCGCGCGCGGCAAGGGGGCGTTGATCAACATTGCGTCCATCGTGGCTATTGCGCCGGAGGTTCTCAACGGCGTGTATGGCGGCAGCAAGGCGTTCGTGCTGGCCTTCAGCCAGTCGCTGAAACACGAACTGGCCGACAAGGGGATTCAGGTGCAAGCGGTTCTGCCGGGCGCAACCGCCACCGAGTTCTGGCAAACGGGCGGCCTGCCGCTGGAAAACCTCGACAAGGCAATCGTGATGTCCGCCGACGACATGGTCGACGCAGCACTGGTCGGCTTCGATCGCGGCGAGCTGATCACCATTCCGTCACTGCATGCGGTTGAAAAGTGGGAAGACTACGAGGCTGCGCGCCGCGCGATGTTCTCGCTGTTGTCGACCAATGCGCCGGCGCCGCGCTACAAGGTAGCTTGACCCGCGACAGTGGAAAGTAGCGGCGGATCGCGGCGAATTCGTGCAAATTGCATCGGCATGCGCGATTCGCCGGATGGCCGCAAGTTGCATTGATTCGGCGCCCGGAGGCCATCGCATCAGGCGAGAGGTCCTTCGGGCGCTTTGCGGCGCACCGCGACCGCGATGGCGCTGCCCACGATCATCAATATGCCGGCCACCGACAGAAGCTCCAGCGTTTCCCCCCACAGCACATAGCCGAAAAGCGCCGCCCAGACGATGCTCGTGTAGTTATACGGAGCCAGCGCGCCTGCATCCGCGCGGCGAAAGGCTACCGTCATCAGCATTTGGCCCGCGGTCGCGAAGACGCCGAGTGCGGCCATCACGAGGAGTGCGTCCGCCGAAGGCGTGCGCCACTTGAAGAACAACGTGCAACCCATGACCACGGTGCCCATTGCCGTGAAGAAGAGAACGGTGGTCGCGGAGTCGTCGGTCGGGCGAATGCGTTTGATCTGGACGATGGAGAGCGCACCGCAAAACGCGCTTGCCAGCAGGATCACGGGCCCTAGCCAGGACGTCTGCGCGCCGCCGGGCCGTACCACGAGCAGTACGCCGAGAAAACCCACAATCGCGGCTGCGGCGCCGCGTGGCGTCAAGCGCTCGTTGAGCATCAGCGGGGCCAGCACGATGACGATCAGCGTCTCCGAATAGGCAAGCGCGACTGCTTCGCTGAGCGGCACATAAGGCAGGCCGGCAAAGAACAGAGCCGAGGCGCCGAGGAGTGCGATCGCGCGCGTGGTCTGCCCTTTAACGTCGATATTCCGCAAGCGGTCGGACAGCGGCCGGCCTCCTCCGCAACACAGCAAAATGGCGGGAAACAGGCCGAAAAGCATGCGGAAAAACGTGACCTCGTTGGCCGGATATTGCAGCGCAACCGACTTGGCCAGCGCATCGACCACTGCAAAGCAGAACATCGAGGCAAGGATGGTGCCGACGCTGCCAAGCGAGAGTGAACTACCGTGGGTGGACGCGGAAGTCGGCATGTGAGAACGCAATCCGTATGGGGATTTGCATGATCTCACAGACGCACGGGCTGGCGCTTCACACTACGTGGTGTCGGAAACCGGCAGCGCAGCGACGGCTTCACCGGCGGCAAAGCGCGAGTTACATGATGCGGCGGGCTTTACCGCGCCGCACCTGACAGTCAGGCGTGACGATGACCGTGCCCCCGGTCGCCCATTGAGCGCGGCTCGTCGTATTCCTGCGAAATGTCCTTGTTCGTGTAGTCGCCGAGTCGCGAAGCGGCGAACAGGCTGAGCACTCCGCAAACGAACACGTAAACCGCGATTGCGTAGCCGGAATGATAGTAAGCGAATAGTGCGGTCGCGATCAGCGGCGCAGGACCGCCCGCGATCACCGAGGCCAGCTGATAACCGAGCGACGCCCCGCTGTACCGCAGCCGCCCCGTGAACGACTCTGCGATCAGTGCGGCCTGAGGGCCGTACATCATCGAATGCGGGACTAGCGAGAGTACGATCGCCAGGAAAATCAACGTCGGATTGCGGGTGTCGACCATGGCGAAATAGACGAACCCGAACAAGCCCGCTGCGGCGGCGCCGATCATATACATGCGGCGACGTCCGATAAGATCGGAAATATGGCCGAACAGCGGAATGGTGCCGAATTCCAGCACCGAAGCCGCCAGCACCGCTGTCAACAACAGATCGCGCGACGCCCCGAGTGTCGTCACGCCATACGTGAAGACAAAGGCCGTGAAAATGTAGAACGGCGCTTGCTCCGCCATGCGTGCCACGGCCGAAAGAAGAATGTCTTTCGGCTGGCGGCGCAGGACTTCGAGCATCGGTGTCTTTTCGATCTTGCGCTCAGCGAGAAGCTTCGCGAAGATCGGCGTCTCCAGGATGTTCAGCCGGATATAAAGCCCGATACCAACCAGCAGGATGCTCAGAAAGAAAGGCACACGCCAGCCCCAGCTGACGAAGGCGTCGCCGGAAATCGCGCTCATTGCCAGCACGGCGAGATTAGCGAGGAACAACCCCGCGGGTACGCCAAACTGCGGCCACGATGCGACGAAGCCACGATGCGCGTTGGTGCGGGCCCATTCCATCGACATCAACACCGAGCCGCCCCACTCTCCGCCCACGCCGACGCCTTGAATGAACCGCAGCACGGTAAGCAGCACGGCGCCCCAGATGCCGATCGACGCGTACGTCGGAACAAATGCCACGGCGAATGTGGCGAGTCCCATCAGCAGGAGCGTGACGATCAAGGTAGCCTTGCGCCCTATTCGATCGCCATAGTGTCCAAAAATGGCAGCACCGACCGGCCTCGCGATGAAGCCGACTGCGTAGATCAAGAAAGCTTGAAGTGTGCCGACCAATGGGTCCGATTGCGGGAAGTACAGCTTCGCGAAAACGAGACCCGTAACCGTACTGTAGAGAAAGAAGTCATACCATTCGATCGTAGTACCGATCGTACTGGCGACGACGGCGCGACGGAGCTGCCGCCGCGCGTCCTCTTCGGAGAGGGGCGCAGCCCCCAGTTGAGTGGCAGTCATTTGGCATCCCCTGATAAAAGGGCGACATCTGATATTGACCGCGGGGACGCGCAGAGGTTCCGGTTATGCCTCTGCTTGATCAGATATGCTTACTAACGGCGTGGCATTGCTAGTGCTCAGGGGCTTTGGGCGATCGCGAAAGCGCTTGAGACCTGATCGGCGCACCGCGCGCTATCGTTTATCGTGTGAAGATTCGGCGCGTCCTCTCCGTCACGGGCCCGTTCTACACAAAAACGGCCGCGAGTCTCGTGAACTCGCGGCGGTTTTCTGCCACCCGTCATTGCGATCTATACGATGACGATTGATAGTCACGTATCGATCAGTAGTCCCACTGAACCGGCACAAAACGGAAGCCGTCGCCGTTCTTTGCGATATGACCGATGGACGGGAACGCGACATGCGCTGCGGCCAGCAGAGCGCCGGTTCTGGCGGCTTCGTTCAGCAGCGACATGCGCACGTCCACAGCTCCTTCAGGATCGTGTTCGAAGCCGTTTTGCCATTGCGGATTGTCGAAGTTGACTTCGAAAATCGCGTCGCCTACGAACGTCAGCTTCTCGCCCTTCGATGCGACGTCCACGACGCAGTGCCCCGGCGTGTGGCCACCCGTCACGCGTGCCGATACGCCCGCTGCCACTTCCACGGTCTGATCGAACTGTACGATGTTTTCGCTGTATAGCTTGACGAACTTTGCAGCGGCCTTGCGCAGCGCGGGAGGAACCGTTTCCGGCATCACCGTCTTGCTGAAGTCCGGATTTTTCCAGAACTCCACTTCGGCGCGCGATACGTGAATGCGCACGTCCGGGCGCAGCCTGGCTTTGACGCCGTCGACATTCAGTCCGCCGACGTGATCCATATGCATGTGCGTAATCACGATATCGGTGATTGCAGCCAGGTCGATGCCAGCCGATTCCAGGCGCATCACCGACCGGCCGGCGCGAGAAAAGTATTCGAAACCATCGCCCACGCCGGAGTCGATCAGGATCAGGCGCTCACCGCTGCGCACGAGTGCGACGTTCAGTGCCCAGTCGAACATGTCACGTTGCAGGAAGCGGCCATCGAACCATTCGTTGCGGTCTGCTTCGCTCACGTTGGTGGACATGGTCGAGGTCGGCAGCGGCAGAACGCCGTCGCTAATCAGCACGACGTCGACATCGCCCACGCGCACGGCATAGCGGGAAGACACGAGTTCGCCTGCACCCTCTTTACCAAGGCCGGCGATCACGGGCTGCACATTGCGGGTTGTTTCGCTCATCTTCAATAGTCCTGTTGATTAAGTGGGGTAAGCCGCACGGTGCGGCTCACGAGCACGACCACGAATCTCGCGCGCTTCGGTTGCTCGCCTTTCGACCGAGCCTGCGACGCATTGTAGGTAGGGCCGGCGAACGCCACTAGCACTGCGAAGGTGTTCACCATGTTGTCTCGATGACAACAATCGGCGATGAGCGGGCGATTAGAGCGACGCGAGTAGCAGGCTTATCGATGAGCGGTTACAGAGGACACGCGCGGCCTTGCGGTGGATGACCGCGCCACGCGATCCGGAGCAGTCGGACGATGCCTTAGGCAGGCATCGTCCGTTCCGAATCGGGAGCTAACGTTGACGGGGAGCTAGAGGCGCGACTACTCCACTGCGCTCACAGTGAGGCTGCCGCCTTCGTCGAGCCATCCGGTGATCCCGCCAATCATTACCTTCACCGGCCGCCCAAGCAAAGCAAGCCGTATTGCACCACGCGTAGCGCCGTTGCAATGGGGACCCGCGCAGTACGTGACGAAGACCGTTTCAGGCGGATAGTTCACCAGCTTGGACTCGACTATTTTGCCGTGTGGCAGATTGACCGCGCCCGGCACATGACCCCGCGCGAACAGCGTCGGACTGCGCACATCGAGCAGCACGAATCCCGGCGTGCCGCCAGCGAGCGCGCTGGCGACATCGGAGCAATCGGTCTCGAATTGCAGCGTCGCGCGGAAGTGGGCAAGCGCGACTGCGCTGTCCGCTGGGGGCACGGCGGTGACGGCGTTGGTAGTCGACATATTTGAACTCTGCATAAATCCTCGGATGAACATAGCGCCTGGCGATTTGATCCAGGAGCTCCATTCTGGCGTCGCGCGGCGATCCGGATAAGTGGCGTAATCGTCAATCTTCGGTAACATCACGCCATGGACAATCATCTCGTCGTTGCGCTGGCGTACGACCGGCTCTGTACTTTCGAATTCGGCTGCGTGACCGAACTGTTCGCGCTCGAGCGTCCGGAGCTCGGTGTCGACTGGTATCGATTCGCGGTTTGCGCGAGCGAGCCAGGCCCGCTCCGCGCCGCGGGCGGCATCACGGTCTCTGCGCCCTACACGCTCAAGGTGCTCGATCGCGCAGATACCATCGTGGTGCCAGGTTGGCGCGATGCGGACGAATTGCCGCCCGAGGCGCTGCTTAAGAAGATCCGCAATGCTTACCGCCGTGGAGCGCGTCTTTGCTCGATCTGCTCCGGCGTGTTCGTGCTGGCAGCGGCCGGCGTGCTCGACGGCAAGACTGTGACGACCCACTGGCGATACGCCGCGAAACTGCAGCAGCGTTACCCGCAAGTTCGAGTGCAGCCCGATGCGTTGTATGTGGACGAAGGACAGATCATCACGTCGGCGGGCTCCGCTGCGGGGCTGGACATGCTGCTCCATCTGGTGCGACGCGATTACGGTGGAGCGGTGGCAAATCGGGTTGCACAGAGGCTCGTGGTGCCGCCTCATCGGGAGGGCGGACAGGCGCAGTTCGTCCCGCGTCCAATGCCGCAGGACGACAGCGGGCGCCTCGCGAAATTGATGGATTGGGTGCGCCAGCATCCCGCTTTGCCGCATACGCTGCGCTCGCTTGCAGAACGGGCTGCGATGAGTCCGCGCACGTTGCAGCGGCAATTTCATGACGCCACCGGCATGGCGCCATACGAATGGCTCGTGCGTGAACGCGTGACGGTGGCCCGTGAGATGCTCGAGGCACAGTCAGCATTACCCATTGGCCGCGTCGCCGAGTTAGCAGGGTTTGGCTCGGAGGAATCAATGCGCCGGCATTTCCGACGTATCGCGCTCACGAGTCCGGCCGCATACCGGGCGAAGTTTGGCCATGGCGCGAAGGCCCAGAAAACTGGTTTTGAAATCGGGGGACGGTCGGGCGGAATTCGGGTTGACGCGCAGCGCGACTGATCGCAAATGCAATGCGGAGAAAGTCAGTCGCGATACAAGGCCGATGCCGGGAAGAACGGTTAGAGGTTTTTTAGCGCAGCGCGCACGAATGGGACGAATCGTGATGTAACCGGGTTTTTCTGGGCATCCGCCCACACAAGCCCTACACGCCACTTCGCGTGCGCTCCGCGCAGCGGCAGGACGGTAGCGTTCCGGAGCAAATGCTGCGCACGTGACGGCACAAATGCCACGCCGACGCCTGCGGCAACAGATGCCAACACGGACTGCACATCATCGGCTTGTTGCGTCACATTGGGTACGAAGCCCTGTTCGCGACACCAGGCGTCGACTTGAGCAGCGAGTCCGGGCCCGCGCCCACGCCGCAACGCCAGGAAACCCATTTCGTTCAGCTTGCCAAAATCGGCAGGCAGACGCACTCGCTCGAAACTGGGGGGCAACGCCAAGGCCAATGTTTCGTCAATCACGCGAACCGACGAAAGACCCTCGACCGACGGCACCCGCATGAACCCCACATCCAGCTTCCCCGACAGAATGCGGCGAGATTGCTCATCGGAAGACAGGTCGCTCAATGCAATCGCAATGCCCGGATATTGCTGGCGGAAGTCGGCGATGATCTGCGGCGCAATCGTCAGCACCGACAGGCAAATGCCGATTCGCAATTGCCCACGCCTGCCGCTGCCTGCCTCTCTCGCACGAGCGAGAATCTCGTCCGCATCGTCGACGAGCGCGCGTGCGTCGGGCAAAAAGGTTTCTCCGAACCGCGTCAACTCTGCGCCGTGACGACCCCGTTCGAACAGCTTCGCGCCAAGACTCGCCTCGAGTGCGCCAACCTGCTTGCTCAACGCCGGCTGGCTGATGTGCAGAGCGTCCGCCGCCCGCCCGAAATGACGCAGTTCGACGACGGACAAAAACGTCCTTAAGAGCTTCAGTTCCATTCTCTGCCGTTATCGTATCGATCAAATCATTCATTTTACTAATCGATGGCCGAGTTGTTCAATGCGAGTACATCTTCTCGGCGAGCGACTATCAAATGGCTTCGACAAACTCCAGGCGTCAATCACACGGGCCTATGCCTGCAGATGTCGAGTCAGGTGACGACACGGGAGAACCTGATTCGACGCCGCGCTGTTCGGCCGGTCACGAGCGCCGCTCCCGTCGCTCTCGCCTCGCTGACCTTATAGAGGCGGACGAAAGCCACGCTAAAGGAGGGGCGATCGCGGTGAGCTTCGCCGTCGTCTCCAGGAAGCGATGGCCGCGGTAATGGAGACCTCTCAACCCGATGAACGTCGTCGTCAGTTGAGGCGCGGCATGCTTCATGACCATGGGCTACTGACGAGGCAGCGGACCGTCATCGTCCGCATGTGTGGATCGCACGTTCCAGACGCGCGTTCAACTGGCCCTCGACGTGACGGCTGTCCGGCTTTCGTCGTCCCGATCCCATGGCGGCGTCCCGCCGAATGCATCGACCAGGAAATCGATCATCACCCGCACCCTGGCGCTCAGGTGTCGACGGCTCGGATACATGGCGAGTATGTCGATCTCAGGCAGACAATACTCGGGCAACACGCGAACGAGCGTGCCGGCACGTAGGTCGTTGCCGATCAGGAATGTGGGTTGCCAGATCACTCCTTGCCCGGCGAGTGCTGCTGCGCGCGCTGTATCGCCGTTATTCGTATGCAAGTGACAGTCGACCTTCACCGTGTGGGTCTTGCGGCCAGCATCGATCAGTTGCCACTCATCGCCGGTGGCTGCATACGTGTACCCGATGCAGCGATGTTCCATCAGGTCCGCTGGCGTCGCCGGCACTCCCGCGCGAGCCAGATAGTCCGGCGACGCGCACAGAATGTTCTGCGATGTCGCCAGTTTGCGGGCTGCATGGTTCGATGAACCGGCACGCGAAATGCGGATAGCAAGGTCGTAGCCTTCATCGACGATATCGACGACGCGGTCGATCAGTCCAACGTCGATTTCGATGCCGGGATACTTCCGCATGAACTCCGGCCATAGCGGCGCCAAATATTGAATGCCGAAGCTCACAGGCGCGTTGATACGCAGGCGTCCGCGGGGCTGCACCGACGCCGACGACACCAGCCCTTCTGTATCGGCGACATCGTCGAGAATGGATTTGCAGCGGGCGTAAAGCGTCTCGCCGCCCTCGGTTAGAGAGAGCGTTCTGGACGTGCGATTCAACAAACGCGTGCCCAAGTGTGCTTCCAGTTCGTTCACATAGCGGGTCACGTTGGCGGGCGACGTGCCTAGCACTTCCGCTGCGCGCGCGAAGCCGCCGCGGTTCACTACTGTCACGAAAACTTCAAAGGCCCGCAAGCGGTCCATCTCGACTCCGATCATTCACAAAAGCTGACTGATACGACCATGTTTTTGGCCTTTCCGCTATCAGGACTGAAGCCTATATTGCTTCCACGGGCCAAGGCATAGGGCACTGGCCGAATGCATCAGGAGAGAGAACATGCAACGCTTGATCGGAAAAGTCGCTATCGTGACAGGTGCCAGTGCAGGTATTGGCCGCGCTACTGCAAAGTTGTTCGCGAAGGAGGGCGCCAAGGTGGTCATTGCCGCCCGGCGCGCGGCGGAACTCGAAGCACTGGCTGCGGAGATCGCAAGCGAAGGTGGCGAAGCCGCATATCTGGCGGGCGACGTGCAATCGGAAGACTTCGCGAAGGCGCTGGTGGAACTTGCCGTTGGGCGCTTTGGCCGTCTGGATATCGCCTACAACAACGCCGGTACGCTAGGCGAGATGGGCCCGAGCACCGGCATTTCCGAAGCCGGCTGGAACGCCGCGCTTGCGACCAATCTAACGAGTGCGTTCCTCGGAGCGAAACACCAGATACCTGAAATGCTCAAGCATGGTGGCGGATCGATCATCTTCACGTCGACGTTCGTCGGTTACTCGTTCGCGTTTCCGGGTACCGCGGCTTACGCGGCGAGCAAAGCCGGACTGATTGGCCTGACGCAGGCGCTCGCCGCCGAATACGGCGCGCAAGGCGTGCGCGTCAACGCGGTGTTGCCGGGCGCCGTGGATACGGAGATGTATCGCGGCATGAACGACAGCGACGAATCGCAGGCATTCGTGACTGGACTGCATGCGCTGAAGCGCGTCGCCAAGCCGGAAGAACTGGCGCGTTCGGTGCTCTATCTCGCGTCGGACGATTCGTCCTTCGTGACCGGTACCGCCTCACTGGTCGATGGTGGCGCATCCATTACACGTACGTGAACCCCTTGGCGGCATCCGGCATCAAAGCTTCGATGCCGCCGTACTTACTTCAACCACGGAAAGGAATTCACTCATGGACTTGAATCTCACAGGCAAACTCGCATTGGTAAGCGGCAGTACAGCCGGCATCGGTTTCGCTATCGCGAGCACGTTGGCGCAGGAAGGCGCACGTGTGATCGTGAACGGCCGCTCGCAGTCATCCGTGGATGACGTGGTCGCACAGCTGAAAGCGGAGACCGGCACCGACGTGCAGGGATTCGCGGGCGACCTCAGTACGGCCGCTTCGGCAGAAGAACTCGCACGACGCTATCCGAACGTGGAAATCCTCGTGAACAACCTGGGCATCTTCGAGCCGAAGCCGTTTGAAGAGATTCCCGACGCGGACTGGCAGCGTTTCTTCGACGTCAACGTCCTGAGCGGCGTACGTCTCGCCCGCCTGTTTTTGCCCGCGATGAAAAAGGCCAACTGGGGCCGCATTATTTTCATTTCGAGCGAAAGCGGGGTGCAGATTCCAGCCGAGATGATCCACTACGGGATGACAAAAACCGCGCAACTGGCGGTCGCGCGCGGACTCGCGGAGGCAGTTGCGGGCACGGGCATTACGGTCAACAGCGTGCTGCCCGGACCGACGAAGTCGCGGGGCGTGGGCGATTTTGTGGAATCTCTTGCCAAGGCCGACGGCAAGTCGTTCGAAGCGTTTGAGAAGGAGTTCTTCGAGAAGGTGCGTCCCACATCGCTCATCAAGCGATTCGGCACGCCGCAGGAAATCGCCTCGCTCGTGGCCTATGTCGCCAGTCCGCTTGCGTCGGCCACGACGGGAGCTGCGTTGCGGGCCGACGGAGGGGTCATAAAGAGCGCATTTTAAGGGGGCGCTGGGGTTGGCGCCGGGCTCTCTGCGTGTTTGGTGGATCGCTTTTTTGGACGCAGTGGGCCTGGTTGATGCGCTTCCTTTTTGATGCGGGACCGTAAAGTCGGGGACGGCGGTCTCTCATGAACTGCTGGTCTGTATGGGAAAGGGCACCGGCTACGGTTCCCAGCAAGGTCCGTCACGCAACGCGATCTCGAGGCTTGAGCTCGGCCCACGCCGGCAAAGCGACAATGCCGTGTTTCTGCAAAGAAGCGGCATTGTCGAATGCCCATCGCCAGATTCACCTGGTCGCTCGTGCTTCGCACTTCGCTCAAGCAAGCCGATACACTGTGGATGCCGTCCCGCCGAAGAGCGCAGCACGTTCACCAACGCTGGCTTGCGCAGTCAGCCGCTTGAAGGCGTTCCAGCCGTTGCTGTACGGGTACGAGCCTTTGTCGACAGGAAAATTGCTCTCAAACATGCAACGGCTCGCACCAAATGCCTCGATGCATGTATGCATCCACGGCTTCCAGGTTTCGGCCAGTTCAAGAGAGGATGGCGGCCGCTCACCCTTTTCAAAGTCAAAGCCGTTGATCCGCATCCCCATGCCGCCAACCTTGACATAGACATTCGGCAACTGTGCCAGTTGACGCATGGACCGCGACCAGCTTTCGAACACCTCGTTTCGCTTGTCCGCGTAGCTGGCGATGCGCACGATCCCGCCACAATGGTTAATGATGATCGGCAGGTCAGGGAAAGTCTTTGCGAGGTCGTATAGTTCCGGAAGTTGTGGAAAGAACAGCCACGCGTCGTATGACAGGCCGCGTGGCGCCAGCTGCGCGACACCTTCACGATATTTTGGGTCAAGCAACAGACCGCGCGGAACCGCAGACAGCGGATTGACCAGCGTTTGATCCGCGTCCCAGGTGACCAGGTGCCGAACGCCCCGGAAGCGCCCTTTGCCTGCCTCAATGTGGGCGTCCAGAACGCTTTGCACGGCAGCGCCGCGACGAAGGTCCGCGTAACCCACGATGCCCTTTGCGACCTGTGGCGAACCGGCGGGCAGCGCTCCAACGGCGTTCGCGACATACTCCGTTTCTCCCACGGGTCTTAGCTCCTCCGGCCCCGTCTGACGGTAGCGAGTGAGCCCCTGCATGAATACGGACGCCGTAATGTTGTGCCCGGAGCGAACGTCTACCAGATAGTCGTCGAGCAGGTAGATCCAGCCGGGACGCTCGTAGAAATGATGGTGCGCGTCGATAATCGGCATCTCCGGCTCAATCGCGGCTTCAGTTCCTGACGCGAGCCATTCCGGGCGTACCGGGAGATAGTTGCTGGTCGTCTTCATGTTGGGCGTGTCCTCTGCGGCGAACGCATACCTGGTGTCGATGGCGGAGGCCGCAACCGATGCAGCGGCAACCGCGAGGAACCTGCGCCTGCCTCGTGAATGGATCATGTCCATAGTCATTTCTCGCGGTTGAACGCATACAGCGATAGGGTCAACAGAGTCGTGATGCCGAGCGCGATCGCAAGCCCCATCATTCCGGCCGTGAAGGTGCCGTAACTGTCTTTGAGGTAGCCGACCAGGTATGGTCCGGCGAAGCCTCCCAATGCGCCAATCGAATTGATCAGGGCGAAGCCACCAGCGGCTGCCTGTCCCGATAGAAAACGAGCGGGCAATGTGTAGAAGATTGTTCGTCCGGCAATCGTGCCAATGAGTGCCAGGGTTACGCCGACCATTGCAGGCCCGAGTTGGTGGAAATGGGTCGATACACCGAGTGCCACGCCACCAATAAGGAGGCCAGCAGCAAGGTTCGCAATGGCGCCTCCGCGGCGATCCACACGTTTGGCCCACCACAGCAGTGCGATCGTGGCAAAGAAATAAGGCACCGCAGAGAGCCATCCGGTCTGAGCGACGGTCATCCCGTGCGCCTTGAGCATCTGGGGCAGCCAGATGCCTATCCCATACGATCCCATCGTAAAACCGAAGGAGATCAGCGCGAGAATGTAGACACGCACATCCCTGAGTGCGGCACCGAAGTGCTTCTCCTTGCGGCTAGACGACCCTTCCCTGTCAAACGCGCCCTGAAGAGCGTCGCGCTCCGCGGGTGACAGCCATCTGGCATCGGCAGGTCGGTCTGCGAGCATCTTGAGTACGAGAAAGCCGACTACGCACGCGGGCAATCCTTCGATGATGAACATCCACCTCCAGCCTGCCAGCCCCAACACGCCATCCAAATGGAGCAGCCACGTCGAAAGCGGTGCGCCGATCAGAGAAGAAAGCGGCGTGGAGACGGTGAACCACGCCAGAACGCGGGTGCGATATTGGGCGGGAAACCACAGGGCCAGGAAGAAGATCACGCCGGGAAAAAAGCCCGCTTCACCAATTCCCAACAGCAGCCGAATCACGTAGAAGCTGTTCGGTCCCACAGCAAAGGAGGTCGCGGCAGCCATGAGGCCCCACGTGATCATGATGCGGGCAAGCCAGCGTCGCGCGCCGAAGCGATAGAGGGCGAGGTTGCTCGGGACTTCACAGATGCAATATCCCGCGAACATGATGCCGGCGCCCCAGCCGAATTGGGTCGCCGTGAGCCCCAGATCCTTGTTCATGGTCAGAGCGGCGAAGCCAACGCTGGTACGGTCGAGATAGTTGAAAAAGTATGCGAGCGCGAGCAGTGGAATAAAGCGCCACGCTGCTTTGCGCACCGCCTGCTGTTCGATCGAACTGGCGTTGAGGCTGTCGGAAACCATGCCGGGGGAAATTGATGTCATTGTCGTCTCCATAACTTCGCCGGTCCGCTGCAAGAATTGGCGCGGCCGGGTGATTTCTTGCGTACAGCGGCTCAGGCGCTGGCAAGCTCGTTTGCGGATGGGCTCGCCTGATCGCCCGGCTGCCATTCCTGACATCGGACAACGCCGGCCTCAGCCAACTGCCTCAGATCGTCGGCCGTGTATCCGAGCTCCTCGAGAAGCGCCTGCGTGTTCTGCCCGAGCGCCGGCGGCGCAGCGCGCAAACGCAGCCGTTCGCCGGCCAGGGTCAAGGGCAACAGTGCGGTTCTCGTATTAACAGGTTCTCCGGCTCCGCTTGCGTCCGGCGGCAACGTGACGTCCGCGAGTCCGCCGGTGGCGAGCAGGTGCGGATCGTCAAACAAATCCTGGGGTTTGGTGATCGGGGCGTAAGGCAGCCCAATCCGCTCGAAAATCTGACTGATCTGCGCCGCGCTGAACCCTTCCATGTGCTTGCGCAACCGGGGCAGCAACCACTCCCGCGCCTGGACTCGCTGGTTGTTGGTGGCGATCCGCTCGTCCGCTTTGAGGTCATCCAGCCCGAGCGCATCGCAGAAGAGCGCCCACTGGGTGTCAGACACCACTGCAAGAAATATCTGTTCTCCATTCTTGACGGAGAACACGTCATAGACGGCCCATGCTGAGATGCGGCTTGGCATCGGCGCAGCGGCTTTGCCAGTGACTGCAAATTGCATCATGTGCTGCGCGACGAGAAACACGTTGTTTTCGAACAGCGCGCTCTGCACTTCCTGACCATGGCCCGTGCGTTCACGCTGAGCGAGTGCGGCCATCGCACCGATGGCGCCGAACATGCCGCCCATGATGTCGTTGACACTCGTCCCAGCGCGCAGCGGACGTCCTTCGGGGCCCGTCATATATGCGAGGCCGCCCATCATTTGCACGACCTCGTCCAGTGCCGTGCGATGGTCGTAAGGCCCCGGGAGAAATCCTTTGTGCGAGACGTAGATGAGGCGTGGATTGAGCTTCGACAGGGCGGCGTAACCAAGCCCCAGCTTGTTCATCGTTCCGGACTTGAAGTTTTCGCTGAAGATGTCGGCGCTGCCCAGAAGCTTGTGCACGATTTCCAGCCCACGTGGATCTTTTACGTCGACGGCGATGCTTTTCTTGTTGCGGTTGAAAGTGCTGAAGAAGCCTGCGCCGGAACCTCGGAGGGCACGCGTGCTGTCGCCAGCAATAGGCTCCACCTTGATCACCTCTGCTCCGAGATCTGCGAGCACCATCCCGCACGTAGGACCCATCACCATGTGGGTCATCTCGATCACACGGACGCCGCTATACGGCAGCGATTGATTCTGCTGCAGATCATTCATTGCGCAACTCCCTTCAGACAGCCGTCGGGCTGCACAGCGCTCGGGCTACGGCCGTCGGCATACTTGAATCCCTTAGGAAGGCCGGCGTCCTGAACGTGTCCGTATAAAGCTTCTTCGGGCAGGGCTTCGCTCAGGATCGAGCGCGCTGCTACGAGAGCATCAATGTCAATCCCGGTGTCGTGTCCCATGGATTCGAGGAGAAACGCGAGGTCTTCGGTCACGATGTTGCCGGTCGCCCCTGGAGCATATGGACATCCGCCAAGACCGGCCTGGCTGGAGTCGATCGTCTTCACCCCCGCCTCGAGTGCCGCCACTACATTGGCCAAGCCTTGCCCGCGTGTGTTGTGAAAGTGGGCACCACCCGCCTTGCTGCCGAACTCACTTTGCAGACGCCGGAACAGACGACGCACCTGCGTAGGGTTCGCGTAGCCGCTGGTGTCCGACAGGCCGATTTCATCGACACCGCACTCCGCCATTGCCGCACACATGCGAATCGTCTCATCGTCGCTAACCGAGCCCGCGATCGTGCAGCCGAAGGCCACTGAAACGCCGGCTTCGATTGCAATGCCCGGAAACTCACCATCTCGCAACGCGACGATCTGCCGGACCTCTTCGATCATCTGGCCGGTCGACTTGCGGATGTTGGCCATCGAATGCTCGTTGGTTACCGATACCGGCAAGGTCACTTTGTGGACACTGGATTCGAACGCCGCCCGGCAACCGCGAAGATTCGGTGCAAGGACGGCAACGTGCAGACCGGGAATAGTCAGGGCGTGTGCCACGACGTCCCGTATGTCAGCCATCTGGGGCAGCAGTCTTGCTGGCACGAACGAACCCACTTCTATTTCTTTGAGCCCCGCTGCGGCGAGTGCCGAGATCCACCGCAACTTCGCCTGCGTTGGCATGATGCTTTTGATGCTTTGAAGGCCGTCGCGCGGACCAACCTCGCTGATCATCACAGGAAAAGAGGGAGAGACATCCACGATATGCTCCTTTTCGTTCTGCCTAAGAGAACGCCGTTCTGTTGTTGAAAACTATACGGTTGAGGCGTGGGCTGATCAAGCGGGTAAACCCGCCAGATTGATCTGTTTTACGGAATACCGTTCTTCTGGACAGAACAAAGGAAAAGTATTTAAAGCGTTTCCGGATCCATCGATCCGTAGGCGCCACTCGAGCCTGCAGGTATGACGTCGGCCCAGCGCCGCTGTTGGCCATGGCTTGCTGCCTGATGGCTCGCAAGGTTTCACCCGTGACGCTTCCGTAATTGACGCGCGGCAAGCGAGTGTCTAGGATGGTTCTGTCTAACAGAACGGTATTCGGAATGCCCTCGAACGATGACGAAAAAGGCGGCGTAGCGGCACTTGACCGGGCGTTTGCCATTCTCGGAGTTTTCCAACCCGGCGAACGTGCGCTTTCCCTTGCGGAAATCGCTCGACGCACTGGCTTCTACAAAAGCACTATCTTGCGATTAATAGGTTCACTGGAACGTGGCGGTTTTATCCGCAGACTTGAGGACGGCAACTACTCGATTGGTCCTGAACCGCTCAGACTCGCGCAGATATTCCAGGAGTCGTTTCACATCCGCGAGGTCATTGAGCCGGTACTCCGGCAACTTTCTGCGGACTCCGGAGAGACGTCATCGTTCTATGTACGTCAAGGTGACTATCGCGTCGTTTTACATCGGGTCGAGCCGTCGCGGTCGGTACGTGTGTCGATCCGCGAAGGCGAGCGTTTTCCAATCGATCGCGGTGCGTCAGGAAAGATTCTCATCGCGTTTTCGAAACCCTCCCGGGCAAGTCATGATGCCGTGCGCGAAAGGTTGTGGGCCTTGTCTTATGGAGAACGGGATCCAGACACCGCGGCCGTGTCAGCTCCTGTGCTTGGTCCAAATAACGAACTTGCGGGCGCCTTGACATTGTCCGGCCCGAAGGATCGCCTCGGAGCCACTGAGACAATGCGAGCTGCCTGCAACCTGTTGCTGACCGCTGCAGCGAGGGCGACCGCCGCCTTGGGAGGAGATCATCGAATCTTCGCTTATGGAATGGCACTCGCCGCGCAGTTCGACTTTCCGCCGCCCACCGAAGTCCAGAAAGCCTGAGTGTGCGGTGACGGCTTATCGCGCGAAAACGGGTACGGGGGTGGCGATACCGCGTTTATCGTGACTGGCCGTATATGGCCGACCACTGCCTCGCGCGATCGCGCGGCCCATGCCAACTGCCACGTTGGCAATGCTTGCTTATCGTGATCGTCGTGGGCACATTGAAGCGCGACTATCCGATACCGGACCTGATGAGCGAACCGGTTTGAGGCGGCTCAACTCACGATTGATTGGCGCTGCCGGTCGCCGGCATCCGCAAGAAACGGTGCGATGTTCGCCATCGCGCGCTCGACGTAGATCTCCTTTTCACCCACGGGCGCCACGTAGTGAATCGCGTTGCGCGCAGCCTCAACGCCCTCCAGACGCGCAATCACCCACGCCGCCAGGTATTGCGACGACAAACATCCTCCCGCCGTTGCCACGTTCCGGTTTGCCACGAACGGCCGATCGAGCACTGCGACGCCGGCCTCCTCGACCCACGGCTTCGTGGTTGAGTCCGTACAGGCAGGCACGCCGTCGAGCAGCCCGAGCTTCGCGAGAATCAGCGTCCCCGAGCATTGCGCGCCCAACAGTTGGTGCTGCGGATCGAACGCGAGCCGCGACATCAGCCCCGTATCCCCCGCCACATCCCGCGTCCGGACGCCGCTGCCCACCAGCACGGCCTGCGCGTCCCGGGCCTCGTCCAGCGACGCTTGCGCCTCGACAACCACACCGTTCATCGACCGGACATGCGACGACGGGCTCGCTATCGACACCCGCCAGCCAGGTCTTTTGACCCGATTCAGAATATTGAGCGCAATCAGCGAGTCGAGCTCGTTGAACCCGTCGAAGGTCAGAATGGCGATGTGCATGGCTTGCTCGCTGAATAGGGGTGAATTTGCATCGTAGATCCGGGTATCAATACAATCAAATAATTGTCATGGATACATTTCGATGCCCGAGCTCCGCTACAAACATCTCGTCGATCGATTGGCGGCCGAGATCCGCGCAGGCCGCTTGCAGCCCGGAACAAGATTGCCCACCCACCGCGAACTCGCCGCGCGCGAAGGCATCGCGTTGGTGACGGCCACGCGCGTCTACGCCGAACTTCAGTCGATCGGCCTCGTGAGCGGCGAAACGGGGCGCGGTACGTTCGTGAAAGAGCCGCTGCCCCGTGGCGAAGGGATCGACTTGCATGCGTGGGACGCCGACACCGTCGATCTGAGCTTCAACTATCCGGCGAGTGCCGGTCAGGTTGCCTCGTTCAGGACGGCACTGCGCGACCTCGCGGGCGCCGGCGACCTGGCGGCGCTGCTGCGCTACCAGCCCCACGGCGGCCGCGAGCACCAACGCGCGACCGTCGCACGCCACCTCGCCGGAGCGGGATTGAGCGCCACGCCCGACACCGTCCTGCTCGTGAGCGGCGCACAGCATGGACTGGCGACGACCACGCTGGCGTTGCTGGAGCCCGGCGACGTGGTGGCCGTAGACTCGCTGACCTATCCGGGATTCAAACTGGCCGCCGAGATCAACCGGCTGGAGCTCGTCGCGGTCCCGGCGGCGGGAAACGGTCCGGACCTCGACGCGCTGGCGGCGCTCTGCAAGCGTCGGCGCGTACGCGCTGTCTACACGATGCCGACGTTGCACAACCCGCTCGGCTGGGTGATGAGCGCGACGCGCCGGCGTGAGCTGGTCGCGATTGCGCGGCGGCACGGACTGCTGATTATCGAGGACGCCGCTTACGCGTTCCTTGTCGAAAACGCGCCACCGCCGCTAGCAACGCTCGCGCCGGAGTTGACCGTGTACGTGTCGAGCCTGTCGAAAAGCGTCGCGACCGGGCTTCGTGTCGGCTTCATTCATGCACCGGCCAGCTTCGTTCCAAAGCTCGAACGAACCATCCGGGCAACCACCTGGAACACACCGGCGACCCTCACGGCGATCGCATGCGGCTGGCTCGAAGACGGCACGGTCGACCTGTTCGCGGCCGACAAACGCCGCGACGCCGCGGTGCGCCAGGCGATGGCCACTCGTTTGCTGAGCGGCGTGAAGCGGATCGGTCATCCGGTCTCGTACTTTCTATGGCTTCCGCTTGCCCAGGAAGTGCGCGCGGACGCGATTGCCATGGCCTTGAGGCGCGAGAAGATCGCCGTTTCGACTGCCCACCCGTTCGCCACGTCGCCGCATGTGCCGCATGCGATCCGGCTTGCGCTCGGCTCGGTCGGCTTGACGACGCTCGAACAGTCGCTGCAGACGGTTGCGCGGGTCATCGCCGATCAGACCTACTGACCGACGACAGTGCGACGCCGCGCTCGTCACCCCAGCGCGGCCGATCGCGCGTTGCGCCGTTTTGCCTGTAGCGGTTGCCAGAACGCCCGGGTAAACGCATCCACACATTTGCTTGACACCTAAACTATCTACGCCTAAATTAACTCCACGAGCAAGTTCACAGTGGGGAGCAGCATGCGCATTGTCTGTATCGGCGGCGGCCCGGCCGGGCTGTACTTCGGCCTGTTGATGAAAAGCCGCGACCCGGCGCACGAGGTCATCGTCGTGGAGCGCAACCGCCCGTACGATACTTTCGGCTGGGGCGTGGTGTTCTCGGATCAGACGCTGGGCAACCTGCGCGCCGCCGACGCCCCCAGCGCAAACGCCATACTCGACGCGTTCAATCATTGGGACGACATCGAAATCAATTTCCGCGGACGCCAGGTGCGTTCGTCCGGCCACGGGTTTTGCGGCATCGGTCGCAAGCGTCTGCTGAACATCTTGCAGGCCCGTTGCGAGGAACTGGGCGTAAAGCTCGTGTTCGAAACGCAGGTCACCGACGACACCGAATATCAGGCCGATCTCATCGTCGCGTGCGACGGAGCGAACAGCGCGATTCGTCAAAAGTACGCGTCGACCTATAAGCCCGACCTGGACATGCGCGATTGCCGCTTCGTCTGGCTCGGCACGCGAAAGCTATTCGACGCTTTCACGTTCGCGTTCGAAGAAACGCAGTTCGGCTGGTTTCAGGCGCACGCCTACCGTTTTGACGATCAAACGTCCACGTTCATTGTCGAGACGCCGGAGCGTGTGTGGCGCGCCGCCGGACTCGACGAAATGAGCAAGGAAGAGAGCATTGCATTCTGCGAAAAACTCTTCGCGAAGTACCTGGACGGCAACGCACTACTGTCGAACGCCGCGCATTTGCGCGGCTCGTCGCAATGGATTCGTTTCCCGCGCGTCGTCAACCAGGAATGGGTGCATTGGCGCAGCGATACCGACGGCACGCAAACGCCAGTCGTGCTGATGGGCGACGCCGCGCACACCGCGCATTTTTCAATTGGCTCGGGCACCAAGCTCGCGCTCGAAGATTCGATTGAACTCGCCAACAGCATCGGTGCGCATCCGGGCGATTTGCATGCTGCGTTAAAGCATTACACCGACGTGCGCAGCGTCGACGTATTGCGCATTCAGAACGCAGCCCGCAATTCGACCGAATGGTTCGAGCACGTGGACCGCTACACATCGTTCGAGCCAGACCAGTTCGCTTACTCGCTGCTCACGCGCTCGCAACGCATCTCGCACGAGAATCTGCGCGAGCGCGACGCGCGTTACGTGTCCAGCTTCGAAGATTGGCTCGCACGGCGTTCAGGCGTAGAACGCGCGCCGCAAAAACATTCGATTCCGCCAATGTTCACCCCATTCACGTTGCGCGGTGTCACGTTGAAAAACCGCGTTGTCGTTTCGCCAATGGCGCAGTACTCAGCTGTCGACGGAATCGCTGGCGACTATCATCTGATGCATCTCGGCGCACGCGCAATGGGTGGTGCGGCGCTCGTTATGACCGAGATGACATGCGTGTCGCCCGAAGCGCGCATCACGCCGGGATGCCCCGGCATGTATGCGCCGGAGCACCTCGCCGCATGGAAGCGTATTGTCGATCTCGTGCACGGGCAGTCCGACGCCAGGATCGGCATTCAGCTCGGACATTCCGGCGCAAAAGGATCGACGCGCGTGGCTTGGGAAGGCATCGATCAGCCGCTCACCGAAGGCAACTGGCCACTCATCTCGGCATCGCCGCAGCAGTATCTGCCGGGCATCAGCCAGCATTCGCGCGAAGCGACACACGAGGAGCTCCGCGAGATAGAAGCGCAGTTCGTGCGCGCGACGCAAATGTCGGCGGAAGCGGGTTTCGACTGGCTCGAATTGCACTGCGCTCATGGCTATTTCTTATCGAGCTTCCTCTCGCCGCTAACCAACCACCGCACCGATGAATACGGTGGCTCGCTGGAGAACCGTCTACGTTATCCGCTACAGGTTTTCAAGGCGATTCGCGCAGTGTGGCCGCAGGACAAGCCGATTTCCGTGCGCATTTCAGCGAACGATTGGGTCGAAGGCGGCACCACGCCCGACGACGCCGTGCAGATCGCACGCGCGTTCAAGGCGGCGGGCGCGGACATGATCGACGTCTCGTCGGGCCAGGTCAGCAAGAACGAAAAGCCCGTGTACGGCCGCATGTTCCAGACGCCGTTCGCCGACCGCGTGCGAAACGAAGCCGGCATCGCGACTATTGCGGTGGGCGCGATTTCGGAGGCGGATCACGTGAACAGCATTATCGCGGCCGGTCGCGCCGATCTGTGCGCGATCGCGCGCCCGCATCTCGCGAATCCATCGTGGACTTTGAACGAGGCCGCGAAGATCGGCTACTTCGACGTGACATGGCCGAATCAGTACACCGCCGCAAAGTCGCAACTCGAACGCAATCTGGAACGTGAACGCGCACAGGTTGCGGCAAATGCCGGCCTCTCGGCGCAAGAGCGCGCGCAGCGCGCGGAAGGAACCACGTGAACTCGATCCAATCTCCCCTTGCGGGACAACATGCCGTTGTTACTGGCGGCGGAAGCGGCATCGGCGCGGCCATTGCAGAGGCGCTGCTGCACGCCGGCGCGCGCGTTACGCTGATGGGCCGCAATTCGGAGCGGCTAGCGGCTCAGCGTGAAAAATGCCGCGCATGGGGCGACGTTGCATGCATTACCGTCGATGTCACGCAAGAAGAGTCCGTTGCAAAAGCATTCAACGAAGCTGGCGCCGTCGACATACTCATCAACAACGCAGGGCAGGCACAGGCCGCGCCGTTCACGCATACCGACATGACGCTATGGCAGCGCATGCTCGACGTGAACCTCACCGGCGTTTTCCTCGGCACGCGCGCCGTGCTGCCGGGCATGCTCGAACGCAGACATGGGCGCATCGTCAACGTGGCGAGTACGGCGGGACAAATTGGCTACGCGTATGTCGCCGCATATTGCGCGGCAAAGCACGGCGTGATCGGTCTCACGCGCTCTCTCGCGCTCGAAGTTGCCACGAAAGGCGTGACGGTCAACGCCGTTTGCCCCGGCTATACCGAGACCGAACTGCTGCACGCGTCGCTGCAGCAGATCACCAGCAAGACGTCGCGCACGGAGGAGCAGGCTCGCGAAAGCCTGCTTCGCTCGAATCCGCAACATCGCTTTGTGAGTCCAGAACAGGTTGCCAATGCCGTGCTGTGGCTGTGTCAACCGGGTTCCGATGCAATCACGGGGCAATCCGTTTCCATCTCCGGTGGAGAGGTAATGTGACCAGGCCAGCCAACGTCAAGAAGATTGCAGCAAGCGATGCAAAGGCAGCAGAAACGAAAGCGCAGCGCAAAGGCGTTGCGAAGCCTGCGGAGAACGTCGTGGATCTGGAAATGAGCACGGGCGCGGACAGCCACATGGGCTTGCGCTTGTGGCTGCGCATGTTGACTACGACGAACCTCGTGCAAGCCGAATTGCGCAAACGTCTGCGTAACGAATTCGACACTACGTTGCCGCGTTTCGATCTGATGGCCCAACTCGAACGTCATCCAGAAGGACTCAAGATGACGGAACTGTCGCGACGTCTGATGGTGACGGGCGGCAACGTGACCGGCATTACTGATCAGCTGGAGAAAGAAGGTTTGGTCTCTCGCGATACCGACCCTAACGACCGCCGCTCAATCAGCGTATGCCTTACTCCCGCAGGCCGCAAAGCGTTCGACAGAATGGCGGTCGCGCATGAACAATGGGTCGTTGAACTATTCGGCGGACTCAGTCTCGAGGAAAAGTCCCGCACGCACCAGCGGCTCGGCAAATTGAAAAAACATCTGCTGGACAGTTTGAAAGACTAACGCCCAGCGACAGGAGACACGAACATGCCACATTCAAACGCCGACGCGCTGTTGGCCGGTAATCGCCTGACACTCGCAGGTTACGAAGCGCGGCACTTCGGCTGGTCGGTCGCGAACAAAGTCGCGACCATTACGTTGAACCGGCCGGAGCGCAAAAATCCGCTTACCTTCGAATCGTATGCCGAGCTGCGCGATCTGTTTCGCCAGCTCACGTATGCGACCGATGTGAAGGCCGTTGTGATCCACGGCGCGGGCGAAAACTTCTGCTCGGGCGGCGACGTGCACGACATCATCGCACCGCTGATCGATCTGCCGATGCCTGAACTGCTTCTCTTCACACGCATGACGGGCGACCTCGTCAAAGCCATGCGCCATTGTCCGCAGCCGGTGATTGCATCGGTCGACGGCGTTTGCGCCGGCGCAGGCGCGATTCTCGCGATGGCCTCGGACATGCGTCTCGGCACTGCACGCAGCAAGCTCGCCTTTCTGTTTTCGCGCGTCGGCCTGGCGGGTTGCGATATGGGCGCGTGCTCGATCCTGCCGCGCATCATCGGTCAAGGGCGTGCCGCCGAACTGCTCTTCACGGGGCGCTCTGCCAGCGGCGACGAAGGCTACGCATGGGGCTTCTATAACCGGCTTTGCGAGCCTTCTGCACTTCTTGAGGACGCGCAACAACTCGCCGCCGATCTCGCCGCTGGCCCGACATTCGCGCACGGCATCACGAAGAAGATGCTGCACCAGGAATGGAGCATGAGCATCGACGAAGCGATCGAATCCGAAGCACAGGCTCAAGCCATTTGCATGAGTACTCGCGATTTCGGGCGCGCTTATCAGGCGTTCGCCGCGAAGTCGCGCCCCGTCTTCGAGGGAGACTGAGGTGAGCGCGGAAAAAGACGTTGATCTGCACAGTGCGCTCGCGTGGCCTTTTTTCGAGCCACGGCATCGCGAACTGGCTGCCGGTATCGAAGCATGGTGCCGCTCGAATTTGTCGCATGTCGAACACGGCGATGTCGATTCGACCTGTCGTCAACTGGTGCGCGAACTCGGCGCCGCCGGCTGGTTGAAATATGGCGTGGGCGGCGTGGCCTATGGCGGCCACGGTGACACGATCGACACGCGCGCCGTCTGTCTGCTGCGCGAAACGCTAGCCAGGCATTCGGGTCTCGCCGACTTCGCTCTCGCGATGCAAGGGCTTGGCTCCGGTGCGATCTCGCTTGGCGGCACGCATGAACAGAAAACGCGCTACCTGCCGCGCGTGGCAAACGGCTCCGCGATTGCGGCGTTCGCGTTGTCAGAACCGGAAGCCGGATCGGACGTTGCAGCAATGTCGCTCGCTGCACGCGAAGACGGTGACGCCTACGTGCTGGACGGCGATAAAACGTGGATCTCGAACGGTGGCATCGCCGATTTCTATGTGGTCTTTGCGCGCACCGGAGACGCGCCCGGCGCGCGCGGCATTAGCGCGTTCATTGTCGATGCGGATACGCCGGGACTGGAAATCGCCGAACGCATCGACGTGATCGCGCCGCATCCGCTGGCGCGCCTGCATTTCGCAGGCGCGCGCGTGCCGCGCAGCCAGATGCTCGGCGCACCCGGCGAAGGCTTCAAGCTCGCAATGCGCACGCTCGACATTTTCCGCACGTCCGTGGCGGCTGCCTCGCTCGGCTTCGCACGACATGCGATGGCAGAAGGACTGACGCGAGCCGCATCGCGCAAGATGTTCGGTCAGACCTTGGGCGATTTTCAACTCACGCAAGCGAAGCTCGCACAAATGGCGTTGACCATAGATAGCAGTGCGCTGCTCGTGTATCGCGCGGCATGGTTGCGCGACCAGGGTGAGAACGTGACTCGCGAAGCAGCCATGGCCAAGTGGCACGCGAGCGAAGGCGCACAGCAGGTGATTGACGCCGCCGTTCAGCTTCACGGCGGCATGGGTGTGCAAAGCGGCGTCGCGGTCGAACTGCTGTACCGCGAGATTCGCGCACTGCGCATTTACGAAGGTGCGACGGAAGTACAGCAATTGATTGTGGGCCGCGATCTGTTGAAAGAGCATGCGGCGACAAGCGCTGGAGAACGCGCGAAATGACCACGCACTTCGAAAGGCCCGTACGCATCCGCTTCTCGCACTGCGACCCTGCGGGCATCGTGTTCTTTCCGCAATATCTGGTAATGACCAATGCCCTTGTTGAGGACTGGTTCAACGAGGGTTTGCACGTCGACTACGCGCAGATGATCGGCCAGCGCCGCCTCGGCCTGCCGATCGTCAAACTGGACTGCGAGTTTTCGCGCCCGAGTCAGATGGGCGAAACAATCATGCTGACGCTAACCGTTGCCGCAATCGGTCGGCGCTCGATCACCATCGATATTCTCGGTCACTGCAACGGCGAGGCGCGGTTTAGAGCAAAGCAGGTGCTCGTCACAACCTCGCTGGAAAGCGGCCGCTCGATCGACATTCCCACCGACATCGCCGGCTCACTGGCGAAGTTCGCTCCACAGCCTGAACTCAGCGAGGCGCAACGCACATGAAAAAAGCTCTTCTCCCCGCCGGCTGGGTCAAGCCGCGCGGTTATGCGAATGGCGTCGCGGCAGTCGGCACGCAAGTTTTCATTGCCGGCCAGATCGGCTGGAATGAAGAAGCGCGCTTTCAAACCTCGGACTTCGCCGGCCAGGCTATCCAGGCACTCAAGAATGTACTGGCCGTGCTCCACGAAGCGGGCGGCAGGCCAGAGCATCTTGTGCGCCTGACGTGGTACGTCACGGATAAGCGCGAGTACCTCGCTTCGTTAAAAGAAATAGGCCGTGCGTTTCGCGAGTTGATCGGCGACTACGACATCGCAATGAGTGCGGTGCAAGTGGTTGCGCTGATCGAAGACGAAGCCAAGGTCGAAATCGAAGCAACCGCCGTCATTCCGCAGTAAGGACACGCAGCCCTCGTCAACTGAAGCGCATAGAGCCGGCTTGAAACCGGGGAGACCACGATGGAACCGTCAGCACACGTCGATACTTTCGCGCGCGACAATCTTCCGCCGCAGGATGAATGGCCTGTATTTCTGCTGGACAATCCGGATGTCGCTTATCCGGCGCGTTTCAACTGCGCGACGGAACTTTTGGCTAGGACGATCGAAGCAGGTCATGGCGAGCGTGCGGCTATCTGGTCGCTGGTCGACAACGAGCCGCGTGCTACGAGCTACAAAGAATTGCTTGCGATGGTCAATCGCAGCGCGCACGTACTCGTCGATGAAATGGGTTTGCAACCGGGCAATCGCATTCTGTTGCGAGGGCCAAATACATTGCAAATGGCGGTTGCTGCACTCGCCGCGCTGAAAGTAGGCCTGGTTGCGGTGCCTACCATGCCGCTGCTGCGGGCGAAAGAGTTGAAGCAGATCATTGCAAAGGCGCAAGTAAGCGCCGCGCTCTGCGATGCACGCCTGACCGAAGAACTCGCGCGTTGCAACGATCCTCAGGACGAATTTTATTGTGCTGAGCTGAAGCAAACGCTGCTGTTTCATGACGATGCAGTGGATTCACTCGACACGCTTGCGATCAACAAGCCCGCTGACTTCGCCGCATGCGATACGGCAGCCGACGACGTGTGTCTGATCGCCTTCACGAGCGGCACCACGGGCGCGCCGAAAGGCTGCATGCATTTTCATCGCGACGTGCTCGCCATGTGCGATCTGTTTCCGCGTCATGTGCTGAAGCCTTCGGCGAGCGACATATTTTGCGGCACGCCGCCGCTCGCTTTCACCTTCGGGCTCGGCGGCTTGCTGTGTTTTCCGTTGCGCGTGGGCGCGTCGACGGTATTGATAGAGAAGCTCACGCCCGAGACGTTATTGCAGACCGTCGAGCGCTTTCACGCAACCATCATGTTCACGGCGCCCACTTTCTATCGGCAGATGGCACCGCTCGTCGCGCGTCACGATGTGTCGAGCTTGCAGAAAACCGTGTCGGCCGGCGAGGCGTTGCCCGATTCGACACGGCGGCTGTGGCGCGACGCTACTGGCATCGACATGATCGACGGTATCGGCGGCACTGAGTTGATTCACATTTTTGTTTCGGCGCAGGGCGACGAGATTCGCCCCCATGCAATTGGACGCGCGGTGCCGGGCTACATCGTGCAAGCCGTGGACGACGCAATGCAACCCGTTGCGCCCGGCACGATAGGCAAGCTAGCCGTGCGCGGGCCGACAGGTTGCCGTTATCTCGCAGACGAACGGCAAATGAAATTCGTGCGCGACGGCTGGAATTTGCCGGGCGATTCGGTATATCTCGACGCGGACGGCTATGTTTTCTATCAGGCACGCGCCGACGACATGATCGTCTCAGCCGGCTACAACATTTCGGGTCCTGAGGTAGAAAGCGTTTTGCTGCAACATGAAGCGGTGGCCGAATGCGGCGTAATCGGCGTGCCGGATGAAACGCGCGGGCAAATCGTGAAGGCCTTCGTGGTGCTGAACCCCGGTTATACCTGCGACGACAATCTCGTGGCGCAACTGCAGGACTTCGTGAAAAATACGGTGGCGCCTTACAAATATCCACGCGTGGTCGCTTTTGTCGATTCACTGCCGCGCACCGAAACAGGCAAGCTCAAGCGCTTCGAATTGCGTACGATGGCGTAGGCTCTTCCCCGCTTCCTCGCTTCCTCGCTATTCCTCGCAAACCTCAGGAGACAAACGCATGGCCGGCTCTTTCATTGAAGTTGTCGCCCAGGACGGCGGCCGTTTCAACGCGTACGTCGCTCGTCCCGCGCAAGGCTCGGGCCCCGGACTCGTTCTGTTGCAGGAAATCTTCGGCGTCAACGACACCATGAAGGCGACGGCCGACCGCTTCGCCGAGGAAGGCTACGTGGTGCTGGTGCCCGATCTCTTCTGGCGGATAAAGCCAGGCATCGAACTGGGTTATGACGAAGCCGACATGAAGCAGGCGCTCGCCTACCTGAATCAGTTCGACACTAATCGGGCAGTGGACGATATCGCGGCCACCATTGCCGCACTGCGCGCGATGCCCGAGCAGGCCGGCAAGGTCGGCGCAGTCGGGTACTGCCTGGGCGGCAAGCTCGCGTTCCTGAGCGCGGCGCGCACCGACGTCGATTGCGCAGTGAGCTACTACGGCGTGGGTCTCGATGCCTATCTGGACGAAGTGCCGGCCGTGCGCTGCCCTATGGTGTTTCATTTCCCCGAAAACGACGCGCTCTGTCCGCCGGAAACTCGCGAACGAATCAGCGCCGCATTGCGCGCACGTCCGCAAATCGAGCAGTATGTGTACCCCGGTTGCGACCATGCGTTTGCGGCACCCGCGCGTCCGCAGTACGACAAGCCCGCGGCAATGATGGCGTATTCGCGAACGCTTGCGCTACTGCGTAAAGTGCTGGGACCGGTCTACGATCTGAACGCGCTGTGGGAGGCGCATTGCTATCACGAGTTCGCCACGCGCGACGTGGAAGCGGTCATGCCCACAATGGTCGCGCAGCCTTACGTCAATCACGTGCCGACTATGACAGGCGGTGTCGGCCACGACAACCTCAAGCGGTTCTATACGCATCACTTCGTCAACTCGAATCCGGCTGATACAAAGCTGATTCCGATTTCGCGGACCATCGGCGCAGATCGTATCGTCGACGAATTCATTTTCAGCTGCACGCATGACTGTGAAATCGACTGGCTGTTACCGGGCGTTGCGCCAACGGGAAAATATTTCGAGGTGCCGATGCTCGCGGTCGTGTGCTTCCGCGGCGACAAGCTTTATAACGAGCACATCTATTGGGATCAGGCTAGCGTGCTCGTGCAGGTGGGCCTGCTCGATCCGAAGGGACTGCCCGTGGCCGGCATTGAAAGCGCGCGCAAATTGCTGGACGAAACGTTACCTTCGAACGAATTAATGGGAACCAAGTCGCGAGTGTGACCAGGTTGGCCTGCTGCTAGAGGCCTGCCTCTGCGCAATATCCTTATGATGTGACGTTCCATTGGCCACAATCTATCGACCCATGCTGACCGTCCATCATTTGAATAACTCCCGCTCGCAACGCGTCTTGTGGCTGCTCGAAGAACTCGGCGTGCCGTACGAGGTGAAGCGTTACGAGCGCGATCCGAAAACCATGCTCGCGCCGCCCGAGTTACGCGCGGTGCATCCGCTCGGCAAATCGCCCGTCATTACCGATGACGGGCAGACCATTGCAGAGTCGGGCGCGATTATCGAGTATCTGGTGGAGAAGTATGGGCAGGGGCGTTTTGCGCCCGCGCAGGGCACGCCTGAGCGTTTGCGTTACACGTACTGGCTGCATTACGCGGAAGGCTCGGCAATGCCGCCGTTGCTGCTCAAGCTGATCGCAGGGCGCATCGCGAGTGCGCCGATGCCTTTCTTTGCGAAGCCAATTGCGCGCAAGATCGCGGCTACGCTGCAAACAGGATTTGTCGACCCGCAATTGAAGCTGCATTTTGGATATATCGAGAAGGAATTGGCAAAGAGCCCGTGGTTCGCCGGCAATGAGTTCACGGCCGCCGACGTACAAATGAGTTTCCCGCTCGAGGCGGCCACGGCCCGCGGCGGAATGGCGTGGCCAGCGGTCACCGCGTTCTTGCAGCGGATCCATGCGCGGCCCGCATATCAGCGGGCGCTGGAGCGCGGTGGGGAGTATGGGATTGTGGGTGGGGGTGAGGGACGCTCCGGATCAGGCTAGCCAAGCGCGATGAGAAGCAAAAAGGGCAGACAACCTGTCCGCCCTTTTTACTTTCGGCTCCGAGTCACTTTCTTATGAATTGTTGCCTGGAGGACTTGGCGGGCTGCCGGTCGGGTCTTGCGTAACCCTCATGTATTGCTTAATGCCCGGTTGACCCAAAGCGATGAGGTTGAGCATGGCGACTCCAAGCCGTCGAGCGAACTCGTCGTCAATCGTTGAGTCGCCTTCATCCCAAACAGGCAGCTCCATTCTTTCAGCCAACAGCGGAGCGAGCTTTGCAACTTCTACGGTATGTACGACCAACTGTTTAGGATCGCTCGTGTAGCTTAAGACTACGTCGTACGGTTGATGTTTCGCCATCAAAATCCTCGGCATGTTTGGTATCTTTGGAATGCTCGCACCCGGCACAGCGCGAGGCGTCTGGCATCGAGCATTGGCTTGTAGATTGCCGTGCACATAGGGGGAGGGCCAAGTTGTTCTTGGCCCCTCCCAGTCCGCGTGGTTTCAAGTCATCCTATTCGCGGCTACTTGCGGCTATTCGATTGGATCTTTAGTAATGTTCATGTATTGCTCGATAGCGGGTTGACCAAGTGCGATCAGGGCCAGCATTGCCGCACCGAGCCGTCGCGCGAATGCATCGTCAAGGTTAAATTTGTGCTCGTCGAGCAGAACAGGAATCTCGAGCGAGCCTGCCACGACAGACGTTAGTTTGGCTCGATCAATGGCCTGTAAGGAGAACTCTTGACGGTCTTCGAGGTAGGTCAGACCTACAGAATATGGTGGATGGTTAGCCATTAATAACCTCTACACTCTTGATAGATTTGAAATGCCTTTTGCTTGCATAGAACGATGGCTCGCGCTCCTCCCATGTACGGCGCTATCGCATTGCACATTGACATGTGAGCAGCATACTGCGCAAAGCACCCGCTTTCATGAGCTTCTCTCCCACTACATTTAACCATCCCCCCGCCGTCGCCTCCGGCCGCGAACAGCGCACTATAAAGCGCCGACCGCTTAGCAGAAGCCGACAAGTCCGGCACTAGGCCTGGATTGTTATGGCCGGTGTCGACGTAGCAACTGTTAAGGAGATTTGAATATCTTTACATCCGACAACTCTTAAAACTACGGTCAGCTTGCACTCGACTGAAACCAGCCCGTCATTCGCCCCTTCTCTGTGTGAGAAGTTGCCTGCGTACCTGTCGTGATTCCCGGCAGCGTTAGGAGAGATTGCAGAATCGGCGACTTGCGTCTGAGTCCGTCTCAAGGCAGCTTGGACATCAAAGAAAGTCCACCCGCCCAGGAATTCGTAGTTGTGACGCAAAACTCGCGAGTGCTAAACTAAAAAACCCCTCGCCCTCGACAACTTGCCAATTGCTTGATCAACATCGGGTTGATCAACATCGCGCCGGGCCGTGGGCCCGTCCGGCATCGCATTGAAACGGCGCACCTATGCTCGAAGCCGCCGGCAATCTCCATCGACCGCGGCTCAGGAGTTCTCGCATGACCCATTCCATTCACGGCAACAAACGCTGGCTCGCGCTGATCGTGCTGTGCCTCGGTGTGCTGATGATCGTGCTGGATACGACAATCGTGAACGTCGCGTTGCCGTCTATCGCTGCGGATCTTGGCTTCACGGAAACGTCGCTCGTGTGGGTCGTGAACGCGTACATGCTGACCTTCGGCGGGTGTCTGCTGTTGGGCGGACGGCTCGGCGATCTGTACGGTCATCGCAGACTGTTTCTCGGCGGCATCACGCTGTTCACCGTGGCATCCCTCGCTTGCGGCCTCGCCAACTCGCAGATTTTGCTCGTGTGTGCGCGCGCCGTACAAGGGTTGGGCGGCGCTATCGTGTCCGCGGTGTCGCTGTCGCTCATCATGAATCTGTTCACCGAGCCCGGAGAACGCGCGAAGGCGATGGGCGTCTATGGCTTCGTCTGCGCGGGCGGCGGCAGCATCGGCGTGCTGCTCGGCGGTCTGTTGACCAATCTGCTGAGCTGGCATTGGATCTTTCTCGTCAATCTGCCGATCGGCATCGCCGTGTACGCGTTGTGCGTGGCGCTGCTGCCTTCCGCGCGGGGTCACGCGCACGGCGAACGGCTCGACGTGGCCGGCGCGGTCACGGTCACCGTTTCGCTGATGCTAGCCGTGTACGCAGTGGTCAACGGCAATGAAGCCGGCTGGACTTCGGGTCAAACGCTTGGCTTGCTGCTCGTTGCGCTCGCGTTGCTTGCGGCGTTTCTCATCATCGAATCACGCGTTCAACATCCGTTGATGCCGCTCGGCCTGTTCCGTCTGCGTAACGTAGCCACCGCGAATGTCGTCGGCGTACTGTGGGCAGCCGCGATGTTCGCGTGGTTCTTCATTTCCGCGCTTTACTTGCAGCGCGTGCTTGGCTATCGACCGCTGCAAGTCGGGCTCGCATTTTTGCCCGCCAATATCATCATGGCGTTCTTCTCGCTGGGCCTGTCGGCGCGTGTGGTGATGCGCTTCGGTTTGCGCATTCCTCTCGCGGTGGGCCTGCTTGTTGCCGCGTGCGGGCTCGCGCTGTTCGCGCGCGCACCTGTGGGCGGCAGCTTCGTGCTCGATGTGCTGCCGGGCATGATGCTGCTCGGCTTCGGCGCGGGCATCGCCTTCAACCCGATGCTGCTCGCCGCAATGAGCGACGTCGATCCCGCCGACTCGGGACTCGCGTCGGGCATCGTCAATACGTCGTTCATGATGGGCGGCGCACTCGGCCTCGCGGTACTCGCGAGTCTCGCGGCCGCACGCAGCGGTGACTTGCTGGCGACGCAAAACGCGCTCGCCGCGCTCAACAGCGGCTATCACGTGGCGTTTGCCTTCGGCGCCATTTTCGCGGCGGCGGCAGGCGCGATCGGCGGTGTGATGTTGCGCGCGGGACGGCCGGGCGGTGCGGACGCCGCTACACATACGGATGCGGAGGAAGCACACGGCGCGTCCGCCGCCGGGCGGCCTCGTCCCACGGGCAATACGGCGGCGACGGAGAACGTCTGATCGACATGCGCGCGCGGCGCTGGCAGCCGGCGTGAGCTGGTCGCTTTGCACGCGCTCGTGGCACCGGTCACGCAGCCTGCATCGAGTAGTCGTTTGCATCGATTGCGAAACCGCAAGCGCGATCAAATGCCTGCGTCTGCGGCTGGCTATGCTGGTTTCATGCTGACATGAGAGCTGCTATGAATCCGGTTGGAAAAGCGCTGTGGTTTATCGAAAGCCACTTTGCCGACGAACTCACGCTCGACGACATCGCGCACTGTGCATGCGTGTCGCGCTTTCACCTTGCGCGTGCTTTCGAAGCAGCGACCGGCGCGCCGGTCATGCGCTACGTGCGCGGGCGTCGCCTGAGCGAGGCCGCGCGGCGACTCGCGAATGGTGCGCCGGACATACTGACGGTTGCTATCGACGCTGGTTACGGCTCTCACGAAGCATTCACGCGCGCGTTTCGCGAGCAATTCGGGCTCACGCCCGAGGCGTTGCGCGCGCGTGGTCATCTCGACAATCTTGTCATCGTGGAGCCGATCAAAATGGACGAAACCCTTCTTACGCATCTGGAGCCGCCGCGCTTTGAGGACGGCAGGGCGTTTCTCGTCGCGGGTCTGAGCGCGCGCTATACGTGCGAGAGCGCCGCCGCGATTCCATCGCAATGGCAACGCTTTAACGCGTATTTCGGCAAAGTGCCGGGCCAGGTGGGCAACGTCGCGTATGGCGTCTGCTACAACGCGGACGACGCCGGCAACATCGACTACGTGTGCGGCGTGGAAGTCAGCGACTTCGCTTCATTGCCCGGCGAGTTCAGTCGTTTGCGCATTGCGGCGAACAGGTATGCGGTGTTCAGTCATCGCGAGCATGTGTCGACGGTGCGGCGCACCTGGAACACAATCTGGAACAAGTGGCTGCCTGCGTCGGGACACCTTCCCGCCGATGCGCCCAACTTCGAGCGCTACGACGAGAAGTTTGATCCGGTTAGTGGGATGGGCGGGTTTGAGATATGGTTGCCTTTGAAGGGGTGATCTAAGTTGATTCCCAGAATCACGCATGACCTCACCGGACATGACGCAGCGAGGACGCGAGGCAAGTGACGAACATCGACGTTTCAACGATTGGATTCACGAACAAGACCGCGGAGAAGTTTTTCAGCTTGCTGCGCGGGGCTGGGGTGCGAACACTGCTTGACGTCCGTCTGAACAATACATCTCAGCTGGCCGGCTTCGCAAAGAAGGCGGATCTGAAATTTTTTCTGTCTGAGCTGCTCGGCGCCGACTTTGTCGAGCTAGGAGACCTGGCTCCGGAGAAAGGCATGCTGCGGCGGTATCAGGACAAAGAGATGACGTGGGACAGTTATGCTGACGCATACACAGAGCTAATCGCCAAACGGCGCGTGGAAAGCAATCTGGATATCGCGCTGTTCGATCGCGGATGCTTGCTATGCAGTGAGGACAAACCTCACCAGTGCCACCGCCGCCTCGCAGTTGAGTACCTGAATTCGCGATGGGGCAACAGGCTGAAGGTCTCTCACCTTTACTAAGCACCGTTACGAGTCCGTCGCATGGAACCTCGGCGCAGTCACTGCTATGCTCGCTGTTCAAGCTAAAGGAGCGCTGGCCTACCCGACGTGCTACGTGCGCATCAGGCTCCGACACTCGATCATTCAACGCAACAACAGAACCCACCCTTGACCATCCAGATCCGCCCCGCCACCGCCGCCGACGCCCCGCTCATCCTCAACTTCATCACCGAACTCGCGATATACGAAAAGGCTGAGCACGAAGTCGTCGCCACCGTGCAAGACATCGAAGCGAGCCTCTTCTCCCCCGCAGCCACGGCCACCGCGCTGATCTGCGAAATGAACGGCGCGCCGATCGGCTTTTGCGTCTATTTCTTCTCCTACTCGACGTGGCTCGGCAAAACAGGCCTGTATCTGGAAGATCTGTACGTATCGCCGAAATCGCGCGGCAGCGGCGCCGGCAAACAGATGCTGCGCCACCTCGCGCGCATTGCATGCGAGACCGGCTGTGGCCGCTTCGAATGGAGCGTGCTCGACTGGAATGCGCCCGCAATCGGCTTCTATGAATCGATCGGCGCGAGCGCCCAAAGCGAATGGGTTCGTTACCGGCTCGCCGGCGACGCGCTCAGAGCATTTGCCGCAGGTGAAACTTCGAACGCGTCGCCCGTGGCAAAAAACGTCCCGCCGGCGACGTAATGGCAGGTGCGAAGATCGGGATCGTCGCCGAAATGCCAACGGTTGTTCGAGTACACACGGCTGTCGGCATAGGCGGCCACCACTTCGCCGATAATCAGATCGTGCCGCTGGCTATCGTCGGGAATCACCTTGCATTCCATCCACGTGATGCAGCCGGCCAGCATCGGCACGTCGATTTTTTCCGCAGAGAACGTTTCGAGTTCGAAGGCAGAAAACTTGTCGAGTTCCAGCCCAGCGTTGGTGCCGACGGCAAGCGTCTGCGCGGCGAACTTGCGGCTCGGCAGTTGTAGACCGAACACACCGCTTGCTTCGATCAATTGCCGGGTCAGCGTGCGGCTGTCCACCACGACCACTACCTTCGGCGGATCGAAGTCGAGCGGCATCGCCCATGAAGCTGCCATGACGTTCGAGCGGCCCTCGTGCGCGCTCGTGATGATGGTGACCGGTCCATGATTGAGTAACTGCGTGGCGCGTGGCAATGCCACCGGTTCCCGCGTAACTTTCATACTTTGTTTTGCCCGAAGGTCTGATCTGTCAGGGCGGCAACCCATGAGCCGCCGCCCTCGCATGCATCAATGCGGCGCTTTTCCGTTGGGAACGGCGTCCACCGGTTTGTGCTGCTCTTCGCCAAGCCCTGGGAAGAACGCGTTCCATGCGGCTCGTACGCCGTTCGCCGCGGTGGCCTCGGCGTCGATGTGTTCGTCTGCGCCTTTGGCGTCGGCATCGCCGGCGGCTTCGGCCCCGTCGGTCACTGCTTTGGCCTCGTCTTCAGCGCCCTCACCCGCCTGCGATGGATCGGCGGAAAGCCCGCGCCAGTGCGTGAACTCATCGTCCGGCTTCTCGGTCCACTCGCCCTTGCCGAATTTGGCGAATGCCGTGTCCCCGCTCGCCAGTTGCACCTCGTACCAGCCGTCGCGCGCGGGCAAGTCAGCGGCCAGTTCAAACCACGGGGTCGGTTCGATTTCCTTCATGTCATCTCCAATCGGATAAATCGTCATAGAAAACCACACCAAAGGGATGCTTCATGCCCGGACTGCGCAGCCGTCCGGCGACGCGCACCAGACGGCGCGCGGAACATGATGCGGGCGCTCCGTCGATATTGCCTCGTCGCAACCGCCACGCATAAACGACACGATAGCGCGACATGGGCCGCGCGGACAAACGCTAAAACTCAGGCCCGGCGACGACGCGGTTTTTCCATGCCGGCAGCAAGCTCGGACAGGGTCCGCACGGCCGGTGCGAGTTCCTCCGCGGAGGTATTGCCATAGCCGATCACAAGGCCGTTCGTGCCGGCGTTCGGCTTGAGCGCGAATCCGGACAACGCACGCGGACTTAGCCCTTTCGCCAGTGCGCGTGGGATAAGCGCCTGATCGTCGATGCCCGGCGGCATGCGGAGTGTCAAATGCATGCCGCAATCGCCGCCCAATATCTCCGACGACGCGAAGTGTTCGCTAAGCGCTTCGCGCAGTGCCTGCTGCCGCTCACGATATAGCCGTCGCATGCGGCCAAGATGCCGCCCGAATTCGCCGCTCTCCATGAAATGCGCGAGCGCAAGCTGCTCCAGCCGATGCCCGCCACGCAGCATTTCACACAAGGCTCCCTCGACGTGCGCGGCAATCGCCGGCGGCAACACGACGAAGCCGATGCGCAGCGCCGGGAACATCGTCTTGCTGAACGAGCCGACGTAGAGAACCGGCGCGTCGTCGACGAGCCCCTGCATGCTCGCAATTGGTTCCCCGGCGTAGCGGAACTCGCCGTCGTAATCGTCCTCGATCACCCACGCGCCGCAGCGGCGCGCCTCGGCGATCAATTCCAGCCGCCGGGCTACCGACAATACCGCGCCCGTCGGATACTGGTGCGCGGGCGATGTATAGATCAGTTTCGGCAGATGCGCGCGCCAGGCGCCGGACGGCACGCACATGCCTTCCGCGTCGACGGGCATGGGCACCATTGTCAGATCACCCTGGTTGAACGCCGCCTTCGCGCCGCGATAACCGGGGTCCTCGATCCACGCGACATCGCCGGGATTCGTGAAAAGGCGCACGCAAAGGTTCAGCGCCTCCTGCGCGCCTTCGGTGATCACTACCTGCGAGCCTTCGCAGCGCACCCCGCGCGCCATCCGCAAATGCGCGGCAATGGCGTCGCGCAACGCCGGCTCACCCGCTGGCGTCCCGTAGCCAAGCGCGAGCGGCAACGCGCGCTCCATCGAACGCTCCAGCGCGCGCCGCCATGCGGCCAACGGGAAGCGGTCCAGCGCCGGTGTGCCGGGCGTGAGCGGCAACGCAGCATCCACAGGGGTGCGCGTCGCCGTGAACTGGCCGACGCGGGCCGCGTAGGCCACTTTCGGCGGGGCAGATCGTGCAGGCGGCTCGGCACGCGCGGCGCGGCTCGACAGCGGGCTTACGCGCGTGCCCTTCTTGTCCGCCACCACATAACCGACTGCCGCCAGGTGTTCATAGGCAATGACCACGGTGTTTCGCGACACGCCCATTTCCGCCGAAAGCAGTCGCGATGACGGCAGCAACGACCCGGCCGGCAAGCGCCCGCCGAGAATCGCCTGCTGCAAACGCTCGATCAATTGCTTCTGCAGCGGCGCGGGCTTCTGGGCGTCGCCGATAGCGGCGCCAGCCGCGAGCCCGCGGTTCGCGGCTGTGTGAGCAAGCGGGCCAATAATCTCGATCATGGACGGCTGGACCTATCAGAAACGCTTCGCGTGGATCTTTTTAACATACCACGATTGCCGTATCGTTCATCATGTTCTTTGTGACCAACGATTAACCCCAGACGCCAGGAGTGCAGACATGGAACCCCGACGTAACGCGTTCGAACAACCGATCGGAGCGCCGCTGCCCGACTGGAACGGCGCGAAGCCGCCCGCGCGGACGCCGCTAGCCGGCCGCTATTGCCGGATCGAACCGGTCAACGTCGAAGCTCACGCGGCGGATCTCTTCGACGCCTACCGCTCGGCACCTGACGCCCGCGACTGGACGTATCTCGCAATAGGCCCGTTCGAAACCCTCGACGCCTACCGTGAGCATCTGACGCGCATCGCGGCGTCGGCTGATCCGCTGCACTACGCAGTGATCGACGCCGCAAGCGGGAAGGCGGTCGGCACGCTGGCGCTGATGCGAATCGATCCGGCTAACGGCGTGATCGAAGTGGGACATGTCACCTATTCGCCGCGTCTTAAGCGAACGCGCGTGGCGACCGAGGCCATGTTTCTGCTCATGCAATACGTGTTCGACGAGCTTGGCTACCGGCGTTTCGAGTGGAAGTGCGATTCGCTGAACGAGCCGTCGCGCGCTGCGGCGTTGCGCTATGGCTTTACGTTCGAGGGAATCTTCCGCCAGGCGATTGTTTATCGTCAGCGCAGCCGCGACACCGCATGGTTTTCAGTTATCGACAGCGAATGGCCTGCGCTGCGTCCGAGCTACACACGTTGGCTCGACAACTCGAACTTCGACGCCGAAGGCCGGCAGGTCGAGCGGCTAGCGGATCTCATCGCGCGACAAAGAGCAGCGTCTCACGAAGGTCAGTGACGGCCTATCTAAGGGTGAATAAGCCAGCTTCGCGCTGGCTTATTTCGCCGCACGAGGTGCGCGCCGAAGCATGATGGTCGGCTGCCCCTTGTATATGGTGCGGAGGTGCTCGCGATAGCCGACCTTGTGCGCGACTCGCAGCGAAGCTTCATTCTCCGGCGCAATGATGCAAGCGGTCTCTGCGTCTGGCCATCTTTCGTCTGCCCAATCCAACACGGCACGGACGGCTTCCGTCGCATAGCCGTGGCCATGCAGTGCGGGGCTCAAAGCCCAGCCCATTTCCGGCGTGCCCGCCAGCGAGGGCTCGATATCGCGCTGATAATCGGCCAAGCCCACTTCGCCAATGAAACGCCCGCTGTCTTTCTCGCGGACGACCCAATATCCGTAGCCGAGCATCGTCCAATGACCGGCGTAGCGCAGCAAACGCGCCCAGACTTCTTCGCGTGTGGAAGGCTTGCCGCCGATATACCGGATCACCTCGGGATCGGACCACATCGCGTGGCTGTCGAGGAAGTCGTCGCGCGTGTGGGCGCGTAGGATCAGGCGGGCGGTGGTGAGAACAGGCGGCTGTGTCGGCATTGAAAGATCAGCGGAAAGGCAAGGTTAGCTAAGGCGCGTGCTTTCGATGATCGCAGATTCCTCGCTGAAAAAAATTGCGCTTGCGTTCGCACTTGCGTACTTCGAACTCAAGCCAACTCCAGGAACCGCGCGAGACACGGATTCCGGTTCGCCGGCGACCAGGCCAGCACCTGCTCGATCAACGGCGCGTCCACCAGCGGCTTGAACACCACTCCCGCAAGCTGGGCCTTGCGCATGGAAGCGGGCACGAGTGCAACGCCCACGCCTTCATCGACGAGGCTCAACACGGTCTGTTGCAGCTGCACTTCAAAGCGAATGTCCGGTTCAAAGCCGCCTGAGCGGCAATGATCGAGAATCGTCGCGCGTAACGTGGGCGCCACTTCCGCGGATGCCAGCACGAACGGCTCGCCGGCTAGTTGCGCGATCTTGAGCCGCCGGGCGCGAGCCCGCGGGTGACCTCGCGATAACGCGACGCAAAGCGGCTCGCGCAAGATGGTGCGCGTGGCGAGTCCCTTATCGGGCACGTGCGGAAACATGATGGCGGCGTCGATGTGCCCCGCCACCACCTGCGCGGCCAGGTCGTTCGACACCACTTCGCGCAGATTCAGCGCGACCTCGGGGTACGCCGCGCCGAACGCCCGCGCATAGCCGGGCACGACGTTATAGGCGGCGCACATCGTGAAGCCAATCGCGAGCTTGCCCGCGTCGCCCGACGCCGCTGCCTGCGCATTGCTCACCGCCTGTTCGACCGACGCGAGAATCGCCTTTGCATCCGCGTAAAAGCGCTCGCCCGCGGCGGTCAGCGTGACGCTGCGCGGGCTGCGCTCGACAAGCATCACGCCGAGGCTCGCTTCCAGCGCCGCCAGTTGACGGCTCAACGGGGGCTGCGACAAGTTCAGGCGCGCCGCCGCCCGCCCGAAATGGCGCGTCTCGGCAAGCGTCACGAAATAGCGCAGCGGCTTGATGTCGATCACGTGTCCACCTGAGTCAAGCGACGATGCATAAAAGGTATCGTCCAGCGTAAAAAACAGTATTTGATTGTATCAACGCAAGTCACTACGCTGACGGGTTGCCCTCTTACACGCCGTATCGCTCGCGCGTTTCCCACCGATGTTAGCCACTCTCGAGATCCTGCTTCCCGTTTTCGGCCTCATATTCGCGGGCTTTGCCTGTCGGCGACGCGGCGTGCTCGGGCCGAACTCGGCGTCGGAACTGAATCGCTTCGTGGTCTGGCTCGCGTTGCCCGCGCTGCTGTTCGACACCATGGCGCGCGCCACATGGGAGCAGCTGTACCAGCCGGCGTTTGTCGTCACGTTTTCGATTGCATGCGCTGGCATCTTTGCTGTGATTCTCGTCATGCGACTACTAAGCGGCCGCCATCTCGCGGATGCAAGCGTCGACGCGATTGCCGCGTCGTATCCGAACACCGGCTACATCGGCTTTCCGCTCGGCATGATCGCGTTCGGCCAGGCGAGCCTGACACCCACCACGATCGCGACAATTCTCGTCGCCTGTGTGCTGTTTGCAGGCGCCATCGTGTTGATCGAAATCGGCTTGCAGACCGAACGCACACCGCACAAGCTCGGCTTGAAAGTGCTGCGTTCACTGGCGCGCAACCCGTTGATCGTGTCGCCGATCGCGGGCGCGCTGTTTGCCGGTCTGCACGTGGCCATGCCGCCGAGCGCGGAGACGTTCCTCAAGTTACTGAGCGGTGCGGCCAGTCCGTGTGCACTGGTCAGCCTCGGCTTGTTTCTCGCCGAAAGGCGCCCGTCCGAATCGGGTACACGGGGCATTGCGTTGCTGCTGACGCTCGTCAAGCTTGTCGTGCAGCCGGCGCTGACATGGTGGCTCGCCTCGCGCGTCTTCCGGCTCTCGCCCGCGCTGGTCGAAATGGCGGTCGTGCTCGCAGCGCTGCCCACTGGCACCGGCCCGTTCATGCTGGCCGAGTTCTATGAGCGCGAAGCGCAGATCACATCGCGCACAATTCTTTTATCGACCGTGGGTTCTGTCGTGACGCTGTCGCTCCTGCTGCTGTGGATGGGTCATCGCACCTGAATCGGAACAACGAGGCACTCGCAGAAAGCATGCTTCTCCATCGTCGTGACGTCACGCGCTAAGATTGAGGCCCCGGGTCCGCGCGACGCCCGGATACGACAAAAGAGTTTGCCTCGGAGAATCTGATGCCTGAAGAGTATGAAGTGCATGGTCCACACGACCACGCGGTGCAGCACGCCGGCCACCACGACGCGGACTCTTTCGGGAGCCGCATGGCCGTGGTAACGGCGGTCCTCGCGACGATTGGCGCGTTGTGCGCGTACCAAAGCGGAAACAGCGAGAACCTCGCGCTGTACTACAAGAACGAAGCCGCGATCAAAAAGACCGAAGCGTCGAACCAATGGAACTATTACCAGGCGAAGGGCGAAAAGCAGAACCTCGCGGAGCTGGGCGCGGCGCTGTCGGTCGCCAGTTCTGACGAGCATGCAAAATTTCTCGCGGATGTCGACAAGTACAAGCAGCAAAAAGAGCCGATCCGCGCAAAGGCTGAAGCGATAGAAAAAGAGGTGCTCGACAATGACGCGAAAAGCGAGGCGCTGCTGCATGGCCATCATCGCTGGGCGCAGGCTACTACGCTGATTCAGGTTGCCATCGCTCTGTGCGCGATCACGCTGCTCACGCGCAAGAAATGGTTGCGCAATGTGTCGTTCGTGGTCGCGGCTGCGGGCGTCGCGACCGGTGCAATGGCCTTTTTCTCTGCTTGATCGGAGCTTCGCGTGGTAGATAGTTCGGCCGTTCTAGGTGTGTTATCCGTGTATGTGGCCGGCGTTGTGATTCCCGGTCCGAACTTCGTTGCGGTCGCGCATAAGGCGGCCTCCGCTACACGCACCGAAGCGCTGGCGGTGGTGGCGGGCATTGTGCTCGTCAATCTGTTCTGGGCGAGTTGCGCGATTCTCGGCGTCGGCATTGTGTTCGCAGCGTTTCCGTGGCTGGCCTTCGCCGTTAAAGTGGCCGGCGCCGCTTATCTGATCTGGTTCGGTGGACGTCTGATCTTCAAGGCTTCCGCAGGCAACCCGCAACCGAATGCGCAGGCGCCCGGCGGCAGCGTCCGCCAGGCATTCGCTCAAGGCTTCGCGACGAATATCGCGAATCCGAAATCGGTCGCGTTTTTTGCCGCCGTGTTTTCGTCGGCGGCGCCGCCGCATGAGAGCGTCGGCACTTTCGTCGCGATGCTGGGCATGGTGTTCGTCGTGGCAAGCAGCTGGTATGGCTTCGTTGCGCTGACGTTGTCGCACGCGCGGATCGCGTCCGCGTACCGGCGCAGCAAGGCATGGGTCGACCGGGTCTGCGGCGGCCTGATCATCGCGTTGGGCGTGCGTCAGTTGATCCGCTAGCAGGTTCCATTGCGCCTTCGGTGATGTTTCCTACAGTGCCGGAGAATAATGCCGTCGTCGGCGCACGACAGCGCGCAGTGCCGTGGCTATGCCCGGTTTATGCGCACAAACTTCGGCAGCCTACTGCATCACCGCGCGCGCGCGTTCGAGCAACAACTCGCGCTCGCGTGCGTTGCGCGTCATCGCGGCAGCACGTTCGAAGTCCGCGCGCGCTTCATCCATACGACCGAGTTTCGCAAGCAGATCCCCGCGCACGCTCGGAAGCCAGTGATAGTTGGCGAGCGCCGCATCTGCCGCGAGCGCATCGACAATCTCAAGGCCTGCCGCCGGTCCGAAGGCCATACCCACCGCAACCGCGCGGTTCAATTCGACAACCGGCGACGGCGCCACCTGCGCAAGCGCGTCGTATAGCGCGACGATCTGCGCCCAATCGGTATCTTCGGCCCGATGCGCACGGGCATGACACGCGGCCAGCGCGGCTTGTAGCGCGTATGGCCCGCTCGCGCCGCCAAGCGCGTGCGCAGTGTTGAGCGCGGCCAGCCCGCGACGGATCAAAAGCGGGTCCCAACGGCTTCGGTCCTGATCGAGCAACAGAACGGGGCGCCCTTGTGCATCGGTGCGCGCATGCGTGCGCGACGCCTGAATTTCCATCAACGCGACAAGGCCGTGCACTTCACTTTCGTCAGGCACGAGACCGCTGAGCACGCGCCCGAGCCGCAGCGCTTCTTCGCAGAGTGCGGGGCGCATCCAGTCGTCACCGGCCGTCGCCGAATAGCCTTCATTGAAGATCAGATAGATCACCTGCAGCACCGACGCGAGCCTCGGCGCACGCGCTTCCGCCTGCGGCACCTCGAACGGCACTTTCGCGGCCGACAGCGTCCGCTTCGCGCGGACAATGCGCTGTGCGACGGTCGGTTCCGGCACAAGAAAAGCGCGGGCGATCTCGTCCGTCGTCAGGCCGCCTAGCAAACGCAACGTGAGCGCGACGCGCGCGTCGGTGGACAACACCGGATGGCATGCGGTGAAGACGAGCCGCAGCAAATCGTCACCGATATCGTCGGCACGCGCGGCGTCGAGCGCATCGACGAAATCCGGCACGACATGCGCCTCTAGCGCGTCCAGGTCGTGACCCAGCTCTTCGCGTTTGCGCGCGTGCAACGCTTCCTGCCGCAAGCGATCGAGGGCGCGGTTCTTTGCGGCCGCCATCAGCCACGCTCCGGGATTGTCGGGCACGCCCGCGTCGGGCCAATGTTCGAGCGCCGACACGAGCGCGTCTTGCGCCAGTTCTTCGGCGAGCCCGACGTCGCGCACCATTCGCGCGACGTAGGCGATGACCTTGGCGGACTCGATCCGCCAGACTGCCTCGATGGCACGGTGAGTGGCCGGTTTCGTCACAGATTCAACCCGGCGCCTTCGCGTTGGGGTCCATGTAGATCAGCTCCCAGATATGCCCGTCGATGTCTTCGAAACCGTGGCCGTACATGAAGCCGTAGTCCTGCGGCGCACGCGGCGCCGTGCCGCCCGCAGCGAGCGCTTTGGCGACGAGCGCATCGACTTCGCCTCGACTGTCGCATGACAGGCCTACGAGCGCTTCCGTGCTTTCCTTCGGATCGCAAAGCGACTTGCGCGTGAAGGACTTGAACAGGTCTTTGACCAGCAGCATTGCGTAAAGATTTTCACCGAGGATCAAACACGCCGCCTGATCGTTGGTGAATCGCGGATCGAAATTAAAACCGAGTGCGCTGAAGAATGCCTTTGACCGATCGAGTTTATCGACCGCGAGATTGACGAAGATCTGCTTGTGCATGATGAGTCCAGTAATCGATTGGCGTGGAATCAGCGGCGGCCCGCTTCCAGTTCACGAAAGCGCTCGAGTTCCGCGCTCGGCTCGAAGTCATCGAGTTCGTAGAGTTGCCGCACCTCGATTTCACCGTCGGCCTGTTCGCCGAACGGCGCGGGAAAACGCCGCGCCCATTCCATCGCTTCTTCACGCGAACGCACCTGGATCAGTGTGTAGCCGGCGACCAGTTCCTTCGTCTCAGCAAACGGACCGTCGATCACCGAGCGCTGACCGCCGCTGTAGCGAACGCGCCATCCTTTCGAACTGGGCTGCAAGCCCGTGGCGTCCAGCAGCACACCTGCCTTGGCGAGTTCTTCGTGGTAAGCGCCCATCGCGGCCATTAAGGACGCTTCTGGCATTTCGCCGGCTTCGCTCGCGGCAGTCGCCTTCACCAGAATCATGAATCGCATCGCGGTTACTCCTTTCGTCGTGAGGTTCGAGGATGTCTCGTTGAGCGTGGCGCGTTGGCCTGCTCTTACTCACACGACGAGCAATGCACGAGCGATTCGACAGACAGCTCGGGCGCCTGGTGAAAACCCCGAGCAAACAGCCGGAGATAGCCTAGGCGAAGCAGGGGCCGAGCTTGCGTACCTCGACGGTGCACCAGGTCGCCGCCGGACAGGCTTGCGCAATGGCCACCGCTTCCTCGCGCGAGTCGCAATCGAGGAGGAAAAAGCCGCCGACCATTTCCTTCGCTTCTGCGAAGGGTCCGTCGACCAGTTTCGGCTGCCCGTCGCGCACCTGCACGCGCACAGCGTCGCGGGAAGACGTGAGCGATTCGACCGCGAGCAGTTTGCCGCGCTCTTTCAGGTCAGCGGCGAAACGCACCATCTGATCGTAGACTTCACGGCCTTTCGCCTCGCCGCGCTCGATGCGCTGTTCCGGGGGCTCGACAATCAGCAGCATATAAGACATGGCGTCTCCAATGAGTGAGCTGCGGACAGGCGCCCGGCAGTCGTATGGCGGAAGAAAAATGCGCTTGGATGAGCGCGGAAAACCAGTCTAGCAAGCGCGGATCGTTCCGGTAAGCCTGAACCGCGGACTAATCGGCGGCTAACCCCGCGCTTTTACGGAGACTCGTAAGCTTCAACGCTTTGCGGATTCACTTTTGCGACACGGCACGCTTGCGTCGATTTGAAGTATTCTCCCAACGCGCCATCAGCCGCTATTTAAACGGCCGTTAAAGTGTGAGAAAACATAGGTATTGCTTTCAATCCGACGACACCGCGCGAGGATTGAAAAGCGCTTATCGACATAACGGGCCGATATCAAAACGAATCACAGCATCGGGGATTTCATGCATCGAACGTTAGTGCGCAGCGCCGTCGCGGCCGCAGTGGCTTTTGCGTTTCTTCAACTGAGCGGTTGCGGCGGGGGTTCGGGGTCGGGGTCAGGCTCGTCCAACACGCAAACTGCCACCGCGACATCCGTTACCGGCACTGTAGCGAGCGGCAGCGCATGGGCCGGCGCAAGTGTGACCTTGATGGACGCCACCGGGGCGCAAGCGACCGCCACCACCAACGCACAGGGCGCGTTTAGCGTCTCCGTCAAAGGCATGACCGCGCCGTTCCTGCTGATGGCAAACGACGCGACCGGCTTCTCGAGTCCGCTTGTCTCCGTGCTGGCCAAGCTACCCAACGGCACGGCGCCCGCCGTTGCCAACATCACCACGCTCACCACTGCTATTGCCGCGATGTTGACGGCATCGGGCAATCCGTCCGATCTCGCGTCGAGCACCGCACTCGCTAAAGTTACGCTGCCCTCGGTTCAGATCGCCATCATCACGCTCGACGCAATTCTCGCGAACGTGCTCGCGCAAAACGGCATCCAGTCGGCCGGCTTCGATCCTGTCGGCACCGCGTTCACGCCGAATCACACGGGTGCGGATGCGGTGATCGATACGGTGTCGGTTGTGACCGGCCCTAACGGCGGCTTGCTGCTGCTGTCCAACGCCGCGCCCGGTACAACCGTCGCGCTGAACAAGCAGACAGGGCAATCCACGAAGCTCGCCGCGCCGGCGGCTGCAGCCAATTATCTGGAACCGCTCGCGCCATTGCTGACGGCGTGTGCTGCGACAGGCACGCTGGATACGTCGTGCGCACCCGCCATCGACAGTACTTTTCTGGAGAACGGCTCAAGCAACCTTGCGACGGGTCACGGCTTGCCGAACGCGTCGCTTGCCGGTGCGCGCTTCGGATCGCCGAAGACCCTCGCGTTTTTCACGCGCAACGGCAAGCAACAAGCGCTCGTACAAATCCCGCTGACGCTCGCCGACGGCACAGCAGGCGCGCTGTACAGCATTGCTCAGCAGATGGCGGCCCCGGTTGCGCTCGCGGGCGGCACGCAGCTCGGCTGGAACCTGGTCGGCAACCAGTCGCAATTCGCCGTGGCGATCAATTCGCGAATCCAGCGCCGCACGTTTCTCGACGCGCGGGTCAACGACGTGAACCGCTATGAGTCCGGCCTGGAAATTACGATTCCGGTCGCGCTGAACCCCGCTGTGTACTCCGCGTCCGTCTCAGGGCCCGGGCTCGCGGCGCCTGTGTGGCTTCTGCCGCGCAGCGCCGCTGGCAGCAGCACGCTCGGCCTCTCTGACACGGCGTTGAGTGCCGCGCCGGTATCGCCGGCCACGACTGCGAGCAGCACGTCCATGTATCGCTGGTCATGGCAATCGCTACCGTCTACGGCCAGCTTCGCGCCGCCCGCGTCGAGCGGCGCGTATGCGGCGCAATCAGTCGATGTCGGCACAGTGCCGCTCTACGCCGCCTACACGGTGACGTTTTACGACAGCACCGGCACGAAACTCGGCGTGTCGCAGGTCATGAATCCGGGTAGCCCGCTCGGCGCGGCAGCCGGTGCGACGGTGTCGTGGCCGACTTTGCTGTCCGACTTCCAGACGCAGTTTCTTACTCCTGCCGGATCGCTTGCCGGTATTCAGTATGCGATGAGCGTCAGCTGGTCCAGCCTCGTCAACGGACAGAGCCTCGCGTATCCCGTGAATTCGGTGCAGATTCAGGCATTCGGTCTGACCTTGGCCGGCACGAACGGCGAAGTCGACGGCTTTGCAGTGGGCAGCCCGAACAACACCACGTTTGGGCAGTATCAAACGACGGTCAGCGCCGGAATCGATTCGCAAGGCGTTCGCACGTGTACGAATTGTCCCTTCCCCGCGCTGACCTCAGGGGGTTCGCGCCTGGTTGAACTCGGCGGCAATCAGAACTGGATCAGCTATTACGATGTAACGCAGTACAACGATTAACCGGCGCGGCAAAAAAAAACGCCCCACATGGGGCGTTTTCTATTTGGGGGATTTGCGGCTTTACCGTCAGAGCACCGCTTCGGCGATTGCTCTCGTCCGCGCGGACCGCATCAAGCCTTCGATCATTCGCGCCTGAGCGCTCGCAATCTCGCTCAACGATGCCACGGACAATTGCTCGTCCAGAATCGCGAGCGACGTGCACAGGCGTGCGTGTTCGTCGTCGCTGAGCGTCCACTTGCCGGTTATCTGCTCGCGGCTGTCTAAGTGGACCATAGCGGCGTGGCCGCTCTCGATATCGTCGATAAGGTCTTCGCCGAGGCCGAGGCGCGCAAGCTCCTGCGACACGAGCAAGTGCCGGCTCAACGACATGTGCAGATCGCGTGAGCCGTGACCGTGCTCGAACGCGTCGAGCGCCGCATAGCACTGCAGAAGCATCGCAGCGGTAACCGGCTCGTGCGTGCTACGGCTTTGAGTCAGCGCACGCAACAGCGGCGACATGGCCGGCGAATTGTGTTTGCGGACTCGCGATTTACTGGACATAGGTTTTACCTCCTTCGCTAATTCTCGGCTTCGTCGCACGATCGGTATGATTTCCCGCGACGAGTGCCGCCGATGCGCCGGCGGCCGAACAGCCTCTAATGTGAGTCTGTGTAAGCATGATGGCAAGCGAATATTAAGTCCGGCTTAAAACGCGAAGGTCGCGGGCCTTCATCGCATCGACGAAAAAAAACCCTGTTCCCGCGAGAGAACAGGGCCGGACAGGATGGAAGAGTCGTGCTCGCGCGTGGATGCTCGCCGACCTGTAACCATCGAAACTGAAACGCTGTTACTGCCAATCTGCTACTTATGTTGCTGCTGCGAAGACATCTTCTGAACTTGTACTGCTACTGCTGAGACTTTCGTTGCGACTTCAACTGTTACTGGAAAACGGTCGTTGCCAGGTCAACTACTACCAGCACTGCAAAAACGGTTGTTGCTACTTCACCTGCTACTGCGCCATTGTTCTGCTTCTACTTCGTGTTGCGTTACTGCCCTGCCGCGTCGAACACCGCGGCAAACTGCCATCAACGGTACGGTTCAAAACAACGCGGGGGAAGACCGCGTCGATGGGGCTCGGTGATTTGTCGCTCCATGTAAAACAGTTTATGCGAGCGAGCGCCCAGGCAATTGGGCAAAAGGAAGGGATTTGCCGCGCCAGTTTGACGAATCGGCGTAACAATCGGGGACGCATGCAGGAGGGATGCCGGAACCGCGTGAACGACTCACACGCGAATGGCGAACAGGCAGGCGAGCGAGGGCGCTACCGAGCGCCCGCTCGCACAAGATTCAGCGCGACGAAAGCGCACGCAACGTCATGACGACGATGCGTGCACGGCGATGAACCGTCATTAGCGCGCGGCAAAATCGCTGATCGTCAACAGGACTTTATCGCCCGGACGGGCCAGCATCTTTCTTTCGGCGACAGCAGTGATGCGTTTGCGGCCATCCGCAAACGTTTTCAGCATGCGGTCCTCGGCAGCGCCGCGCTGCAGCCAGAAATGCTGCTCCAGCGCTTCACGCGTTACCGCGCATTCGAGGTCTCGTCCTCGCGCCGAAAGCTGGAAAATCACCGCGCGCCCGTCAGCCGAGACGCTAGGTTCAAGCTCGATAATCTCCATGGCCCACCTCGCAAAGTTGGTTATGCCGTCCGCCGTACTGAAACGGACAACACCGAACAAAACTGAATAGACACGCAAACCGGCGCCGATCTTTCGGCTGATGAATTCCCTACTGTGCTGCCGCTACTTTCATCGTAAGCGAACGCAACGGCGCGTGCATGTCCGCGTCTCCCGGCAACACTGCCGACGTAGACGCGGGCCGGGCTGCGAGACGAAGCGCCGGCGCAAACATCAGCGCGCTGGCCGCTGCCGGCATGTGCGCCCGGCCGCTCAGCCACCTTGAGCGTTTCCGGCAGAATTCATGCAATAGGGTACTCAAGCCTTCGGACATCGCGTGTGTCCCGCCGCGCACTTCGCGCAACGCGGACGAAATCGCAAACCAGGAATGCGGTGGCCGGAGTTCGTGGCACACCACACCGCGTGAATCGGCGAAACGCAGGCAGCCTGTGTCGGGGTAGAAGACGAGCGTCATCGCGTCGCCATCTATCGCGCGCGTCAGAACATGTGGTTTCGTGTTCAGCATTGTTCGTTGTATGCCAAGTGGCGCCGTTTCCCGGCGTTTCGGCGTGTCGCGCGCGAAGTCTCGGACTCGCGCGCGTAGCAATCCGCGGGTAGGGCAAAAGCAAGGCACATGCCAATCAGCGCTAAACGCGCTGCGCTCATGCTTCGGCGACCCGTACAGCGCGTTTGCATCGAGTGTCGCGCGAGCGGCAAACATCGGCGGCGCCTGATGCATCGCGGTTAAAGTCGCGGCGCCGCTTCCGGCTTTCATGACTCGCACGAGCGGCGACCAATCCGCATTCTCTGCGCGAGCGCGCGCATCGGAACAAGCTAGCATGGTAAAAAAGCACTGGCAGCGTGACAATTCGCGCCCATTCTTACTAACCGGCTCCGCACCCGGCACCGCTCCGACATGTCCGACGACCACGCTGCAATAACCCTGCGCCCCGCCGTCGCGCGAGACGAGCCCTTTCTCTTCGAACTGCGCAAGGCGACGATGACCGAACACCTCGCGCGTATCGGCGAACCTGCGGACGACGCCGAGCATCGCGCGCGTTTGCTGCATCGTTACGACACAGCGCGTGTCATTTGTGTCGACGGCATGCCTGCCGGCTTGCTCAAAGCGCATCGCACCGATACTGAATGGCTAGTCGTTCAATTGCAGATCGCGCCCGCGCTGCAAAGGCGCGGCATCGGCGAACGAGCGCTCAGCACGGTGCTGCGCGCCGCCGACGCCGACGCATTGCCCGTCGCGCTCAAGGTGCTCAAAGGCAACCCGGCACAGCGTCTCTACGAGCGGTTCGGTTTTGAAATCGTGGGCGAAGATGAAAGACAGTTTCACATGAGGCGCGCGCCGCGCGCGTCGGCGGAAACTGAAGCAGAATAAATGGCGGATAACGACTGACACACCACAGGCTCGGCATGACTCTTCGTGACACTTTCGTGATTCAAAGCTGGCACGCACACGTCTACTTCGATTCCGCGACGCGCGACAGCGCCTGGGCGTTCCGCGAGCAGATCGAAGCGCGCTGGCATGGCAAGCTGCAGATGGGTCGTTTTCACGAACGCCCGGTCGGGCCGCACCCGATGTGGTCGTATCAAATGGCTTTCGCCCACGAGCAGTTCGGCGAGCTGATTGGCTGGCTGACGCTCAATCACGGCACGCTCGACATTTTCGTGCACCCGAATACCGGCGACGCACTGCGCGACCACCGCGACGCCGCCGTGTGGATCGGCCGCTCACATGAGCTTCTGCTCGCCGCGTTGATCTGACGAATGCGCGGCTGCCCGCGGTTCACATGTTCGTGTACGAACTGCACCAGCCGCGCGCGGCGACCTGTTTGTCGCCGAACAGCGTGCAGCCGCCGTACGCGTCGGTAGCCTTGCCCTGAAAGAGCGAACATGTCGCGCAATTCTGGCCCGCTGCGTATTGCGGATACTTGGCCTTGTCGACTTTTGACACGTCGTCTTTATAGCCGAGCGCCTGCGCCTGCGGATCGGCCTCGCTGAGTGCGTTCGCGCCGGCGGCGAATGCCGCGCGTGAAATCATGAGCGATGAGCCTGCACTCACGCCCAACAATAAAAAATGGCGGCGCGATGTTTTCATTATTCGACTCCTTTGTACGTAGTAGGACGCGCCTGAACCAAAGGCCGTCTTATCACCAGGCGTTCAATCGAGAAACCGCGTGAATCGTTCCACCGGTTCCCGTTCGGAGCGCAGCGCGTTGACCGGCGCGTTTTCGTCTGCGAAGCCGAGCGACATGCCGCACACCAGTTGCTCGTCTGGCGGCAGATCGAGTTGCGCTGCGATCACCTGATGAAACGGCGTGAACGCGGCCTGCGGGCAGGTGTCCAGGCCGCGCCCGCGCGCCGCCGTCATGATGGCTTGCATGAACATGCCGTAATCGAGCCAGCTGCCGCGCTCCATTACGCGGTTGATGGTGAAGAAAAGGCCCACTGGCGCGCCGAAAAAGCGATAGTTCTGCGCGTGCTGTTCATGCATGCGCGCCTTGTCGCCCTTTTCAATGCCGAGCAGTCCGTACAGATCCCAGCCGATCTTGCGGCGGCGGTCGATGTAAGGAGACACCCATTCGCGCGGATAGTACGGATATTCCTCGCGATAGAGCGTGTCGCGCTCCGGATGATCGTAAGCCTCCAGCAACGCCTGCGACACACGCGCGAGCGAGTCGCCCGTCACCACATAGACCTTCCACGGTTGTGTATTGGTGCCGGAGGGCGCGCGGCTCGCCACTTCGAGAATCGCCTCGATGTCCGCGCGCGGCACGGGCGTCGGCAGAAATGCGCGGATCGAGCGGCGCGTGACGAGCGCGGCATCCACCACGCTTGTGGCTTCGCTTGCGCTGTGGCTCGTGGCGTGGTTCGTGACTGTGGCGGCTGGGCGTGTCATCGTCGAAATTCCTGTTGAAGCAGCAAGCAATGCGCTGCAACGATTCTAGCGCGAGCGGCCATTTCCAAGCGGGCAAGCGCGCAGCTTACGTTTGCAATGCATGGCTGTGCGCCTGTCAACGCAACTATCGTTTTGCGTTTATCCTCTTCGCACGCTTCTTGCCGTATTCCCTATCGCAACCCATTCGTTCAATTCCGGAGTTGAGCATGCAATACCGCAAATTCGGCCGCACCGGCCTGACGGTTTCCCGCTTGTGCCTCGGCACGATGACCTTTGGCCTGCAGACTGAAGAAGACGCTTCGCGCCGCATTCTCGATACTGCCGCCGACGCCGGCGTGAATTTCATCGATACGGCCGACGTATATCCGCTCGGCAGCGACCACAGCGACGCGGGACGTACGGAGGAGATCGTGGGCCGTTGGCTGAAGGGCAAGCGCGACCGCTTCATTCTGGCCACGAAGGCAGTTGGCAAGATGGGCCCCTCGGCATGGGACCAGGGCGCGTCGCGCAAGCATCTGCTCGATGCAATCGATGCCTCGCTGAAGCGTCTCGGCACCGACTATGTAGACCTCTATCAACTCCATACCGACGACGCGAGCACTCCGCTCGACGAAACACTCGAAGCGTTGGACGTGATCGTTCGCTCGGGCAAAGCACGCTACATCGGCGTATCGAACTTTCTTGCGTACCGGCTCGCGCGTGCGCTGGGTCGCGCCGACGTATTACGCGTGGCGCGCTTCGTCTCGGTGCAGCCGCGTTATAACCTGCTGTTCCGCCAGATCGAACGTGAACTGCTGCCCCTGGCCGCGGAGGAGCAACTTGCAGTCATGCCGTACAACCCGCTCGCGGGCGGCTTGCTGACGGGCAAGCACAAGCTCGATGCAGCGCCGCCGTCGGGCCGTTTCACTGAAACCGTCGGCAAAGCGGGCGCCATGTATCAGGAGCGGTACTGGCATCAACGCGAATTCGAGACGATCGAGCGGCTCAAAGCGATTGTCGAGCCGACCGGCGAGTCGCTAACGCGCGTGTCGCTTGCATGGGTGCTGGCAAATCCACTGGTCACGTCGGCGATTATCGGCGCGAGTCGCGCCGAGCAATTGAACGACACGTTGGCTGCGTCCGAACTCGTGCTGCACGCCGACATCAAGCAGCAACTCGACGAGGCCAGCGTCGAATACCGGTGGGGCGACGCGGCGCGCTAAACGAGGCGGGCGACCGCTAGCTGCAAGCGCGTTGCGATCATCGCCCGTATCGAAGCACTGTGCTGGTTGCCGCAATCACGTGATCCTTCATTGCGGCAAGCAGCGCGTCTCTCGTCAAGCCGGCCGGCAAAGCGTCGGGCGCGAGATCAAGCGCGTAGACCTGCACGACGTAGTGATGCGGCACCTCGCCGACCGGCGGGCATGGTCCGTAATATCCCGTGCCACCGGTGCGATTCGTCCCACCGACACTGCCAGGCGGCGGTGCGGCTCCCGAGCCAAGCGAGGTAACGGAAGGCGCAATGCCATAGAGCACCCAATGCACGATGCCTAAACCCTTCGCGCCGTCTGGATCGAAGATGGTCACCGCATAGCTTTTCGTGCCTGTGGGCGAGTTGTGCCATTGCAATGCCGGCGACACGTTGCCGCCGCCGCAGTTGTTGGCGCTGGCCGCGTGAGCCGATTCCAGTGTGGCGCCGTCGGCCAGCCCCAGCGACGTCAAGGTGAACGCCTCAGCCGCATTTGCAGCAGCCACGGTGAAGGCGAGCATCATGCCCACGCCGGCAGACATCAGGCGCCGCGCAGTGCCAACGTAAGCGCGTCGAATCATTACTGCTCGCTCCCGGTTATTCGCCATTGACGTGAGTTCGAATTATTCGAATTTGCCAACGCGCGCGTTCGCTTCGGGAAGCTGCCGCGTTTCGCGCACCGACCGTGGATGCCATAGCCGCGCGCCGCCTTCAATTCCCGCGTCGTTCGAAACCGTCGCCACGTTCGCCGGCAATTGGAATGTCAGGCGTGCCGCGTTACCGCCGCCGATCCACAACTTGTCGTAGTTCACCAGCGATTCGAGAATCCGAATCACTTTTTCAACGCGCCGATTCCAGCGCTTATTCCCAGCTTTTTCGCGAGCGGCGTCGCCAATGTATTCGTCGTAAGCAACGCCTTTCTTGCTCACCGGATGGTGTGCAAGCTCCAGATGAGGCATCAGCTCGCCGTCGCGAAAGAGCGCCGTTCCCGCGCCGGTGCCGAGCGTCAGGACGAATTCAAGTCCTTTGCCTTCAATTGCGGCGAAGCCTTGCATTTCGGCGTCGTTGATCATGCGGACCGGCAAACCACCGAGCCTTTGCGCGAGCAGATCGGCAAGCGCAAAGTCGTGCCAACCTTCCACGCCGAAATGCGGCGCCGTCAGAATGCGGTTGTTGCGCACCACGCCCGGAAAGCCGATCGACATCAGCGCGGGCGGCGCTTTTGCGACCAGCGGCTCCACGAGTTTTGCCAACGCATCGACGAGTTGATCGGGCGTGCACGGATGCGGTGTCGCGACACGCAAGCGCTCGGTCTGCATCTTGCCGTCCGCGTCGATAATCGCCGCTTTCAGGCCGGTGCCGCCGACGTCGATTGCGAGAATGCGCTCGTCACTCGTTGCTGCTTGCGCAGCTTTGGCCGCATTGGCCTGCTTTGCGGCGTTTGTCGCTTTTGCCGCGTTTTTCGCGTTTTTCGCCTTTGCCGCGTTTGCTTTGGATGTCGCCACGGTTACCCCATATGTGTGGTTGTGCTTCATGGCATTACTTCTTCTGGACCGCGCCCGCTTTCAACGGACGCCACGCGCGGCCGTCGCGCGCCAGCAGCGCGTCTGCTTCGGCGGGCCCTTCGCTGCCGGCCGCATAGCCGTGCACCGGGACCGCGCCGCCCGCTTTCGGATGCAACACATCGTCCACCGCGCACCAGCTCGTTTCGATGCTGTCGGCGCGCTGGAACAACGTCTCGTCGCCGAGCATGCAGTCGTACAGCAGCGTTTCATAGCCTACGTTCGCGCGTTCCGCGAAAAAATCGCCGTAATCGAACGAAGACTGTACCGGGCCGATCTGCATTACCGGGCCCGGCGTTTTTACGTTGAAGTCGAAGCTCGTGCCGTGCGCAGGGTCTATGCGCAAAGTCAGCACGTTAGGCGTAAGCGCATCGACAGGCGTGTCGCGGAACAGACGAAACGGCACGGGCTTCAGTTGCACTGAAATTTCCGTGCGGCGCGCGGCGAGCCGCTTGCCCGTGCGCAGATAAAAAGGCACGCCGGCCCAGCGCCAATTTTCTACGAACACGCGCGCGGCGGCATATGTTTCCGTCGTGCTGTTCGGCGCGACATCCGGCTCCTCACGATAACCCACGCCTGCAGCGCCTTTTTCGTATTGACCGAACACGACGTCGTTCGGCGTCAGCGGCAAGATGGCGTCGAAAATTTCGGCCTTTTTATCGCGCACGGCTTCCGCATCGAATGAATTGGGCGGTTCCATGGCAACCATGCCGAGCAACTGGAACAGGTGGTTCGGCACCATGTCGCGAAACGCGCCAGTCTGTTCGTAGAACTTGCCGCGCCCTTCCACGCCGATTGTTTCCGCCGCCGTGATCTGCACACTGTCGATATATTCGCGTCGCCATACCGGTTCGAATAGCGCGTTGGCAAAGCGCACGGCAAGAATGCTCTGCACCGTGTCCTTGCCGAGAAAGTGGTCGATGCGATAAATCTGCGATTCCTTCGCATATGAAAGGATATGCGCATTCAGATCGCGTGCTGTTGCAAGGTCGGTGCCGAACGGCTTTTCGATCACGATGCGGCGAAAGCCATCGCCCTCTTTAAGCAACCCCGCCTCGCCCAGATGCTGGACGATCGGTTTGAAGAAACGCGAAGTGACCGCCAGATAAAAGATCACATTGCCGCCCGGCGCGTCAGCGAGTTTCTGCTTGAGCTGCGCGAAGGTGTCGGGTGTCTCGAACTCGCCGGCCATATATTCGAGGCGTTGCGCCACCCAGTTCCACGCGTTGTCATCCAGCTTGCCGGCGTGAAAGGTGCTGGCCTTGTCGGCTGCGAATTTTTGCAGCGACTGGTGCAGGTCTTCCCGCCACTCGGCCGTCTCTCGCGCGCCGTGATTGACGCCGACAATCTGCATGCCGTTGTCGAGCAGGCCGTCCACCGCGAGGTTGTAAAGCGCGGGCATCAGCAGGCGCTTCGTAAGGTCGCCGCCCGCGCCGAAGATCACCAACGTGCAAGGCGGCGCGGGACGTTTGCCCGCGGGCGACGGCGGCTCACCTTGCGCGTTCGCACTGACTTTGCAACTGCGCTCCACAGCAACGTTGCCGTCAGCGTCTGCGTTCGAAGAATTAGCGGCTTGAGAATTCGGTGTAGTCGGCATGGGATTCACTTGAAGAAGCCAATGAAACGGACGTGGCAATACTTGAAAGACCACGCCCGCAGCCACACAGTTCAAAACGATAGCGCGCTATTTGACGGAACTTGTCGCCAACGCAGACGCCGTTTCAGGCTCGACCTCGCGTGCCGGTGCCGACGGCGCAGTCGGAATCGGCGCGCGCCCGGCCTCGCCCGCGCGCGGGACGCTGCCGGAAGCGGCCATGACACGTGGTTGTAACAGCAGCGCTACCAGTCCGCTCCAGCCGGTTTGATGCGAAGCGCCGACGCCGCGTCCATTGTCGCCGTGGAAATACTCATGGAACAGAACCAGATCGCTCGAACGGGGGTCGGCTTGCAGCAAAGGATAAGCGCCCATTACCGGACGCTCGCCGTTCTTGTTCTTCAGGAACAGCGTGGTCGCGCGGCGTGCGAGCTCGTCGGCGATTTCGCACAGCGAGAACTTCTGGCCCGAACCAGTCGGATATTCGACGCGGAATTCGTCGCCGTAATAGCGGTGGAATTCGTATAGCGATTCGATCAACAGATAGTTGACCGGCATCCACACCGGACCGCGCCAGTTCGAATTGCCGCCGAACACGCGCGTGTCCGATTCGGCCGGCAAGTATTTGACAGTAAAGCTGTTGCCGTTGTGGTTGAAGACGAACGGATGATCGCGGTGGTATCGGGACAGCGCGCGCACGCCATGATCGGAGAGGAATTCGCTCTCGTCGAGGGCGCGCCGCAAAAGCGCTTTCATACGATGCCCGCGCAACACCGACAGCAGCAGCGCGTTGCCCTTGCCCGGCTCGTCCCAGCGCGAAACCAGCTTTGCGAGGTCCGGACGATGCTTGAGGAACCAGACAAGCCGATCCCGCAATCCAGGCAAGTGACCATGCAAGCGCTCTTCGAGCACGTGCACCGCGAAGAGAGGAATGAGCCCGACAATCGAGCGTACACGCATGGGAACGCTGCTGCCGTCAGGCAGGCGCAGCTTGTCGTAGAAGAACTCGTCCTCGCTGTCCCACAGTCCGGTATCGCAGCCGTCGTCGCAACTCACGGCCTGCGCGATGTACAGAAAGTGCTCAAAAAACTTCACGCCGATATCGACGAACACATGGTTCGCATACGCAAGTTCGAGCGCGATGCGCATCAGGTCGAGCGCGTAAGCGGCCATCCACGCGGTGCCGTCCGCCTGATCGATGTGACCGCCGGTTGGCAACGGCGACGAGCGATCGAAGATTCCCACGTTGTCGAGACCGAGAAAGCCGCCCTGAAAAATGTTGTGCCCGTCGGCGTCCTTGCGATTCACCCACCAGGAAAAATTGAGCAGCAGCTTATGAAAGATCAGCTCGAGGAAATCGCGGTCTGGCTTACCGGTGAGCGCACGGTCGATTTCATAGACGCGCCACGCGGCCCACGCATGCACGGGCGGATTTGCATCGCCGAGCGCCCATTCGTAAGCCGGCAATTGTCCATTTGGATGCTGATAGCGGTCCTTCACCAGCAGCAGTAACTGACGCTTCGCAAACGCTGGATCGATCAGCGCGAACGCTGCTGCATGAAACGCGAGATCCCACGACGCGTACCACGGGTACTCCCATTTGTCCGGCATCGACACGATGTCCGCGTTGCACAAATGCATCCAGTCCGCGTTGCGTCCACGCTTGCGTCCGGCCGCTGGCTTTGGCTGCAACGGATCGCCTTCCAGCCAGCGATGCACGTCATACCGGTAATACTGCTTCGACCACAGCATGCCCGCCAGCGCCTGACGCTGCACCAGGCGCGCGTCAGGGTCATTCATGTCGTGCTGCAGCGCGCCGTAAAATTCGTCGGCCTCCGCAATCCGCTTTGCAAAGAGTGCATCGGCGTCGAGGGGCACTTCGTCGGGGCTCGCTTCCGGACGCCAACGCATGTAGACCACCGCGCGGCCGTGCGCAGCGAGTTCGATCGGCGCATGTGCGCCGGCTTTCGTGCCATGCTCGCGACGCACCGCTTGCTGGTCGCCATGCACCAGGTAGTCGTTGAAGCCGTCTTTGAACGGACCTTCGGCCTCCATGTTGAACAGCCGCTTCACGTTGGTGTCGTTCTCGCAGAAGAGCCACGTGACTTGCGGCACGTCGTTCGACCAGGCCGTGACGACGATCGGTTCCTGCCCATGCTGATGACCGATCAATTGCGCGTGACCGTTATGGTCGGTGCCCGCAACCAGCGAAGGTTTGTCCGTGTTCTCTTTCCACGACCACGAATTGCGCGCCCAGATTTGCGGCAGCACATCGAGCGACGCTGGCTCATCCGCGCGATTCTCGATTGTCACGCGCATCACGATGTCGTTCGGCGCGTGCTTTGCGTATTCGACCTGCACGTCGAAATAGCGCAAGTCGTCGAACACACCGGTGTCGAGAATCTCGTACTCCGGCATGTCGCCGCCACGTCGCGCGTTTTCCTCGATCAGATCCTGATACGGAAAAGCGTTGTGCGGATACTTGTAGAGCATGCGCATGTATGAATGCGTGGGCGTACCGTCGAGGTAGAAGTACAACTCCTTCACGTCCTCGCCATGGTTGCCCTGCGCATTCGTGAGACCGAAGAGCCGCTCCTTCAGGATCGGGTCCTTGCGATTCCACAGCGCGACCGACACGCACCAGCTCAGCGTGTCGTCGCCGAATCCGGCAATGCCGTCTTCGCCCCAACGGTACGCGCGGCTGCGCGCATGGTCGTGCGGAAAGTAGTCCCAGGCTGTGCCGTCCGCGCTGTAGTCCTCGCGTACGGTGCCCCATTGGCGCTCGCTGAGGTACGGTCCCCAGCGCTGCCAGTGGGCGCAGTCCGCCGAATGCAGGCGTGAGCCTTCAGTGGTGTCTAACAGATTCGCAGCGCGCAGCGGTGGCATGACAGCGTCCTTGCGTCGGGCTTGGCGGAGAGACACACATCGTAGCGCGGTTTAAGCGCCGGTGCGATCCAACCCGGCAAGCAGGTACTCCATCCTCAGCAGTTCTCCAAGCGACCACGCCTGAAACGGTGTGCCTGCGGGGGCATGCGGCGCGTCGCCGTCAGCAATTTCGGAGATGTGATCGAGACCGGCGTGATCGAGATGCGTGTATAGCGGATCGACAAATCGTGTCCGGGCCTCCCGGCGCGCGTCTGGTGAATCGCCGCGCACGCGCAACCAGGCCTCGACGAACGGCCCGAGCAGCCACGGCCACGCCGTTCCTTGATGATAGGCGCCATCGCGTTCGTAGGGCGCGCCACTGTAGCGGCCGCGATAAGCAGGGTCCGACGGCGCAAGCGTGCGCAAGCCGAGCGGCGTGAGCAATTGCGCTTCAACCTGATCGACCACCGCGCGCGCCGCCGCGCCTTCGAGCAATGCAAAGGGCAGACCGCCGACCGCGAAAATCTGGTTCGGGCGAATCGAGCGGTCCACAGTGCCGGTTACATGATCCACATCGACGTTGTCGAAAAGCGTTTGCGTGGACGGGTCGATGAAGCGTTTAAGAAACGCTTGCAACGCCTGCTCGGCCGGCGACTGCCATTGCCAGTTCCACGTTGCTGCAATGCGCAACGCGTTGATCCACAGCGCCTGCACTTCCACCGGTTTGCCGATACGCGGCGTCACGACCCAATCGCCGACCTTCGCGTCCATCCACGTTAGCTGCATGCCGGGCTCGCCCGCACATAGCAGACCGTCTTCCGCAGACGCCTTGATGTTGAAACGCGTACCTTGCGTATAGCCCGTGAGGATCGCTTCGACCGCTTGCTGCAGACGCTTTATGGTTGCGGCGCTCGCGTGGTTCGTCGCCAGATAGTCGTGCACGGCGACGATAAACCACAGCGATGCATCGACCGAGTTGTATTCCGGTGCATCGCCATAGTCGGGAAAGCGGTTCGGCAGCATACCCTCGGACAATGTTCCAGACCATTCGAGCAGGATCGCTTCGGCAGCGTCGAGTCGGGCTGTTGCAATCAGCAAGCCGCGCATTGCGATAAACGTATCGCGGCCCCAGTCGGTAAACCATGGGAAACCCGCGAGTATCGTGCGGCCTTCGTTACGCTGCACGACGTAGGCGTCGGCGGATCGTTGCAGACGCGAGCCGAAGGCATTGCGACGCTGTTCTTCGACGGCGGCCAGCTGATCGCCATGGCTCGTTGCCGCAGCGTGTGCGGTTGTGTCCGACGCGCTCAGGATCATCACTGCTTGCGCCTCTGCAAGATCGAAACTGAAGACGCCGGGCGTTGCCAGATCTTCGCTGAAATCGAGCCCGCGCTCGCGCTCGCGGACGTAGCAGAAGTTGCGATACCAATCGGGCGCATGCGTGTAGACGCCGTTCGTCGTCGCATGAATACGCGGCCGATCTCCATACGGTTGCCAGCTTACGCAGCCGGCATTGCTACCGGTTTGAGCGCTGAAGTCAAACGCGGCGTTCTCATGATGCAGCGCGTGATAGTCGCGGCCCGATAAAAGCGGCCGCACTTTCAACGTGAGCCCACTTGCTTGCGATGCTGTTTGCGCACTCTGCCACCTCCAGCGCAATACCGTTTCACACGTCGCCTTGCTGACGAACACTTCGGCTATGACAACGATTTCCGCGTTGAACTGGAAGCGCCATGTCGGCCAGGGTTCCGTGGTGAAGTCGAGCATGTTCGCCGCCGCGTCGGGATAGACCACATCGGGCACATAGCGTTGCATGCTGAGTGGATAACGCTCGCCCGGCGCTTCGAGCCATGCTTCGATGCCGTTCACGAGCACGATGCGGCCGCCCGGCGCTCGCGTGGCGCTCAGCAGCAACGCGTGGTAACGGCGCGTGCGCAGTGTGCCCACGGTTCCGGATGCGAAGCCGCCGAAGCCGTCGGCTTCAAGCCATTCGTCTTCGAGACGCGTCATGTCGAAAGGTCGTTCAATGCGTGTCATGGCGTGAGCACTCTTGCAAGGCGGTTGCTATGTTTCGGTGTGCCTGAACGTCAAGCAGATGGCGCTAACGTGTCCATTCTCCTACTTATCACTTTCCGGTTCCTTTCGAAGAACTCACAAACGCGAGTCATTTTTCCCACTCGCAAACGTTTCACAATTATTTCTTGAAAGGGTTAGAGACTGCATCCGCTCTCACGAAACTGGATGCAGACATGAGAAGAGACAAACGCCTCGCTGGCGCGCTGTTCGTTGCGCTCGCAACGTTAGCGCTGAACGGTTGCGGCGCGGATGATTCCGCGTCGAGTAATGCGTCTTCATCGCCGGGCGTTGTCGCGAATAACGCGGCGAGTCCAGCGGATTCTTCGCCAACATCCCCTCTCAACGCTTCGGCGACGCTCGCGTCGGACCCCGCCCTCGCGTCCGACGCGATCACGCAGAACATGCAAGCCAGCCTCGCCGCCGACAGCCACCAAGTGGCGCCCGTCATGCATTACGCACCAGACGACAGCGCGAACAGCAACTGAGCGATTCCACCGGCGCGCGCGGCGCGCTATTCTTTCCCCCCGCAGAAGGTGATATTCGATGACATCAAATAGCCGTCGCCGTTTCCTGCAGACCGTGGCTTCATCCGCCGGCGCTGCCGCCGCGCTGACCGCGCTGCCTGAGTCGATCCGCAATGCGTTGGCCGTTCCCGCGTTTTCGCGCACGGGCACCATTCGCGACGTCGAACATATCGTCGTGTTCATGCAGGAGAACCGCTCGTTCGACCACTACTTCGGCCACTTGCGCGGAGTGCGTGGTTACAACGACCGCTTCCCGATCCCGCTACCGAGCGGCAAGCCGGTGTGGTATCAACCGTCGAAGGCAGACCCGACGAAACCTGTGCTGCCGTTTCATCTGGATACGTCCACGACGAGCGCGCAATGCGTGGGCGACCTCGATCACAGCTGGTACAAAACGCATGCCGCGATCGACGGCGGCCGCTATGACCAGTGGCCCGCCACCAAGACCGACATGACAATGGGCTACCACCTGCGCGGCGACATCCCGTTTCACTATGCGCTCGCCGATGCGTTCACCGTATGCGACGCGTACTTCTGTTCGCTGCCGGGACCGACGCACCCGAACCGCTCGTATCTGATGACCGGCACCGTGGACCCGACCGGCAAGTTCGGCGGGCCGCTGCTCGATAACAACGATTGGGTGGACGGCGACGGTCCGCCGAACTATCAGTTGCTGTCCTGGACCACGTACCCCGAGCGCCTGCAAGCCGCGGGCATTTCGTGGCAGGTCTATCAGCAAGGGCTGACCGGCTCCGATCCGTTGAATGGCAATTACGGCACCAACATCCTGCAGAATTTCAGCAACTTCATCAACGCGCAGCCGGGCTCGCCGTTGTATGAACGCGCGCAGACGGTGCGCACGATCGACGATCTGAAAGCCGACGTGCTCGCCAACAAGCTGCCGCAAGTCTCGTGGCTGTGCCCGCCGGCTGCCTACTCGGAGCATCCGCAATACACGCCTGCATACGGCGCCGAATACACGTCGCAGATTCTCGATGCATTGACGTCGAACCCGGAGGTGTGGAGCAAGACCGTGCTCTTCATCATGTACGACGAGAACGACGGCTTCTTCGATCACATGGTGCCGCCGCAACCGGCGACCACGCCCGCGCAAGGCAAGTCGACGGTCAGCACCGAAGGCGAAATTCACAACGTGGTCAACCCGGGTCGCGGCGGCAGCTATACGGCCGACGGTCTGCCTTACGGCCTCGGCCCACGTGTGCCGATGACCATCGTCTCGCCGTGGAGCAAGGGCGGTTTCGTATGCTCGCAGGTGTTCGATCACACGTCGGTGATCCGCTTCATTGAAACGCGCTTTGGAGTGTATGAGCCGAACATAACCGCATGGCGTCGCGCTGTGTGCGGCGATCTGACGACGGCGTTCGATTTCCGCACGCCGGATTCGAAAGTGCCGCCGTTGCCCGACACGAGCAACTACAAGAGCATTGCCGACAACCAATGCGCGACGCAGCCCAAGCCGACCGTTCCGGCGACGCCGGGCGCAATCGACCCGCAGGAAGGCGGCATCCGCTTCGCGCGCGCATTGCCATACGAACTGCATGTGAACGGCCACGCCGACCCAAAGAAGAGCACGTTCGAACTCTCTATCGGCAACACCGGCGATCAGGGCGCGCACTTCTATGTGTACTCGACGAACCGCACTGACGGTCCGTGGCGTTACACCGTTGAAGCAGGCAAGTCGCTCAGCGAGTCGTTCGATCTCACGACGACTAACGGCGCATATGCATTCGAAGTGTTCGGTCCGAGTGGCTTCGTGCGCAAGTTCGCGGGCAACGTAGCGGCAACCGCGCAAGGGGCAACGCAGGCATCGCAGTTTGGCGCGGGGCATCACAACGAGAAGCCCGCTCAGCCCGAAGTGAAGGTGCAATACGACGTCGCGAACGGCAACGTATTCCTCAAGTTCAGCAACAAGGGCGACAAGCTCGCGCGTTTGACGGTGACGGACAACGCGTATGGCGCGCGCCCTCGCCCGGTGCTGGTGCCGGCGGGAGCGCATATCGAAGAGGCGTGGGTGCTCGCGGCCAGCCATCACTGGTACGACTTGACAGTGACCAGTAACGACGACGAGAGCTTCTTGCGCCGCGTTGCAGGCCACGTCGAAAATGGCCGACCGAGTATCAGCGATCCGGCTGCAATCGCGCCGGTGCTGGTGGCAAATTAACAGCGTGTGAAGCTTAGGCTTCGGCTGGCCGCGTGTTGTCTGCGCGGCGTGCCGAAGTCTTCTCGCATGCTGGTGTAACTACGCCCCTAACAACACGCCTGTTCTGAACGGCCGCGTTCCTGTCACTCGCCCAAGCGGCGCGCCCGCCGTCACAAAGCGGATCGCGCGACGCATATAAAACACGCCTTCCGTATGACTCGTGAGCGTTGTCGTTTCGTCGGTTAATGGATCGACAATATCGAACAGCGGCTGCCCCACGCGGATCGTGTCGCCAATGTTCGCGCGGTGAATCAGAATGCCGCTCACTGGCGCATAGAACTGCTCACTGCCCGCAAGCGGCGTGGCGGCCGCCAACAGCGGCGGCAGCGGCTTCGCTTCTAGTCGAATAGCTTTGCGCCACACGAGATAGTCGACAATCGCGTCGGCATCCTGCTGTGCGGCTTCGTAGGTCACGTCGCGCTGGCCGCGGCACTCCACCGTCACGGCGATCGCGCCGTTGGGCACCGGCTTGTCGGCGGGCATTTCCTGCTGCAATTGCCACCACAACAGGCTGTGCGTTTCGTCGAAGGCCTCGCCGCCCGAGTTGGTTGCGAGCAACGAGGCCTGTGCGCCGAGATAGCGCGCGAACGGTTCGAATTGCGGCCACGCCGCCTCGCTCGTGTACAGATGCATCGCGGCTTCGAGCGAGCAGTGCAGATCTATTACGACGTCCGCATCGAACGAGAGCTTGAGCATCGCCAACTGCAAAGACTCGAACTCGGTCAACGGTTTTTGTGCGGCCAGTTCCTCTGCAATCAACCGACGAACAATGCGCACGTTTTCCGCCGCGTCGGCACCTAGCGCTTCGCGGGCCCGCGCAATCAGCTTGGGGAACCGCAGGAAATGCCGGTTGAAGTTCTTGCCGCTCGCGAGATCGAAGCGCCCTAGAAACTGGCCGAGTATGTATTGCCCGAGTCCAACCGGATTGGCCACCGGCACGAGCACGATCTCCGCATTCAATTTGCCCTGCTGTTCGAGCTCCACGAGACGCCGTTTCAATAGAACCGTGGTCAACATTGCCGGCGTTTCGTCGGCGTGCAGCGACGACTGAATATAGATCTTTTCTCCGCTGCCAACCGGGCCGAAGTGAAACGACACTAGTTCGCGGTGCGTGCCGATAGCCGGCGAAAGAAGCGGATGCGATTGCCTGTTCATGAGTGGAAAGCTGTCGGTTGAAGAGCAAGACGCGTAGGCATCAATTGCCGTATGGGTCGAAGTCGAAGTACTTCTTTGCGATCTGCGCATAGGTGCCATCTTTCAACATGGCGGCAATCGCCGCGTTGATCGACGCCTGTATCGCTGTCTCGTCCTTGCGCAAGCCGATGCCCGTGCCGCGATCGCCCATTGAAAGCGGTTCGCCGACAAACGCAAAGCCCTTGCCGGCCGGCGTGCGCAGAAAACCGAAATCCGCTTCGACCGAGCCGAGCAATGCGCCGTCCAGGCGTCCGTTCTGCAGGTCGGCGAATACTTCGTCCTGGCTCTTGTATGCGACGACATGCGCGCCGAGCGGCACCCAGTGGGTAAGCGCATAGCCTTCGAACTGCGTGCCCGATTGCACGCCGATCTGTTTGCCGGAGAGTGCCTGCAGGCCCGCCGCGAGCGGCGAGCCTTGCCGTGCAATTAGCCGCGATTTGAATTGAAAGAGCTTCGACGTGAACAGTATTTGCTGCTCCCGCTTCTGCGTGATGGCCATCGAGGACAGAATCGCGTCGATCTTGCGTGCCTGAAGCGCCGGGATCATCCCCGAAAATTCGAGTTCGACCCATTGGCAACGTGCCTGGATGCGGCGGCAAATTTCGTTGCCGAGATCGACGTCGAAACCTTTGAGGCTGCCGTCAGGCGCTTTGGAGTCCATCGGCGGATAGCTCGGGTCAATGCCCAGGCGCAGCGTGTTGGACTCAGCGGCATACGCGCCGACGCTAAACATCAGCGCGGCACCGAAGATCATCAGCGGAAGTTTCATGGGAGCGGAAGGGTCGAGTGGACGGATCGTGGCCAAGTCATCGTATGCCGGCGCCGCGCTCCATAGAAGTCCCGTTCCGACTATCATGATCACCTTTGCCGATCACAGACGCGGCGTGTGCGGCTGAATACCTTCGCCACCCTGCGAATTACCACACGGACGCTCATATGGCGTTGACCATCTCGCAACTGCGAGCCTTCAAGGCAGTAGCCGAACATGGCAGCCTGCGCGCAGCCTCGCGCGCGTTGGGCGTCGCGCAAAGCGGCATCACGCAGCAGTTGCAGAACCTTGAATCGATCCTGGGCGCCACGCTGTTTATCCGCACGAATCGCGGCATTGCGTTGACCGCGCTGGGCCAGCGGCTGTTGCAGCGCGCCGGCGCGATCATCGGCGAATGCGAACGCGCCGAGCAGGAAGTGCAGCAATTGCGCGGCGACTATGCGGGCGAGGTCACGTTCGGCATGACTACCGAGCCGCTCGTCGACGCATTGGCGCCCGTGCTGATGGATTTCCGCACGCGCTTTCCGCAGGTTGCGCTGCATCTGCGCACCGGCACCTCGCGCATGATGATCTCGTGGATTCGTGAAGGCACGTTGGACTTCGCGGTCGCCTTGGTGTCGAAACATACCGATACAGCCGATCTGTCCGTCGTACCGCTTTATCCGTCCGACCCGGTCATTGTCTGCCGCAGGGGTCACCCGAAATCCGGCGCACGAACGCTCGCGGAACTCGCCGGCTGCGCGTGGATCGCGACGCGCTCACCGAATCTTACCGATGATCCGCAAGTCAACCGCCTGAGCCATCTGTTCGAAAGTCATGGCTTGCCGCCGCCTGAAATCGTCGCGACCGTGGAAGGCCTGTACGAGACCTTGCACTTGGTGGGCGCCACGGATTGCCTGTCGCTGGAGTCGTCGATTGTCGCGAAGCAGGGGCCTTTTGCGAGTGCGCTCACCGTGATCGACGTCCGCGAGCGCGCCATCGAGCAGACCGTCTGCCTGCTGCAACGCGCGGCCATTCCCGTCACGCCCGCCGCGCAGGAACTGGCGACCATGATCGCCTCGTACACACGTACGGTAAGGGTGCGTTGAAACGACGCAATTGCGGCGCGGGCGTCGGAGCGCTCCACAGCGAGACCGTCGACCTACGACTACAATCAGATTCCCCTGCCCGGCGCAAGCAGCATTCAAAGCGTTAGTCAAACGAAAGGCGCAAGGCAAAGTCGCAGACCATCAACAGGAGTTTTCCCACATGATGAATCGAGACAATCCCGTCTGGCTAATTACAGGTTGTTCGACCGGCTTCGGGCGCGAACTCGCAAAACTGGTACTTGAGCGAGGCTGGCGCGCCGTGGTTACCGCACGCGACGAATCCAAAGTAAAAGACATTGCCGAGCCGCACGGCGAGCGTGCGCTCGTTCTGCCGCTCGATGTTACGAACCGCGCGCAAATTGCAGACGTCGTCGCACAGGCCAGGCAACGTTTTGGCCGCATCGACGCGCTCGTGAACAACGCAGGTTATGGCTACCTGGCCGCGATCGAAGAAGGTGAAGACGACGAAGTGCGGGCCATGTTCGAGACGAACGTGTTCGGTCTCGTCGACATCACAAAGGCCGTGCTGCCGATCATGCGCGAGCAGCGCAGCGGCCTGATCGTCAACGTATCGTCGATTGGCGGTCTCACGAGTTTTGCCGCAACCGGTTACTACCATGCGACGAAATACGCGGTGGAGGGCTTGTCGGAATCTCTTGCCACCGAGGTCAAGCCGCTCGGCATCGACGTGCTGATCGTCGAACCCGGTCCGTTCCGAACCAACTGGGCCGGTCCGTCAATCAAGCAATCGGCCACCGAGATCGACGACTATGCGGCCACCGCCGGCGAGCGGCGCAAGCAGACCGAAGCCCGTAGCGGTAAGCAGGCCGGCGATCCGGTGCGCGCGGCGCAAGCGATCATCGACGCGGCCCTGTCGGACCGCCCGCCGCTGCGGTTGCTGCTCGGCAAGACCGCGCTCGAACTGGCGCGCAAGAAGCTCGACTTCATGCGCGGCGACTTCGACGCGTGGGAAGCAACCACCGTGGGCGCCGATTTTCCCGACGCCTAGAACTCGACTAGCGCGAAGTCTTCCTTACCCACGTCGCACAGCGGGCAGCGCCAGTCGGCGGGAATGTCGGCCCAGCGCGAGCCCGGCGCGATGCCGTCTTCGGGCAAGCCGGCGGCTTCGTCGTAAATCCAGCCACAGATCACGCAGACCCACTGCTTGAAGTCGTCCGCCGAAGCGGTGGTGATGGTCGCCGAATCCAGCCTGCCTTGTTGTTGCAAGGCAGGCGTGTCGTCCAGGCTGACAACGAGGGGCGCCTGCGTGCCCGAACTGTCCACGGCGAAACGCGTTTGCAGGTTTGCCAGCAAGCGCTGCGCTTCGTCTTGCGTCAAATCGATCCAGTAAGGATCGCCAGCGTTGTCGTTGAGTCGCTCGGGAGAAAACTGGATTTCTAGCGCCACGCCCTTCTTGTACATGAGGGCGTTACACCAGCAGATTGAGCAAAATGGAAGCGATCAGCCCGGCGGCGCCGATGATGCCGAGCAGTTGAAGGAGAGTGAGGGGTTTGCGCGATGCAGTGCGGAATTGTTGCGTAGTCACGGAGCGGTCTTTGGAAATCAAAAAAGCGAAATGGTACACGGGTCGCGGTGCGGCGTATGCCGATCTGCGCAAACCTGCGCGTATCGGTTGCCGCCCGCTTTCCACCGGGTTGCCATTATCGCCGGTCGACCGCACCGGATTACTTACGCGACGGAGATGAACTAATTCGCGGCGAGGCGGAAAAGCCGCCTGCCGCTCGCCGCTCAGGTTTTCGCGAGCGGGCTGCCGCTGCGTGAGTCCCAGAAACGGATGATTTCCGTGTCGCCGGTGCCTGCACCAACCACCTGATCCGGCGCGCCGCTTTCGCGCAGCAACGCGCGCAGTTCGTTGATGACCGGAAACACTTCGTGGTTCCAGTCGGCGCCTTGCGAATCGTGCGCGCGTTGCTCGGCCTCGACGATCTCGCGGTCTTCCTTGAAGATGCGCTCAGTGAACCACACGAGCAACGGCCACGCGAGATTCAGCACGCCGGGAACGCCTGGCTTGCGAATGGACAGCAGCCCGAAAGTGCGGTTGGTGCGCTGCTCGCGATCGAGCGGCACGTACACGATCCACAGGTCCATGACGAGCGTCTGCTCGGACGTGCGAATCTGCAGCGTCTGATACGGATACTCGGTGCGGATCGTCATCACGTCTTTGTCGTTGTCGCCGCCCGTTTTGCGGCTCTGACCAAACACGATCGCCTCGCCGATCGGCTGCTGACCGGCCATGCGCGCAAACGTGTAATCCACTTCGACCCAGCCTTCGCCGCGCCGCCGCCCGAGCGAACGCGCGCGCATCTGCCCCATCTGGCGGCGATGCAGAAACTGATGATTCATGTCCATCAGGTTCTCGTGCATGAACGAGTAGTGGCAATTCACAGGACGGCCAAAGCGCCGCGTCTTGTACTTCTTGTCGGACACGGAACCAAACGTGGGCAGCGGGCGAATCTCGGCCATTGCCGGGTCGCCGGGAAATACGAAGATCAGGCCTTCCACTTCGCGGCACGGATACGAGCGCACGCCGTTCGGCAAACGCTCGCGTCCAAGGTACGGTACGTCGACGCACTTGCCCGAGCAGTCATAGGTCCAACCGTGGTATCCGCAACGAATCGACTCGCCGTCGACCACGCCCTGGTGCAACGGCACCTGACGATGCGCGCAGCGGTCTTCGAGCGCGAAAACTTTGCCGGATTCGGTGCGGGCGAGCACGATCGGATCGCCCGCGAACGTCACGCCATGTGTCTTGCCGCGCTTTACTTCGTGTGACCACGCGAGCGGATACCAGTAGTCGGGATGAATGCCGACGCGGCGCAGGTCGCGGACCGGCGCGCCGCTGGCCGCCTGGCCAAGCGTGGGAGCGGCTTTAGGCGATGTCGCATGCGTTGAGGACGCCTCGACGGTGTCTTGTTCGAGCGGGGGAACAGCATGCATAGTGTAGAGCCTCCGTGCACGTGCGGATAAAGTAGGCGGCCGCATTCGCGCGGCCGCAATCGCGTCAGTCTACTCGAACCGGGGACGGCATGGGTTGCGCGGGGTCAAAACACCGCGCCGCTAGGTCTCGTCGCGAGCCACGAGCCCTGTGCGGCGCTGCACGCCCCACGATCGCCCGCCGCGCAGGAAATGCAGCCAGCCGAGCGCTGCGCCGAGGTGCCGCAGCAGCTGGAAAGTGAAAGGCTCCGCAATCGCAGCCAGCATCGCCATGCCCATACTGGAGCCGCTGCGCTTGCCGGTCCAGCGCCGGTAAAGATGAACGCTCCACAGGTAAAAAGCGAGGTCGATCGCTGTTTTCAGGCCGATTACACTGAAGATCGACACGACGATTGCGCCGTGCCTGCCGAACACGAACGCGAGCAGCAATCCGAAAGCGGTCAAGCCGTAGATGGGTTGCATGGTGTCGAGCGCCTTCACGGGCAGCATCAGCATGCCGAGCGTTCCATAGCGGCGATTGCCGGTCATGTCGCGGTTCCAGTACTGCGTTTGCAGGAAGCCCGCGAACCAGCGCCGCCGTTGCCGCAGGAAGCTGCCGAGGTTGTCTGGCGCATCGGTTTGCGCATGCGCGTCGCCGACCACTCGCACGTCCCAGCCGAGGCCGTGATCGACCGAATAGCGGCGCAGCCGGTGTATCAGCTCGTAGTCTTCGACCAGGCACTGCGGATCGAAGCCGCCGACGTCGAGCAGCGCATCGCGCCTGAATGACGCGAAGGCGCCCGACACCAACAGCAGACTGTCCGCGCGCATCCACGCAAAACGCGCGATGAAATTTCGCATGTACTCGTAGGTCTGGAACCATTGCAGCACGCGGCCAGACGCGGACTTGCCGCAAACCGGCACCAGCAGGCCGGCGGCAGCGACGAGCTTGGGGGCGCTGGCGAAAGCGGCGCGCATTGCGTAAGTGGCGTCGTCGTCGAGAAGCGTATCGGCGTCGACGGTCATTACGATGTCCGTGCTCATCACGGTGATCGCGGCGTTCAGCGCGCGCGCCTTGCCGCCGTGCGGCATGCGCAGCCAGAAGAGATTGGGATGAAGCGAACTGGGCGCGCTCAACTTCCCCTCGGCCGGCGCGACGAGGCCGAAGCGTTCGGTGAGCAGCGCGCGCGTGTGGTCGGTGGAGCCGTCGTCGGCAATCACGATTTGGGCTGGGCCGTGAACCTGCCGCAACAACGCCGCAATGGTGACAGGCAGCACAGCCGCCTCGTTATGTGACGCGACCACCACGCCGATGTCCGGCAAGCTGCGCCGATCGTAGTCAGGCTCGAGCGGCGCCGCGCGACGCATCAGCGGCAGTGTTTTCCATGTGACGAACGCGAGCAGCACGGTGTCGTAGATCACGTAGGCGATACCTGTGGACCACGCCACCACGCCATGCAGAAAGAACGCACGCGCGAACAGCAGCAGCCACACGGCGACGACGCTCGCATGAATCAACGTGCTCGAAAGCGTCGTGCCACGCGACACGATACGGGGCGATGCAAGCGCGAACGCCTGTTCCAGGTTCTGTTTCAAGGTAACTAACGAGCCGGTCGTTGCTGCGGTTTGGAGAATGAGCGAAGCGGTGCTCAAGGCATCATGCGCTTGAGAACCGACTTTCGATCGATCCACTGGTGCTTCAGCGCGCCGCCGATATGCATGGCAAGCAACGCATACAGCGCGTAACCCAGCCACGTATGCAACGCGCCAAAGCGGTCGTGCAGCGTTTCCTTCAGCGCGGGATCGAGGTTCATCACGTAGCCGATACGCGGCCACGGAAACAGATCGAACAGACGCATTGGATGCGTGGCCGCGTCCTTCCATGCGGAATCGTGCAGCCAGCCGGAAAGCGGCAGCCCGATCATCAGCAGATACAGCAGAAAGTGCGCGAGATGCGCGGCGACTTTCTCCCACGACGGAAACTCGCGCGGCAACGGCGGCGGCTTGTGCGACACGCGCCACAGAATGCGCAAAAGAGCTAGACCGAGCACCGTGATGCCGATGGATTTGTGTGTATTGATTACCGGGCGCACCCAGTCGTCAGGTAGCGAATCCGCGCTCAGTGCGAGCGCGACGTTGCAGATAATCAGCAGCGCAATAAGCCAGTGCAGCGTGATCGCCGTGCGCGTATAGCGTGAGGGCGCGGTTGTTCCGGCCTGGTTGCTCAATGGTTCGGCGTGGATATTCATAAGTGGTGCGGCCTGAGAGGGGATCGTTGCAAAGCTTTCTATTGGCCGCTCGTCAGCGGCGCGCCATTCATGAGACAAGAACCCCCGAGTGTGCCGTTTTATTCCGAAACCCGCAGAAGGATCTGTTTCCGATTATTTCAAGCAGCCTTCAGCGTCGAGCGTTCGCGCTAAGTCAGCGAAACTCTTACCGCAAGAAAAAAATCTCTGTGGTAGATGGCGCGCGATAGACCGATTCAATTGGCGGCGGCGAGAATCACGTCCTCTAATAAAAAGCCGCGTGCATCGCCGCGCTCGCCCGTTCAACCGCTGCCAGTCTGGAGAGAATCAATGTCTCAGCCCGAGCCAAATGTGGACGAAGTGGTCAGAAGCATTGCCGAGGAAACCGACACGCCGCCGGAAACCGTCTCCAGAATGTACGCCGATACGTTGGCCGACTATCGCCACGACGCGCGAGTGTTCGATTATGTGCCGCTCTTCGCGGCCAAGAAAGTCCGCAATAAGCTGCGCGACGCCTCGCATCGAAAGCATTGAAAGCGTTGTTTTATGCAATATCAATCGTCGGCTGAATGGACTTCGATAGGCTCAACGCAGCAATTATTTTCCCGCGCTAGACTTGATCCGGTTTAACTACCGGAGGATTGGTATGCGGGTGACAATTGTTGGCGCTGGAATCGTCGGCTTAAGTACGGCGTGGTCGCTCACCAAGCTGGGGCATGACGTCACGTTGGTCGAGCAGGGCTCGATCCCCAATCCGCTTGCCGCGTCGCGCGACGCGCACGGCATGATTTGCCGCGCCCATGACGGTGCCAACGGCCATGCGGAAACGATCGCTGAAATGTTCGATAGTTGGGACATGCTGTGGGACGACCTCGGTGTGTCCCACTACGCAAACTGCGGCGTGCTCGGCATATCGCAATTCCCGGGAGACAGCGGCGAGCAATTGCGTATGAGCTTCGACCGCGTGGGCTTCGAATACGAACGGCTCGACGCCAGCGAAGCCGCCGAGCGTTACCCATTCCTCGACGCCGCCACGTTTCGCTACGCGTATCTCGACCGTGACGCAGGCGCGCTGTTCTGCGCGCGAATCGCGCACGACATCAAAGCGTGGCTCAGAATGCGCGGCGTCGACATTCGCATGCACACGAAGGCGGTTGCAATCGATGCGGCCGCGGCACTCGTGCATATCGACGACGGCACCGTGGTCCAGGCGGATCGGCTCGTGGTAGCGACCGGCGCGTGGACGTTGGGGCTCCTTCCCGCGCTTGCCAACAACCTTGCGATTCGCCGCAGTCTCGTCGCCTATTTGACGCCGCCCGCAGACCTGGAGACCGCGTGGTCGAATGCACCGGCGATCGTCGACATTGGCGGTCGGAGCAACGGCTATGCATTGCCGCCAATCGACGGCGCCGATCTGAAGTTCGGCGCATGCGCACTGAGGAAACTGGTGCCGGATGCAGAAGCCGACCGCACTGCAGGGCCCGGCGAAGGCGACCGTTTGCGTCAACTGTTCGCGCCGCCGTTTAGCCGCATCGACGAATACGTGGTCACCGAGGTCGAAAGCTGCGCTTACACGTTCGCGGCGGACCAGCGGTTCTTTTCAAAGCGCGTCGGCAAGGCACTCGTGGTGTCCGCCTGTTCGGGACACGGCTACCAGTTCGGTGCGGCGGTGGGGCTTCGCGTCGCGCATGCAGTTCAGACCGATGACGACGCCGCGCTCGTGCAATGGCTCAGGGCCGAGACGGTTTGATAACGCGATGACCGACGCGAACGGGCTTTCCGTTCCGCATCATGGCGACATCGACGAGCAGGCGCTGACACGCGCTGCATCGAATCCTGTGGGTCGTGACGTGACAGGGCAGCGGTCGTCTTAGCGTCGGCTTCGCGCTTTTACGACGATGCGTGGTCTCAAATCCGAGGCACGCTGTGGAGCTAACAATGGCCGGCTGATTTTCTTATGCTTGCGGTTTGCGAGCCGGCGTCTGCTTCGATACGTGAAAGCAATTCATGGCGTTGTGCGATGGCTCGCTTATCGACAAGGAGCCGCGCATGTCCGACACGATTCAGATCCGCCCCGTCACACACAAGGATTTCGATGCCTGGTTGCCGCTATGGGATGCGTACAACGCGTTCTATGGCCGCTCTGGCGACACGGCGCTGCCGCGTGAAATCACGCATCTTACGTGGGGCCGGTTTTTCGATTGCTACGAACCGATGCATGCAATGGTCGCCGAACGTCATGGCGAGCTGGTCGGCATCGTGCATTTTCTTTATCACCGTCATACGACGCTGGCAGGGCCAATCTGCTATTTGCAAGACCTGTACACGTCGGAGTCCGAGCGCGGCAAGCGCGTGGGGCGCGCGCTGATCGACGCGGTGTATGAGCGGGCGAAGGCCGATGGTTCGCAACGCGTGTACTGGCAAACGCATGAGACGAATCACACCGCGATGCGGTTGTATGACACGGTGGCGGATAAGTCGGGGTTTGTGGTGTATCGGAAACAGATGTGATAAGTGCAGGGTGATTCTACAAGTAGCGCCGGCGATGCTCGTATTCAAGGAGTCACGAACAGAGGTCTTCCCGGTCTCTGAGCATCCCTCCAGATGACAGTCATTGCGACGAAAGCGATTCTTGGACCCGCGGACGCGGTTGGCCAGTCGAGCGTAACCATGGATCCGGTCTTTGGCATAGGGCAATGCAGGCCCGGCGGCAGACATCTGCGCAGTCTGTAAGGTTTGACGGCGCCCGCAACGCGATGACAACCCCGCCGAACACGGCCGTCGCACCCACTGCTCCGAGAACGGCTCAAGCCTTAGTGAACCAGGCGGACCCCGAACCCGTCAAGGTCGCGCAATGCGCGCCCGCAGCGCTTGGCCTTGACGGCCATCAGGCTTCCACGCTTAACAATGCGGTGCAAGACGACATGACATCTTGCACCGCATGAAGCACGTGACGCTCTATCACCATCCAGGAATTCTGGCGCTACCACAACCGACGCGCCAGCACTCCCATATGTGCAAGGCGCCGACCGCCTTTCGTGGAAGAAGCTCTACGGGTGGTGGATCTAGACCGCCAGCTTAAAACGCATCGATACGCCGCTTTGTAAGCAGAAGAGCCGCGAAACGCGGCCCTTCTGCTATCTACACCGACGACAGACAACAAATACAACGATTTGAAATTCAGTATTTGTCTCGCACGACTAGACACGATGCTGCAACGACAGCAACAGATCAATCCTCTAATGGCTCACAAAGCCAAGTCCCGTCACCTCTAAGTGTCCGTACCTTCTTTGCCTCATAGTCGTAGAGTAGCCACTGCTCCTCGTACCGATCTCCCTCGTCCAGATATGGCCAAGTTGCGAGCTCTCCACCAAGATCAAACCGAAAGACCGTCTTCACATCTTTCGGTGAGACCTCGACCGACAGCAGTATTTGCCCATCGAGATATTGCGACGCTTCATTGATAGCTTCGCTCGACGCCTCGTTGTCCGCGAGCCACGTACCATTCGAGCTTATCGCCCAGTTGCACATATAGATCCAAAGGTGCCACCGACCAGAGACGACTACTCGACGACGATCTGCCAACTTGCGAACCTCAGGCAACTCCGATCGAGACACACGCGGCTCCTGGATCTGCAGCCGCGGGTCGCCGTACTCAAGGGTAAGGAACGATCCGACGCCTTTCCGGACCTGCCAGGTGGGAAGGCCGCAGATCTCGTAAAAAGCATCTCTTATGTCATCACGCAACATAACTTCGCCTAGTTATTGGTCGGGCAAAACATATCTATCGCTATCGCTTTGATTTCATGGTAGCCGTAGTCTTGACCAGTTATTGCGTCATGCAATTCACGACGCTGACCTTTGGATAACCCAAGCTCCCTAACGATATCGCGAACTTGTTTGTTTTGAGCTTGATTGTTGCCTGGCGTACCTGTTGACCCGAGACCGAATGGGTCATTGAGTTGAACCGGATTGCCGTTGACGTAAGCATACGCATTCGTCTGTCCACTCGCCCAGCCAACAGGGTCTTCGCTGATGAACCTCCCGATGGTCGGGTTGTAGTACCTATCGCGATAGTAATACAGTCCCGTCGAATCATTCTCCCGCGCCGTGTACTGCTGGGTGTTCGGATCGTCCACGCCAGTCCGCGTCGTCGCGCCATACGGCTCGTAGTTGTACTGCGTCTGGATCTGCTGGTCGGCATCGGTCAGCGCGATCACATTGTTATTCTCGTCGCGCAACGCATACCTGTCCTGGCCTGCGTCGTCCCCGATACGCCGGAACGTCAGTCCGTCCACGGCGCTTGTCGGGTACGGCGAGAAAATCCGGATCCGCTGCGACCAGTTGCCGTCCGGCACCATAAAATTCACCTCGTCGCCGATCCAGGTGGTCTGGATCCGGCGACCGTTGATCGTCTGGTCCTTGCGGCGGCCGAACATGTCATAGCCGAAACTCGCCGTCACACCGCCGCTCACCTTGCTTAGCAAGCCTTGTTCATCCCAGGCGTACTGGTTGAGCCCGTCGCTCGCGAGGTTGCCGTTCAGGTCGTACGATAATGTCCTACCGGCCCACCGCGTCAACTGATTGGCGGCGTTGTATTGCATATCGTCCACCGCCTGCGGCAGGTTCACCTTCGCGAGACTGCCCCCCGCTTTCGTGCGCCGACCCGCCAGGTCATAGCTATATGTCAGGTCGCCGAGCACACTGCCGTCGGCCCGCCTATATGTGATGCCCGTCAACTGACTCGCGGCGTCCCACGTATAGGTCGCGGTGATCCCGTTGGCGAAAGTCGCCTGACTGTGCCTACCGAGCGCGTCGTAAGAGTAACTGAACGTACGGGGGGCTTCGTCATTCACCGCATACTGGATCTGCGTCACCCGATGTTCCGCATCACGGCCGTAGTTCACCGTTGCCCGATCCATGTCGATTCCGACGACATCGCGCGTATCAGCCGCATACCGGTAGGTCCAGATGCCCTGAACTGTCGGATAATCCAACGTGCGTATTAGTTTGCCCGTGACGTTGTCGTAGTACAAAACCGTATCGACTTCTTTCTGATTGCGGCCGTCTGCGGTCGGAAAATAGTCCTGCGTGCCTTTCAACTTGCCGGTCGCGTTATTCCAGCCGTATACCCAAGTCCGGGTCGGTTGCGCCCCCTCTACCAGCCGGAAATCGGTCTGTATTAGCCGGCCCGCCGCATCGTAGGTGTATGTCGTCACCTGTCCCTTGCGGTCGGTCAGCGATTCCATCTGCCCAGCACTGTTCCATGTGTAGCTTTCACTGTTGCCCAGCGGATCGGTCTTGGTCCGGGGACGGCCAATCGCATTGTACGTATAGCGCGTGGTGACGCCGTTGGCATCTGCCTCGCTCAGCAGATGGCCGTTGCCATCCCATGTAAACTGAATCGCGCCACCAGTTGCATCGGTAAGACTGGTAACTCTGCTCAGCGCGTCGAGCGTGCGGCGAATCGTATTGCCCAGCGGATCCTGCGTAGCCGTCATGCGGCCGGCCGCGTCGATCGTATATTGAGTAGTCCGGTTCATCGGGTCGGTGACAGCGGTCAGATCCGCGCCCGTCCAAACGTACTTTGTTACGCCCTTGAGGGCATCAGTCGCTGTCAATCGGTGCCCCTGACTGTCAACCGTGAACGTTGTACGGTTGCCCAGCCGATCTGTTACTGTCAGTAAATTACCCTTCGCGTCATAGGTGTAGACAGTGCTTACACCGCGCTGAGGGTCGCCTGCCTGGGCGCTCGTAAGCAACCGGCTGTAGGCGTCAAAACTACGCGTCGCCAGCGTGCCGTACTGGTCCGCATCACTAATGCGGTTGCCGTTTGCGTCATAGGCGAACGTGTACTGACGGTCGCCAACCGTAGCATTCGTCAGCCGGCCCGTGATGTCGTATGTGAAAGTCTGGACCTGAGCTGCGTCCTGCCCCGCCGGATACGTGTTACGCACCACCCGTCCGTTCGAATCGAACTCAAGACGGCGGATACTGCCGCGTCGGTCCGTCACATCGGTCTGCGTGACCCTGCCGCCGGTGACGGCATAAGCCATTGCAAACGTGCTGCCGTTCGCAAGCTTCTGACCCGTTACGCGGTCGTTGTTGTCGTAGATATTGATGACCTGCTGGTTGCCTTCGGGGTCCGTAATGCTCACCAAGCGACTGGTGTCGTCCCAGGCGTATTTCCAAAGGCCACCCGCCGCATCGGTCACTTGAATCAAGCGGTCCTGAGCGTCGTATCGGTAACTCACTTCGCGGCTAAGCGCATCCATCACGCGGGAAATGAGCGGCGTACCACGCGCGCCTATCACGGAAGTGAGTGTCAACGCGCGACCGTTCTGGCTTGTGAGCTTTGTCACCGCGCCCGTCTTGCTGTCGCGGCTGATCGTCACCGTATTGCCATTACGGTCCTGAAGCCGGGTGAGCCGGTACAAGCCGCCGATCATCGTAAACTGCATCGTGCGACCATCGCGCAGGGTAAGCAGTTTGGTGCCACTGCCGGCAATGGTGGCGCGGAAATACTTTCCAGGACTTGTCAGGTCGTCCCAAGTTGCCGTGCTGCCGGTCCGAAGCGTGAACGAAACGCGGATTCCGCTTGGCAAATACAATTGAATGACTTGCCGGAGATTATTACTGTCCGCCGCGCTCACGGTCAGATAGCTGTCGTAGTTGAATGTCGTCCCGATGCCAAAGGCCCCCGCCATCGGTCGGCCGGACGTGTCATACGCGCCGCTGCGGTAGACGCGCGTGAGGCTCAATGGAATCGTATCGGCAACACGCAGGTCGTGAACGACCAGGTGAAATTGACCAGTGTTCAGCTTCACCGGATCCGCGCCCGACGTGCTGCTGCCGCAACCCGCCGTAGCACCCCCGCCACCACAATCTCCCGAACCGCCCGAGTCGCCAGAGCCGTTCGCATCATCTGACCCACCTTTAGCATCAGTACCATCAGAGCCGCCAGTGCCGTCGCCTGCACCACCGGATCGATCGTCAGTGCCGTCAGTGCCGTCGCCGTCGACGGTAATCGTTTCGTCGGGCGAAAACGGCTCCGAGGTCGTACCGCCGGAGGGACCGCTGCAATAGGCCGAAATGGTGAAAGGTTCGCCGCACGCCGTCCCGCCCATACCGCCAAAGTCGGCAGACGACGCGTTCAGCGGACATTGTGGATCGGCCGGATAAGCGCCGCCATTCATATACTTGGTCTCACAATCCACAGTCGCTTGCGCACGCGGCACGACGAACCATGACAGTAGAACAAACAAAAGCAGAACGAACGGACGCATTAGCGCATGACGCACTGCAAAGGCAACGGTGACTTGCATTAACTTTCCGGGTCGGAGGAGGGCCGTGCCGCTTAGCGCGAGACTTTAGTAGAAGCGATTGACGAAATAGCCACCTCGTCATTAGGCACCGCGGAAGGGCCAACTCCACCGATGGAGGGCGCCGCAGATCCCGCCATCTGCCTACGAATTGCCACGATATTGCCCGCCGCATCGTAGTCGTAATAAGCAGTGGCGCCATTAACCGAAACCGAGGTAAGTCGGCTCAGCGCATCATATCCATACGTAATCTCGTCAGCGCGAGCGGGGATTGCGGCTACAGTGGAACATGCCATCACGCCAGCACCTACGACCCTCAAGACTCCTTTCCTGCCGCACGCGCGCGGCACACGACAACCAACGCGCCAGCCGTCAGATAGACCGATTACCCATATCATTGTTATTGAAATCCATAGCTTAACTAACGGTTCATACGATACCGAAGTGTCGAGCGAATTTCTATCAGACCGATCTCTATCTGAGTAGTACGTTTCCTACGCGGTGTAGCACTATTTTCGGGAACACGAAGAGTTCTTCTTTTCTAGTAACCCTCATAAAACAAAAGGCGCACCACCCAGTGCGCCCTTCGTCCCCTGCAACTGCGGCACTACATCACCGCCCACCGAAAAACGTCTTCAAGCTTCCAGCTGCTCGAGCACCTTACCCTTGGTCTCAATGCCCAGGAAATGCACCGCCACCGCCGCAAGAAACGGCACTGCGGCGAGAATATAAAACGCTACCTGCAAATTGCCGCCAATCATCGTCTTCGACACGATGGCCGGTGCAAAAATGGCCGCGACCTTGAGCCACGCGCCGCCGACACCGCAGCCCATTGCACGAATGCTGGTCGGGTACAACTCCGGCGTGTACACATAAGCGGTGATAAAGCCGCAAGCGAGGAAGCCCAGCGAGAACGCGCAGAACGTCGCCACCACATACACCGACGACTCGTGGAATACGCCTGCCAGCAGCAACGACATGGCGCACGCCACAAACGACAGGTTGATGATCGGCTTGCGGCCCACCTTGTCCACCAGCAACGCGCACGTCAACGACCCGACCACGCCGAGCACCGAAGCGGCCACCGCCAGATTCAGCGCCAATTGCAGCGGCGCGTGATAGATCGTGCGATAGATGGTCGGCAGCCAGGTCGAGAGACCGTACTGAATGAAGCCGCACGTGATCCACAACATCGCAACGGCCAACGTACGCTTCAGGTACGCGGGACCGAACAGATCGCCCATGCGGCGTTTCGGATGACGATTCGCCATCGCTTCGAACTCGGCCGAGTGTGCGACCGGCGGCAACGGACCCTTGGCGGCACGCTCGAATGCATGCACCGCGGCATCGGCATCGGCCATGCGTTCACGTTCGGCAAGCCAACGCGGCGATTCGGGAACGAGCTTGCGCAGCACGAAGAACAGAATCAACGGCATGCCGCCGATGAAATACATAGCCTGCCAGCCGAAACGCGGCACGATCCACGCGCCCAACGCATTCGAAGCCAGCAGCCCCACCGGGAAAACGATCTCATACAACAGCACGAAGCGCCCCCGTCCATGCGCACGGCTGATTTCGTTGATGTAGGTCGCCGCGACGGGCAATTCACCGCCGAGCCCAAGCCCTTGAATTACACGCAGCACGACAAACGCGGCGAACGTCGGCGCAAATCCGCACGCGATACTCGTAATCCCGATAATTCCCGAACTCAACGCAATCGCACGCACACGTCCATGACGCTCGGCGTACCACGGAAACACGAACGCACCGATCAGTTGACCGACCGAACCCGAGCCGATCAGAAAGCCGATTTCCCACGGCGTGAGATGCCACTTCGCGATCAGAACGGGCAACGTGGCCGCAATCGCGATCACGTCGAAGCCGTCGAAGAATGTCGCCAGACCGATCAGAATCCGCGCACGGACCTGCATTGCATTTTTCGGCAACCGCTCGAGTCGCGCGATGATCGAGCCTCTCGTCACGGGCCCGGAGACGCCCGCACCGCTGCGCTCCGCAATTGTGTTGTCGATGGTTCTCATGCCGTTGTGCCGTCCGTAGATGTGGTTAGGCAAGCGCCGTTGAGGCGTCGGTCAACGTCGCAAGGTCGATCGTCCGGCCTTGATTCATCCACTTGCGCGAAAGCTTGAGCTCGCGTGGAGTGTTGATGGCGATTACGCCGCGAATGGCGCCGTCTTCAAGATGGAAAAGCGTCGCGCGCTTCGCCGCCAGATCGCCGCGTACCGCAAGCTGTGCATCGGCGGGAATGTCGCCGAGAATCTGCAGATTGACGTCGTACTGATCGGACCAGAACCACGGAATGTCCGCGTACGGTTCGAACGTGCCGAGTAGCGCTTTCGCTGTGGCAATCGCCTGGTTCTGAGCATTGGCCCACGATTCGAGCCGCACACGGCGCTTGAGCCACGCGCTCGGATGGTTCGCCACATCGCCGCACGCGAAAATGCGCGGGTCGTCGGTCGCGCCGAAATGATCGACCACGATGCCGTCCTGCACTTTGACGCCCGCCGCTTCGGCCAACGCCGTATGCGGAGTCAGACCGATGCCGGCCACCGCGAAATCGGCGTCTAGCGTCGAGCCGTCGGCGAACGTCGCGCGAATGCGATTCGCGTCGTTCGGATGATCTTCGAGCTTGGTGAGCGCAGCGCTCAAGCGCACATCAACCCCATTCGCGCGATGCAGTTGCAGGAGAAAATCGGACACCATCGGCGGCAACGAGCGCGCGCAAAGACGCGGCGCGCCTTCCACCACGGTTGCATCCACGCCGAGCTTGCGCGCTGTCGCCGCGACTTCCAGGCCGATCCAGCCGCCGCCCACCACCAGCACGCGCCTGCTTGCACGCAGCCGCTCGCCGAGCGCAACGGCTTCGTCGAGTGTGCGCAGATAGGCAATGTGCGATGTACTCACCAGCGATTCCGGCAAGCGCCGCGCTGCGCCGCCCGTCGCGATCACGAGGCGGTCGTATTGCACTTCGCGTCCCGATTGCGTGCGCACAATGCGCTGCTCGCGATCGATCGACGTCGCGCAATCCGGCTGCCATGCTTCGATGTTCAGCGTGTCGAAATCGTCGGGCTTCACGAGACGTACTGTGTCGATATCCGCTTCACCGGAAAGCACGGCCTTTGAAAGCGGCGGGCGTTCGTAGGGCAAATGCACTTCGTCGGCGATCATCACGAGGCGGCCGTCAAAGCCTTCCTTGCGCAACGTCTTCACGACCCAACCAGCCGCCTGGCCGCCGCCAATCACGACAATCGTGCGCGGCGCTTCGAGTTCGGCATGCGCGGCTTGCGCCTTTGCGGTAGCAGCGTCAGTCATTTTTGCGCTCCGTCATGAACTTGCCTTCCGGCGCCTTCGCGTTTTTCTGGCGACGCGTATTGCCGTCGATGCCGCCGTCGATCGCCCATTCGGCGAACACGGTCGGGCCGGGTTCGAAGTCGCGCGGCTGCCATTCGGGCGTGAGTTGATCTTCGTCTGCGTAGTACTCGATCAGGCCGCCCGCCGGATTCTGGAAGTACCAGAAGTACGCCGACGAAACCGGATGGCGTCCCGGCCCAAGCTGCGTGTCCCAACCGCAGCGGCTGATATGCATGCCGCCGCCGAATACTTCATGGATATCGCGCACGGTGAATGCGACGTGATTCAAACCGCGCTTACCGTTGGGCAGCGCGAGCAGGAAAATGTCGTGATGGCCGCCGTGCGGCGCGCAGCGCATGAACGCGCCGCGGCCCGGATAACGGTCCGACATTTCGAAGCCGAGCAGCTCCTGATAAAACTTCTCCTGTTCGGCAAGCTTGTTCGTGAAGAACACGACGTGGCCCACTTCAACTGGTTCGGCGTGTTCATAAATTGGCGACGGCTGATCGACGCGCAACGTTTGGCCCCATACGTTCGACGGCGAGCCGTGAACGTCGAGCGCGCGTTTGCGGGTCACTTCCACGCGAATCGCCATGCCGTTCGGGTCGATGCAGCCGACGGCGTCGTCGGTTTCAAAATGGCCTGGCTGACCGGCGAAGCGTCCGCGCAGTTCGTCGAGCTCTTCTTTGCTCGCCACGCCCCACGTCACTTCGCGCAGCGTGGGACCTTCTTCGAACGCGGGAGGCAGCGACGGGTCGTTTGCATCCACGGCGAGAACCGTGCAGCCGTTGAGCGTTTCGAAACGCGCATGCGTTTCGTCGTGCGCAACTTGCTTCAAGCCCCAGTCCGCGAAAAAGCGGCGACAGGTGGCGAGGTCCGTCACGCCGTAGATAATCTGTTCAATGCCGAGAATCGTCATAACCTGCCTCTTGCCTAGTTTGCCCACGCCAGCGGCGCGTCGTTCAAGCCCCAGTAGAGGCTCTTCTGTTGCATGTATTCGCGGATGCCGAGCCGGCCTTTCTCGCGCCCCATGCCGCTCTCTTTCCAGCCGCTGAACGGCGTCGAGATCGAGAACAGCTTGTAGGTGTTGATCCAGATGGTGCCGGCTTCCAGCGCGCGGGCGGTCCGGTAAGCGCGCTTGTAATCGCGCGTCCAGATGCCGGCAGCGAGGCCGAACACGCTGTTGTTCGCTTCCTTCAGCAGCGATGCTTCGTCGTCGAACGGCATTGCGACCAGCACGGGCCCGAAGATTTCTTCCTGGCAGATGCGAGCGTTGTTCGAGAGGCCTTCGAGAATCGTCGGCTGAAAATAGGTGCCTTGTTCACGGCCATCGCCAACCGGGCGTTCGCCGCCGCACAGCAGACGTCCGCCTTCTTCGAGACCGAGCGCCACGTAACGCTCAACCGTTTCGCGATGGGCTTGCGTAATCAGCGGACCCATCTGCGTTTCTACTCGCGACGGATCGCCCACGCGCAACTTGCGCGCACCTTCAACGAGACGCTTCATGAACGCGTCGTAGACCGAGCGCTGCACGAAGAGACGCGAGCCCGCGATGCAAGCCTCACCAGATGAACTGAAGATCCCGTACAGCACACCGTTGACCGCATGGTCGAGATCGGCGTCGTCGAAAACAACTGTCGGCGATTTGCCGCCGAGTTCAAGCGAGACCGGCATCAGCTTGTCCGCAGCGATCCGCGCGATGCCGCGGCCGACCTCGGTGCCGCCGGTGAACGAGACCTTCTTCACGAGCGGATGACGCACGAGCACGTCGCCGATCACCGAGCCTTTGCCCGGCAACACGCTGATCACGCCCTTCGGCACGCCCGCTTCCTCGCAGATGCGGGCCAACGCCAGGGATACCAGCGGCGTCACCTCAGCGGGCTTCAGCACCACGGCGTTGCCGCCCGCCAGTGCCGGCGCGAGCTTCTGCGCGTCAGATGCAATCGGCGAATTCCAGGGCGTGATCGCGGCAATCACGCCAATCGGTTCGTAGACGCTCATGGTCAGATAATCGCCGCGCGAGGGCGTGACTTCTTCGTCGAGCGTTTCGAGGCATGCCGCGAAATAGCGAAACGTGTTCGCGGCGCTGGCCACCAGCACGCGCGTTTCGCCAATTGGCTTGCCGTTGTCGCGGCGCTGCAACTGCGCCAGCGCTTCATGACGCGCCATGATCAGATCGGCGATGCGATACAGAATCAGCGCGCGTTGATGAGGCTTCAAACCCGACCAATCTGATTTACGCCATGCGATATCGGCCGCTTCCACGGCTTCGCGGGCGTCGTCTGCATTGGCTGTCGAGATTTCCATGTTGACCGACTGGTCCGCCGGATACAGGCTTTTATACGGGTTGCCACGCCCCTGCCGCCATTCGCCGCCGATAAAAATATCGCCGGTCGGCACAAGGCTGGTATCAAAGTGAGTCATGTCGGTCATTCCGGTTTTACTCAAGCTGCTGGCTTGAATCGTCTAAATCGCTAGATCACGCAGCGGGCCGCGCGATTGCGTAGCGCACGGATCGCGCTGTACGCAGTCAATGCGGACGTCTTGGGGTTGTCGGGCAGCGGCTTGCCGCACATTTCCAGCGACATCTCGCCGAACGCCCCGCGCGCGAGAATGCGGTGCACATTGCGGGTCACGTTCGGATCGGCAATCAGTCGAACTGTCGTGTGGTCAAGACCCAGCCCCGCCAGAGCGATGGTCGCCGCAACGTTAGCGTTCTTCGGATAAAGCCGCGCCGCTTCTCGTGCGCTGCCTTCGAAGATGACCTTCTCTTCCATCAACGTGTTCAGATCGCAGACCTGTTCCGCGGGCGTGCCGAGCCAGCCCGTGGGTGGCTTGCGGCCCGTGTACAGCACTTCGTCGAGGCCACCGAGCTTCGCCGCGGCCAATGCATCGACTCCGCCGATTGCGCCGGACAACAGCGTCAACGTCGCGTCGCCTTCATCGGCAGCGGCTGACAACGCGTCGAGCAACATCACATCGGACAACGCACCGATCGACGCCACCGCGCAGTCCGTGCCGGCTTTCAACAGCGGCACCACGTGATCGACCAGTGCGCTGTGACCGGCGCATTCCAGAGCGAAATGCGGGCGGCTGCTCAATGCGGACACTGAAGCCACCACGTCCACCGTCGAGCCGACCACTTCGCGCACCGAATTCATATGACGCTCCGGCACGATCACGTGCGACACGCGCACCGTCGGATCGGCTGCGACCGAGCGATACACCGCCTGGCCGATCGCGCCGAAGCCGATCATCGCGACGTCGACGGGAGCGTGGTGCCCCGCGTAGCCCGCTTCACGCATGTTCCGGCTCCTCTTCCTTGACCGGCGGCCCCGCGAAAGCGGTCGCGAACGAGCCGACCGACAGCATGTCCACTTCGACCAGCACCGGTCCGGTCTTCGCCATGCCTTCGCGGATGATCGCGTCGGCCTGATCGAGCGATTTGATCCGGTAGTGCGTGAGCTTCAGGCTGTCGCAGAACTGCGCGAAGTCCGGCTGATGCAGATCGACGTAGCAGCGGCGGCCACCGTATTGCGCATCCTGAATGTTGCGGATCACGCCGTAGCATTGGTCGTTCATCAGCACGATCATGACGTTGGCGTTTTCCTGCACAGCCGTTGCGAGTTCGCCGACGTTCACCATCAAGCCGCCATCGCCGACGAGGCACACGGTTTTCGACGCGCTGTTCGCGAGCGCCGCGCCGATACCCATCTGCATGCCCTGACCGATGCCACCGCCCAACGCATGCACGCCCGCGCGCGGCGAAAAGATCTTCAGCATGCGGTTGCCCCACGTGCTGTTCGAGATCGTGACGTCGCGCACCCAGTTGTAGTCGCGGCCCACTGCTTCCTGCAGCGCGTCGACGAGGCGCTTGTACGGACCGAGGCCCTTGCCCACATCGGCGACGGCGCTTTCGCGTGCCGAGGCCAGGTCTTGCGCGAACGCGGGATCGACCTTCAGGCGGCCTTCCAGTAGCGTAGCGAGTTCTTCAAGCACTGCCGACGCATCGCCGTGAACGAACATCTCGTTGCGATAGCCGCGGTTGTCGGCGAGCGCGTCGGCATCGATGCGATAGAGCGGCTGCGGCAGGGCGAGCTTGTACTTCAGCGTTTCATTGCCACGCAGACGTGAGCCGACGACAACCAACGCGTCGCAAGTCTTGTAGAAACTTTCGACCGCCGGATGCACGTTGAACGCGCCGAGCGTGGCCGGATGATCTTCCGGCAATACGCCGCGGCCCTGCACGCTCGTCACCACACCAAAGCCCAGCGCGACGAGGCGTTCCACCGCTTTTGCCGCATGCCGCGCGCCGCCGCCCAGCCACAACAGCGGACGCTTTGCGTTCGCCAGTTGATCCGCGAGTCGCGCGACACGCTGGCTGCAATGCGTGAGCGTGGTGATATGCGGCGCGGCCAGATCCGCGGGCCATTCAATTTCAGCGGCTTGAATATCGATGGGAATCTCGACGCTCACCGGACCGCTCGGCGCCGTTTGCGCGACGCGCACGGCTTCGCGGATCGTCGGCAATGCGGTTTCGACGGAACGCACGCGATACGCAGCTTTCGAAATCGACTGGAGCATCGACAACTGGTCAGGCGCTTCGTGAATGTAGGCGAGATCCTTGTCGAGATATTCGGTCTCGATCTGACCGGTCACGTGTAGCAGCGCGGTGCCCGCAGTCAGCGCTTCGACCATCGCGCCCGCTGCGTTGCCCGCTGCGGTGCCCGTGCTGGTGAACGCCACACCTAGGCCGCCGGAAACGCGTGCAAGACCGTCGGCCATGTTCACGGCACCGGCTTCGCCGCGCGCGCCGACGTAGCGAATCTTGCCGCGGTTGTGGATCGCGTCGAGGATCGGCATGTTGTGAATCGAGATCACGCCGAATGCGGTTTTCACGCCGCATTGCTCGAGAAAAGCGGCGATCAGTTCGCCAACGGTGGTTTTGTTAGACATGTCGTGCAACGCCTCCAGAAACATCGATGTGACTGCCTGTCGTGTAGGACGACAGCGTCGTAGCCAGATAAAAGAGCGCTTGAGCGGCTTCTTCGGGCTTGCCGAAGCGGCCTAGCGGAATGTTTTTCTTGCGCGCGAGTTCCGCGGTCCAGTCTTCCCAGCTCTGGTCCGGCTGCGCTTCTTTCGCATAACGGCGACGCCATTGCCCCGATTCGACGATACCGATCAGAATCGAATTGACGCGGATGCGTTGCGGCGCGAGTTCCACCGCGAGGGACTTGATGAGGTTTTGCACGCCCGCACGCGCCGACGACGTGGCCACCATATGCGGCTCCGGTTGCAGCGCGAGCAGCGAGTTCACGCAGACCACGGCCGCGTTATTGCCGGCGCCGGCTGTATCGCGAAGCATCGGCAGAAACGCGCGGGTCGGGCGGATCACGCTGAAGTACTTGAGGTCGAGTTCTTCGCGCCAGGCTTCGTCGCTCGTGTCGGCGAAGGTCGACACGCGGCCCTGGCCCGCGTTGTTGATCAGCATGTCAGCGCGGCCAAAGCGCGCTTGCACCGCTTGCGCAAAAGCACTGACGTCTTCGGCGTCGAGCACGTCGCAGCGGCGCGCGAGCAGTTGCGCGCCAGGAAACTGCGCGTTCAATGCTGCCTCGGCTTGCGCAAGACGCTCGGTATCGCGGCCGCAAATCGCAACCGACGCGCCGGCTCGCAGGAACAGTTCGGCGGTCGCGAGGCCGATGCCGGACGAGCCGCCCGTCACCACCGCCACCTGCCCGTTCAGATCGATTCGAATCATTTGAGCCCCAATGCCTTCATGTATTTGCTGCCCGCGTTCGATGCATTGCCCGGCCGGTAGTTGAGCCGTTGCGACAGTTCGTCGGCCGCGCGCCTTACCTTGTCGACGAGACCGCTGTCGAGCAGCGATGCGTCGATCTCCTGGCGCGGAATCGTCGTCGTGATCACGGCGACGATGCGCCCGGTGTCGTTGCGCACCGGCGCGCTGACCACCGAAATGCCGCGCTCGAACGACGACTCGCTGATTGCGAAACCGCGCCGGGCGTCGTCGCGGACCCGTTCATAGAGGTCCTCCACGGTCGCGGGCGTCTGCCTCGTGAAGCGTTCGAGTTCCGGCTCGGGATAGAGCTTCTTCAACTCGTCGAGCGTCATATCGCCCATCAACACCTGGCCGTGCGTCGTTGCATACGCGGGCAAGCGGGTGCCGACGTTCACTTTCACGGAACTGAAAATCGGCGCGTGACTTTGCGCCTTGGCGACGAATACGACATCGCGTCCGTCGCGAATCACGATGTGCGTCGTGAGGCCCGTTTCGTCGCGCAATGCTTCGATGATCGGCAAGCCGAGGTCGGTCAATTCGAGCGAGCTCAGGTATTCGAAGCCGAGGCGCAGCACCGCGACGCCGAGCCGGTAGTTGCGGTCCTTATCGGCGCGTTCGAGAAAGCCAAGCGATTCGAGCGTTTGCAGCAGACGGAAGACCGTCGTGCGTGGAATCTTCAAGCGACGCGACAATTCCGGAGCGCCGAGCACCGGCTCGCGAGGCGAAAACTCCGTGAGGATCTTCAGGCCGCGCTCCAGACCCGGCACGCGGTAACCCGCGTCGGCGCTGCTGTCGTTGCGGTCGTCTTCCGCGTCACGCTCGTTGATGGTGTCGGGCGTCATTCATTGGCTCCGTTGTCCGGCGCTTGCGCGGCAGAACGTGTCGATGATCGCGGTGTACGCGGCAGATGCTTCGATATAGCCGGCGTGCCCCGCGCGTGGCACGACTTGCAATTGGGTTCCCGCGACGAGCGCGAGCCGCTCGCAGGTCGCGGGAGTCGTAATGGTGTCGTCGGCACCGACCGCGACATTGACGCGGCCTTTGAAGCGCGCGAGGTCGGCGGCGAGGTCGGCGTTGGCAAGCAGATGCGTAGCCTGCGCGTAACCCCGAGCAATCACGCGCGACATGTTCCAGCGCACCCATGTGCGGGCTTCGTCGCTTGCGTGTGAGGACAACATGTTGGCGCTGCGCTTGTCCGCGAGGCCTTGCGGGCCGAGTTCGTTCAACATGGCGAGGCGCTGATCGCGCTTCGTCTCGCGGACGTCAGCGCAGGCCGCACCGTAACCGCCCGCCGGCGATAGCAGCAAGAGCCCGGACACGCGCTGCGGATGCACCGCAGCAAACGCACCAGCGATGATCGCGCCAAGCGAATGGCCGACCAGCACGCAACGTTCAATGTGAAGTGCGTCGAGCCATTCCGTCAGGACGCTTGCGTAGTCGGCGGCGACAGGCGACTCCGGCGCTACCGGCGTGGACATCCCATAACCAGGCGCGTCCCATGCAAGCACGCGGCGGTTTGCGCCCAGCGCTTCGAGTTGCTGTACCCACGAAGCCGCGCCCGATCCGATGCCGTGCAGCAGGACGAGCGGCAACGCGTCGTTTGCAGCGGCGCCGTCCGCTTCGCGATAGCTCAGCACACGTTGTTTCGCCAGTTCGATCTGCCGCGCCGGAAAGCGCGCAAGGCGCGCTTCGAGCGTGGCGTTTGCATCGACGTCGGCGGACGGGACTGCGGACATGATTTCCTTCGTGGTATTTGTACAGGGACGACTTAGCGCTTGAGCTTCGCGAGCGGCGAATCCGGCGGATACGTGGGCGTGATCGGCTTCGGCGAACCGAGCATCACGCACATCAACGCGTCTTCCTCGCCGACGTTGATTTCCGTGCGATACACGCCCGGCGGCACCGAGATCAGATCGCGCTCGCCGAGCACGGCTTCCCACGTTTCGCCATCCTTTTCGCAGACCACTTTCATCTTGCCGCGCAGCACGAAGAAAATTTCTTCGACGTCCATATGAATATGACTGGGTCCGATATTGCCGGCCGGAATCACCATCGTCGAAAACGTGAAGCCGCCTGCGGGCACCGTATTCATGTCCTTCGCTACGCCGGTGCCGCCGGTGCCGACATAGCGCATTTGCGCGCGGCGATACTTCGGGTCGTAGTCGGCCTGAAACTTCAGCGCGTCCCAGTCGTAGCGGCGCGTTTCCAGGCGCGCGACGCGGCTGTCCAGCCACTGGGCAAAGCTCGCGTCCGCAGGTTGTTCCCACGACTTGCGTTCGATATCGGCGTCAGCCATCTCTTTCTCCTTTGGATTCGACAAGATCAATTCATCACAAAGCCGCCGTTGACCGGCAGCAACTGGCCGGTCACGAAGCGCGCGGCATCGGACAACAGGAACAGCACGGGCCCGGTGACGTCGTCGGGCACCTGCGCACGCGTCAGCGCGCGGCCTTGCAGGTAATACTCGTGACGTTCGGCCGGCACATACGCGGTCGCTTCGACTTCGGTGAGGCCAGGCGCAATTGCGTTGACTGTCACTTGATGCGCGCCGAATTCGCGGGCGAGCGAGCGCGTCATCGAGATCACTGCGCCTTTGCTCGCCACATAGGCGAGCAGCTTCGGCGCGCCCCACATTGCTGTGTCAGAAGCGATGTTGACAATGCTGCCGCGTCCCGAGTCGCGCAGATATGGCAGTACGGCCGTACTCATCAACCAGGTGCCGCGCACGTTCACATTCATTACGGCGTCCCAGGTATCGACGGATAATTCGTCGGCAAACTTGCCGCCCGAATTCGTGATGGCCGCGTTGTTGATCAGCGCGTCGATTCCGCCGAGTCGCGACGCACCTTGTTCCGCAAATTGCTTGATGCTTTCGGGATCGGCGAGGTCGAGCGGAAGATAGATCGCCGCGTGACCTTGCCCCGCGAGCGATGCAGCCAGCGCGCGCCCTTCTTCGTGCAGCACGTCGCCGAATACGACCTGAGCGCCGGCTTGCACCAGCGCGCGCACAAACGCCGCGCCGAGGCCGCGCGCACCGCCCGTCACAAGGACACGCCGGCCATTGAGCGTCGCGGACGCGTCCTTATGCATGGCTGTGGCCTGCTGCTTCGGTTTGCGCGGAGCCGGTTTGAGCCGACTGCGCGGCTTCGGCGCGATGCGCTTCGAGTGCGGCGAAGTCCTGTTGCGCACGCTGGCGCAACATGCGGCGCACTCGCGTCATGCCGACGTCGTGCTGATAAAGGAATTCGTGCTCGCGCGCATTCGGCGCCATGCTTTCGAGCACATAGCGGTCTTGCTCGAGCACGGCCCAGTGCAGGCCTTCCAGGCGATTGCGATACATAAAGCGCCATGCGTCGCGCTGCCAGCCCTGCACCTTGCGGGTACGCCAGAAATAAACCTGGCAGTTGTTTTCGTCGACCGGAACGGCGAAGCCGATGATCCCGAAGTTGCCGCCGGGACCGAACTTCTTCTTGTACGGAATCGCGAGGCGCATCCACAGGCAACCGGTTTCGCCGAGTTCGACCCAGTCAAAGTTCACGTCGCGCTGGCCGACCTTTTCGAACATCAAGCCCGTTTCGGTTTTTCGCACACGCATGTCGGCCTGCTTATCGCCTTCGGCCATCGAATGCGACGTTGCATGCAGATAGGCGCCGTGCATCGGGTCCATGACGTTGTCGATGGCGTACTGGTAATTGCACTTCCAGTTCGACATGCAAAGAAAGCTCGCGTATTCGTCGCCGACCAGTTCCTCCGGCAGCTTGAGCGGTGCGGGTTCCTTGTGCGCGTCGTCGCCGAACCACAGGAAGATCGCGCCCGCATGTTCTTCCACCGGATACGACTTCACGCACTTCTGGCCTTCTAGCGGACATGCCGACACGGCCGGCACCTTGGTAACCGTGCCGCCACCGTTGATTTCAATGCCGTGATACCAGCACGCGACGCTGCCGCCGAGGTTCCAGCCGAGCGACAGACGCGCGCCGCGATGCGGGCAGCGGTCTTCGAGCGCGTGGACTTTGCCTTCCTTGTCGCGCCACAGAACGATCTGATCGCCGAGGCGGGTAATGCCGACCGGCGCGTCGCCGACTTGCCAGCTCGGCGCGACGGGATACCAGTAATTGCGCAGACCGCGGTCCAGATACGACTGGATCGGATCGGCCGCGTGTTGACTTGTAGCGGGGGACGTCATGAAGAGACTCCGGATGCGGATGCGAGGAAACGTGTTCGGAAAAGCGCGCTTATTCGGCGAGCAGGCGGAATTCGGCGGCGAGGCGATCGGCGCTCCACGCGTTGCCTTCCGGCGTGCGGAAGCCAATGCCGTTCAAACCGTCGACGACTTCCTGCAACTCCACCGCGCCCGCTTCAAAGACTTTTTCGAGCGCATCGCCGAAGTCGTTTTCGTATTGCGTCGGCTCGGCCTTGCGCGTTTGCCAGATAAAGTTTTCCGTCTCGCCCGGCTTTTCGATGACGCCCTTGCCAGCGACGTTGTTCGGCTGCGGCGCAAGCCACGGCTTCAGGAAGGGATTGAAGTTCACGGCTACCTCTCGCATGTCATTCCACCTTGATCTGGATTTCTTCGCCGGCAAGGCGGACCGAATACATCTTCAGGTCGCGGCCGCCGGGCTCTTTCAAGCACTTGCCCGTCGGGATATGGAATACGGCTTCGTGCAGCGGGCATTCGACGGTGTCGCCGTCGACAAAACCCTGCGTCAGCAGCGCGTACGCATGGGGGCAGACGTTTTCGAGCGCATACAGCGCATCGCCCACCTTGTAGATGCCGATCTCCGTGCCGTCGAGCTTGAACTCGAGCGGCGCATCTTCGGACAGGTCGCCGGCATGGCCGGCGCAGCGCCATTGTTCAGTCATTTCTCGCCTTCTCCTGAAGCACTGTGTTCCACATAAGGAACATCAGTTCGTGTATGGATAATTATAGGAGTGTCGTCGGCGGGAAAAAATAAAAATCTGGAGAGTTAGGGGAAAACACTATGTGTGGCATCTGCAACACATCATTGTGAGTATCGCGAGGACGGACGGCCCAGCTCGCTGCGGCTTATGGCACGGCGCTTTGAGCGCTTTTAAGGCTGAGAAAGCTGAGTGCAGATGCGGGTTTCTACGGACACCGAAAATTTATTTTGATCGCTTTTGAAGTCACTATACTTTTCCATAGGCGATACAAACGCCCATAGGTGGAACACAAAGCGTAGCAGTTTTGGCGCATAAACCCAAGCTGCATCAACCCACAGCAAAGGATCAGGGACGTCGGATTCGTGCGAGCGATTCGGTCGTGTGATCAGGAGAACCAACGGTGAAGCACATCATTGCAGCCGGCTTGACGGCAGTCTGCGCAACCACAGGCGCATGGGCGCAGAGCAGAGTGACGCTATACGGCAGCCTGGATGCCGGGATCGCGTATATCAGCAATGTCGGCGGCCACACGAAGTGGATCGAGGAACAGGGCAACATGCAGCCGGACCGCTGGGGTTTGAAGGGTGTAGAGGATCTCGGCGGCGGTCTGAAGACGATCTTTCAGTTGGAGAACGGCTTTTATACGAACACCGGAGCCTTCGCCAAGGCGGGCACGCTGTTCAATCGCCAGGCGTTCGTCGGTCTGAGCTCGGACAAGATCGGGACAGTGACACTCGGCCATCAGACACCGTTCAGCTTCGATGTGCTGGGTCCGCTGAGCACCGCTTATCTCGCCGCCAGCTGGTACGCGTTCCACCCTGGCAATATCGACGAACTCGCGGACACGGGTGTCGTGCCGTTCGACAACTCGGTGAAGTTCCGATCTGCGAGTTTCAACGGCTTTTCAGTCGGCGCGATGATGGGCCTCGGCAACACGACCAACTTCTCGACCGGCAAGACGTTGAGTTTTGCGCTTAGCTATGCGAACGGTCCGTTCAAGGCCGGCGCAACGTATGCGAACGAGCACAATCGAACGCCGTCGATCGTGACGACCGGCATTACGAATTTTCAGGGCGTGGCGGCGGCGAACTACAGCGCCGACAAGGTGCAGAACATGGGCGCGGGCGCGTCATACCAGTTCGGCAAGCTGCTCGTGCATGGCTTGTACACGCGGGTCAAGCTGGAGTCGGCTGGACATTCGGACACGTATCAGAGCTACGACGTCGGTGCGAATTATCAGTTCACGCCGTTTAACAGCGTAGCCGGGGGCGCCGCGACCACAACGCTGGCCGGCCACCGCTGGACGCAGTTTGAAATCGGCGACATTTATGCGCTGTCGAAATCGACGCAGTTGTACGTGAATGCTTTGTACGAGCGCGCGGGGTCCAATACCGACGCCGCATTCTTCACGGCGGGTGTGTCGAGTGGCCGGAACCAGACGATCATCCTGACCGGTATCCACCACTCGTTCTGATCTGAAACTCGGAACTAGCTCGCCGCGACGGGTTTGCGGCGAGCTTGCATCACCGTCGGTTCGTCGGCGCGCGGACGGTGGCCGAGCCGCTCGGACAACTCGAGCGCGGCCTGGCAAACGGCGGTAACGAGCCGCTCGCGTTCTTCGGTCTCGCCGAGATCGGAACGCGGGATCGTGACGGTCAACGCGGCCGCGATCTTGCCGCTCTGATCGCGCACCGGCGCGCTCACCACGGAGATGCCGCGCTCGAACGACGCCTCGCTCAGCGCATAGCCGAGCGCCGCGCTTTCGCGCACTCTTCCATACAACTCTTCGACGGTGGCCGGCGTGCGCTCGGTGTAACGCTCCAGTTGCGGTTCGGGATACAACTGGCGCAACTCATCGAACGTAAGGTCGCCCATCAGCACCTGACCGTGGACAGTGGCATGCGCGGGCAAACGCGTGCCGACGTGCACTTTCACCGAACTGAACATCGGCTCATGGGTTTGCGCTTTGCCGACGAACACCACGTCGCGTTGATCGCGGATCAACAGATGCGAACTCAGGCCCGTCGCGTCGCGCAGACGTTCGAGAATCGGCGTGCCGACGTCGGTCAATTCCAGGGAATTCAGATATTCGAAGCCGAGGCGTAGCACGGCGACGCTCAGGCGGAAGTAACGGTCGCCGTTGACGCGCTCCAGAAAACCGAGCGCTTCGAGCGTCTGCAATAAGCGGAAGGTGGTAGTGCGCGGAATGCCGATGCGCTTCGACAACTCCGGCGCGCCCAGTACCGGCTCGCGTGCGCTGAATTCCGAGAGAATGCGCAGCCCGCGCTCCAGGCCCGGCACCAGATACGTCGAGCCGCCGGCGCTGTCTTCGTCGGCATTCGCGGTGCTGGCGGTGTTGGGGGTGGAACGGATCGAATCAGTCGAATCGGCGCCGCCTTTTTGCGCCGACGACATCTCGTCGTGATGCGAAGCCGGCGCCGCCATAGCGCGTGGCTTTGCCTGCTTGCGTCCCGCTCCTGTCTGCTCTTCTTTTGCCATCTTGGCTGCCGTTTTCTGCTGTTCATCGAGGTCAGATCAGCATCATAGCGTCTTTGCGGTGCTATGCTTTGATGCGGTCCGCTGCGCGAGGCCCCGCTGCCGCGCCTTCGTTCCGCACAAGCGTCCGGAGGCCACGCTCATGTCTGATTCCGTGCAGATTCAGGTTGCCGATTCGCATCTCTATCCTGGGTGTGCGGTGCACATAGCGCACTTGCCGAAGTCGGAGCGAACGGCCGCTGCGGTGGTCGCGGTCGTCGAGTTTGCAGACGGCTCCGGCGCTAATGCCACCTGTCATTTGCGAGCGCACGACGAACTCGAACTGACGGTAGACGGTTATGCGACGCAGAAACGCCACCCCGTCAACGCGAGACATTGGCTGCTGCTCGCCGTCGATGCAACGCACAATAGTTGGCGGGTCAAACGCCGACTGCCTTAGCTGGAAAACCCGCCGCATCTCTTGACGCAGTAGTTCGCCTGCACGTCCAGCCGTATCCGCAACGAATCGTAGCTTCCGCCGGCGTTTTGCGCGCCGCCCCGAGCCGCACCTGAGCGCTCGCCACGCACACTTCGGAACCGACCGATGACAGACCACGACTTCTCCCTGCCGCCGAACCCCGGTAGCTCAGACAACGCCTCCAGCGCCGCAGACGATCCGCACAATCCTGAACGCCGCCGTGTTCTTACCGGCCTCGCGGCCGTCGGCATCGGGCTTGCACTGACCGGCTGCAAGACCGGACAGGCTGCGAGCGAAGTGGCACCGCGTACCGCCGCGGACTTACGGCTCGACGCCGCGTTGCACGACCAGGTCAAGCAGATCGTGGTGATCTACGCGGAGAACCGCAGCTTCGCCAACCTGTATGGCAACTTCCCAGGCATCCAGCATCCGCTCGATAAAGTAACTGCCGAGCGATATCTGCAACTCGACCGCGACGGCAAGACGCCGATGCCGCGCCTGCCTGCCATCTGGGGCGGCCTGGTGCCGCAGGCGCAGGAAGTGGACGGCAAGCGCTACATGATCGGCCAGAAAGACATCGGCAATCTGCGCAATGGGCCTTTCCACCTGACCGACGCGCGAGGCGCGCCGTTGCCCACTGGCGTGATCACGCGCGATCTCGTGCATCGTTTTTATCAGAACCAGATGCAGATCAACGCCGGGCGCAACAACCAGTTCGCGGCGTGGGGCGATTCGGGCGGACTCGTCATGGGGCATTACCGAAATTCCGCCGATACGCTCAAGCTCTGGAGCCTCGCTCAGCAATACACGCTGTGCGATAACTTTTTCATGGCCGCGTTCGGCGGCTCGTGGCTGAACCACATCTTTCTGATCTCGGCGCAGGCGCCGTTCTATCCAGATGTGCACAACAGCCCGGCGAGAAAGATGGTCTCCGTGGTCGAGGGCGACGACCTTACCGGTGCGCGGCTGAAGCTCGCTCCGGACTCGCCGGCATCGGCACTCGACGGTCCGCCGAAATTCGTGAACGACGGCGCATTTACCGCCGACGGCTATGCCGTGAATACGATGGCACCGCCATACCAGCCGAGCAACGTGCGCCCGGCGGAAGGCGGCAACCCGGCTTTCGCGGATGCGTCGAATCCGCGGGTGCTGCGACCGCAGAATTACGCGACGATTGGCGACCGTCTCACGGACAAGGGCGTGGATTGGGCGTGGTACAGCGGGGCCTGGCAATATGCGCTGGAACATCAGGACACAGGTGCCGTGCCCGACTTCCAGTATCACCACCAGCCGTTCAACTATTTCGCCAACTACGCGCCTGGCACGGCCGCGCGGCGTAAATATCTGCGCGATGCGGGCCTCGGCAGCGACGCATCGACCAACCGCCTGATCGCCGACATCGACGCGGGACGTCTGCCCGCGGTAACGTTCTACAAGCCGCAGGGCGATCTGAATATGCACGCCGGCTACGCGGACGTCGAATCCGGCGACCGGCACATCTCAACTGTGATCGAGCATATCCAGAAGGGCCCGCAATGGGCCAATACGGTCGTGATCGTCACCGTCGACGAAAACGGCGGCTGGTGGGATCCGGTCGCGCCGCCGAATGGCGACCGCTGGGGTCCAGGCTCGCGGATTCCGGCGCTTGTCATTTCACCGCTCGCCAAAAAAGGCTATGTCGATCACACCGTGTACGACACGAACTCGATTCTTCGCCTGATCAGCCGCGTGCATGGACTGGCGCCGCTCGACGGCGTCGTGGCCCGCGATCGTGCGTTCGCAAAGAACGGTTTGGCGCCCCTCGGCGATTTGACCGCGCCGCTGGATCTCGCCTGACCATCACGGCGCAGCGGCGTGAAGCCTGGCGATGACGGCATCGGAAATCTGTTGAGCCGTTTTCTTGATCGTCTTCTTCTCGTCGCCGCTTGCCATGACGAACTTCGCTGCGATCACATACGGATTGAGTTTGATGGCAGCGCCCGGCCCGTGCTTGCTGTCGGCCTCTTCCACGGCTTCATAGAGAGGCGGCAAACTCGCCGATGCAAGACTGTCGCATGACACGGCGACCTGAATGTCAGTCTGACCGGTGCCCAGACCGACCATGGCACGCCGCAGACGGTTGCCGTCGTCGACGCTCAGGAAGACACCGCGCACTTGCCAGCCCGCAGCCGGCGAAGTTTGACCGGGCGCGATGCGCCGTGCGTCGACGCCGCCTTCGCGCAGATCGGCCGTGAGCGCCTCCGCCATTTCGTCGACGATGTTCTTTGCGTGCTCCTGCGGATTCGCGTTGCGGTCCAACGGTCCCGGCCCGCCTGGCAATAATCCGCGCAGACGGCGCACGCGTTGGCCGGGGCCACTGTCCGGCGCAACGTTCGCAACGTCCAGCTCGAAATCCGACACGTAGACGATCGGCGCAGGCTCGGCGAACGACGCTTTATCCGCTGCAAAACCAGGCGCCGGCGCCGCGCTTATGCACGCGGCCAGCGCCACAAAACGCAGAAATTGATGCTGCATGACACGTCTCCAGGATCGGTGCAGCGGCAACGAAGAAGCAAGATAGCGCGGTAAAAAGCGGAGGCCGGATCGCGACGCGAACATGGTACAGCCGTGTACATGCGGCGTCCGTATTTTCGTGCACAAGTCTTACCATTTGCCTTGAATAACCGGCGTCGCGACATAGACTGTTAAAGCAATTCTGAGTACTTTGCACGGAACTGATATGCGCCTGACCATCCTTATCAACGGTTCCGATCCCACCGTCAGTCACGACTACGCTGTGCTATGGCTCGACACCGACCAACGCCGGTGGTCGAGAGAAGCGCATCAAGGGATCGATCTGCCCCCGTGGGGCGAATTACGCGACGAAGGTGGCGTGACGACACTTTGCGCGCCGAGCACGGACGCACCGTTGTGTACGCTACGTGGATTACATGTCGACCGTAAGCAGCGCGTGAGCGCCGCCCAAGGCGACGCAGCGTGGACGGCCGTGCGCAACCGCGCGCCGACAAGCGGCTTCTGGCGCTTGCAAGCCGTCGATCGTCAAAACGTGCGCGCCGAAAACAGCGTGTTCGGCAATTAATTCCAGCACCCTTTCCACTCGGTCGATGTTCCCGCACGCGCGTCGCAAGGCGCGCGTGCGAAATCCGTCGGCTTACCACTCTGCACTGTTCCCTTTCGCCGATTGACGGACCGTTTTCCGCGACGCACGCATTTAAGCTTGTCTTAAGTTTGCGTGCGTAGTGTCGGAAGTCCACGCATTAGGGTCGCCGCAAGGCGGCCCATTTTTTTTGCCTGTGCGACGTCGCGTCACGTGCCGGTTCCGGCGCGCGACCGTCACATTGCCGTTCTTCGCTACGCTCTCCCCCGCTCTTTTACATCGCTCGATCATCACGCTCGACGCTATACTTTGCGCCCCTCTCTTTTCACCGATTAACCCATGAAGAAGTGGTTCGCCTGTCTGCTCGTTGCAGTTGCCGCTCACGCAACGGCCGCGCCTTCCTGCACCCAGTTCACACCTAATGCGCAATGGCCCGTTCTGACCAATCAGAAGATGGCGCCCAAAACGCGCATGCTTTGCTATAGCGATTTCGCCGTCATGCATTCGGGCATTACACACGGTCCATTGTGGTCCGCCGAACATTTGACGCGCGATCATATTGAAGCCGCCAAAGACATGGTGCGCACCAACAAGTTCTTCGAAGACGCGCGCTTGCCAGACGGCGAAGGCGCAACGCTCGCCGACTACAAGCGCAGCGGCTTCGACCGCGGACATATGAGCCCTGCGGGAAATCGCTGGAATGAGCAGGCGATGGCACAATCGTTTTCGCTCGCGAACATCGTGCCGCAAAATCGCGAAAACAATCAACGGCTGTGGGCGCGCATTGAAACGTCGGTGCGCAAAATCGCGACGGCCTATGAGGACACGTATGTCGTCACGGGTCCGATGTTCAGCGGTCAGCAACTCCAGACGATCGGTCCCACGCGCGTGTTCGTTCCAACGCAGTTGTTCAAGGTCGTCTACGTACCTTCGCGGCAACTCGCGTTCGCGGTAGTGGTCGACAATGTGTCGACGAATCGCTACGAAATCAGAACGATTCACGAACTCGAAGCAGCATCGGGCATTCGCTTTCCGGGCATTCCGGAGAACCTCAAAGATCAGCGACCGGGAGGACTCAAAGGTGTTTAAACCCTATTCGAACGACGACGACGTACTCAACCTTCAGGGCGACGCAATGACCGTGAACAACGGCACGAAGCGCGTCGTGCTGAACGGCACGCTCGAACTGACGCAAGACCAGCGAGGGCTGAAGGCTGCGCTCGCATTGAAGGAAGCGGTGGATGCAATCGTCGCAGCTTTGCAGGCGCATCCGGGACTGCCCGCTAAAGTGAAAGACGAGCCAGACGCGAAACCGGGTGTCGTGGACAATCCATTCAACTAACGTTTGACGTCTTAAATCGTCGAGAGCACGAAGGCCGGAAGAGTAGTCAGCAGCCCGATATGTTTCTGCCGTTACGTTTTGTCACCAGAACATCGTCAACTGCTGTCTTCCCGGCTGCGTTAAACCGGCAGCGCTGAATAAATCCAGCCGCGAAACAGAAGCTCGCAGGAATCCACCGGTTTAACAAGGAGTCACACCATGAAGACGCTTTTCGCCGCTCTCGCTTCCGCTCTGCTCGTGTCAACCGCCTTCGCTCAGACTGCCGCACCGGCACCGTCCGAAGCAACGCAGCCCGCGGGCCAGGCGAATCTCAAGGCAAGCACCGCCGTGCAAACCGGCGCGTCGAATGACACCACCACTCACGCGAAAGCACCTTCGGGCACGACCGCGAAGTCGCATGTGAAGACGTCTTCCAAACACACTGTGAAGAAGCACAACGCCGTGAAGAAGACTCCGGCCGACTCCAGCGCAGCGAACAAGAAAACGGACGGCGCGCAAGAGGCCAGCAATGCGCCGGTGAGCGCTGACGGCGCAAAGACCGGCACGACCAAAACGCAATAACACGTGCACGGTTCCGGCACGCACCGGCCAACCAGGCATTAGAAGAATCAAGCTATTAATCGAAGCCGGGCAATGCCGTTCAGGGAGGGCGAGTCGTATGACTCGCCTTTTTTTTGCGCAAGCTTTCGCGTTGTCGTAGCAGAGGAAATCTGCGGCAATGGTGCTCTCAAGCCGTCAACGTGTATCTAGGCCCAACTGCGCAAGCTCGTGAAGTCGGCCTTTGTCGACTATCTGGATTTCCGCATAACCAAGCTTGACCGCGCCCTGCGTTTCAAACTGCTTGAGCACCTGGTTGATGGTCTGCCGCGACAGTGCGAGCATCATCGCGAGATCTTCCTGTGGCACGTTGATGACACGCCGCATGGTTTCCCCCTCGCCATATCCACCTGCCATCAGCAACAGGCGTCGCGCTACGCGTTGCGCTGCCGGCAGCAACGCGGCTTCCTCTATTGCATCGAAGGCAAGACGCAGTTTCTGCGTGAGCAGCAAGCCGAAGGTGTGCCAATGGGCCGGCGTACGTTCAAGCAATCCGACGAGTGCCGCGCGCGTCACATGAAACAGTTCGGTGTCGCGTTCGGCATACGCGTCGTGCGTTCGCGGACGATTGTCAAACAGCGCGATCTCGCCGAACCAGTTCACCGGTTCGATAACAGCAAGCAATGCTTCCTTTCCGCTCTCACTCGCTGCGCCGATTCGCACCACGCCGCCAAGCACGCAATAGATGCCGTCGTCTGCATCGCCACGCGTGAACAGACGCTGACCGGTGGCAAGGCGCTCGATCCGGCCCGCGTCGATCAATTGCGTCTGCAGAGACGCCGGTGCCGAGCGGAACCATGCACTGTTCGACAGCAGCGTGGCAAGCTGAGTACGAGGAATATTTGCGGTCATTGAATCGCGCTTATACCGATTGTCGGCTACCCGATGGTTTGAGATTCCAATCGCCGCGATTATGCTGACTTTGACGAAGGAGCGGCATCCATGAGAACGCTGACGCAACAGCTTACGCAGTATGCGGCTTACCATCGCGACCGGCGCAATATCGCCACGCATTTCATCGGCATCCCGATGATCGTGCTTGCATTGGCAGTGCTGTTGAGCCGTCCGGTTTTCGCGCTAACCGCGCCGCCGTTGATCCTATCGCCCGCAGGGCTGTTGTTCTCGGCGGCCACGCTCTATTACCTGGTGCTCGACGTCCCTTTGGGTTTGCTGATGACAGCCGTGTCCGCGCTTTGCATCGTGTTCGGCCAATGGATCGCGACGCAGTCCACGCCGGTCTGGCTGGCAACTGGCGTCGGCCTCTTCGCGGTCGGCTGGGTGTTTCAGTTCGTCGGCCACATTGCCTACGAGCACCATAAGCCGGCTTTTGTCGATGACGTAATCGGTCTTCTGATCGGACCGCTGTTCGTGCTGGCCGAAGCATTGTTCTACACCGGCTGGCGGCCTGCGCTTCGTGAAGCGATAGAAAGCCAGTTGGGGCCTTCGCCGACGAAAGATCAGCGCGCGGCGGCGCACAAGTGAACGCACAAGTGAGCGTAAAGCAGCACGGTCGTCGCAGGCGCTTAAGTCTCACGCAAAGCGCACGATCCGCATGCTGTGCAACGCTGTCAGCACGACCGCGATCCAGATCGGGATGTACGTGGCCAACTGCGCAGCACTCAACGTTTCGCCGAGCAACGTGATCGACACCAGCACGAGCAATACCGGCTCGACATAACCGAGAATGCCGAACAACGCGACGGGCAATAAGCGGCTCGCGGTCAGATACGAAGCCAGCGCGAGCGTGCTCAACGCGCCCAGCCCCGGCAGCAGCAGAAGCCACATGTCGAGGCGTCCGGAGATCAGCGCGAGCGACCCGCCGGTCACAATCATTGCCACTGCGACAGGTAGTAGCAAGATCATCTCGACGGTGAATAGCGCGAGCGAATCCTGTTTGATTTTGCGCCGCAACACGAAGTACGGCGGATAACCGAGCGCCACGAGCAACGTCGGCCACGAGAAAGCGCCCGTCACCGACAGTTCATGACCCACGCCCACAGCCGCGCATATCACGGCTGCCCACTGCAAACCGTCGAGGCGCTCGTGATAGTAAAAGCGCCCGACCAGTACCATCACGAGCGGCAACAGGAAATAGCCGAGCGATACTTCAAGCATGCGGCCATGCAACGGCGCCCACAGGAACACCCACAATTGCGCGCCGAGCAACGCGGCGGCGGCGAGCATCGCGGCGCCGAGCGCGGGCTGAGTCATCATCCGGTAAAGAAGTTGCCGCAGGATTGGCATGCGCTTGCGCGACGCAACCAGCAGCAGTGCGCCCGGCACGGTCCAGACGATACGCCACGCGAAAATATCGAGGCCGGTGAGCGGTGCGAGCAGCGTCGCGTAAGCCGACAGCAGAGCGAACATCGCACAGGCGCTAACCGATAAGGCAATGCCGCGTTTCGGCGAATACTGATTCATCGTGCGCCCCGCTGTGCGGGAGCTTCGCCTTGCGGCGCGAACGCATGCGCACGTGGCGCAACATGGCGGCGCACCGCGATTCTCGTTGTCATTGGAAGTGAAGGTCCTGAGCCGCAGCGCGTGTCGCGCGCCGCTCCTTGTAGTTTTATCCGGCGATGCAAGCCGGGCATTCTAGCCGGATTATCGACGTGGCACGGACACACTTCGCGTCGCTTTCATTCTTGTGGCAGCAATTAATCCGTGCAGAACGCGCGTCGATGAACTAGAACATAACTTCACGCGCGCGGGAGTCAGCTGTGCGCGTTCGACAAGCAACTCCGTCGATCAAGCGCGAATCTTGCTTCCCGCTTCTGCTGCAGCGTTTGCAACCAACGTTAGCAATCAGCGTTTGCGACATCAACGAGCCCGGCCGCATGGCGGCCCGCTTCCTCCGCGGCACGCACCAATCGTTTCGATCCCGCGTGCCGTCTCCGGCCAACCATCCCGCTCATCGCATGTGACTACTGGAGCCAGCATGACCCAGCCAGCCCTCTCGCACGACGCATCACCCGATCAACGTTCCGCGTTCGCCGCCGACGTCCGCAGCGGCCTCACGCATGCGCCGCAGAAAGAGTTGCCCTCGAAGTATCTGTACGACGAAGTCGGTTCCGCATTATTCGAAGTAATCACCGTACTCCCCGAATACGGCGTGACACGCGCTGAGGAGCGGCTGCTGGCGAAGCACGCGGTGGACATCGTCGAGCATCTTCCGCACGACGTAACCGTCGCCGAACTCGGCAGCGGCAGCGGCCGCAAAACGCGCCGCATTCTCGAAGCGCTGTGTAAAAAGCGCCCCACTTCATACTGCCCGATTGAAATTTCGCGCACCGCGTTGCAGTTGTGCAGGCGCGAATTAGGCGACATCGAAAGGATTTCTATTGTCGGCTACGAGCGCGATTATCTGGCGGGGCTCGCCGAAGTCAGCAAAAAGCGCGCAGCCGACGAACGCTTACTCGTACTCTTTCTCGGCAGTACGATCGGCAATTTCGGCAGACTGGCCGCGACGCGCTTTCTGCGCGACATTCGCAACATGCTGGCGCCCGGCGACGCGCTGCTGCTCGGCACCGACCTCATCAAGCCCACGCCCACGCTGATCGCCGCTTACGACGACGCAATCGGCGTCACGGCGTCGTTCAACCTGAACCTGCTCGCGCGGATCAATCGCGAACTCGGCGGCGATTTTCCGCTCGACGCATTCGAGCACGTCGCGCGTTTCAATCCGGACGCGCGCAGTGTCGAGATGCACTTGCGTGCAACGCGTGACGTTACCGCGCATATCGCCGCCGCGAACCTGACGGTATCGCTCAAGGCAGGCGAAACGATCTGGACCGAGAGCAGCCACAAGTATCGCGCCGACGAAATGCCCGCGATCGCCGACGATGCGGGATTCGTGTGCAGCCATCAGTGGCTGGAAAACGAGTGGGGATTTGCCGAAAGCCTGTTGGTGGCGCGATAGCGCCGAACGACTAAAGGGGCGGCGGGCTCTCAACCCGCCGATGTGGCTACGCGCCGTTCAATGCTGTTCGAAACGCTCGTAGCGTTTCTCGGTCACGCGCTCTTCGCCGGCTACCTCGGTCACGCGCGCGGCCGGCGGCCCGTGCCGCAGCCACGACAGCATCCGGTCGACCTGATTCGCCGTGCCCTGCAACATCGCTTCGACCGAACCGTCGTCGAGATTCGCAACCCATCCCTTGATGCCCAACGCGTGCGCCTGCCGCACGGTCGCGTGACGAAAGCCGACGCCCTGCACGGTGCCGCGCACGCGCACGTAATACGTTTCGATCCGCTCATCCAGATCTGGGGACATGCCGTTCTCTCCTCGCAATCTTTCAAGCGGGCATTCTAGTCGCGTCGCGGCGAGCCTGCTTGCAGAACGCGGGTTGGAATAGCCGCGTCGGCGACGCGGCCCTCGCTCGCCACGTACAATCCCCCGACTGTCACGCAGGGAACGGAAACAGAATGACCGAACAGAATGGCGATCTCGTGCTCGTGACCGGCGCATCCGGCTTTGTCGGCTCGTCGGTGGCGCGCATCGCGCAACAGAAGGGTTTCAAGGTGCGTGTACTGGTGCGCGCCACCAGCCCGCGTCAGAACCTCGAGTCCCTCGACGCGGAAATCTTCGTCGGCGATATGCGCGACGAAGCGTCCATGCGCAACGCGCTGCGCGGCGTGCGCTATCTGCTGCACGTCGCCGCCGATTACCGGCTGTGGGCGCCGGACCCGAGCGAAATCGAACGCTCGAATCTGGAGGGCACGGAGGCGACCATGCGCGCGGCGCTGAAAGAAGGCGTCGAGCGCATCGTGTACACGAGCAGCGTGGCCACGCTCAAGGTGACGAGCGCAGGCAATTCAGCCGACGAAACATCGCCGCTCAAGGCCGATCAGGCGATCGGCGTCTACAAGCGCAGCAAGGTGCTGGCCGAGCGCGCAGTGGAACGCATGATCGCCGAAGACGGCCTGCCGGCGGTGATCGTCAACCCGTCCACACCTATCGGCCCGCGCGACGTCAAGCCGACGCCGACCGGGCGCATCATCGTGGAAGCGGCGCTCGGCAAGATTCCCGCTTTCGTCGACACAGGGCTAAACCTCGTGCACGTGGACGACGTCGCGGCCGGACACTTTCTGGCGCTGGAGCGCGGCAAGATCGGCGAACGCTACATTCTCGGCGGCGAAAATCTGCCGCTTCAACAGATGCTTGCGGACATCGCGGCACTCACCGGCCGCAAGGCCCCCACCATCAGCTTGCCGCGCTGGCCGCTTTACCCGCTCGCGATGGGTGCGGAAGCGGTGGCGAAATTCACGAAGCGCGAACCGTTCGTCACCGTTGATGGATTGAACATGTCGAAGAACAAGATGTACTTCAGTTCGGCCAAGGCGGAACGCGAACTGGGCTACCGGGCGCGTCCGTATCGCGAGGGCCTGAGCGATGCGCTCGACTGGTTCCGGCATGCGGGCTATCTCAAGCCGTAGCGCGAGCATTTTGTTACAACGTCGCTGTATTTGCGGAAGATAAAGCCTACGCGCAGCAGTTAAAATCGCGGGTCTTACCAGAGAAATCTCGCATGAACCTTCACGAACAGCTCGGCGCGCTCGAAGTGGGCGTCGATCAGCTCATTCAGGCTGTCGTGGCCCCGCAGGCCCAAAGCATCCCCGAGACACGCAACCAGGCTGACGCGCAGCACGCGCCGGCTGAACATGCCGTGCCGGACGTCGAATCGGAAACGGTCGAAGTTCGAGCCCAAGCCGAGGCCGACGCCGCGGTCAGCGAAGCCGGCGCGCAAACCGCTGCGCCCCCGGCTCCGCCCACGCTGGAAATCAACCGTCCGGCGCAGAACGAAATCACCATGACCATCGGCGGCCAGACCGTCGCATTGCGCGCGGAGCAGATCGGCCAGCTCATCGAGGAACTGTCGAACGCGCGCGCCTCGATGACACCCGAACCTCCTCCGGGCATCCCGCCGGGCTGGCGTTTCGTGTCGACGAAAAATCCGGTCATGGCCGTGCAGAAGCAGTCGAACGGCGACCGTTTGCTGGTAATGCGCCATACCGGTCACGGCTGGGTGCCGTTCACGTTCTCACCGGACATGGTGATTCAACTCTATATGCTGCTTACAAAGGGCTAAAAGAAAAGCGGCGCAATGCGCCGCTTTTTTGTTACTGCCTCGAGTCAACGTTACTGCATGGGCGCCTGAACCCGCGCCTTCCACTGCCCGCCCTTGCCACGCCAGTAGCGCACCGCCGATGCAAACGTCGCCCCCACGTAAAACAGCGCGATAAGCGGCAGAAACGGCGCCCATAGCGGCGAGCGACGATAATAGCTCAGCATGGGCGCATACGCGCAGCACATGGCCGCCCACGCGAGCCAGGCGGGCCAGCCCGTTGGTCCGAGCACGATGGCGGCGACCGGCGGCATCAGATAGATGATCGTCATGCCGGCAAGCGTGCCCGCCAGCAGCAGCGGCGAATAATGCAACTGCGTAAACGCGGTGCGCGCAATCATGTTCCAGATGTCGCGCCAGCTATCGTAAGGGCGCAACGACACGCTTCGCGCCGCCACGTCGAGCCGGATTGGGTGGCGCCCGGTGCCGCGATGCTTGATGCGCGCCGCGAGGCTGCAATCGTCGATCAGCTCGGCCCGGATCGATTCAATGCCACCGGCTTCCTCCAGGGCGCTACGACGCACGAGCATGCAGCCGCCCGCCGCGGCCGCCGTGCGATTGCGCGGATTGTTGACCCACGAGAACGGATACAGCTTCGCGAAGAAGAAAACGAAGGCCGGAATAAGCGCTTTCTCCCAGAACGAGTCGCAGCGCAGGCGCACCATCAGCGAGACGAGATCGCGCTTCTCAACGTCAGCACGGACCACGAGTTGCGTGACGGCCTCCGCGGGATGACCGATATCGGCGTCTGTCAGCAACAAAAAGTCGGCCGGCAAGCCGAGCGTGCGCACCGCTTCGATGCCTTGCGACTGCGCCCACACCTTGCCGGACCACCCCGGCGGCAGCGGCTTCGCGCTCAGCACGGTCAAACGGTCTGGGCATTGCAGCTGCAGTGCGGCTGCGCGGGCAGCGTCGGCCGTGCCGTCGGTGCTGTGGTCGTCGACCACGATCACGTGAAATTCGCCGGGATAATCCTGCTGAAGCAGCGTCGTAACGGCCTGTGCAATGACATCGACTTCATTGCGGGCCGGCACCACGGCGGCCACGCCGGGCCATGCGCTACGCGCTTCGGGCGTAAGCGGCGCGGCGGGACGCGCGCGCCAGAAGCCGCCTCGGGCGAACAGCAGCACGATCCAGATCAGCAAGGACAAACAGGAAAGGAAAAACAGAATCACCGCCATCAACCCCATTAAGCGTTACCCTCGAATTTGCAGCAAGCGTCGACCATTTTGTATTGCGAGGCGCGAGCGCTTCACAGGACGACGTAGTTTAAGGGTTCCGCCAGAGCGGTGCAGCGTGCAATTTTTGCCGCATGGGTTTTGGTAAAGCTAAGGCATGTGCCGCGTGCGCCCAACACTGTAGCGGCCCCGGCAAAGCAAAGCTGGCGTGATAGCGTTAGAATGCGCGTTTGGTTTTGCTGTACCGGCACGTCGCCGGGGCTCAAGACGTCAACTAATTAGATGGTCGCGGCGATAAAGTCAGAATTTCCGACTTGCTCGAAACCCGCGTCAGTCGGAGTCCGCCAACTTATGCGAGTCATCCTTGCCCAACCCCGCGGCTTTTGTGCGGGCGTTGTTCGTGCGATCGAGATCGTCGATCGGGCGCTGCAGCAGCACGGCGCGCCTGTCTACGTACGCCACGAAATTGTCCACAATCGTCACGTGGTCGATAATCTGCGCCAGAAAGGCGCGCGTTTCGTCGAAGAACTCGATGAAGTGCCGCAAGGCGCCGTGGCGATCTTCAGCGCGCACGGCGTCGCTCAAACGGTTGAGCGCGACGCGGAAGCCCGCGGTCTCGACGTGCTCGACGCAACGTGCCCGCTCGTCACCAAGGTGCACGTGCAGGGACGTCAATATGTGAGCGCGGGGCGCACGCTGATCCTGATCGGCCACGCCGGGCATCCGGAAGTGGAAGGCACGATCGGCCAGATCCCGGGCAAGGTGCTGCTGGTGCAGAGCGAAGCCGAAGTCGAGCATCTGCAGCTGCCGATCGACACGCCCCTCGCGTACGTCACGCAGACCACGCTGTCGGTAGACGACACCCGTGGCATTATCGACGCCTTGCAGCGCCGCTTCACCGACATCGTCGGCCCCGACACGCGCGACATCTGCTATGCGACGCAAAATCGCCAGGCCGCGGTGCGCGAGTTGAGCAAGCAGGTGGACGTGCTGCTGGTGGTGGGCGCAACAAACAGCTCGAACTCGAACCGGCTGAGGGAAATTGGCAGCGAAAGCGGCGTGGCAAGCTATCTCGTCGCCGACGGTTCAGAAGTGAAGCCGGAATGGTTTGCGAATGCGCAGACCATCGGCATCACGGCCGGCGCTTCGGCGCCGGAAGAAATGGTCAGAAACGTAATCGATGCGCTAAGCGCAATGGGGCCCGTCGATGTCACGACGATGGCGGGCCGTGAAGAGAAGGTTGAATTCAAGTTGCCATCGAAGCTGATGCAACCACTCGCCGCACGCGAAGTTTAAGGAGGACGTCTTGTCTATTCCGCTGCTACAGAAAGTCCGGGTCGGCGCATACATCATGCGTCAGCACCTCTCCGGCAACAAACGCTACCCGCTCGCCCTGATGCTGGAGCCGCTGTTCCGCTGCAATCTCGCCTGCAATGGCTGCGGCAAGATCGACTATCCGGACCCCATCCTGAATCAGCGTCTGTCGCTGGAAGAATGCCTTGGCGCCGTCGACGAATGCGGCGCCCCGGTGGTGTCGATTGCAGGCGGCGAGCCGCTCCTGCACAAGGAAATGCCGCAGATCGTGAAGGGCATCATCGCGCGTAAGAAGTTCGTGTACCTGTGTACGAACGCGCTGTTGATGGAAAAGAAGATGGACGACTACGAGCCGAATCCGTACTTCGTCTGGTCGGTTCACCTGGATGGTGATCAGCAGATGCACGACCATTCGGTGTCGCAAGACGGCGTGTACGACAAGGCAGTCGCCGCCATCAAGGAAGCGAAGCGCCGCGGTTTCCGCGTGAACATCAACTGCACGCTGTTTAACGACGCGGTGCCGGAGCGCGTTGCCGCTTTCTTCGACACGGTCGGGCCGATGGGCGTTGACGGGATCACCGTTTCGCCGGGTTATGCCTATGAGCGTGCGCCGGACCAGCAGCACTTCCTGAATCGCGACAAGACCAAACATCTGTTCCGCGAAATCTTCAAGCGCGGCAACAATGGCAAGAACTGGTCGTTCAGCCAGTCGGCCATGTTCCTCGACTTCCTCGCCGGCAATCAGACCTACGAATGCACGCCTTGGGGCAACCCGGCGCGTACGGTGTTCGGCTGGCAGAAGCCGTGCTATCTGGTCGGCGAAGGTTACGTGAAGACCTTCAAGGAATTGATGGAAACCACGGACTGGGACAAGTACGGCACCGGCAACTACGAAAAGTGCGCCGACTGTATGGTCCACTGCGGCTTTGAGGCCACGGCCGTGATGGATACGGTTGCGCATCCGCTGAAGGCATTGAAGGTCAGCCTGCGCGGCCCGAAGACTTCGGGTGCTTTCACCAAAGACATCCCGCTGGACAAGCAGCGCCCGGCTGAATACGTGTTCTCGCGCCACGTCGAGATCAAGCTTGAAGAGATCAAGGTGGCCGGCAAGGGCAGCAAGGTGCAGACGGCTACGGCCGCGCACTGAGCGTCGAATCGGGGCGGCCCTGCGCCGCTCTGAATCGCGCCGCATAACCCGCGTAAAAAAGCGCGGTGGCTTTTAAGGCCACCGCGCTTTTTCTTTTGTTGGTCTGCTTCTACCTCGCAGGCAGTCGGCTTGCCGATCCAGCTTACCCGCCGCTGCGTGCGTTATGCGCGGTGAGGAACTTGATCAGGCCGTCGACTCCGCCCTTGGAAAGCTGATCGGCGAACTGTGTCTGGTACACCTGAATCAGCCATGCGCCCATCATATTGATGTCGTAGATCTTCCAGCCCGACGGGCCCTTGGTGAGCCGGTAGTCGATCGCGTCGTCGCCGCCATTGCTGATCACGTGCGACTGCACCACGACGTCTTTCGCGGCGCCCGGTGCATTGGCCGGCGCAAACTTGAACTTGACGTCCTGGTCGCGCAACTGCGAAAGCGACGCAGCGTAGGTGTGCACGAGAAGCAGCGTGAACTGCTCATAGAGCTGCTTCTGCTGCTCGGGCGTGGCGGTGCTCCATGCCTTGCCGACCGCGATGCGGGTGGTGCGCTGGAAGTCGGTGGCCGGCACGAAGCGCGTCTCGACCAGTTGCGTGATCTTGGCCATATCGCCGCCGCGCGCTTGCGGATCGGCCTTCATCGCGGAGACCGTACCTTCGACGGCACTTTTTACCACCGCGTCGGGCGAGCTTTGCGCATAGGCAGCCGTTGAGACTACGGCTGCGGCCAGAAAAGCAGACAGATAACGTTTCATACGCTGGACAAGACCCGAAAAGAGTGTGCGCCGCCGACCAGCAAGATCGGGGCGAAAGCTGGATAGACCAGTATAACGACATTGCGTTCCCGCCCTTTCATGTTGCGCCGGGAGCCGGTTTTGCTACGCGCATTGCTGCCGAATACGATCCGGATTGCTCCGGCTCTGTATACTTGTGCACTTTCGTCAAAATGCTACCCGTGATAAGGCCAAGTTCGCCTACATGCTGAAGTCATCTATTGTTCGCCTCGTCGCCTATTCGGTGCGCCATCCGTTGCGGATCATCGCACTGTCGATCGTGCTCGCCGTGTTGAGCGGGATCTATGTCGCGCATCACTTCAAGATCAACACCGACATCAGCCGCCTGATCGAAACCGACAAGGAATGGTCCACGCTCGAGCACGCGATGGACCAGGCCTTCCCTGATCGCGGCGAAACGGTGCTGGTCGTCGTGGAGGCGCGCGCGCCCGAGTTTGCCGACGCCGCAGCGAATGCGCTGACGGCGGCGCTCAAAGCCGAGCCGAAGGAATTCGTCGCGGTCTCGCAGCCCGCCGGCGGGCCGTTCTTCGAACATAACGGTCTGCTTTTCCCATCGACCGAAGAGGTCATGTCGACCACGTCGCAACTCGTGCAGTCGCGTCCGCTCGTGAACACGCTCGCGCATGACCCCAGCCTCACGGGACTGGCGGGCACGCTCACTACGAGCCTGCTGCTGCCGCTGCAGATCGGTCAGGTGAAGCTCTCCGACATGAGCCGCCTGTTGTCGCAAAGCGCCAACACGCTAGACCTCGTACTGGCCGGCAAGCCCGCCGCTTTCTCGTGGCGCGCGTTCGTCGACAAAAGCGCGGCGACCAATCCGGCGCGTGCGTTCGTGGTCGTGCAGCCGGTCGTGAACTACGACGCGCTAGAGCCGGGCGCAACCGCGTCGCAGGCCATTCGCGATACGGCGGCCTCGCTGCATCTGGACTCGCGTTATGGCGCCACCGTCCGTCTGACCGGCGAACAACCGCTCGCGGACGAAGAGTTCGCGTCAGTCAAAGACGGCGCGGTGCTCAACGGCATCGGCACGTTCGTCGTGGTGCTGATCATTCTGTGGCTCGCGTTGCGCTCAGGACGCATGATCGCCGCAGTCTTCATCACGCTGTTCGTTGGACTCGCAATCACCGCCGCGCTCGGCCTCATGATGGTCGGCGCGCTGAACATGATCTCGGTTGCGTTCATGGTGCTGTTCGTCGGGCTGGGCGTCGATTTCGGCGTGCAGTTCGGCGTCAAGTATCGCGAGGAACGTAATCGCGACGACCGTCTTTCCGCCGCGCTCGCTCATACCGCGCACAGTATCGGCGTGCCGCTTACGCTCGCCGCGGTTGCGGTCGCGTTGAGCTTCTTCTCGTTTCTGCCGACCGCGTACCGCGGCGTGTCCGAGTTGGGTGAGATCGCCGGCGTTGGCATGTTCGTCGCGTATCTGACCAACATGACACTGCTGCCCGCGTTGCTGAAGATCTTCAACCCGCCGGGCGAGGCCGCGTCGCCGGGCTTCAAGCAACTCGCACCCGTCGACGACTTTCTTGCCCATCATCGCAAGCCCGTGCTGATCGGCACGCTGATCGTCGTGATCGGCGCAACGCCATTGCTCACGCGCCTGCACTTCGACTTCAATCCGCTGCACCTGAAAGATCCGCATACCGAGTCGATGGCCACGCTGCTGTCGCTGAAGGATTCGCCCGAGGCCGCGGTGAACAACGTGCATGTGCTCGCGCCCTCGCTTGCCGACGCCGATCGCATGGCCGAGCGGTTGCGCGCGTTGCCCGAAGTGGGCCGCGTCACCACGCTGGACACCTTCGTTCCCGCGCAGCAGCAACAAAAGATGATGCTGATCGCAAGCGCCGCGCAGCAATTGCTGCCCGCGCTGCAACAGCAACCCGCGCCACAGGCCACGGACGCCGTGCGCGTCGCCGCGCTCAAGCGCGCGTCGAATCAACTTTCTCTCGCCGCCGAAGATCATCCGGGCCCCGGCGCCGCCGAAGCGCAACATCTGTCGGTCACGCTGCAAAAGCTGGCCGCGGCCGACTCCGCCACGCGCGACCGCGCGGAACACGCGATGTCGGAGCCTTTGCGCATTGCGCTCAAGCAGTTGGAGAACCTGCTGCAGCCGACCGAGATCACGCGGGACAATCTGCCGAAGGAAATTTCGAAGGGCTGGGTGTCGAAGGACGGCCGCGCCCTCGTCGACATCGCGCCGAAGGTGAAGCCGGGCGCCGATCCGAACGACGACGCCACGCTCGCCCGCTTCGCCCATGCTGTCAAAAAGGCCGAGCCCGGCGCGATTGGCGGCCCGATCTCGATCCTTCATTCCGCCGATACGATCATCAAGGCGTTCTTGCAGGCCGCGTGCTGGGCGCTGCTGTCCATCGCGATCCTGCTGTGGGTCGCGCTGCGGCGCGTTGGCGACATGCTGCGCACGCTGGTTCCGCTGCTTGTGTCGGCGCTCGTCACGCTCGAGTTGTGCGTGGTGTTCGGCATGCCGCTGAACTTCGCGAATATCATTGCGTTGCCGCTGATGCTCGGCGTCGGCGTGGCGTTCAAGATTTACTTCGTGATGGCGTGGCGCAACGGGCAGACCGGCCTGTTGCAGTCGAGCCTGACGCACGCGGTGCTGTTCAGCGCGGCGACTACGGCGACGGCGTTCGGCAGCCTCTGGCTATCGCACCATCCGGGGACGTCCAGCATGGGCCGCTTGCTGGCGCTGTCGCTGTTTTGCACGCTCATTGGTGCAGTGGTTTTCCAACCCGTGCTGATGGGCAAGCCGCGCCCACGTCGCGCGAAGCACAAAGGAATATAAGCATGAAACTGCGTACCACCGTGCTGGCGCTTGCTGCCACCGGCCTCATAACCGGCTGCGCAACCGGTCCCGACCGCAAGCCCGGCGACCCGTTCGAGCCGATGAACCGGGCGGTGTTCAATTTCAACGACGGCCTCGACCGCTATGTCGCGGTGCCCGTCGCGAAGGGCTATCAGAAGGTGACGCCGCAGCCGTTGCGCACGGCCGTCAGCAACTTCTTTTCGAACCTGGGTGACTTGACCAACGCCGCGAATGCGCTGCTGCAGTTGAAGATCACTGACGCGACCGAGGACCTCGTCCGTTTCGCGTTCAACTCCACGTTCGGTCTCGGCGGCCTGCTCGATTGGGCGACGCCGGCCGGCCTGCCCAAGCATCATCAGGATTTCGGCCTGACGCTTGGACACTGGGGCATCCCATCGGGACCTTATCTGGTCTTGCCGCTTTTCGGGCCGAGTACCGTGCGAGACAGCATGGGGCTGGTGGTGGACGTGAAGTTCAATCCCTTGAACTACATGGAGCCGGCGGTGCGCAATCCGCTGTACGTGCTGCAGTTCGTGAGCGTTCGCTCGGACCTGCTGGGTGCGACGGATCTTCTGCAGCAAGCGGCGCTGGATAAATACTCGTTCGTGCGGGACGCCTATACGCAGCAACGGCGGGCGCGTCTGCGCGGCACCGGCGACAATGCCGCGCCGCTGCCGGAATACGAGGATCAGGACGACTCGGGCGCTGCGACGACTCCAGCGAAGGGCGCCGCGGCCGGCGCACCGGCGACGCTTCCGAACTACGCAGACCCGGGCGATACGGCCGACACGCCGGACGCGGCGTCTGCTGCCGCTACGGGCGCACCGGCGGGCGTGCCGAATTACACGGATCCGGGTGAGTCGCCCGCGCCGGCAAGCGGCGCGGCGGGCTCGGTACCTGCGAGTGAAACGACAGGGGCTAAGTCGGGCACAACCGCGACGCCGGCGACAGCCCCAGGTGCGGCTTCAGCGCCCAGTACGGGCACGGCTGTCCCGACCACGTCTGCACCTGCTGGTAATCAGCAACCGGCTTCAGCGCCGGCTGCACAATAGGATCGGCGTACGCACGCCCAGGGCGTGCGTCGACGCTGCTGAACCGCTAGGCCAACTTCAGCAAGGCCTCAGCCGCACCCAGCGCTTGCCGGGCCTGCACCAGGGAAACACGCGCCGCACGCGCATCGATCGCCACCTGAATGAGCGCGCCGATCTGTGACGGTTGCCGCATCAGCTCACGCAGGATCGGCGCAAGCGCAGTGCTTCCGTCATCGCGCAACCCCGCGGTCGCTGCCGACGGCAACGTACGCCACGCAGGATCCACAATCGCACGGCACACGGCGAACGGCAGCCCGCGGGCGGCGGCCATTGCGCCAGCCAGATGCGATTCCATGTCCACAGCCAATGCACCCGTCGAGCGATGCAGCGCACGCTTGTCGTCGGCGGACATGAGCGGCGCCGCTACCGCGGCCATTGAACCGCGCCGCAGGCGTGACGCGAGCGGTCCGGTCGCCAGCGCGGCGGCAAGCCTGTTCGTCCAGGCCGGATCGGTGGGAATGCGGCCAAACGGACCTTCGACGGCGTCGGCAACAATGAGCGCCCCCGGCTGTAAATCCGGCGAGAGGCCGCCCGCCGTACCGAAGCTGACGATCCCCGAGCAACCGCGCGCGACCGCCGCGTTCAGCGCGCGTTCCAGCAGATCGGCGCGCGCCGCATAGACCACTTCGACGCCTTGGCCCCGCGCAATCCGCGCTTCGAAGGCCATGCCCGTTACGACGATGACCGGCAAGCTGTTGCCGTCGGCATCGGCGGACGGCGCTGTTGGGCGAAGCATCCGTTACATCCCGACGGCAACGCGCGTGAGCCCGTTGCGCTTCAGGTGACGGAAACGCGCCAGCGCCCACAGCGGGAAGAACTTGCGATAGCCGTGATAGCGCAGATAAAACACGCGCGGGAAACCGGTGGCGGTGAAACGCGTTTCGTCCCACAAGCCGTGCGCGCGTTGTTCACGCTGCAAATAGTCGATGCCGCGCGCAACCGCCTCGTGATTCACTTCGCCCGCCGCCATCAGGCCCATCAACGCCCATGCGGTTTGCGAAGCCGTGCTCGGCGCGCGTTCGTAACCGTGGTAGTCGAGCTTGTAGCTCTCGCCGGCTTCGCCCCAACCGCCGTCGTCGTTCTGGATCGACAGCAGCCACTGTGCGGCGCGTTTGATGCGCGGGTCGTCGTGCGAAATGCCGGCCGCGTTCAGCGAACACAACGCGGTCCACGTCCCGTAGATGTAGTTCAAACCCCACCGGCCGTACCAGCTGCCATCGGGCTCCTGTTCCTTCAGCATGTAGTCGAGCGCACGCTGCGCCGGTTCGCTGTTTTGCGGCAACTCGCCGAGTTGCGCGAGCATCGACAGGCAGCGACCCGACACGTCTGCCGTCGGCGGATCGAGCAGCGCGCCGTGATCGGAGAACGGAATGTTGTTCAGGTAATACTGCGTGTTTTCAGGCTCGAACGCGCCCCAGCCGCCGTCGCTGCTCTGCATGCCGACGACCCATTCCCGCGCGCGCGCAATCGCCTCGCGATCGACACTCGACTGCGTCAGCGCGGCCGAGCGATGCATGGCCATCGCGACCACCGCTGTATCGTCGACGTCCGGGTAATACGCGTTGTTGTACTGGAAGGCCCAGCCACCCGGCCGCACGTTCGGCCGGCGCGAAATCCAGTCGCCGCGCACGTCGAGAATCTGCAGCGGACGCAGCCATGCAAGGCCGCGTTCTGCTGCCTGCTCGGCACGCGCTTCGCCCGTTTCGAGCAACGCGTGCGCGGCAAGCGACGTGTCCCACACCGGCGACAAACAGGGCTGGCAATATGCTTCGTCATCCTTGATAACGAGCAGCTTTTCGATCGACTGACGCGCAATTGCGCGGTTCGGATGGTCGGCCGGATAACCGAGCACGTCGTACATCATCACCGAATTGGCCATGGCCGGGAAAATCGCGCCCAGGCCGTCTTCCCCGTTCAGCCGCTGATCGACAAAGGCCACTGCCTCGCGGACCGCTCGCTCGCGCGTCGCTTTCGGAAACAGACCGTCGACCGCGCGCAGCACCGTATCCACGACCCGGAAAAAGCGGAACCAGCCGACATGTTGATGCGGCGCCCGCTGCGGCATGCCGGTGTTCACGGGCGCGCCGCGGAACAATTCGTCGATGCGCACGCGGCGCGGATTGCGCGCGAGCGGCCGCTTCGCATTTAGCACGAGCAGCGGCACGATTACGGTCCGGGCCCAGTACGACACCTTCGACAGATGGAACGGAAACCACATGGGCAGCAGCGTGATTTCCACGGGCATCATAGGCACCGCGCGCCACGACACCACGCCGAACAAGGCCAGCAGGATCCGCGTGAAGACGTTCACCGCCTCCGCGCCGCCGTGCGCGAGAATTGCCTCGCGCGCGCGGACCATGTGCTCCGCGTCGACGGGGTCGCCGATCATCTTCAGCGCGAAGTACGCTTTCACGCTCGCGCTGACGTCGAGCGCGCCGTCGGTGAAGAGCGGCCAGCCGCCGTCGGCCAGCTGGATGCGGCGCAAATAGCGCGCGATTTTCTGTTCCAGCTCCACGTTCGGCGTTTCGCCAAGGTAATGGACCAGCAGCACGTATTCGGCGGGAATCGTCGCATCCGCTTCCAGTTCGTAGACCCAGTGGCCGTCGGGCTTTTGTGCGGCGAGGATCGCCTCGGTTGCGCGCGTGATCGAGGTGTCGAGCGAAGCGGCGAAACCCGCAGATTCTGCAGACGCGGTAGACGCGTGGGCCGCATCGCTCGCAACGGAAGGCGCGCTTCGCGCTTCGTCGGCGAATTCGGGCATGACGGCACCCAGCATGTGGGCTTGAGATAAATCGTTCATCGGCGTTCCATCGGTTGATTCAGCAGCGTATCCGCGGCCTTCTGGCCTGAGCGGATCGCGCCTTCAATCGTCGCGGGCAGGCCGGTAGCCGTCCAGTCCCCCGCGAGCATCAGATTATTCCAGCGAGTGCGCGTGCCGGGACGCAGCGTTTCCTGTTCCGGCGACGCGGCAAAAGTCGCCCGTTCGTCGACGACGATCTGCCAAGCCGGCATGGGCGCGGCGGGCAGATTGGCCGCCTGAGCCACCTCGGCCCACAAGCGCGCCGCCAGTTCTTCGCGCGGCGTGTCGACAACATTCCCGACGCCATAAACCGTTGCGGACAGACGTCCGTCGGACGCGAACAGCCATTGCGCGGTGCCGTTCAGGAGACCGGTGACGGGCGGCAAGCCGAACGGCGGTTCCACGGCGAAATACGCGCTGAGCGTCGCGGCAAAGCGGGCTGGCGCCCGCAGGCCAGGGACCAGCGTCTGCGCGACGTCCGGCGGCACGGCCAGAATCACAGCCTGGTTGACGTCCATCGCGACGCTCTGTTCGGCGAAATCGAGCGCCTCTACGCGGCTGCCGTTCGCCGCAAACCGCATTTTTTCGAGCCGCGAGCCAATCTCGATCGTCGCGCCGCCATGCTGCAACAATCGCAACGCCGGATCGACGAAAGCGCTGCTCAAACCGTTCCGCGCGATGAGCGGCCGGCACGCGAGGCCGCCCGCCATCAACGTCTCGCGCACCATTGCCCCAGTCAGCGCCGCCGACGCGTCGCGCGGCTCCGCGTTGAGCATTGCGCGAAACAACGGCGCGAGCAGGCGGTCCCACAGCGGGCCATTGCTGCGCATGGTTTGCGCGACGGTGCGACCGGGCTTAGCGAAAAGCAGCGGCACGAGACTCAGATAGTCGCTCGGGCCGGTGTTCGGTACACGCGCGTTCTGATCGAAGATCCACCAGGGCAGCCGTCCGGACGACAGGCGCACGGTCCAGCGCGCGTGAGTGGCGAGGTCGACGAACGGGAACTCCGGCAAAGCCGGTCCCGTCAGTTCGTCCACGGCACCGATAGCACGCGCGTAATTCAGCGTCGCCGCGTTGCCCGACATCATCAGGTGATTGCCGCTGTCGATCGTTGCGCCCAGCTTGGCGTCGTAGTACGAACGGCACCGGCCGCCCGCCTGTTGCGCCGCTTCGTGAAGCACGACTCGCGCGCCGCGCCGCTGCAACTGCACTGCGGCGGCCAGGCCGGCGAGGCCCGCGCCGACCACATGTACGAGTCTCGGCATCGGCTCAGAAGAGCGCGTAACGCGCGACGATCCACAGCATGCGCAGTTTCGGCTTGCTGACCTTCGTGCGCGGAATGTCGAAGCCGCGTTCGAGTGTGCGTTCCAGCAGCAAGCGGTACACGCCCGACATGATGCGCGGTGCGCGCACCTGAGTGCGCGGCTCGCGGTCCATGATCGCGTCGGACGCGGCGAAATGCTCTTTCGCGCGTTCGGCGAGCGTTGCGCAGACGCGCGGCAGCGACGGATCGTCGGCGATCTGCGAGGGATTCTTCACCGCGATGCCTTCTCGGGCCAGCAACTCATGCGGCAGATAGCAACGGTTGATACCCGCGTCTTCGTCGATGTCGCGCAGAATGTTCGTCAGCTGAAGCGCGCGGCCGAGATGGTGCGCCAGCAAACGGCCTGGCTCCTCCTGCATCCCGAATATCCTCACCGATAGACGGCCCGCCGCACTCGCGACCCGGTCGCAGTACAGGTCGAGCGTGGCCTCGTCGGGGGCGCAGATGTCGGCGGCCGCATCCATCGCCATGCCGTCGATCATTGCGTGAAAATCCTCGCGCTGCAGATGGAACGTGTGGATGTGCCGCGTCAGCGCGCGCAACGAGGCGCGCGGCGAGCCGGTATAGCACGCGTCGATGTCGGCGCGCCAGCGCTCGAGCGCCGCGGCGCGGTCGGCGCGCGGCATGCCGCTGTCGGCGATATCGTCGACAGCGCGGCAGAAAGCGTAGACCTGATACATCGCGTCGCGCTGCGCGGCCGGCAGGATGCGCATTGCGAGATAAAACGAACTGCCGGACGTGGCGGCAGCGGCGTCGATTTCAGTATCGTCCACGACAAGATTGGATACAGCCAAGACGATCTCCGCAGGAGGGCGCCCGCTGAAAGGCGTACAGGAATTTTTATGCCTCGCCGCAGGGCGGGCGGCCCGCGCGCGCGGACACGCGCGAAACACACGGCTGGGATGCCGGAAACGGCGAAAAGTATAACAACGTTTGTCCGACGACGCAGTTTCCACAGAGCAATGACCGACACAACCCGCTGCGACTGGCGAGCCCGGTGCGACGTGCGGCGCGTGATGCCGCGCGCATAACCGGCTTTTTAGCGCAACTGGGCGCTATGAGCGAACCTCAATCGCCGCCATTTACGTCAGCGCGACGCAGCGATTGCGGCCTTGCCGCTTCGCGCTGTAAAGCGCGGCATCGGCCTCGTTGATCAGCACGTCATACGCGGGCGAGCCGGCACGCGCGGCCGCGCCGCCCACGCTCGCCGTAACGGGCACGCTCGTGCCCTGCACCTCGACCGGCGTGTCGGCAATCGTGCGGCGGATTTTTTCGGCGACGCGCATGGCGTCCTCCAGCGGCGTGCACGGCAGCAGCAACGCGAATTCTTCGCCGCCGAAACGCCCGAACGTGTCCTGCGCCCGCACGACCCCGGCAACGCGCTGCGCCATCACGCGCAAAACGGTATCGCCGACGCCGTGACCGAACTGGTCGTTGATCTTCTTGAAGTGGTCGAGATCGAACAGCAGCACCGACATGTCGCCGCCGTAGCGCTGCCAGCGCGTGTATTCGTCGAGCAGCCGCGCCTCGAAGAAGCGGCGGTTGGCAATGCCGGTCAGTCCGTCACGGTCGGCGTACTCCTGCAGCTTGGCGACAGCCTCCTCGCGCTCTCGTTGCACGATGCTCACATGGGTCACGTCGGAGATGGTTACGCAAACGGCCACCACCTCCCGATCGCGCGTGAGCGGCATGAACGTGACGTCCTGTTGCATGTAGTCGACCCCGCCCGTGATCGGCCGGTCGTGGTCGAACTTGAACAGATACGGCCGCTGTTCCCACGAACTGAACGCGAAGCTACCCAGCTGAAAGACACTTTCGATCTTGCGCGAGAGCCACACTCGCGGCAGTTCCGGAAACTGCGTGAACAGCGACTTGCCGACCACCTGCTCCGCGGCCAGACCGCTGTGGTCCTGCATAAAGCGGTTCCACATCAACACGTTCATGTCGCGGTCGAGCACGAAGATGCCGAAACCCACCCGCTCGACGACCAGATCGCTCAACGACTCGGTAGGCGCGCTCATAGGCTGGACAACAACGCGTCGAGCGCGTCGCTCATATGACGGATGGACTCTTCCGCCATCAGCATCACGAGATGCGCGCGGAAGCTCTGGTCTTCCAGCGCGAAATTGACTTCGACGAGCAATGCGACTTCCCATTGCAACACGCCGGGCTGAAACACTTCGTCGAGCGTCAAGGCGTCGCCCAGCAGGCCGGGCGCGGAAAACACCGGCGTGCGGCCGAGCTGGTCGAGAATGCACGAGACGCACGCGCCGGTGAGCACGTTCGCCACGTCGAACATCAGTTCTTTCTGGCTCACAGCTTCGTAAGCGGAGCGCGAATACGGGTCGCTGACCAGCGCGCACAGGTCCTCCACGCTGTCGCTGCGGCAAATCACCAGCGCCTCGCCCTTGATGTCGGAACGAAAGCCCTGGCGGACCGCGCTGACCCGGTCTTCAATACCGGTCATTTCCCGGAGCGCTTGCGCGGCCTCGCTGACGGCCACCACCCTCACGCGCGGCACCGATAATTCGATAAACGAATCGAGCAGCCGCGCGAGACGTGTCGCGGCTTGACCCATCGCCAGATTGGCGACCTCTTGCAGCGCGTCGCGCTGATCTTCGGTGAGGACTGGCTCAGACATACAACCCGTACTCCTTGAGGATGGGCAGTACCGCCTCCGGCGTCACGGGCTTGGCGATGAACGCCGCGGCGCCGAGCGTGCGTACGCGCGCCTGGGCCATCGGCTGGATATCGGCCGAGACGACGATGACGAAGGTGTTCAGATCCTCATGCTGCAGCGCCTCGAGTACCTGATAGCCGTTCATTTCCGGCATGGTCAGGTCGAGGAACATCACCGAGGCTTTCCCTTGACGATACAGAGCGACGGCTTCGCGCCCGTTCGACGCGTACGACACATCGACGTCCCAGTCCGGCGGCAATGCCTTGGTGAGCACCTTGCGGGCAAGCAATGAATCATCGGCGATCACGATTGGCAAAGGCATGGCGGGTCGAAAGACGGAATAAGCTCGTACGGGTTAACGGCGGATAGCGGAATTCCTTTAGGGCGGAGTCTGGCAAGCCGCGAACTGTGCGTTGCCTAGGTGGAAGGCTGCTTGCGGCCGCGCGGGGAGGTGGCGCGGCGACGCGCGTCTGGCGAAACCATGGCGCGCGCAAGACTGCGTGCGCTGGACGACGGTTATGACCGGCATGTGAGCCTACCCCGTAGATGAGGCGCGGCTGGTTGGATCGGCTGGTCCCGTGCCGCGCGCTTGTTTTCCGCGAACGCCGGCACTCACGCGTAAACGCATGATCCGATGCCCTCGCGGCGTATGCGTCCGAACATAGCGGACGCACTTTTTCTCATTGCGTCGATTCTCAAAGCAAACCAGTCGAAATGCAATACACGGTATTTTCGTCCTGATAACAATATCTTCCTTACACGGGCGTTATTCGAAAAAATACGCCCCGCATAATAATCGTTTCAATCCCGTTTATACTTTTGTGTACGTTTGCGCTTCTCGATTCTTCACTGTTTTAAAAGGGCAATGAATAGGTGTCGAAATGTCTGGCGCCCTCAATTACGGTAACTTCTACCGCCATTCTGCGACTATGCTTCTCGTATCCGCCGTGCCTCCCAGCCCCGAAGACCTGAGCGCTTAACAAATGACCCAAAACCGGTTCGACCCGCATCGAGCGAGCCGCCTTTCCGCTGATGGGCAGGACGAGGCCGTGTTTCCTGCGGTGCCGGAGCAGAACTTCCAGATCCGGCGAATGACGTTGATCGCGCTGCTGGTCGCCGCGATCGTGCTGCCATGCCTCTACGTCGCAATCATGGCGTTCAGCGACCTGCGAACCCGCGAAGCCGATGCCACCAATATGACGCTGCGCACCGTGCGAGTCGCTGAGGAGCATGCGCTGAAGGTCTTCGACATGAACGAGACGCTAGACACGCGCATCGTCGATCTGACGGAAGGCCTGGACGACGACGGGATTCGCGCGCGCGAGGCCGCCATCCACCGAAAAGTGCGGACAATGGGCGGCGGCTATCCGCAAGTGGCCGCCGTATCGATTTTCGGCCGCGACGGCGCGCTTCTCGTGAGTAGCCGCGTTTATCCGGCACCGCCGGTTTCCATCGGCGAGCGCGAGGATTTCGTCGGCCTTCGCGACGGCCACGATCTCGAACACGTGTCGAAGGTAATGACGGGGCATGTCGCCGGCGAACAGGTGTTCAACACCGGCGTCGAACGGCGCGCGCCCGACGGTACTTTCGCCGGCGTGGTGTCGGTCGCGCTGCGCCCGAGCTATTTCGACGCGTTCTATCGCGAACTGCTCGGCGGCAACGACGGCGCGCCGATGACCATGAGCCTCGTGCGCTCAGACGGCGCGGTGCTCGCGCACTATCCGCGTCGCCCGCGCGAACCGGCGGCCGTCGCGCCAGATTCGCCGTTCGCCGAGGCCATGAACCAGGGACGCCGCGCCGGCGTCGCGCGCATGCGTTCGAATCTCGACGGCGACAACATGATCGTCGCGTTCCGGCACGTCGGCTCTTATCCGGTCTACGTCATGTGCGGCTATCGTGCATCGGCGATGTGGGCCGCCTGGTATCGGCACCTGGCCGTGTTGATCCTGTCGATATTCACGCCGTCCGTGGCGCTATGGTGCGTGATCTGGCTGTCACTGCGGAGGCTCAGCGCCGAGGAAGAGGCATGGGAACGCTGGCAGGCGGAAGCGTCGATGCGCCGTTCGATCGAATCCGCGTACCGCCAGTCGCGCAAGATGGAAGCGCTCGGCACGCTGGTGGGCAGCGTCGCACACGACTTCAACAATCTGCTCATGATTCTTGCCGCCAACGTTCAGATCGCACGGCGGCGCGGCGCGCCCGGGCTGGACCGGGAATTGTCAGCCATGGAGCGGGCGCTGAAGAGCGGCCAGTCGCTCACGCGGCAGTTGCTGGGCGTCGCGCGTAAGCAGCCGCTGCGCAATGAAACCGTTGCGCTCGAACGTTGGCTGCCCGCATGCCGCGACCTGCTGCGCGCGTCCCTCGGCGCCAAGGTTTCGCTGGTGATGGACATCGGGGCCGGCGTCTGGCCGATGCGCGTGGACGTTGCCGAGCTCGAGCTCGCGCTCATCAACATCGCCGTCAATGCGCGCGACGCCATGCCCAACGGCGGGCGCTTCACCGTGCGTGCGACCAACATCACGTTCCGTCACGAAGATGGCTTTCCGCTGACAGGCGACTTCGTCCAGGTGTCGCTTGAGGACACCGGTGCGGGGATGGCGCCCGAGGTGCTCGCGCGCGCCTTCGAGCCGCTCTTTACGACCAAGGCAAAGGGCATGGGAACGGGACTCGGCCTGCCGCAGGTGTTTGCCTTCTGCGAGCGATCTGGCGGGCTTGCGGCAATCGACAGCGCGGTGGGTGCCGGCACTTCGGTGCGGCTGTATCTGCCGCGTGCGTCCGAAGAGTCGGCCGTCGACACGCCGGACGAAACGGACGCAGAGCACCAGGGCGCGCTGCACGGGCTGCGCATCCTGCTCGTCGAGGACAACGAGGAAGTGGCGGCAGGTACCGAAGCGTTGTTGCAGATGATGGGCCACCAGGTCACATGCGTGTTCAATGCGGACATGGCGCTGCGTCTGCTGCGCGACGCTTACACGCAGCGGGCGCGCACTGGTGAGCCCGTGCCGTTCGAACTCGTGCTGTCCGACATTCATATGCCGGGCGCCCTTAACGGCATCGATCTGGCCGAGGCGATAAGAACGCTCGATGTCACACTACCCGTGATTCTCGTCACCGGCTATGCGGAAGAACTCGATCGGGCACGGCATGTGAACGTGCGCGTGCTCTCCAAACCCTTCGATATCGCGCTGCTCGAAAGTCTTCTGCAGGGCATCCAGCGCGAACTCGCCCAGACCGGGCTCGATCCGGCCACGCATCACGCGCAATAGATCGACCGCAGGCAGCGGCTTTCAGGCGCTCCCATTCCCGTTTTTTGCTCAATTTGCGCGGGATTGTAAAAAGCGCGGCGGGCACGCTGCCGCGTCGTCGACGTGAAGCGCTTCGCGCAGCCCAGCGGGGCGGGCCGTGTGGCGCATGAATCAAGACTCCGGCATGAAGGTTGCGGCACCTGTTGGATAGCCGGGATGGCGCGCGCCGCGCTATCCGTCCTACCCAAAAACGGGAGACAGCCATGCGACATACCGTGATTGGTTTGTTCAATACCTATCCTGAGGCCGAAACCGCTCGGGAGACACTAGTACAGACCGGTTTCGCACGCGAGACAATTGAGTTGCAGGCCAACGCCGAACCGTCAGTCGGCTCCGCCGCCGAGGTCGCGGGTTCGGGAGTGCTCGCAAACATAGAGCGCTTCCTGTCGAGCCTCTTTGCCAGCGGTCCACGGGCGCCGGAGACCGCGCGTTACACCGAAGCCGTGCGGCGCGGCGCTGTGCTAGTCGTAATCGACGCTGCCAGCGAATCGCACGCGGAACTCGCTCGCAACACGCTGACGAGGCTCGGCGCGACCGATATCGGCGAGCGTTCGCCGGACTGGAGCACGCAGTCGGCCACGGAGGATGCCCGCGAGCATTCGTTACTCGACGAACTGGGAATCGGTGCGGTCACGCCGGGAACACCGCGCGGCCCCGAACCAGGAATGACGACTTCGACGGTCCGTGAAACGCCGACATCCGTCAGAACCGAGACCGCAGCGCCAGGCGGCGTCGGAACACCTGCGTCGCCTGGTTTCACTGGTTCTACGACGGCTGATCCGCTGTACACGACCTCGCCTCGCAGCACCGACGCGGAGCCGTTCGTTCCGCCGCCGCTCACCCGAAGCCGCGCGGCCGATCCGCTGAACGAGCCTCTGCCGGACCCGCTCGCGGCCGACGCGGGACGTAGCGCGATTGCGGCCGGTTCCGCGCCGGGCTCAGGCGCTGTGATGCAGCCGTCCGAAGTGGTTTCCGGGTCGGCCCAACCGACGGCCGGGCTGAGCGGCCAGATTCCGAACGAATATCTCGAGTACGAAGAAGATTTCCGCACGCATTACGACGAGCAGTACGCCGCCGACGACGCGCGCTACGAAGACTACGTTCCGGCCTACCGCTATGGTGCGGAAATCGGCAAGGACGTGCGTTATCGGGACCGGGCGTGGGACGACGTCGAGCCGGAAGCACGACGCCATTGGGAGACGACGTCGCCTGACAGCACCTGGGAACGCTTCAAGCTTGCCGTGCGTCACGGCTGGGAGCGCGTGACCGGGCATCACCACGTGTAAGCGAAAAAACGCGCATAGCGGTAGCGGCGGCGCACCGGGAGGTGCGGCGGCGCCACCGCCTTCAGGACGGTCGGAGCTACACAGTGTCAGGCAGCGGTATGCCGCTTGACCCACGTAACGTAGCGGTCGACGAAAGTCTGCAGGAACTTGCGCGTCCCATCGTTCAGAATTTCGCCCTTCTCATTGATAACCGCGGGATCGTGCTTGATGAACACCTCGGGCTGACCGAGCACCGCGACGTCGAGATAAGCCAGCACATTGCGCAGATGTTGCTGCGCGAGGGCCGAGCCGGTCGCGCCGACCGAGGTGCCGATAACCGCACCCGGTTTATTACCCCACGAATTAGTGCCCCACGGACGCGAGCCCCAGTCGAGTGCGTTCTTCAGTACGCCCGGAATCGAGCGGTTGTATTCCGGCGTGACGAACAGCAGGCCATCGGCGGCCTCGATCCGCTGTTTGAGTTGCTTGCCCGCTTCGGGATAATCCGCGTCGTAGTCCTGGCTGTAGAGCGGCAGCGAGCCGATGTCGATGAACTCGAATGTAAAGTCGGACGGCGCCAACGAGATGACCGCTTGCGCCAACTGACGGTTGAACGACTCGCGACGCAAACTGCCGACGACAACTGCAATGTGTAGGGCCATGATTCGCTTCCTTGAATAAGGCGCTCGACGCGCAAAGGGTACGGACTGTCATCATAGGCAAAAAGCCGGGCGCAGGGCGCCAGCCCGCACCGCTTTGGACAAAGTGGCGGAAAAGTACGGCGGTTTTGCGCTGATGCGGTGGATAACGCGGCAGGTGCACAAGTTATCCACAGTTTTACTGAATAACCTTGTGGATAAGTGCTACTTTTGCCTTGTCAATCAAGCCTGCCTCCGGCCTACGCTATTTGGAGGCAGCGGCAGTTTCTCGGTGATCAGTCGTGAGTGGTGACGATGTGCGGTTTATCGCACGTTCGAGCAGTCGTGGCGCGGATTCGTGCTGTGACCGCGCTGGTGGAAAACGCGTGGTCAGAGCGCAGGGATGTGCGGGTGGCGTAGGCAGCGGCGTGGATTTGTAACGGGCATCCGGCCCGTGATTGGTTTCGTTCTGACGTTGCTACGAAAAAAGGGCACCCATCTGGGCGCCCTTTTTTTCGCTTCGGAAGTTCGTCTCCGCGATTTCCGCGGTCAGCCGCTGGTGCCTGCATGGGTGCAGGCGGCCCGGAGCGGAGCTTAGTTGCCGAAAAACACGTTGCAGTACGACGCCGGGCCATTGCATTGTGCCGGGGCAGCAGCCTCGGCTGCGCCGGAAGCGGCGGCGAACAAAGCGACGGAAGCGATCAGGGCGGACAGAATGCGTTTCATGGTGCTACTCCTCGTGGTGTTTGGCTGGCGATCTCGTGCGATCGATGGCCGAAGAATAGCGATTCAGTGCCCACCCAAAAATGGGCTAAGCCGGAAGACTTCTTTTCACTAACTGAAATAATGCAAACGCAACGAATGCTTCGCGAACCCACTCCTTGACTGGCGTGCCTTTGGCGGGCGAGGAACGCCAGGTGCACGCGCCATGAACGTTAATTTCGTTTTCCGCAATAGTCGATTTCTGTTTGTCACAAGATGCCCGCCCCGCGCGACTAACGCCCACAAATCCCCGCGTTGGAGACCGCGTATGTCCAATATCAATTCGCTTGCGCCGCAAGCTGCGGCAGAATGGCGCTCGTGCCAGAACCCCGTGCGAGACAAACTCTCCGTTTATGAGCGACAACCATTCAGACGACCGCGCGCACGCTTCGCGGCGCGTGCAGCGGAGCCTACCGTGACGCAGGCGAGCGCCGGGACCCTCGGCGACCCTGTTTATCTGGCTCAACTGCGTCGAGACCTCGTGCGCTTCGCCCGTTTGCAATTGCGCGATGCCGCGGCTGCCGAAGATGCTGTCCAGGAAGCGCTCGCCGCAGCCTGGACGCAAGCCGACCGGTTTGTCGGACAGTCGGAACATAAGACGTGGGTGTTCGGCATCCTGCGGCACAAGCTCGTGGATACGCTGCGTGCCCGGCAACGCACTGTGAACCTCTCCGCCCTCGAGTCAGAACTCGACGGCGAAGCGCTACTCGATCGCGAGTTGTTCAAGGACAACGGCCACTGGTCGCAACAGACCAAGCCGCGCCCGTGGCCGACGCCCGAAACGGCGTTGCGTCAGCAGCAATTCTGGGCACTCTTCGAGGCGTGCCTAGAGCACCTGCCCGAGCATATTGGGCGCGTTTTCATGATGCGCGAATTCCTCGACCTCGACACCGATGCGATCTGCGCGGAACTGCAACTGACGGCCAACCATTGCAGCGTGCTGATTTATCGCGCGCGTCTTCGCTTGCGCACCTGTCTGAGCGAGAAGGGCTTATCCAGCGAGGATGCAAATGGGGAAATGTAAGCACATCACCCGGCTGCTGTCCGACGCTTTGGACCGTCCGTTGACGACTGGCGAATGGGTTGCCATCCGGCTGCATCTGCCGACTTGCAGCGGCTGCCGCAACTATCGCAAACAGATTCGTCTGCTGCGTGACGCCGCTCATACCATGAGCGGCATCTCGACGTCGGACGCGATGAACGGCGACGATTGATGGTGCGGTGCCGGTGGGCTTGCGGTGCTTGCCGTATTGCTCTTGGCGGCGACGCGATATGCCCGAAACGTCACCGTTCGCTGGGTGGCGTCGTGCGATAGCGCTCGAGGAATTCGGAGTGCGAGGCTTCGTCGATAGCAACGGCGGTTCTCTCGCTTCGGGCCGGGTGCTTTGCTAACTGAGCACGCGTGCGTATCGGTCGATGTGCGAAATTTCCGCCGCAGTTAGGGCACACGTTGCGCAGAGTGGTTAACGCGCACACTTCGCAGAAAGTGCATTCGTAGGTGCAAATCATCGCGTCGGACGCATTCGGCGGCAGCGACTTTCCACATCCTTCACAAGATGGGCGTAGTTCAAGCATTCGGACTCCGTTTTGTGTTTGTGAACGGCTCGCGGGGTGTGACGCGTCTGTTCCTGCTGCGCTAGCGTAGATCGTGTCGTGTATCAGGAAGAGACAGGTCTGCGTTAATTACTGCCAGTGCGGTGAGTTTGTTGGGCGCGTCGCTGTCCGCGGAAGGTTGCGCGACGCACGGCGCGATTGCCAACGTCGGTTGAAAGGAGTCGACGCTAGGGCGTTGGCTTATTTCCACCGACGTCGACTCACAGCCTCGATGAACTGTCATTGCAATTAGTTGAGCCGGTGCAACGCATGCGAGTGTTCGTCGGTGCGAGCCTGTTGCCCGAACGCAGGGGATCGACTAGAGGTTGAGATGAAGTGCAAATCATGCCAACACAGTTGCGCAAGTATATGGCGCTGGCCGTGGGCGTCTCGCCTTCAGAGCACATTGCGTAGGAGCTATGCCTTGCACTTCATTGCTGCGCTTCGGTGTGATGCTCGACGAACAAGCTCGCCACATTCTCGGGTGGACGGCCGATCACAGCACGCCCGTTTCGCACGACGATCGGCCGTTGCAGAAGTATCGGATGCGCAGCTAATGCTTCGTATAACTGAGCGTCGCTTAACGTGGGCTCCGATAAGCCTAGTGACTCGTATTCGGGCTCGGTGTCGCGGATCATAGCGCGCACCGGACAAGCCAGCTGCATGTTCAGCTGCTGCAATTCGGCGACGGTGAGCGGATGATCCAGATATTCGATGACCTCAACAATCTCTTTGCCGTCGCTATAGTTGCTGGTAATCAGATCGCAGGTCGCACGGGATTTGGAGCAGCGAGGGTTGTGGTAGATGGTGATCATGACGCGTTTGGTGGTTAAGAGGACAGAGGCTGGTACGTCGGGGACGTTGTTGTCGGATTTTATCCGCTATCGGCGGATGGCTTTGCTGCCCCCTGCCAGCCAATGCCGTCCGCGGCTGCCTCGGCGAATGACTGACGGCGCGCGTGGTTGCCATGGTGACGGCGGAGCTTGGTCGCCATGTCGTGTGTTAGGAACGCGCGTTGTGTCTCAGTTGCCTGCGAAGCGGCAGGTTGTTGACGCGAATGCCTTCGATGCGTACGGCCCGTCGCACGGCTGGAGCGGGGATCGAGCGGCAGCTTTATTGGCAGTTCCCAAAGCGGCGACCGAACCATTCTGAGAAGGCAGCGCACCGATTTGCTCTCCGTCGGCCCTTCTAATCGGGGCGGAGGAGACAGCAACTTTATGCGCATAAAGCCGGCGAAGTTGGTCCGGCTGAGCTTCCCGCAACCGCGGCGCGGGAACGGCTGGACGGTGGGGTCTGTGCCGGTTCTCCAACCACCCGTCCTCTTAGCAACCCGCGATTGCCCGAGGTCAGTATTGCCACCCTGTGGCCGAAGTCGCGATCCACTTGCCCATGTGAAGCAGCGAACAAAAATGAGCTGGCTAGAGGCAACGGTGGTTTATGCGCATAAACCGGTGGACCGCATATCGCCGACAAGCAGGCAGGGCTCACGATCCAATCGACATCGCGTTCCAACTAGGTCAGCGCATCGGACTAAGAAGCAGGACGTGCGCACTCTGCTCTGCGGTCAATCCGTGAGGCGCCATAAAGTTGCCGGGGTAGCCGCCGCGACGCGACTGGCATTACGCCAAACTGACCCGCTCACAAGCGTCGATCATCCGCCCGGCTACGCATGTGCACCTATGTCTCCGCCACGCCTGACTTCGCGTCGCACGCACCGCACCGCACCACAGGTCACGTCACGTCACGTCACGTCACGTCACGGCACGGCACGGCACGGCACGGCACGGCACGGCACGGCACGGCACGGCACGCACGGCAATTATCTTTATGCGCATAAACCTGGCTGAACGGCTAATTCCATCGAGACTCAAAAGAAACGATTGAAATACGAATTCTTCCAGGTAAAATCCATCTGCGCTTAAAAAAGAGAGGTGAACATTGGCAGCTGAAATCATCGCGGTAACTCAGCAAAAAGGTGGAGTCGGGAAGAGCACAATCGCGATGCATCTCGGGGCGGCTTTTCACGAGAAAGGAAAGCGAGTCCTGGTCGTGGATGCCGACGGTCAGAACACATTGATCCACTGGGCCAGTGCATCCTCCGACGGTGACACCGGCATACCGTTCCCCGTCGTCAATCTTTCCGAAGCCGGCAGCCAGATTCACCGAGAGATCAAGAAGTTCGTTGGCGACTACGACATCATCGTCGTCGATTGCCCACCTTCCATTACGGAAAAAGTCTCGGGCGTCGTACTGCTCGCGGCGAGCGTTGCGGTCATCCCGACGTCGTCGTCGCCCGCTGATTATTGGTCGAGCATTGGCTTAGTCAAACTCGTCCAGCAAGCGCAAGTCATGAACGAAGACCTGCGCGCAGTCTTCCTGCTCAACAAGACGGAAGAAAAGCGCATGCTGACGCGCGAGCTCAAGCGTGCGTTAGAAGAGCTCGGATTTCCTCTCCTCAAGACCCAGATTCCTACCCGTGAAGCCTACAAGCAGGCAATGGCATTGGGTCAAACAGTGCTACAGATGAGCGATCGCGGCGCCAAGCTCGCCGCCATCGAAGTACGGGCGTGCGCGAATGAGATCGCCGCCTTGCTCCCGTAAATTTATGCGCATAAAGGACCCTGAATGAAACCCTCCCAATTTGCCAAAGGCTTTCAAGCACGTCCTGATACGACCAGTAGCGAGAAGCGAACGGCGTTAGATCGACTGAACGCGATTGATGGGCTGGTCAAAAACAATGCTTCGAAGGCCCCCGACGGTTCCGTGCGACCGCTTCCGGGCATAGTCCCGCAAACCGATTCGGGCCTCGACACCGTTGATGCCGAAAACGAGTCCGCCGCCTACCGTGCATGGAGAATTGAACACGGATATCGCCCGGGTCAGGTCATCGAGCTTGCGCTGAAAACGATCAAGCCGAGCCCCTTCAATCCGCGGCACTTCTACGTGAAGTCATCGATTGCCGAACTCGCCGTGAATCTGGCGAAGCAAGGGCAACAGCAGGCGATCCACGTCATTCCTGACTATGACAATCCCGGCACCTACTTCGTCAGCGACGGCGGTAGACGTGTGCGGGCGTTGAAGGAAGCAAACAAGGAATCAGTGAAGGCGATCGTTATCGATCTGCCAATTGGAATTCAGAGCTACAAGCTCGGCTACGATCTCAACGTCCAGCGAGATTCGCAGACAGTCTTCGACAATGCGGTGGTCTGGAAACGCTTTCTGGACGACCGCCATTTCCAAAGTCAGAAGGAACTGGCTGAGCATCTTGGTTTGGACGAGTCGACGGTGGCCGTGGCGTTGTCGATTGCCAAGTTACCCGAAGCAGTCATGCATGAGATGGTTGCGCGGCCTGACCGTTTCGGCTCCAACATGGCGTATCAGGTCGGCCGCTATCACGCGGCTCGCGGTGCCGACGCGACGCTGCGTTTGATCAACAAGATCCTCTCTGACGACCTCAGCACGCGGCAGGTCGCCGACATCGTCAAGGGCAGAGCGACTGCGCAGGAAAGCACCAAGCCGGCAGGTCGCCAGCGCTATGCACAGCGGCTGGAAGTAAAGCTCGACGGAGTGTCGGTCGGCGACCTGAAGACCTACGGAGAGGACCGCATCGAATTGCGCCTCAAAGGTCTCACGCGCGAAAAGCGTGACGACATTCTTCGACAGATCGAAAAGATGTTGAAGTAATAGTCGCTCAATAAGCGGTCTGGCGGCGGCCGCCGTCAGATGCGCCGCCTCGTCCAGAATTGCCGGCAGCGTGCCGACTGATCAGGCAGCGCGCGACTGATTAAGTGTGAAAGCGAGCAGATCGCCGTCGGTCGGCTCGCCCCACGTCTTGCGAGCCAGCCAATCGAAGAACGCCGTCTCGACGATCTTCGAGTCGAGTCCCCGGCGACGCCAGTCGTCGCGCATATGAGCGCCGAGCCCCGGCAACTCTTCTTCCTCAAACGACTGCCGTGCGATGTCCCGTTCGGACACACCCTGCTCGTCGTAGAGCTCGCGTGCCTCCCTGCGACGATACGCGGAATACTCGCCCAACAGGCGCGCCTTCAGATCGTCCGCGGGAGCCGCGACGGCCTTAGCGCTACCACCGGATGCCACGGTCTCCACAGGCGGTGCGTACCCTTTCTTCAGCGCGTCCTTGAACAGCGCCGGCGCACTGCGGACCGGTGGCAACGACGTGCTACGCATGCGTTGCTCGGTCATCTGCAAAGCCGCACGGATGCGATTTTCCTCGCTGTCCGCGTAGAGCGTTTGCGCCTCTTTCAGCGGAATGCCGATCTTGACCATCCGATCCACGAGCGTGCTGTCGAACACGTTCGGATGCTCGTCGAGAGCCAGCATCGGCTGCTTGCGCTCGGTCACGCGAAACTGGATCTCGGCGACACGCCGGCCCTCGCGGTGCTCGATCAGCTCCACGAAGATATTTGTGACTGCATTCACCTCGGCGATTGCCGGCCGCAAATAATCGCGCTTGAAGTATTTGTATTCGCGCTTTGCTTCGTCGCCCGCTTCCGTGTCCGGCGTGCCGGAGAGGATAGGGCGCCACCATTCCCACGACTCGCGCATCGTCAGATGGCTTGGATTGGTCAGATAGCGCACGCAGATTTCGTACAGCGCGAGGCCGGCGCTGCTGCGCAACTGGCTTTGGAACTGCAGGCTCAGACGCGCATACTGAACCGGATCGAGCAGCTTCTTCTTGATCTTCGGAGCGAACGAAAATTCCACCCAGACCCGGCGCGTGGTCGGATCCTCGAGAATTTCCGCATCTGCGATCAGCGTGGAGATGCCCCACTTCCGGCCCGGCTTCTGGCTGGAGGTGCCAGTGCTCCATTCGACCTGAACCGAAACCATCCGGCGCAGGTGCTCTTTGACGAGAGCGGTGTCGTTGGAATCAAACGCAGAGTTGGCGACGATGTCCGATAGTAACGCGCGATAGGTATCGCCCGATTCGTCGGCTTGCTGCGCGACAGCGAGCAGCACATTGAACAGCTTGCGTGTCAGCAGCGTGATCTTGCCGCTCTTCGGCTGAATAGCGATCGCCTCGACGGCCTTGCGCAATTCCGCCGAGCTGGGGCTGACTACATCGGTTTTCTTGGCGCGCTTCGTGGCCATGCGTATGGTCAAGGGGGGATTTGGCGAGAGCATACCGACTGTGGTGATACCCGTCTATAGCGTGATTCTCACCATTGCGGGTGAAGCGAGTTTACGCGACGCGACTCACCTCCGCAGACTCCCGAAAACTCTCACCTTTCTCTTTCGGCGCCAGGTTCGGCAATCCTTTTGGTGTCGCGGGCTGCGGAAAATCGGGAGGTTTGGAGCGTCGGCTCCACGGCGAGCGCGATATCCCGAACCTCCTCACCTCAATATTTTTTTCGCCCTTTTACCTTAACGTGCATGCAGATCACAACGGCTGTGATCCCCTCGCCATATAGAGAGACCGGGGTGTGCGTGACCATGTGCGTTGGGCATCTTCGACAGAATTGCCGCGCAGAGGGGCCGAAATAGCGTCGTCAATCGCAACCCGCTTCGCGAGTCCCCGAAAAAGCTCACCTTAGCATCGGTTCAATGCTCCAAACGGCGCGGCTTCCCCCGTGGCGAAGCGATAAAAGTGCTTCAAAATCGTCCCGAAAAGCCTCACCTTGGAACACGGCACCATGTCCGCAAGTCTTCCACATGCACCTCCCGAAAAGCCTCACCTTTGCAGGAATAGCGATATTTGTGCTTTGTTTTCAATGGGTTATATCGAACAAAAATGGGTTCAACGTTGAACTTTGCCGGCGTAGCGGCTCCCGTAAAATCTCACCTTTAGGCCAGATTGCAATTTCCCTCGATGTGCGATGGTGGCCTGGACGCTCCCGAAAACTCTCACCTTCGGCATCCCAACGCCACCGCTCAACTACCGGCCAAAGTCCGCAGGTAGGACTTTTCCAGCCGATGAGCAGCCTGTTGCCCCCGAATTCCCTCACCTTTACCGTTAAAACCGCCCGAAACGCGCCCCGAAAACTCTCACCTTTCACGTCATCTCGGTCGACTTTGGAGATGATTGGTCGCCATGGCGACCAACTCCCGGATTTGCTCACCTTTACATCGCCGCTGCCTGACAATTTCACTGTCATGCGAAAAAACATGCGCCGGAAGCGGGAACAGCTCCCGCAAAAGCTCACCTTGGGTTTCAAATGCCTAAAATAAAGGCAAAACGGCCAGCCAAGCCCCGTAAAGCCTCACCTTTCATCTGCGTTTTCTCCCGTCTTCGCTCACCACGAGGTTTTTCGCGGCTCGAACAGGGTCATAAAGAGGGCGTCGCAACCCTCCCGAAAGTGCTCACCTCGATCCTGACGGCTTCACGCGTCGCTGGCGAGGCCTGCCGGGCGCTCCCGACCGAAGCGCTCCCGCAAAAACTCACCTTGGCCTGACGTCTCATTCAGTGTGGTCCCCTGAACCCGCTCACGATACCTCCCGGACCTGCTCACCACGCTTCCCGAACCCCATCACTCCCAATTCCCGCATAACCTCACCAACTCTCCCGGAAAGCTTCACCTTGCTGCTCGGAAAGCCCCGCCAGGTAAGGCTTTGCTTTGGCGTTAACGTTTTTAACTTGGGTTCAAAGGTGTTTACTTTTATTACTCTCTAGCCAAAAACCACGAGAGCTCTCGGATAGAAACAATCGTCGATCGCTTGTAGTGATGCGTATCGTGAAACAGTGCGCTATCAAACCGCGGCTAACAAACCATCTTTATTTACAATAAGTTATGCGCGGTTCTTAGTTTTGTTTCACGAAGAATTGCTGCACACGTGACTCTATGTCTGCAAAATAAGCCCTCCTCGACTAAGAACGGCCACCACACAGACCAACCTCACAAAAACGTATCGTTTGCTACGTAAATTGTTATTATTCGTCCAGTCAGCACAACAGTGAGCCCAAATATGAACGTGGACGACGAACGTCAAGCCATCCGCGAAGAGCTTGACGCCATGCGATCTCGCGGCAGCCGCCGCCAGGAATTGTCGCTGCATGCATGCAAGCGACTATTTTTCGATCTGGGCGTACGGCCGTCCATGGCTGCTGTACGCGATCTCACTCAGACGGGCAGCGCGAGCGACATACCCAAGGACATCGACCACTTCTGGGAACGCATTCGTAATGTGTCGCGCGTCAAAGTCCGCGCGGGTGCCATCCCGAAAGCTCTGGAAGAGCGCGCCGGCGAATTGCTAGGCGCGCTTTTCGAAGAAGCCGTCGCCCACGCGCGCACCACATTGGACGCCGAGCGGGAAGAGTCGCGCTCACAAATTGCCGCGGCGGAACAGCGCGCACGCGAGGCGGAAATCCGTCGCGACGCCTCGGAAGACGCAATCAAGCGCAGTGAACAACGGGCGGAAGCTGCATGGGAACGCGTTCGCGCGCTGGAGGCGGAGTTGTCCACCGTCACTACGCACGGCACTGCCCACCATGAAGGTCTGCAAACAACGGTGCGCAGGCTCGAACACGAAAACGAAACGCTCCGCCAACGCCTGGACACGGAACAGGCCACGAACGCGACGCTGCGCGATCGCATCGACGCGCTTCACGTGGAATTGCGCCAAAGCACCGAACACTACGCGCAGCAGATCAAAGATGCCGTCGCCGAGGCCGAGCGCCGGGTGAAGCCGATGCTTGTCGAACTGGATTCGCTGCGCAGCATGGCCGCGACCTATCAGTCCGGCGTGCGCGACGCGAGTCGAAAGGAATTCGAGTTCATTCAGCAACTTGCGGCAGCGAAGGCACGGGGCGACCGGCTCGACGCACAACTACGCGAGCAGTCGGACGAGGTCGACGCGCTGACAAAAGAACTTGCGGCTTTGCGCGGCCAGCAGGGCATCGACCCGGAAATCGGCAGTTTGCTGTGCTCGCTAGTTGAAGGCGGCCGGCTCTCGAGCGATGAATTGCGAACTATTGGAACCGCAGCGGACGGCCACGTGCGCTTGCCGCTGCGCTGCCCGAAGTGCGACGAAGGTGAGCCCGAACTCTCGCAGGTCGATCACCGGTTCGAACTGCAGTGTCCGGAGTGCGAGCATTCTTCGGGGCTCGGCGATTCGCGACTGGAAGCGGTAAGCCGATTCTTATCTAGCAACTCGCTTTCTGCACAGGCATGAAACGAAGGCGCCGCCTACGTCAAAGGTGAGGAAATTCGGGAGGCCAAACGTGAGAGGTTTCAGGACTCCGCCGCACCCGGCGTCCTCGTGAAACGCCCGTTCATGCGAGGTTCTGGCAACAGCGGCGCGGCAGGATCCGGTTCGAGTATGGCGTCTGGATTCTGCTGTTTCGTCCATGTTTGCCAGGCTCGATAGAGACGATTCGCAGACACGGCCTGCACAAATCCGAGCCATTGTCCGACGAGTTCCGCCTCTACTCCGCTTTCGAACAGATCAGCAGCGAACGTGTTGCGCAAGGTTTGCGGACTGGCGCGCGATGTACGCGACGCCGCAATGCCTGCCGCTTCGACGAGCGCATCCACGGCACGAAGCATGGTTGCCTTGTGCATTGGCCTGCCTGAAGGCGACGCAGGAAAAATCAGATCGCCGGCGAGGTCCGCGAGGCGCCGCTCGGCGAGCCATGCTTCGAGTATCGCCGACGCGAAAGGCGCTAGCCGAGTGCGCCGCATGAGCGCGGGGTTTGCCGGGTCAATCGTCAACCACGGCGAGCCGGGTGCCGCGCAACTAACCGCCAAGGCGGCGGCCTCGCCGGTTTTCAGTCCACCGCCGAGAAACACTGCGATCAATGCGCGGTCGCGCCGTTCTTTCCAGCGCTGCGCTTTAGACAGTCCCTGTAGCGGCGAAAACAGATGCGCGATCAATGCAGCCCGTTCGGCATGATGGAGAAAACCGGTCGGCTCGTTCTCGCGTGCGTTGCGCCACGCGGCTTCGCCATCCTGGGCGATGAAGCGAGCCGGATTGGCCGACGATGCTTCGACTTCACGCACATGATCCAGCACGCGCTCAATCAAACGTAGGTAACGCACACGCTGAGGCTTGCGAATATCCAGGCCAGCGACAAAGTTGGCGATGCTCTGCGTATCGACGGTAACCAGCGTCTTTTGACGCGTGGACAACCACTCGAGAAAAAGTCCCCACTGCGCCTGATAAACCTGCGCTGACGAACGCCTGAAATGCTGCTTCGCAAGCCACGCGTCGAACGCGATTTGTGGATCGCGACGCCAGTCTTCGCGTTGCTGATCGAAAAGATCGGTGGATGGATCCGGGCGCGTAACCGGATCGGATAAATGAGGAGGCGACATGCGCGATCGTTCAGTTAGTTGCGCACATTGTAGACTCGCCTGACCAGGCTGACGGTCAGTCGCCCCAAGCTCTTGCCCGTTTATGTGCGGCAGGTTGAGATGCGCGCGTCGCGGCGTTGCGAGCCGCCTGCTCATAAGCGGAGACTGCAAATGCAAACACCGCGGGCAGCGCGGTGGAGGTGCCGAAGTCCACGCCCTCGTCGGTTTCCGGATAAGGAAGATCCGACGGACGCTGAAACAGACCGAGCATGATCGCGTCATGGCGGCTGGCAAATCCAAGATCAGCCAGCGCCTCCGCCTCGATCGCATGCAGCAGGCGCCAGGTGAGCGGCACTTGCTGCGCGATATAGCGCGCAGCAATATTGCGGACGATATATTCGAGATCGCGCGCCGCGGTTTGATAACGCAGCGCGGCCAGAGCGCGGTCAGTTGTCTCGGTCGTCAGGTCGTTCATTCATCGGCTCCAATCGATACCCTATACTGTACAAATATACAGTGTTCGACGCAACCTTTCACACTTCCCGACTCAGCCGGCAACCCCCTCACGGTTGAAAAGATTCTGACGGTGAGTCAGCCGCTCAGCCGTGGATCACCACCAGCAGCGCTTTTGCCTCGCCCTTGCCCACATTGCGGATCGCGTGCGGCTCGTCCGCCACATAGCGCGCAGTGTCCGCAGCTTTCAGGCGCCTGGCGGTGCCGGCTGCCTCGATTTCAATCGATCCCTGCAGCACCGTCAGATGTTCACGCGTGCCGGGCTCGTGCGCATTGGACACCAGCGCCCCGCCCGGTTGAAGCGTCAACTCGTACCACTCGAATTTGCCGGCCAATTCGATCGGCCCCCACACCCGCAGTTGATACTTCGCATCGTGCCCGCTCAACGTGGGTATTTCGTGCGGACCGGCAACGGCGATCGCTTCCGGCGTCTTTTGCGGCGCGAACAGCGAATCGAGGCTCACTCCCAGCGCGTTCGTCAACCGCCAGGCCACCGCGATTGTCGGATTGGCCTTGTCGCGTTCAATCTCCGAAAGCATCGACTTCGATACGCCGGCCGCACGCGACAGATCGTCGAGCGTCATGCGCCGCTCTGCGCGCAAGCGCTGAATTTGTTCCCCGACGCGCGGCGGCGCCGCGATCGCGGGAGCCGCGACTGCATGGGGAGCGGACGCCGCGCCTGCCGCCGCACGGCGATTACCCGAGCTTGCCATTTCCAGATCCATCGTTTAGAGTTGTTCGACATACCGGATTTTAGTTCGGAAAAACGAAAAAATCCGATAAAACTGACAGCCGACTATAGCAGGTCGCTTCGTGGCCGCCCATGTCGCGCGTGCCCAAAGCGGTGGAAGTCCCGCACTCGCCTATCACCCATTCAGGAGCCCGGTTCATGCGTGAACAATATCTCGCCCATCTGCGCGGCACTTTGGAGCAGATCCGCGCCGACGGTTTTTACAAGAGCGAGCGCGTGATCGCCAGCCCGCAATCGGCCGACATTCGTCTTGCCAACGGCACAGGCGTGCTGAATTTTTGCGCGAACAACTATCTGGGACTCGCCGACGACGCACGGCTCATCGAGGCGGCGAAGCAAGGCCTGGACAACGACGGCTTCGGCATGGCGTCGGTGCGTTTCATTTGCGGCACTCAGACCGTGCACAAGCAACTCGAAAGCGCGCTCGCCGAATTTCTGCAAACCGACGACTGCATTCTCTATTCGAGTTGTTTCGATGCCAACGGCGGTCTCTTCGAAACGCTGCTCGACGAAAACGACGCCATTATCAGCGACGAGTTGAATCACGCGAGCATCATCGACGGCGTGCGGCTTTCGAAGGCGAAGCGCTTCCGCTACAAGAACAACGATCTCGCCGATCTCGAAGCGAAACTACAAGAGGCAGACGCCGCAGGCGCGCGCTACAAGCTGATCGCCACCGACGGCGTGTTTTCAATGGACGGCATCATCGCCGACCTCGCCGGCATATGCGATCTCGCGGACCGTTACGGCGCGCTCGTGATGGTCGACGACTCGCACGCCGTTGGGTTTGTCGGTGAACACGGGCGCGGCACACCAGAGCATTGCGGAGTGCTGTCGCGCGTCGACATCATTACCGGCACGCTCGGCAAGGCACTCGGCGGCGCTTCGGGCGGTTATGTCGCCGCGCGCAAAGAAATTGTGGACTTGCTGCGGCAGCGTTCGCGCCCCTATCTGTTCTCCAACACGCTGACGCCGAGCATCGCGGCGGCATCGCTGAAAGTGCTCGAACTACTCGCAAGCGACGAAGGCGCACAGCTACGCGAGCGCGTGCGCAAGAACGGCGCACACTTTCGCGACAAGATGAGCGCGCTTGGATTCACGCTCGTGCCCGGGGAACACCCAATCATTCCAGTGATGCTCGGCGACGCGCAACTCGCTTCGAAAATGGCCGATGCGTTGCTGAACGAAGGCGTCTACGTGATCGGCTTTTCGTTCCCGGTCGTACCGAAGGGCCGCGCGCGCATCCGAACGCAAATGAGCGCCGCGCATACAACAGAACAGATCGACCGCGCGGTGGATGCATTCGCGCGCGTCGGCCGCGAACTTGGTGTCATCTGAAACGGGACGCATATGAAAGCATTGGCAAAACTCGAGCGCGCGCCCGGTCTCACGCTCACTGACGTCAAAGTGCCCGAAGTCGGCCATAACGACGTGATGATTCGTATCAAGCGCACCGCTATTTGCGGCACCGACATTCATATCTGGAAGTGGGACGACTGGGCGCAGAAAACCATTCCTGTGCCAATGCATGTCGGTCATGAGTACGTCGGCGAGATCGTCGAAATGGGCGCGGAAGTGCGCGGCTTTTCGATTGGTGACCGCGTGTCGGGCGAAGGCCACATTACCTGCGGGTTCTGCCGCAACTGTCGCGCCGGGCGTCGGCATCTGTGTCGTAACACGGTGGGAGTCGGCGTAAATCGCGAGGGCGCATTCGCCGAGTATCTGGTGATTCCGGCGTTCAACGCGTTCAAGATTCCGCCCGAGATCTCCGACGACCTCGCGGCGATCTTCGATCCGTTCGGCAATGCCACGCACACCGCGCTATCGTTCAATCTGGTCGGCGAAGACGTGCTGATCACGGGTGCCGGGCCGATCGGCATCATGGCCGTGGCGATTGCGAAGCACGTGGGAGCGCGCAACGTCGTGATTACCGATATCAACGATTATCGGCTCGGACTCGCTCGTAAGATGGGCGCGACGCGTGCCGTGAACGTCTCTCGTGAATCGTTGCGCGACGTGATGGCCGATTTGCACATGGCCGAAGGTTTCGACGTTGGCCTCGAAATGTCCGGCGTTCCAGGCGCGTTCACCGGCATGCTCGAAGCAATGAACCACGGCGGCAAGATCGCGCTGCTCGGTATTCCGCCCGCTCAAACAGCGATCGACTGGAACCAGGTGATCTTCAAAGGCCTTGAAATCAAGGGCATTTACGGACGTGAGATGTTCGAGACCTGGTACAAGATGGTCGCGATGCTGCAAAGCGGTCTCGACCTGTCGCCGATCCTCACGCACCATTTCAAGGTCGACGACTATCAGCAAGCGTTCGCGACCATGCTGTCCGGCGAAAGCGGCAAGGTCATTCTCGACTGGACCTCGGCATAGCACACACGTGGCGCCATGCGCGCCGCGTCAGACACGCCCGCAGCGTGCTCAAGCGCCTGCGGGCGTTTTGTCGAACTCGGCCTGAATGCGCACGTGAATGTCGTCGCCGACCGCTGGATACCACGTCGCGAGCCCAAACTTCGCGCGGCTGATATGCCCTTCTGCGGAAAAACCCAGCGTGTCTTTTTTCGTTAGCGGGTCGGGTGCAAAACCGTTGAAGGTGACGTCGAGCGTGACGGGTTGCGTTACGCCATGAATGGTCAGATCGCCCGTCAAGGTGCCGCGAGCTTCGCCGGTGCGCTCGAATTTCGTACTCACGAAACGGATCTCCGGATAGCGCTCCACGTCTAGCAGGCTCGGGCTTTTCACCATTTTGTCGAGCAGCGGCACATTCGTGTCAATGCTCGCGGCGTCGATCGTAACAGACACGCTACTCTGCTCCAGCCCGCCTTCTTTCCAGTCCAACTGCCCCGTCTTGCGATCAAAGCGCATCGTAAAGCGCGAATACTTGAAGTGTTCGACGTCGAATGTGATGCTGCAATGGTCATGGTCGAGATCGTAGCGACCAACCGGCACGCGCGCCTCATTCTGGCTGACGGAATGTGTGAGCACTTGCAATGGCGTGCAAGCCGTTGCAAAGAGAAAGCTTGCAGCGAGCAACGCGCGCACGACAAAGGCGCGGGCGACAAATGTCTTCATCAAATAGCTTCCGGTTGACTCATCCCGATCAAGATAACAGTTAGCGGTAGCCGCACGCAAAATGGGAAAAACTTGACGAGGGAGAATGATCGTTCTACTCTTCGCACATGGCTACTCATACTCATGTTGAAGAAGTGGCGGCGCCTGGCCCACGTGAGCGACTGCTGGACGCCGCGGAAGCGTTGATCTACGCCGGAGGCATACACGCAACCGGCGTGGATGCGATCGTCAAGCAGTCAGGAACCGCGCGTAAAAGCTTCTATACACATTTCGAATCGAAAGACGCGCTCGTCGCGGCCGCGCTGGAACGACGCGACGAACGCTGGATGAACTGGTTCATCGCAGGCACGCAGCAGCGCGGCGGCACGAGCGCGCGCAAACGCCTGCTTGGCATGTTCGATGTATTGCGCGAATGGTTCGCGTCGGAGAACTTTCACGGCTGTGCGTTTTTGAACGCGGCCGGCGAAATTGCTTCGGCAGAAGACCCGATCCGTGTCGTCGCGCGGGAACACAAGGAACGTTTGCTTGCATTTGTGCGAACGCAATGCGAGCAGTTCGTCGCGCAAGAGAACGTGGATGCAAGGCGCGCCGCGCGTTTGTCGCGGCAATGGCTGGTGTTGCTCGATGGTGCGATCGCTGTTGCACTCGTAAGCGGCGAGCCTGATGCCGCGCTCGACGCGCAAGCCGTCGCTCAAACTTTGCTAGTCGCTGAATCAGGCGGCGAGCCCAAGACGTCCTCAAGCAGGAAAGCCTCACCTCGATCTGCAAGTAAGTCCCCGCCTTCCAGGCGGACCGCAATCTCACCGCAATCTGACCATTAGCGAGGAATCTCATGGCCGATCAAATCGAAAGCCGCCCGCCGCTGCCGCCTTTCACGCGCGAAACCGCGATCCAGAAAGTACGCGCCGCTGAAGACGGCTGGAACACCCGCGATCCCGAACGCGTGTCGCTCGCGTACACGCCGGACAGCGTGTGGCGCAACCGCGCCGAGTTCACGCATGGCCGCGCGGAAATCGTCGGGCTGTTGCGCCGCAAGTGGGCGAAGGAGCTGGACTATCGTTTGATCAAGGAGTTGTGGGCATTCACCGACAACCGCATTGCCGTGCGCTTTGCCTACGAATGGCATGACGACTCGAACAACTGGTTCCGCTCGTACGGCAACGAGAATTGGGAGTTCGACGAAAACGGATTGATGGCGCGCCGTCACGCCAGCATCAATGATCTTCCGATTCGTGAAGCGGACCGGCTGTATCACTGGCCGCTTGGCCGCCGTCCCGACGATCATCCCGGTCTCTCAGATCTCGGGCTCTAGACATTTCCACGCAACGTGAAGGCGGGCGCGTCGCCTTCACCGCTTTGCCATCAGTCCTCCGTTATGGTTGTGCTGCCGCTTTCCGGCACGTCTTGTGCCCGCAAGCCTGAGTGCGTCTTCAACATCGCATGAGTGGCTTGCGGTACAGTGCGCGACGGGCGGCACGCACAAAAACCAAACAGCATCACGCCGGCGCTCGACCGGTGGTGGAGAGGACATGCATCTTCGGCAGATCAGTAAGGACATCCGCAAGCACATCAGCCACACATTCTTCGCGCTCGTCGCGGGCCTCGCCGGGACATCGGCAGCGCACGCGGGCAGCTGGTGCGACGGCGGCGTTTGGGTCGACGCCATGCTCGGCTCGTATCACATCAATCCCGACCCGGACAAGCATTTCGAGCAGTTCAATCCGGGGCTTGGCGTCGAATGCTGGCTCAACAATCAATGGGCGCTGACGGCGGGCGGCTTTCGCAATTCGCTGCGCCGGCCGTCGTATTACGGCGGCGGCGTCTGGTCACCCGATTTCCTGCATTGGGGCATTGTGCGAATCGCGGCGATGGGCGGCATCATCTCCGGCTATAACTACGGCAACTGGGGACTCGGCCGCGACCATACGATTGGGCCAGTGCTCGCCCCGCTCGTCATGGTCGAGTACAAGCGCGTCGGTGCGAACTTCATCGTCATCCCGCCGATTCCATCCGACGACCTTCCGTTCACTATCGGCTTCCAGGTGAAGGTGAAGTTCTAGCCGCGACTCGTGCGATGTGAGGCTAGTGGCCGCCTCTCGTTGCCGTATCGAAGAACTCGACAAAACGCGTCAGCAAGCCGTTTTTGAGTGTCATGACGTGAATCCACTCGCTTTCAACGGCTTCGCCCGTCGATCGGATCGTGCCCTTCACGAAGCCTAGTGTGACGACATCGTCCCCCGCGTCGATATATTCGCGCGGTTCGAATACTGCGATGTCGTCGCTTTCCGCGAGCGACTTGAAGAACGCGGAGACCTCGTTCTTGTTGCGGCATTCTCTTGGAAACGGCAGCGACGCGGGTCCAACGACACGCCATTCAACGTCGTCCGCGATGACCTCGAGTATCGCGGGAATGTCGCCCCGCTGAAACGCCTCGTATGCACCTTTGACGACTGAGAGATTCGTGCTCATTGCTGTCTCCTTCAAAAAATCATATGAGCGGACCGGGCTGTTGTTCAGGGCGATCTGCGCCTGCGCTCAACCGCCGGCGTCGGCCAAGGCTGTGCACTAGCGGTCTCGGATCAGGCGTGCGGAGCTTATGAAAAGTCTGTTTGAAGTGCGCCGCAACTGGTTGCGGATTCGCTGGTGGCTCTATGAAAAATAGGCAAAGTTGTCAGCGAAGTGAAGCCTTATTCGCAAGGCCTTGGTAAGCCTTCTTTTGATTAAATGCACCACACACGCACGCCTCGGCAAAGCTGTATGACGTGCACTTCCAAGCATTGTTTGAGCGTCACGCAGGCAGTGCAGGAATAATTCTTCAGTGGAAATTTTCGCCGTTCCCAGTGATCACGTCGCCGCGTTTGCCGGCAGACCGCAACTGCCGTGATGAGCGCAAGGACGCGCGGGCAGCGGGCAGTTCGTCTGTTTGACAAAACGGCGAACGTCGAACGACAAGCGGCCCTGGCGGTCCACTTGCCCACCATGACGAGGACCCGCCACGGCTCTCCAGTATGATTGCAACCTTCCCATCACCCTCACCGCCCTGGAGCTCTTGTGACCGCGCGTCTGTTTCGCTCCGCGAAAGCCGATCGTAACCGTTTCATCGTGCTGTACGTCAGCATGGCCATTGGCTTGCTGGTCGCCGCCGGCCTCTTCGTGTATGAAGCGAGGATCATCGTTGCCGACGGTTTGCGCGACGAAGAAGCGTTTGCCGTGCTCGGCGCAGCCAACCGCGTGCTGCACGATCTGGAGAACGCGGAGACCGGTCAGCGCGGCTATCTGCTGACAGGCGACGAAAGTTACCTCGTACCTTACCGCGAGGGCATTCGTGATCTCGACGACACCGTGCTGCGCTTGCAGCAGGTGGCGGGCGGCGACGAGAGATCTCTCGAACTCGTGCGCCGGGTCGAGCACGCGAAGACCGACAAGGTGACGGAACTTGCGCGCACCATCGAGCTGGCTCGCAGCGGCAATCGTATCGCTGCCGTCGCACTCGTGCAGACGAACGAAGGCAAGCTTTACATGGACGGTCTGCGCCAGGACCTTAGTCTGTTGCTGAACGACTGGCGTGAAAGACGAAGGGTGGCGACAGAAGACGCTCACCAGCGCCTGATGTTCGGAAGCGCTGCGCTAGTTGCTATCGCTGTGCTGGTGTGCTGTCTGATGGGTTATACGGTCTATATACAGCGCCGCGCGTTCGCGAGGGTGCATGCGTATTCGAACGCACTCAATCAGCAGGCGGCGCAGGACACTTTGACGGGACTGCCGAACCGGCGCCGGCTGCTTTCCACCATCGACGCACTTTCGAACGATGCGGCCGCCGCCAAGCGCATCGCGCTGCTGTACCTCGACATAGACGGCTTCAAGAATGTGAATGACGCGATGGGCCACAGCGCCGGCGACGTACTGCTGCGTCGGCTCGCCGAATCGCTGCGCGCGGCGACGCGACAGAACGACATGCTCGCTCGTGTTGGCGGCGACGAGTTCGTTCTACTGGCAACGGATTGCGGTGACGACGCGAAGTTGAGGGAACTCGCCGACCGCCTGCTTTCAAGCGTTCGCGCTGTCGGTGACAAAGAGTATGGCGGTCGTTTTGCGATTGGCGTGAGCATCGGCATCGCCACCTTTCCCGACCGGGTTCAGACCATCGCCGGACTGCTAGACGTTGCGGACGCCGCCATGTATGTGGCCAAGCGCAGCGGCCGCTCCACTTACAGCTTCGGTTCCTCGCCGGGACCGGGGCTTTCGAACGTCGTCAAGCTGACGAGATAACGCGTCGCACGGCGGCAGCCTGTGTTGGCATACCGCCGTCAAAGGTGAGCAATTCCAGGATGGTGAGGAATTCCAGGAGAAGGCATCACCTTTGACCTTCTGCACACAAAGGTGAGACGTTCCAGGAGACGATGCCATGTCCGCAATGGTGAGTCGTCCCAGGATTTACGCCGCACCGTTGAGCGCCCCACGCGGCGTTGTCACCTGGCGTCGCGCGCAAAGGTGAGGAGTTCCAGGAGGTTGCCGCAAAGGTGAGCGATTCCAGGAGGTACCTGACTATCAGACTCGCCTATGTCCGATAGGTGAGGTAGGCGCGCCGCTGTTCGCACCTTTAGCGATGTGGTGAGGATATTCGGGAGAGCCCCAGACTCGATCCCGCCTTCCGCCTTTCGGTTTGATAAATGTCGACACGCGAACGCAACGGACGCCACCCAACGGCATAGCCGCCGAAAACTTGAGAAATAAAAAGTGCGGCTCCGAATGCGAAGTTAAGTCTGTAGTCATCGCTTAGTAACACGGGTCGGCAATACTCGGCAGCGCTGCAAGCAAGATCTCATGTCGCATAAAAAACGCGCTGCTCCAAACGAGGGCAGACGCGAAGGCCAGAACCCGGGGTTCACATGACTATCCGTCATCGCATTACGCTATTGGTTGTTTTAATGTTCGTCGCGTTGTCGGCGATCGGCGGTTACGCCGTCTATCAAACGCGCGGCAGCGCAGCCGAAGTGCGCAAGGTCACCGAAGGCGTAGTGCCCAGCGCGCTGGCTTCCGCCGACCTCGTATCTCAGGTCAAGGACGTTCAGCTCGCCACCATGACGCTTGTCTACGCGCCCGACGGTGCCGTTGTCGCGCAGGCGCAGGACGAACTGAAGAAGAAAAGAATCGCGCTCCAACAGGCGCTCGCCTTGCAGGCGAAAGACGCCGCGAGCCACGCGCAAAAGGGTCTCGTTACGCAGGCCAGCGACAGTCTCGCCAACTACTTCTCCGCGATTGCCGAGACGGCGAAAATGAAAGCCGACGGCAAGAATGAACTCGCGCAGGCCTATCTTTTTGCGAACGTCGCACAGTATCGGGACGAACTCGAAGGTATTGTCGAAACGCTGCGCGTGGAGAAGAACCGCGAGAAAGACGAAGCGATCACGACGCTGAACGCGACACTGGCGACCACGACGACGGCGATTGCTTTCGTGACCGGCATCGCGATTATTCTGCTGACTTCGATCGGCGCTTTGCTCTACCGTCAGATCACGCGGCCGCTCAGCCGCATGCAGGCCATGATGAGCGAGATCGCGTCCAGCCAGGACTTCACGCGCCGCGTGCCGGTGGGGCGGCTCGATGAGATCGGCCATTCGATTGTCGCCTTCAACGGCATGATCGAGAAGATCCAGGAAAGCTCGGCGCAACTCAAACAGAAAACCGCCGACATCCAGGCGATGTTGCAGAACATGCAACAGGGCATCCTGACGGTGATCGACGGCGCCGTGATCCACGCGGAGTACTCGGCGTATCTGGAAGACATCTTCGAGACGAAGGACATTGCCGGGCGCGAACTCATGGACCTCGTGTTCGCAGATACCGATCTGGGCGCCGACGCGTTGTCGCAAGTCGACGCCGCCGCGCATGCGTGCCTTGGCGAAGACTGCATCAACTTCGCGTTCAATCAGCATTTGCTGGTCGGCGAGATTTCGAAGCGCATGCCCGATGGCCGCATGAAAATACTCGACCTGAGCTGGTCGGCAATTACCGACGAAGACGACACCGTTGTTCGCTTGATGCTTTGCGTGCGCGACGTGACCGAATTGCGCAAGCTTGCTGCGGAAGCCAGCGAACAGCGCAGGCGCCTCGACATGATCGGCGAAATCCTGGCGGTCAGCGAAGAGAAGTTCCATCACTTCATCGAGAGTTCGGCTGGTTTTATTAGCGAGAACGAGCGCATCATCCGCAAGCATTCGGAGGCCGACCACGCCGCGATTGCAGAGCTGTTCCGCAATATGCACACCATCAAGGGCAATGCGCGCACGTACAACCTGCAGCATCTGACCGATGTCGTTCACGAAACGGAGCAGAGCTACCACGAGTTGCGCCAGCCCGACGCGGATCGCTCGTGGGATCAGGAGCATCTGATGCGGGAGTTGACGCGTGTGCGCGAGGCTATCGAAAGTTACGCGACTATCAACGAGCAGAGCCTTGGCCGCAAGGGCAAGGCGCAGCGAAACGACGCGGGCAACGCGGGCCGCTATGTCATGGTCGACAAGGAAGAGATGCAGCGCATCGTGAGTCTGCTCGACGAGACGAATGCAAGCGAACTGCACGAACTTCAGGCGATGCAAAAGACACTGCGCCGCAATTTGCTCGCGCTCGGCAGCGAAAGCGTCCGCTATGCGCTGTCGGGCGTGCTGGGCTCGCTGCCGTCGCTCGCGAGCGAATTGGGCAAGCCTGCGCCGTCCGTGCATATCGCCGACAACGGCTACCGGCTGCGTGGCAAGTCGGCCGGCACGCTGAACAACGTCTTCATGCACTTGCTGCGCAACTCGATGGATCACGGCATTGAATCCGCCGAAGCCCGCGCCGCAAAAGGCAAGACGCCGGCTGGCGCGATCTCGATCGAGGTCGGCGTGGATGGCGGCGCATTGCAGATCACGCTCAGCGACGACGGTCGCGGCCTCGCGCTGGAACGCATTCGCGGCATTGCGATGGAGCGCGGCTGGATCGGTCCCGACGAAACGCCGGGCGACGAAGCCATCGCCGAGCTGATCTTCCGTCCGGGCTTTTCGACCGCGGACACCGTCACCGCAGTGTCGGGCCGCGGCGTCGGCATGGATGCCGTGCGCGATTTCCTGAAGCGCGAAAACGGCAGCATCGAACTGCGCTTCACCGACGATCATAAAGGCGCGGCGTTTCGCCAATTCCAAACGATTGTGTGTCTGCCGGACAGCGCCGCCGTCGACACACTCGGCACCGAGTCGCGCAACGAAGACGGCGAAGTTCGCGTCGACGCAGTGACGCGCTGAGCATTTTTGCGCCGCACGCCGCGGCGTCACTCAAGGAATGGTTGTGATTCAACAGTATCTATTGGCGGCGCTGGCGGGCAGCGCCGCGACCGCGTTGCTCGGGGTGGCCACGCATCGGCTGTACGTTACGCGGCTGACCGCAAGGCTGCGTGCGGACGCGCAAGCCCAGATCAATTCGCTCAGGGCCGGGCACGTCGCGCTCGACGCCGCGGCACACGAGCGCGAGCGGGCCGAGCATGAGCTGCAAACGCAGACCGCCCAATTGCGCGCCGAATTGATGGAACGATCGGCAAGCGTCGACGAATTGCGCGCGACGCTCAAAAGCATTACCGAAGACAGGGACCAGTTGGCGCAGCAGGCGCGACAACTTGCCAGCGAAGCCGCGCGCCTGAAAAGCCTGGGCGCTGCGTTCGAGCGTTGGCACGAGCAAATGATCTCGCTGATGACGCAGAACCACGACATGCACGCGAAGAATCAGGAGCTCTCATCCATCGTGCGGCATGTGGTGATCGTGTCGCTGAACGCGTCGATCGAAGCGGCACGCGCGGGTCCCGCCGGCCGCGGCTTTGCGGTGGTGGCGAGCGAAGTGCGCTCGCTCGCCGCGCGTTCCGAGGAATTGTCGAAGAGCTATCGCGACAGCCTGCATCGCAACGACTTGACCACGACTTCCACGTTTCAGGACATTCAGGCCGGCGGCAAGATGATTGCGGCGTCGCTTGCCAGTGTGGAGTCGATGGCCAGTCAGTTTCATTCGAAGCTGGACGAGGTGTCCGCGTGATTACGGCCCACGCCAAGGACAGCTTCGAGCGCATATTTCGCAAGGCCGCGCAGGCGCGCTTGCCGCTGAGTCCAGACGACCAGTGCGAGATCGTCCCGATCGCGCAAGCCGACACAGGCACGGCACACGGCACACAGGTCGTCGTACTGACCATTTCGTCGATCGTGTTCAGGCTGCTGCTGATTCTTCATTTCGACGAAAACGACAGCAACCGCGCGTACTACCTGAAGGAAGCCGACGAGCGGCCGTTTCAGGACGCGTTTCTGGAAATCTGCAATTTGTGTTGCGGCGCGATCAATCAGGAACTGCTGCGCTACTTCCCGGACCTCGGCATGTCGACACCGTATGTGCTGAGCGCGCATTGCCTGCCGCATCTGCATGAGTTGAAGCCGGGGCTGCTGTCTTCGTATTCGGTGATGCTCGGCGGCACCGCGCGGCTTGGGGCGACGCTATGCGTTTGCGCTTATGCGCCTCTCGACTTTGTTGCGGACACGAGCGCCATTGAAGAAACCAGCGGCGAGCTGGAACTGTTTTGATCTCTGACGGATTGATGAAGGGAAAGATATGTCGAAAATTCTGGTAGTGGACGACTCAGGCACGGTGCGCGACGAAGTGGCCGGCTTTCTGAAGAAGAATGGTCTCGATGTGGACACCGCGGTGGACGGCAAAGACGGCCTCGCGAAACTGAAGGCTAGTCCAGGCATCAAGCTCGTGATCAGCGACGTCAACATGCCGAACATGGACGGTCTCACTATGGTCGAGAAGATTCGCGGCGAACTCGCGAACAAGACGGTCAACGTCATCATGTTGACAACGGAAAGCAGTCCGGCGATGAAAGAGCGCGGCAAGGCGGCGGGTGTCAAAGGCTGGATCGTGAAGCCGTTCAAAGGCGACGCGGTTCTCGAGACGTTCCGCAAGCTTGCGAGTTGATGCACGAGCGCGACGGGAAAGGTGAGGCTTTTCGGGAGCGAGTCGGCGGCGGCTCGAAACGCTCGGCTAGCTCCGCTTCTTGCTGCAAAAACCGCAAAAATTCGCTAGACGTCCAGCCGACGCGGTAATGCAAGAGAGCTCTTCGTCGCGTGTCGCCCGCGCAAAGGTGAGGGAATTCGGGAGTAGTTGGGACGTTGCATCGACCGTGAGCGGCCGAACTCAAACCGCCTCACCGTTCATGTAGTCGCACGATTCGCTGCCGACGACTCCTTCTCTATCGAATCGGGTACCGCGCCGTCTTACCTGGGTATCCAGATTGTTCGCGCATCCGAAAGGTGAGAGTTTTCGGGAATCGTCTGTTTCGGGCAACCGGTGCCCCGCCCAGTATGGCTTTGCAGCCTGTCCCTTACTGCGAAAGGTGAGTGTTTTCGGGAGTTCGGAAAACGGCGACACCTGCGAAGTGTTGATCGCTTCGTACCGAAGGTGAGGTTTTTCGGGAGTGCGAGCTTCGCCTCCGAATCGTCGGCAAGCAGCGAAGCAACGGGCAAGAATCCTCGAATAAAGAGCGTGATTCGCGCGATGACCCCGTCGCCAAGCCACGGGAATCATCGCCCCATGCACGCAAAGGTGAGGTTTTTCGGGAGCGACGATGCGCGCTACACGTCAAGCCGACTTCGCGATTTCGCGAATGTCGGCCACTGGCGTTTCACCGAATGCATCGCTAAGTGCGTAGTCGAGCAACTGAGCCGCGCATTGCTCGGGCGTGGAAAGCTGACCGGTGCGCTTGAGGTCCTCGAACTTCTCACGCATGGGGAATTGTTCGACGCCGGTTCCGCGAATCTCCGCCTGCATGTTCGTATCGATCACACCTGGTGCAAGACTGCAGATCCGCAACGCGCGGTTCGCGTCGAGCGAGACAGCGCGCGCATGGTGATCGAGCGCCGCCTTCGTCGCGCAGTAGATGCTCCAGCCGGCGTAAGCGTTGCGCGCCGCGCCGCTCGAAATATGCACGATGCGCCGATCGCTCGCGTGCGGACTCGCGGCGGCGAGTGCGCTCGTCAGCATCAACGGCGTTGCCACGTTGAGGCTGACGGCAGTCGCGATGTCCACCACGTCCTGCCCCTCGATCGGACCGATTGGCTGCACCATGCCCGCGTTGTTGATCAGCAGGACAGTGTCTGCGCCGCTGACGAATGCGCGCAAAGCATCGGTCGTCAGCCATTCAGCAACGCATGCTGTATCGGCGAGTGCGAGTTCGGTTTCTTCTAGAAGCGTGGGAAAGCGCTGTTTGAGCGATGCATGACGCGAGCGCGATAGACCGAGCACCGCGATATCGCGTGCAAGCAGTTGTTCAGCGAGCGCCGCGCCAAGGCCGCGTGTGTGTCCAGTGACGATCGCGCGAATCGGAGAAGAGGGGTTCATGTCGTTCCTTGAGCGTTGGCTTGAGCAGAGCGTTATCTTCTCACGCATGATTTGCGCGCGCAGCGGCGCCGCTCATCGACGGTGATCAGGTGGCCCGAAAGCGCTCACGATATTGCATCGGCGTTGCGCCGATTCTTTTCATGAAGACGATCCGCATGCGCTCGGCCGTGCCGAAACCGCAATCGTAGGCGATCGTCTTTAGCGCAGCGCCGCTGCTTTCCAGCAGCTTGCGCGCTGCATCCACACGCGCGCGCTCGACAAACTCATGCGGCGTCACGCCCGTTTCCTGCACGAACACGCGCGCGAAATTACGGGCGCTCATTCCGGCGACGTCGGCGAGTTCTTTGACCGTAAAGCCTTCGTGGATGCGCTCCATGACATGCGCCTGGACTTTTGCGACCGGCGATGTTTCGTCGGCGGGTGCCGTGAGGTACGGGCTGAATTGCGACTGACCGCCTTGCCGCTGCGCGAAAACGACAAGCCGCTTCGCCACTGCGAGTGCAATGTGCGAACCATGGTCTTCGGCGACGAGTGCGAGCGACAGATCGATGCCCGCAGTCACGCCCGCCGACGTCACGAGTTGGCCATCGCGCAAATAAATGCGGTCGTAATCGACGCGCGCTTTCGGAAACTGGGTGGCGAGTTGGGCCGCGTGTTGCCAATGTGTCGTGACGTTGCGTGCATCGAGCAGGCCCGCATGTCCAAGCGCGAAAGCGCCGGTGCAAATGGAACCGTAACGCGCGCATCGAGGCGCGACGTCGGTCAACCAGTCGAGCAGCGGTGCAGCGGGCGGCTCGCCTTCGGGCAGTGCAGGGCCGCCCGCGACCAACGCGAGATCGAACGGCTCGCGAGCGTGATCGAACGTGGCGTCGGCGATTAACGTCATGCCGTTCGACGCGCGCAGCGGCGCTTGCTTTGCGCTCAGCAGTGTGACCTCGTAGCGCTCCTCTGGCGTGACGAAGCGGTTCGCTTCCGAGAACACATCGACAGGCCCGGCAACGTCGAGCGCCTGCACGCCGGGGAAAATCGCTATCGCGACGGTGGGCATCGAATGATTCCTTTGACGATGGGCGAACTGCGAGAGCCTTGGCAGCCGACGCCGTGCGGTTGGCCGCGTTCGACCGGTCGCGGCGCTTATCGCAACAAGCGCGTTGGTGAATACTGAGGCCGAGGGAACGACCATGAGGCCCCGCGGAATGACCGGCGATCCAGCATACCAAACGCGCTTTAGCGCTGCACGGCAAGCGGCTCTGTTGATTCGCACAATCACAGACCCGACTCATGGCCATGAATGTCCGCGTTGCCGCTGGGCGATCTCACCACGATAATTCAGGGCTCGGGCTGCGCGGCCGCATATGGGATGATTAGCACTAACCGAACTGCCGGCGCCGCGCCATGGTGATCAAGAACCTTCTTCGTAAGCTCGACCTTACGACCCTTCAGCTGTTCCTTGCCGTCTACGAGGAAGGCACGCTCACGCGCGCCGCGGAGCGCGAGGCGATTGCCGTTTCGGCAGCGAGCAAGCGCCTGCTCGAATTGGAGCAGGCGGTCGGCGCCACGCTGTTCCAGCGCAACGCGCGCGGCATGACGCTCACGCCGGCCGGCGAAACGCTGCTGCATCACGCACGGCGCGTGATGCGCGACATCGAAAACATCGGCATTGAACTCGCGGGACACGCGAGCGGCGTGCGTGGTTACGTGCGAATGATGGCGAACCTGTCGGCGATCGTCGAATTCTTGCCCGAAGATTTACGCGCGTTCCAGCTGGAGCACGAGCGTGTGAAGCTCGATCTGGAAGAGCGGCCGAGCGGTGGCGTGGTCGAAGCGGTGGATGACAGCCTGGCCGATCTCGGCATATGTTCCGGCGACGCCGACACGCGCGACTTGCACGTCGAGCACTATCGGCACGATTCGCTCGTGCTCGTGATGCGGGACGATCATCCGTTGGCTACGCGCAAAAGCGTCGCGTTCGATGAAACGCTCGACGGAGATCACGTCGGCTTGCACGCCGCGAGTTCCATCAACGCGCGCACGCATATGGCCGCGCGCCAGGCCGGCAAGCCATTGCGGCTGCGAATCCATGTGCCGGGTTTCGACGCGGTTTGCCGGATGGTACAGGCAGGCATGGGCGTCGGCGTATTGCCGCAAAAGGTTTATGAACTCATGGGCCGCCCGCTTGGACTGGTCGGTGCGCCACTCGAAGACGAGTGGTCGGAACGCAGCCTCGTGCTGGTCGTGCGCGACGTCGATGCATTGTCGCCGGTGAGCCGTCTGCTGTTCGAGCATCTGCGTTCGGTGGAAGCGAAGGACAACGCGCGAACCGCGGCGACTTAATCCGCGCCTCGCGGGAGCGTTCGCCGTTCGCGAACGGTCGTTGGCGAATTGCGGTTGGACGCCGCCGCGGCATGCCTGCAAGCTGTCTCTCAACAGAAAACTGCTATGGAGACAGCACATGAGTGGACCCCTTCAGGGTATCCGCGTCGTCGAGATCGGAACTCTCATTGCTGCGCCGTTCGCCGCGCGCCTCATGGGCGAGTTCGGCGCCGACGTGGTCAAGATCGAAGCGCCTGAAACGGGCGATCCGCTTCGCAAATGGCGCAAGCTGCACGAGGGCACATCGCTCTGGTGGTATCTTCAGTCGCGCAACAAAAAATCGGTTTGCGTGAATCTCAAATCGGCCGATGGTGTCGAGATCGTGAAGCGGCTCGCGGCCGAGGCCGATGTCATCATCGAAAATCTGCGTCCGGGCGCGCTCGAAAAGCTCGGCATCGGCTGGGACGTGCTGCACGCGATCAACCCCAAGCTGACGATGGTCCGTATCTCCGGCTATGGACAGTCTGGTCCGTATCGCGACAGGCCGGGCTTTGGCGCAATCGGCGAGGCGATGGGCGGCATCCGCTACACGACGGGCGAAGTGGACGGCGCGCCGGCGCGCGTCGGCGTGAGTCTCGGCGATTCGCTCGCGTCGCTGCACGGCGTGATCGGCGCGTTGATGTCCTTGCTTCGCGTGAAGACGGGACAGGGCGAGGGCCAGGTGGTCGATGTGTCGCTCGTCGAAAGCGTTTTCAATCTGATGGAAAGCCTCGTGCCCGAGTACGACCTGCTCGGTCACGTTCGCGAGCGCAGCGGCGGCGCCTTGCCCGGCATTGCGCCGTCCAACACGTATCCCACCGAAGACGACGGTTACGTGGTGATTGCAGGCAACAGCGATCCGATTTTCCGGCGGCTGATGCAGGCGATCGGCCGCGCCGATCTCGCCGACGATCCAGCATTAGCTCACAACGACGGCCGCGCCAGGCATTGCGCGATGCTGGACGAGGCCATCGCCGCATGGACCTCTCACCATTCCACCAACGACGTGCTGGCCGCGCTGGAACGCGCCGAAGTGCCTGCGGGACGCATCTATTCAGTCGCGGACATCATGTCCGATCCGCACTACCAGGCGCGTGACATGTTGTTGCAGGCGCAACTGCCTGGCGGTGCATCGGTGAAGATGCCGGGCATCGTGCCGAAGCTGTCGGACACGCCGGGGGAAGTGCGCTGGCAAGGTCCCACGCTTGGCGAACATACCGGCAGCGTGCTGAGCGAACTCGGATTTGCAACCGAAGAAATCGAGCGGCTTCGCCGCGAAGGAGCCGTGCAATGAGCCGAGCATCGAACGGTGTCATGGACACCAAAACTGCCGACAAACTGATTGTCCAGGAAGTCGCGCCGCGCGACGGCTTGCAGATCGAACCCACTTGGGTCGATACCGCCGACAAGATCGCGTTGATCAACGCGCTTTCGACGGCGGGCTTCACGCGGATCGAGGCCGGTTCGTTCGTATCGCCGAAAGCGATTCCGGCGTTGCGTGATGGCGAGGCGGTATTTCAGCAGATCGAGCGCCATGCGGGCGTGATCTATGTCGCGCTGGTGCCCAACCTCAAGGGCGCCGAGCGCGCGCTGGCTGCGAAGGCGGATGAACTGAACCTCGTGATGTCGGCAAGTCAGACGCACAACCGCGCGAATATGCGCATGAGTTGCGAGTCGTCGCTGACGGCGTTTGGGGACATCGTGCGTCATGTGAAAGATTCGGGCGTATTGCTCAACGCTTCCGTAGCGACTGCGTTCGGCTGTCCATTCGAAGGCACGATCGACGAGGACCGCGTGGTCGGCATTGTCGATACATATCGCGAGATGGGCATACAGGGCATCACGCTCGCGGATACGACCGGCATGGCGAATCCGCGCCAGGTGACGCGGCTCGTAACGCGGGTGCTTGAACGCGTGACGCCTTCCGCGCTCACGCTCCACTTTCACAATACGCGCGGACTTGGGCTCGCCAACGTGCTGGCTGCGTATGAAGCCGGCGCACGTCGTTTCGACGCCGCGTTGGGCGGCCTTGGCGGTTGTCCGTTCGCGCCGGGTGCATCCGGCAACATCTGTACGGAAGACCTCGTGAATCTGTGCGACGGAATGGGCATCCCGACCGGCATCGATCTTGAGAAGCTGCTCGCGTTGTCGCGGGCACTGCCGGATCTGCTCGGCCATGACGTGCCCGGGCAGGTGGCGAAGGCCGGACGCAACAGCGACCTGCATCCCGTGCCGGACTACGTGCTGCAAATCTAACTTTCCTTGATCCACTAAACGACCGGACGGCAGCGCCGAATCCGGCATTGGAGACGAGCATGAGTGACCTGGGCGCAATCGCAACCGGCGGCCGCGAGCAAAGCGCGGACGGCGCGGCGGCCATTATCCGCAAAGTGGCATGGCGGCTGATGCCGCTCATCATGATCTGCTATCTGTTTGCGTTCTTCGATCGCATTAATATCAGCTTCGCCAAGTTTCAGTTGCAAAGCGATCTCGGGTTATCCGACACCGCGTATGGTCTTGGCGCGAGCCTGTTCGTGATCGGCTACGTATTGTTCGAAGTGCCAAGCAATCTGTTCCTGTACAAGGTCGGTGCGCGGCGCTGGATTGCACGGATCATGATTTCGTGGGGACTCGCCACGGCGGCGATGGTTTTCGTCAATACCGAATGGCAGTTTTACGGACTGCGTTTTCTGATCGGGGCAATGGAAGCGGGCTTCGCTCCCGGCGTGCTGTATTACCTCACGCTGTGGTTTCCGCCGAGCTATCGTGGGCGTATTACGTCGATGCTGTTTCTCGCGTCGGCATTTTCGGGGCTGGTCGGTGCGCCGCTTGCCGGCCTGGTTATCGGGCATATGAACGGCGTGCTCGGTATGCCCGGATGGCACTGGCTGTTCCTGCTCGGTGGCCTACCGTGCGTGCTGCTCGGCTATCTCGTGCTGAAGCTATTGAAGGACCGCATTGAGGACGCGAACTGGTTGTCTCCCGCCGAGAAGTCGTATCTGTCTGAGCAGATCGCGCAGCAAAGCCGTCATCCCGACACCGGGCATTCGCTGCTCGGGGCGATCAGGACGCCAGGCTTTCTGACGCTGGGTCTCGTGTACTTTCTGATTCAGGTTGCGTCGTATGGATTGAATTTCTGGACGCCGCATCTGATCCGCGTGGCCGGCACGCACAATCCGACGCTGATTGGTTTGCTCACGGCGGTGCCCTATGTATGCGGCGCGATCTGCATGGTGGTGGTGGGGCGCCTGTCCGACGCAACCGGCGAGCGGCGCAAGTTCGTTTTCGGGCTGCTCGTGATGTCGGCAATCGGCTTCTTTGCCGCGGGTTTCTTCGACAAGCAGACGGGCTTTCTGATCGTCGCGTTGGCCGTGATGGGCGCAGGCGTGGTGGCATCCATCCCGGCGTTCTGGGCACTGCCGCCTAAACTGGTGACTGGGGCGGGCGCGGCTGGCGGCATCGCGTTGATCAATACGCTGGGTCAGCTCGGGGGGATCGTGAGTCCGATCATGGTTGGACGCGTGCGGGATCTGACCGGCAGCACGACGCCCGCGTTGTATGTGATCGGTACGATGAGTGTGATTTGTGCGTTGATCGTGCTGCGCGGGTTGCCGGAGTCGCTGCGGCGGAAGGATGGAGTACGGTGAGGGGCTGTTTCCCAGCGATGCCGTCTCCGGCTGACTGTTGCGGAGACGGCGCGGGATTGCAGTGTGCCATCAAGTACTTGGTGTGGGTTTGCTGAGGTTGTCCACAGGGTTTTGAACAAAAACTGGGGATAAGTTTTCGCTTTGGCTGGCGCAGCGCGATTGAGCGTAAGACGTTTGCCGTCCCACTTAGCGTCGAACCTGCTCACCCGTTGGATCGCTGGTCGGTTGCGTCCCATGGTGGGACCCACTGGCAGCAGCGGCGCGATGATGAGCGCTATGTGACGTTCCCGGCTTTTCCAGATAGTTGCTAATGCCCGCCGCGTGCGGGCGTTTTTTCGTGCCTTTCCCTATCTTGCGGACGATCTGGTTCTGTACAGCGTCAGTCAATCCATTAGATGGCTATGCGTTAAACCTATCCCGATTTTGTTTTACAAAACTGCGACAGTTTCCATCTGTACGCCGGTCGGGATCGATTTGATAATGCAGAGGCCCGAGTCCTCAATGGAAAAGGGGGGGCCTCGTCGAGACATTTAGTAGGATTCCAAAATGTCTGCACAGCCAGCGGCATATGAAACATAACTTTTGGAGGGGGCTGACAATGTCGTGGCTTATCCAGCCGCGTACGCCGGACATGACCGGCGATGCGCGGACGCAATGGGCGGACGAGCCGCTTCCGACTGTTCCCCGACCCGCTGAAGCGAGGCAAACATGACCCGGTGGACGACCCAAACGCGCTCCCTCACGTTCAGCGGTGCCGCGCTTCCCGAAATCATCGGCGTCGATTACCGCAGCCGGCAATGCATCGAAACCCGGGAGCCGATGCTGACGGTCCGCAGTCTGCGCTTGCGCGCCAGCGCATAACCCGCGTCGGCACGCAAGACACACCCTCAAGCCTTCAACCCCGACCCCGCCGCTTCCTCCGTCGACTGCACCTGCAAGACCGCATCGCGCTTATCAAGCAGATGTTGCCGAAGAATCTGACTAAGCCTTTTACCGTCCCGCGCCTCGAGTGCCTTCAACATTTCGTCGTGGTCATGAATGGCGCTGTCCCACTTCGGGATCTGAAAATTGGACCGGAAACGCAGTGCCTGCAAGCGCCGATTCACCGAGATATAAGTCTGCCGAAGCGCTGAGTTCCGCGCGGCCTCATTGATCTTGTCGTGGATCGCCTGATTCCGGCTGTAGTACCCAGCCAGATCGTTTTGCGCGCGACAAGCGAGCATTGCGTAATGCAACGCCTTGATGTCGGCAAGCTCCGCCGCCGTCATCCGCTCGGCTGCCAGTTCGCCCGAAAAAGCCTCGAGACCGCTCATCAACTCGAACGTCTCGCGCAACTCCGCCTCCGACATCTTCCACACCGACGCGCCCCGGTTCGGCGAAATCTCAATCAGCCCCTCAGCGGCCAACACCTTGAGCGCCTCACGCAACGGCGTGCGCGAAATGCCGAGGGTTTCGCACAATTCTCGCTCGTTCAGCTTCTTGCCCGGCTCAAGTACGCCTTCGACGATGAACCGGCGAATGTGCTCCACAACCGTGTCATGCAAGCGCTGACGCTCCACTTTCGGCAACACGGCCGCCGTGGGCAGACTTGCCTCAAATTCCGAATTTTGCATACAAACTTCCTTATCCACATTGGATTCGATTTTATCGGATCGCCGCGCACAGCGAAACAGCGCGGGTAAACACCTGTGCGCAAAGGCGATTTTGGTCTTTCGCCTGTCCGAACTCGTCTGATATAGTTTTTTGCATGCAAAATTCAATCGGAGGAGCGCAATGTTGAAGTTAGATTTTCATCCCGCCGGCCGCCACTTTCTGCAGATTCCGGGGCCGAGCCCCGTGCCCGATCGCATCCTCCGGGCGATGAGCTACCCGACCATCGACCACCGCGGCCCTGAGTTCGGCGAACTGGGTCTGAAAGTGCTCGACGGGATTAAGAAGATCTTCAAGACACAGCATCCCGTGGTGATCTATCCGGCGTCCGGCACCGGCGCGTGGGAGGCGGCGCTCTCGAACACGTTGAGCCCCGGCGATCATGTGCTGATGTTCGAGACCGGGCACTTCGCAACGCTCTGGAAAAAGATGGCCGAAAGCCTGGGGCTCAAGCCTGAGTTTCTTGGCTTGCCCGGCATCGAGGGTTGGCGCCGCGGCGTTCAACCGCAAATGATCGAAGCGCGTCTGCGCGAAGACACGCAGCACTCCATCAAGGCTGTGTGCGTCGTGCACAACGAAACGTCCACGGGCGTGACGTCAGATATCGCCGCCGTGCGGCGCGCAATCGACGCCGCAGGACATCCCGCGCTATTGCTCGTCGACACGATCTCGGGCCTTGCCTGCGCCGATTATCGCCACGACGAGTGGGGCGTCGACGTCACCGTTTCAGGCTCGCAGAAGGGCCTGATGCTACCGCCGGGCATCAGCTTCAACGCGATTTCGCCGAAAGCCGTGGCCGCGAGCAAGCATGCAAAGTTGCCCCGCAGCTTCTGGGATTGGAGCGAAATCGTCGAGATGAACAAGACGGGCTACTGGCCCTACACGCCGAACACGAACCTGCTGTACGGGCTTCATGAAGCGCTCGAAATGATTCTCGGCGAAGGGCTCGACAACGTGTTCGCGCGTCACGAGCGTCTTGCCGAGGCGACTCGCCGCGCGGTGCGCGCCTGGGGCCTGGAAATCCAGTGCGCCGATCCGGCTGTATATAGCCCCGTGCTGACGGGCGTGATGATGCCCGACGGCGTCGATGCCGACGCGGTTCGCAAGCTGATCTACGAACGCTTCGACATGTCGCTTGGCACGGGTCTCGGCAAGATGAAAGGGCGCATGTTCCGCATCGGTCATCTGGGCGATTGCAACGACCTGATGCTGCTCGCGACGCTCGCAGGTTGCGAAATGGGCTTGCGGCTCGCGGGCGTCCCACTCAAGGGAAGCGGCTTGCCTGCCGCTATGGAGTGGTTGAGCGAGCCGACGCAAGCGTCCGGTTTGAAGGCGGCAGCCTGAACGAAGCGGCAGAACAAGCTGTGCTGGCCACGTCGCAAAACCGGGCCCGCTCAACAAGCCGCAGCAACGCATCGAAAACAGCAGGCCGCAACGAAAGCAGGCATCAACGAAGTCAGTTCCATCACGAAGCCGCGCGCAGAACGCGGCCCTGAACAATGCGATGTCCCGGCGGCGCCTACCGCCGGGCGACGACCAGGCGGGTCATGTCAGGCGCGCCGTCGACACATGCAAATGGAGAGAGACGATGAAGCGGTTTCGTTTGACCAGTGCGACCAGTATCGTTCTAGTGATGCTCTGCATCATGTACTTCATCACCTACCTGGACCGCGTCAACGTCAGTACAGCGGCCGCGGGGTTCGGCAAGGAATTCCATCTTTCGCATACGGAAGTCGGTTTGGTGTTCTCCGCTTTCGCATATCCGTATCTGCTGTTTCAGATTATCGGCGGCTGGGTTAGCGATCGTTTTGGCGCAAGACGTACGCTGCTCGCGTGCGGCGCGATCTGGGGCATCGCCACGTTGCTGACCGGTTTCGCCGGCGGGCTGATTTCGCTGCTGGCCGCGCGCGTGCTGCTCGGTTTCGGTGAAGGCGCAACCTTTCCCGCCGCGACATCCGCAATGGCGCGCTGGGTCGCGAAAGAGAAACGCGGTTTTGCGCAGGGGATCACGCACGCTGCGTCGCGCATCGGCAATGCGGTTGCGCCCGGCCTCATCGTGCTCGTCATGGCAAATTGGGGATGGCGCGAATCGTTCTATATCTGCGGCGCCTTCAGCCTGTTGTGGGTTGTCGTGTGGGCATTGACGTTCACCGAGCATCCGAAAGACCACCCGCGTATCACGACTGAAGAGCTCGAAGTATTGCCCGCGCCCAAAGCAAAGTCGGCGGGCGTGCCTTGGGGCAAGCTGTTTCGCCGCATGGCGCCCGTTACGATTGTGTACTTCTGCTATGGCTGGACACTGTGGCTGTTCCTGAGCTGGATTCCGCAATACTTCCTGCACAGCTATCACCTGGAACTGAAGAAGTCGGCGATCTTCGCATCGGTCGTGTTCCTCGCCGGCGTGGTGGGCGATACGCTTGGCGGCGTCGTGACCGACTTCATCTATACGCGAACCGGGAGCCTGAAGCGCGCACGCAGCTGGATGGTGTCGGTGTGCATGATGTTCTGCCTGCTGTCGCTGATTCCGATTATGTTCACGCACAACGTGTATCTGTCGATGGCGTGTCTCGCGTCGGGCTTCTTCTTCGCCGAAATGACGATTGGACCGATGTGGGCCATTCCGATGGACATCGCGCCGGAAGCCTCGGGCACGGCGAGCGGCATGATGAACACGGGCTCGGCGCTCGCGGCAATCATCTCACCCGTGATGGGCGGCTTCCTGATCGACTACTTCGGCAGCTGGGAGTTGCCGTTCGTCGGCAGTATGCTGTTGATGGCGATTGGTGTCGTGCTCGCGTTCCGCATGCAGCCGGAGAGCAAGTTTGCAGGCGATCCCGCGGACAAGGGGCAGGTCTCGCCCCGCATGGGCGTGTAAGCGATGCTTAAGTCCTCTCGCGCCGACGCCATGAAGCTGACCACGTTGCCTCTGAGCCGCTTGCTCGCCGATGCGCGCCGCGATCATGCGACGCTCGACAATCTTCCGCCCAATCTCGCGCCGACCGACGCCAATGCGGCGTATGCGGTCCAGCATGAGATCCTGGCGATCGCCGGCGCGCGCATCGGCGGCTGGAAGATCGGCGCCAAGTCGGACAGCGGGCCGATCCAGGGCGCGCCGTTGCCGGACGTCGACCGGTATCCCGACGGCGCCACTGTGCCGCGCGGGGCCTTCGCGCCATTGGGCCTGGAGCTGGAGATCGCGTTTCGTTTCGGTCGCAGTTTCGAGCCCAGCACAACGCCTTATAGCGAGGCCGACGTGCATGCCGCAATCGGTTCATTCGGCGCGACGATCGAAATCGTCGCGAGCCGTTTCGCCGCGTGGCCGGACGTCGACAAGCTCGCGCAACTCGCGGACTTGCAGAACCACGGCGCGCTCGTCGTCGGCGAATTCATGCCGTACGACGAGAGCTTCCCGTTTGTCTCGCCCGCGCTGCGTTTCGATTTCAACGGACGCGATGTCGTGGAATTGACGCCCGCCAATCCCGCCGGCGATCCGCGCCGGTTGCTCACGTGGCTCGTCAATCACGCGACGTCGCGTGGCGTCACCGTGACGCCGGAAATGGTCGTGACAACCGGTTCGTACACCGGCATGTTCTTCCCGCGAAGCGCGGGCACGGCACACGGACGCATCGAAGGACTGCCATCGGTAAGCGTCACGTTGTATTGACCGTTCGGGCGCTCGCGCGGTTTGCCGCGCTGCGCTGCGATTTCTGCGTATTGCAACAACACCGACGTTATGACGAATCCCACCTCCGCTTTGCTGGTCAAGCCGATTCATCTCGTGCCGTCCACGGCGCGTCTGATGACGCCGCTCGCGCAACATCTGCGTAAATCGTTGCGTGGTGACGTGCTGTTCGATGCAGCAAGCCGGGGACGTTATGCGACCGATGCCTCGATCTATCAGATCATGCCCGTCGGCGTTGTCGTGCCGCGCGACCAGGACGATCTGCGCATCGCACTCGACATTGCGCGCAGCGAGAAAGTGCCGCTGCTCGCGCGCGGCGCGGGCACGAGTCAATGCGGACAAACGGTCGGTGAAGCGCTCGTGATCGACACGAGCAAATGGCTGAACAATATCGTCGATTTCAACCTGGAGGCGCGCACGGTGACGGTCGAGCCGGGCGTCGTGCTGGATCATCTGAATGCATGGCTCAAGCCGCACGGTCTCTGGTTTCCGGTGGATGTGTCGACAGCGGCGCAATGCACGATCGGCGGCATGGCGGGCAACAATTCGTGCGGTTCGCGCTCGATTGAATACGGCAACATGGTGCACAACGTCGAAGCCATCGACGCAATTCTCGCCGACGGCACCGAAGCGCGTTTCGCTTCGTTGCGCGATGCGCCGCAAGGCGCGCGTTTGCAGCAGATATTCGAAGGCGTCAGGCAGATCGCGCAACGCGAGCGCGACGAAATCGTGGCGCGCGTGCCGAAAGTGTTGCGCCGCGTGGCCGGCTACAACATCGACCTGTTCGACTGTCAGAATCCGCGCGCTTATACCGACGACGGCGTGGCGAACCTCGCGCATCTGCTGGTCGGCTCGGAAGGCACGCTCGCATTCAGCCGTCAGTTGACGCTGAAGCTCGCGCCGTTGCCCGCGCATAAAACGCTGGGCGTGGTCAACTTTCCGACGTTCTGGCAGTCGATGGATCTGACCCAGCACATCGTCAAGCTGAAGCCGGTCGCGGTGGAGCTGGTCGACCGCACCATGATCGATCTGGCCATGAGCAACCCTGCGTTTCGTCCGGTTGTCGAAAAGGCGCTGGTCGGCGAGCCGCAAGCGGTGCTGCTCGTGGAATTCGCGGGCGAGTCGCGCGACGCGCAACTCGAGTCGCTCAGGCAGCTCTCCGAATTGATGGCCGATCTCGGCTTGCCTGGCTCGGTTGTGGAAATGCCGGACGCGAATGCGCAAAAGGCGCTGTGGGAAGTGCGCAAGGCCGGCCTCAACATCATGATGAGCATGAAGGGCGACGGCAAGCCGGTGTCTTTCATCGAAGACTGCGCGGTGCCGCTCGAACATCTCGCCGAGTACACGAGCCAGTTGACGGAGGTGTTTCATCGGCATGGCACCGAGGGCACCTGGTATGCCCATGCGAGCGTCGGCACGCTGCACGTGCGGCCGATTCTCGACATGCGCCGCGACGGCGCGGTGAAAATGCGCGCGATTGCCGAGCAAGCCGCTGCATTAGTGCGCGAATACAAGGGAGCTTATTCCGGAGAGCACGGCGACGGTTTGTGCCGCGGCGAATGGGTCGCGTGGCAATACGGTCCCAAACTCAATCAGGCGTTCAGTGAGATCAAGGCGCTGTTCGATCCGGACAACCGCTTCAATCCCGACAAGATGGTGCGTCCGCCGAAAATGGACGACCCGCGCTATTTCCGTTTCGCGCCCGGCTATCAGGAACGGCCCATTGAACCGGCGCTCGACTGGTCCGCATGGAACGTCGAACGCGATCCGCTGACTGGCCGCGAAACCGCGCCGGGCAGCGGCAACGACCTCGCAGGCGGTCTCGCGAAGGCCGTCGAGATGTGCAATAACAACGGTCACTGCCGAAAATTCGATGCAGGCACGATGTGCCCGAGCTACCGCGTGACGAAAGACGAACAGCATGTCACGCGCGGGCGTGCGAACACCTTGCGTCTTGCAATCTCCGGTCAGCTAGGCGAGGCCGGCCTTGCGAGCGACGAAGTAAAGGACACGCTCGATCTCTGCGTGTCATGCAAGGGCTGCAAGCGCGACTGCCCGACGGGCGTCGATATGGCGAAGTTCAAGATCGAAGCGCGCGCCGCGCGCGTCAAGCGACATGGCTTGACGCTGCGCGACAAGCTCGTCGCCTTCATGCCGCGCTACGCTGCCGCCGCGAGCCGCATGCCAGGCTTGATCGCAGTTGCCGACAATGTGCCGCTCGTGTCGTCCTTGTTCAAGCGCGCGGTCGGTTTCGCGAGCGAGCGGAGCTTGCCGCGTTTCAGGAAGTCGTTTCTGTCGAGCGCAAGTCCCACGGTGAACGCGCATGGCGCGACGCTGAAGGAAGTGCTGTTATTCGTCGACACCTTCAATAACAGCATGGAGCCCGAGAACGCCAGGGCGGCGCAGAAGGTACTGGAGGCGGCGGGCTACACCGTGCACTTCAACATGCGCGAAGGCGAGCGCCCGGTTTGCTGCGGCCGCACGTTTCTCGCGGCGGGCCTGGTTGACGAAGCGAAGCACGAAGCGAGGCGAATGCTCGATCTGTTCAACCCTTTCGTGGAACGCGGCGTGCCCATTGTCGGTCTGGAGCCGTCGTGCCTGCTGTCGCTGCGTGACGAGTTTTTGCACTATGGCTTCGGCGACGAAGCACAGCAGCTCGCCAAACAGGCGTTCCTCTTCGAAGAATTCCTGGTGCGCGAGGAAAAAGCGGGTCGCTTAGAGCTTGCGTTGAAGCCCTTGGATACGCCGCAGGCGCTCGTGCATGGCCATTGTCATCAGAAGGCGTTCGACGCCTTTACGCCTGTGCAAACCGTTCTGAAATGGATTCCTGAGCTGAAGGTATCGACGGTGGAATCGTCGTGCTGCGGAATGGCCGGCAGCTTCGGCTACGAAGCGGAGCACTATGCGACGTCGCAGGCCATGGCCGAGTTGTCGCTATTGCCGGCGGTGCGCAAGATCGACGGCAATACCGTCATGGTCGCGGACGGCACGAGTTGCCGTCATCAGATTCACGATGGCGCCGGTGTGGAGGCCATTCATGTGGCCCGTGTACTTGCAATGGCGCTGCAATGATGCGCTTAAGCCGGGAGAGCCTGCCGGTACGCGGTAGGCGACACGCCCACGCCTTCGCGGAAACGGTGGCTAAAGTGGCTTGCGTTTGCATAGCCGCATAGCTCGGCAATCCGCAGAAGCGGCAGTGAGGTGGTGCGCAACAGCATGCGCGCGCGTTCGAGCCGTTGCTGCGCGATCCACGCAGCGGGCGGCAATCCAAACGACGTGCGGAACATCCGCGCAAGATGAAACTCCGACAGCGCCGCCACGCCTGCAAGTTCACCGATGGTGAGCGGCTCTGCGAGATGGCTCTCGATGTAATCGCGCAGTCGCCGTCTGGTCGCGACCGACAAACCGCCCTTCAGCGCCAGGCCGGTGCGGCGCACGCCTTGCGAGCGCAACAGCAGGCTCAGCACTTCATGCGCGGTTTCGTTCGTGCGCAGCAAACCGTCCGGGTCGTCCCAACGTTCGTTCGCGAGCGACTGACACAGACTGGCAATGCGCGGGTCTTCGAAATAGGTGCGGTCGGCAAGCGTCAACTCGCGCGGCTCGCGGTCCAGTTCCTGCACAGCGCGTTGCGTGAAGTGCTCAGGCAGGAAATAAAGGTGCATGAAATGCATATGGCCGCGCACCCACCAGCGCGACTCATGATCGCCGGGTAGTGCGCATAAGCGCGACGGTGCGCCATAACGCCCCGGCATTTTCTGCCGCTCGGTGCGATAACCGCCATCCAGGTAGCACGAGAGGGTGTGGTGGCCCGGCCGATCGTAGACGGTCTCGGCGACTTCTGTGTCGCGCGTCCACACGGCAATCGCCAGACCGTCGCCGAGCCACGCAAACCGGTCCAAGTTCGCGTTCGAGCTGCCGAGCGTGTGACACACCGACTGAATGCCAAACGGCGTTTCAGTGGCGTCATTCACAGCGACGGGCGGGCTCGGCTTCACGGGACTGGTGTCGTTCTTGCGGGATATGAGCGTAAGTATACGGCTGGCCGCGCCGCGGCACCTATGCGCTCGCGGTTTGCCGCCGAAAATGCGCAATCCTGGACAAGTCCTGGCGCCTGCGTTGCCGCATAGTCGCACTCCCGTATCCGCTGTGCAGGCTTGACCATGAATCTGTCGCTTTATGCTGTTACCGTTCTGATCTGGGGCACCACCTGGATCGCGATCAAATGGCAGTTGGGCGAAGTGCCGCCGCCGGTTTCTATCGCCTGGCGTTTCTGGATTGCCGCATTGGTGCTGTTCGCGCTGTTGCGCATCATGCGCCGGCCGATGTGGCCGCCTCGCGCCGCGTGGCGATTTTTGTTCGCGCAAGGGCTCGCGCTGTTTTGCGTGAATTTTCTGTGCTTCTACTACGCCGAACAGGTGGTGCCGAGCGGCCTCGTGGCAGTGGTGTTCTCCACGGCGCCGCTTCTTAATTCGATCAACGGACGGCTTTTCATGGGGCGTCCGCTGCAGCCATCGGCGATTGCGGGCGCGATGCTCGGTCTCGTCGGTATTGTGTGTCTCTTCGTTCAGCAGATGAGCGGACATCTCGGCGACCACGCCGCATGGCTCGGGCTTGGCATCGCGTTTCTCGGCACATTGTGCTTTTCGGCTGGCAATCTGCTGTCGAGCCGCATGCAGTCGATGGGATTGCATCCGTTCGCGACCAATAGCTGGGCGATGTTGATCGGCGCGAGCGTGTTGACCGTAGGAAGCGCGCTCGCCGGCTTCCCGTTCGCTATCGAATCGTCCACACGCTATCTCGGCGCACTGGCGTATCTCGCGGTGTTTGGCTCGGTGATCGGCTTTACCGCATACCTGATGCTGGTCGGGCGCATCGGGCCCGAGCGCGCCGCCTATTCGACCGTGCTGTTTCCGATCGTGGCGCTAGCTGTGTCGACGGTATTCGAAGGCTATCAGTGGTCGGCATTGGCAGTGGTTGGCTTGCTGCTGGTGGTAGCCGGCAATCTGGTTGCGTTCGATATGACCCGGCGCATTTTCGGGCGACGCAGCCACGCCTGATAAACGCGGAGTTTATGCGCACAAAGTGCGCCTTTGCTGGGATGGATTCACAAATAGATTTGAAGAAAACGATATTGGCGACCTATTGACGCATCGTGATGAGATTGACTGTTTTTGTCACATAACACCGCGAGACCGCAGAAGAATCGGCACGCCACGCACTCCTATGCAAGCGGTATATTTGTTTTCTAAAATATTTACGGTCAATTTTTTTATCAATTAATTCACCTGTTTTCTATGCGAGGATGAAAGCGTCACTTGCAAGGGAACATCGTTGTGAAACTCCTTTCGCGCCTCGGCGCGGCAATCTTTTTTTGCCACTGTCTTCTTCCGCTTACTGGCTATGCGCAGTCGCAGCTCACCTACACCACCTCGTGGATCGGCAATAGCTTCGGTTTTGGCGACGGCAAGTGGATGCAGCAGGATATCCAGGCAATCGCGGTGGGCGCCGACGGTACCGTTTTCACGAACGCGCCGTGGGACGAGAGCGGCAGTGAAATAGCCGCGTATCGCGGGGGCGACAAGATTGCCGTCGCCGGTTTCACGCACGGTTGGGGCGCTGCGGGCGGCGATGCCGTCGCGGTCAACCACACGTATCTGTACGCGGCAATGTCGATCGGTAACGAGAACAACAAACTGGTCGGCGCAGACTATCCACCGGCCGGACAGACGTGGTTTGGCATCACGCGCCGCACGTTGGCGAACCTCTCGGCCGGCGTGCCGTTTAGTGCGGGCGTCGGCAATAGCGCGAACGCAACGAAAAACAGTTTCCTGCCCGTCGATACAGTAACGACCGGTACCGACGCGGCCATCCGCGGACTTGCCGCCACCGACAGCGAACTGTACCTCTCGGACACCTACGCGAACCGCATCGTTGTTCTGAACGCCAATACGATGCAGCCATTGCGCTCGTGGAGCGTCAGGTCACCAGGACGTATCGCGATCGACACCGATTCGACGCTCTGGGTGATAAGCGGCATATCGTCCGGAAACCTAACTATTTTGCACTTCAGCGCAGACGGCACCGCGCTCGCCGGCACGTTGCCGTTGCCCGCCAGCGCAGTTCCGACCGACATCGCCGTTACGCCGGCTGGACAGATTCTCGTCGCGGACAACGGGCCGTCGCAGCAGATTCTCGTCTTCAACAAGGACGCCAATGGTCAACCGCGAGCGGCCTCACCGCTCGGCACGCGCAACGGTATTTTTCATGCGGTCAAGGGCGTGCCGGGCAACTGGCGCTTTAACGGCATGACGGGAATCGCGCTCGACCCGGCGGGCAATCTATATGTCGCGCAAAACGGTGAAGGGCCGCGGCCGGTTGGCTCTGCATCGGTCGGTCAAGGTGCGGTGCTGGAAAGCTATGTGTTCAGCTCGCATGCGTTGAACTGGCGGCTGTATGGGCTGACGTTCGTGGACAGCGCCGCATTCGATCCAGCCACGCCGTCTTCGGTGTACACCGGTTCGAAGCGCTTCACGCTCGACTACAACCAGCCTGTGGGCCGCGAATGGTCGTATGCGGGGTTCACGCTGAATCGCTTCGATTATCCCGACGATCCCACGTTTCATCAGCCGCGCGGCGTGCGCGGCGAGCCGATGGTGCGAAGAATCGACGGCCGGCCGTTTCTCTATACGCTCGATCCGGGCGCGCATTATCTGAACGTCTACCGTTTCGACGCCGCACATGGCGAGACGGCAATTCCGTCGGGGCTGCTCGCGCAAAATCCGCTGCCGGGCACGTGGCCTTCGGGCCAGCCGGGCTATGGCGAATGGCTGTGGCGCGATGTCAATGGTAATGGCGTTGTGGATGCCAGCGAAATCAGCAGCAATCCGTCGACCGGCAGCACCGTGGGCAACGGCTTCTGGTGGGTGGACGCGCCGGGCAACGTCTGGCTTGCCACACCGCTGAGCGGCATCCGCGAAATGCCTTTGCAGGGGCTGGACCAAGCGGGCAATCCGATCTACACCTACGCGAGTTCCAGAATGTTTGCGATGCCGCAGCCTTTCACGCGACTGGCACGGCTTGTCTACATCGCGGAATCCGACACCATGTATCTGTCCGGTTTTACGAGCGCCGTTCCGTGGGACGCGACCCATTGGAAAGAGGCCGGCCCGGTGCTCGCGCGTTATGACAACTGGAGTTCGGCCGCGCCTACCCAGCAGTACGCGGTCGCGCTGCCGTGGAACACGCAGAGCAATCCGCAGACGACCACCGTAGGCGTCGCGGTGGCCGGCGACTATGTCTTCGTGGCCGAGTTGTACACGGCGAAGGTCGATGTGTACGACGCGCGCACAGGTCAGCCGGTCGGCTATATGACGCCCGGCGCGAGCGTGGGCAACACGAGCGGTTGGGTGGACGTCTATCTCGGCATCAGCGCGGCGAAACGTGACAACGGCGAGTACGTGGTACTGGTAGAAGACGACGCGCGCGCAAAAATTCTGATGTATCGGTGGACACCTTAGTCCAGGTCGTGTTCGCGCCGATCACGAATAGACGGCAACCCGCGATCGGTATATAACAACGTGAAAGGATCGCTCGTTTACCGCTTCATACGGGGAGACGCTTCATCATGACGCAAGACGTAACGCCTACGCCGCCCACCGGCGACCGGCCCAATCTGGAAAACCTCGACGCAGCGCTCAGTCACGTGGATCAGCAGGTATCGTCCGGCAGCATTGCGTCAGGTGCTGCAAAGGGGATTCTGTACAGCCTGATCGAAACGCTCGGCACGTTCGTCGGCGATCCTGACTTGCCCGAACACGCGCGTTCGGGATATGAAGGGCTGCTGGAAGCTGCGCGGGAACTGCGCGCGAAGCTGGAACACTGAACGTTGGTTGGGCCTTGACGCTTGCCATCAGCAATTGGCGTTTAGCGTTTTGCGCCTGACTTTACGGCTAACCCTTAACGACAGCGATCCCTCCTCGCGCCTCGTCGCCAAGTCAAGTGCTGGCCGAGTCGCCGTCTGTGATAAAAAGGCGCACTGTTCTCAACATTGCGCCTTTTCCATGTTCTCTGCGTCCGCTACCGCGTTGTTGGCCGTCGGCATTATCGTCGTGCTGATTACGCCGGGTCCGACTAATACATTGCTTGCGTCGGCAGGTTTGCGCCAAGGCCTGCAGCGGTCGCTACCGCTTATCGCCGCTGAACTCGCCGGCTACCTGGTTTCTATTTCCGTCTGGGGACGGTTCCTGGCGCAAGCCGCGCATGCGCTGCCATGGCTGCCCGCGTTGCTGCGCGTGGCGGCGGGTTTGTACATCGCGTGGCTGGCCATCGATATGTGGCGCGCGGCAGTCGCGCTACCCGACTCGACGCCGCGCGCGAGCGGCATGCGCACGCTGTTCATTGCGACGCTGCTCAATCCCAAAGCCTTGCTGTTCGCGGGCACTATTTTTCCCGCCGCCGCTTTCGCGCATTGGCCCGCTTATCTCTCGGCCATGCTGATCTTCGTGTGCCTGCTCGTGCCGATTGCGCTCGCATGGATCGCTTTCGGCGCGGCGCTGGGCAGCGGCAAGCTGCGTTGGCTCGATCCGGCGAAAATCCAGCGCGGCGCGTCGATCCTGCTCGGCGTCTTTTCGCTCTCGCTTGCATGGTCGGCGCTGCATTGACTGCACAGGACGGCGGCGCGCTTACTCTTCGACGCACTCATCAACGCTCAATGCGTCCTCCCATTCCGGCGACGCCCATGTGATTTGCAATTGCGGCGTGCCGTGCCAATCCGCGCACCGTTGCAACGCGCGCCGCAGGTCGCCAGCGAGCCGGGCGCTCGGACGCACGCCCGCTTCCATATGCACGGACTTCAGTTCGAAAATGCCTTGCGCGCGGTGCGCCTTCGCATCGACGCGGCCTACCAGCCGCCCGCGGCTCAGTAGCGGCAGCACGAAGTAACCGTATTTGCGCTTCGCCGCCGGCGTATAACACTCGATTGCATAGTCGAAGTCGAACAGCGCGGCGGCGCGTTTGCGGTCCCACACCACAGGATCGAACGGCGAAAGTACGGTCGTCACCGTCGAGGCGAGTTTGCCGCTCGCGGCGTCGTCGAGCATGGGCGCGAGGTCGCGGTGCACGAACGTGTCCTGCTTCCAGCCGACCACTTGCACGGGAATCAATTCGCCGCGCTCCGCGAGCGCATGAAGCTCGTCGCGATACGGGCGGCGCGGCAGACGGTAATAATCCGCCACCCAGTCGGCCCGCGCGACGCCGAGCGCCCGGCAAGTGCGGCGCAGCAGTTCATCGGTGACGACATGCGACGGTGGCAGATCGCGTGCGTCGTTCCAGTCCGGCAAGACGCGTTCGGTGACGTCGTAGACGCGCTGAAAATTGCGCCGCTCTGCCACCATGAGTTGACCGATGGCGAAGAGCACTTCCAGATGGCGCTTCTCCGGCTTCCAGTCCCACCAACCGTTGCCCTTGCCCGACTCGCGAGCGAAATCCGCCGAGCGCACCGGTCCCGTGGCGCGAATGTGCGCCAGTAGTTTCTCAATGTCTTCGCGATGCTTGTTGTGCCAGTCGGCCGCGTACTTCCAGCCCATGCCGCTCGGGTCCAGCATGCGATGACGCAGCAGGCCGTAGTCTTCGATCGGCACGAAGCACGCTTCATGCGACCAGTACTCGAACAGCTTGCCTTCGGCGAGATGTTCGTCGAGCCATTGCTGCGCATACGCGCCGAGCCGGCTGAAGAGCACGAGATATGGGCTGCGCGCGACAACGTGAATCGTGTCGATCTGCAATTGCGCCATGCGGCGGATCGCGTCGAGCACGTCGGCTTTCACGGCCTTGCGGCGCGGCGGTGTCAGCAGACCTTGTGCGGCCAGATGCAGCGTGCGGGCGGCGGAAAGCGGAAGAGTCTTCACGCGGAGATTGTTCAGTGAGTGACTGCGATGAGAAGGCGCGAGCCTGACCTGAATCAGCAGACGCTACTGTAGCGTGAATGCAAAGCGGAGGTTGATGCCAGCGCGCTGCGCATCAAAGGTGGTGCAACGACGAAGCGGCAGATGAGTCGTGGACTGGCCGAGACTGAGCCCGAAGTGGCCGCCAACCAAGCGGCAGGTGGTCGAGGCGGACGCTGGCGATGGCAAGCGAGTCGCAGGAGAAACGTCAAATGGGCCACCTGAAACTGCCTATGTCGGTGCACGAACGGCCGCGCCCGGATGCGCCGCGTCGTCAGCACCACAAACAGCGCAGCCAGGGCTCCGCGGCACGCGCTCAAAGCCTACCAGCCGCGCCCGTGATGCTTGTCCCAGCCGCGATGACGGCCATGATCGTGATGCCAGCGGTGGCCCCGGTAATAGTCGTCGCGGTAGCCGTAACCGTAGACGGGCTGAGGCGCATAGACGACCGGCGGCGGGGCGTACATGACTGGCGGCGCGGCGTAGATTGGGCCCGGCGTGTTGACGAACACGCCCACGTCGACGCGAGCAGAAGCGGCAGTCGATGCGCAGGCGGCGGCAAGTCCGAAGGCGGCGAAGAAGATCGCGCGTTTGTTCATGCTTCTCTCCTGTGTCCCAGCAAGACGATTGCTGTTTCCAACGATCGGCCATTCACTGTCGAATGGCTGACATGGATCTTACGAGACAGAAAGAAAAGCAGGTGCAACGAGTTGAAGGCGTGTGTAACAGAGCATTACCCGGCAGCCTGGCCGGCAGCTTTTGCTTTGGACCGCCCGTGTACGTGCGGCGGTCCTCGCCGAAAGTGAAGCTCAAACTCAAACTCAAGCTCAAGCCACGGATGCGACTGCTTCGTCCGCTGAAACCGCCAGTATCTGGTGAATCTGCGCGACCACCGCCGCGCCTTCGCCGACCGCCGCCGCCACGCGCTTAGTCGAGCCCGCGCGCGCGTCGCCGATCGCGTACACGCCCTTCACGGTCGTTGCGAGATCGCATGCCGACACGCCGTCCGCGCTGGTGCCCGTCAGCACAAAGCCCTTTTCGTCGAGTTCGACGCCGCATGTGCGCAGCCAGTCGGTGTTCGGGTCCGCCCCGGTGAACAGGAACAGATGCCGCGTGTCGATGTGGTCGGTGCCATCGGGCAAGGGCTTTTTCAGAGCGACCGACGCAAGCCCGCTTTCGTCCGCGACAAGGCGGCCGATCTCCGAATTCGGATGCACGACGACGTTCGGCAGCGAGCGGATGCGGTCGATCAGATAGCGCGACATGGTGGCTTCGAAGCCGCTGCGCCGGATCAGCACGTGGACCTTCGCTGCATGCGTCGCCAGATAGACGATCGCCTGGCCGGCCGAATTGCCGCCGCCGACCAGCACGACTTCCTGGCGCTTGCACAGCTTCGCCTCGACAGGCGACGCCCAGTAGTAGACGCCGCGTCCGTCGAAACGGTCGAGCCCTTCGAGCGCGGGGCGCCGGTACACCGCACCGCTCGCGATCACGATCGTGCGCGCGCTGATATGACCGCCGCACTTCAGTTCGAGCCGGTACGGCGCCTCCCCGCAATGCAGCGCTTTTACGTGGACGGGAATCGCCACGTGCGCGCCGAATTTCTGCGCCTGCACGAACGCGCGTCCGGCCAACGCTTGACCCGAAATGCCGGTCGGAAAGCCGAGGTAGTTTTCGATTCGCGAGCTTGCACCGGCCTGGCCACCCGGCGCGCGGCTATCGAGCACGATGACCGAGAGTCCTTCGGACGCCGCATACACTGCAGTGGCGAGTCCGGCCGGTCCTGCGCCCACGATTGCGACGTCATAGACCAGCGAGGCGTCCAGATCTGGCAGCAGGCCGAGCGAGGTCGCCAGTTCCGGCATGCTCGGATGACGCAGCACCGAGCCGTCCGGACAGATGACGAGCGGCATGTCTTCCTGCTGCGCGCCGAATTGCTCGACGAGACGCAACGCGTCCTCGTCGCATTCGTCGATCGTGGAATGCGGATGACCGTTGCGCGACAGAAAGCCTTGCAACATCACGAGGCGCGCGTCGGTGCTGCTGCCGATCAGGATCGGGCCGCCCGCGCCTTTTTCGATCAACGACACGCGCCGCAGAATCAGCGCGCGCATGATGCGCTCGCCCAATTCGGCTTCGGCCACGAGCAGTGCGCGCAGCTTCTCCGGCGGAATGAGCAACGCTCGCACCGCGCTGAGCGCCATACCGTTGACGAGCGCGTGGCGTCCCGACAATTGGCCGACCTCGGCAAGGAAATGCCCCGGCCCGTGTTCGCCGATCACCACTTCACGGCCGATGCCGTCGCGTTGATAGACCTTCACGCGCCCTTCGAGCAGCACGAACATGCCTGGACCGGTGTGGCCGGTCTCGAACAGCAGTTCGCCGGCTTCCCAGTGGCTCGGTTCACCAAACCGGCGCACGCGATCGATCTCCGCTTCGGTGAGCGCGGGGAACATCTGATGCATGCGCGTGGACAGATTCGAAAACGGGGCGTCGGCGACTACCGCTTCCGATTGTGTTTCGGGTTCTGAAACGGAAAGCATTGAACCGCTCCTTCAGTGTTCATTGATTGACTGAACGAAGGCGCAACGGCGCGCACGCAAAAGCGCGCAAGCGGAAGCGCCGCGGCGTCAAACCGCTTTCGGCGCGATGTGCTCGACTGCGGCCTCGGGCGGCGGCATGCCGGGCAAGGCCTCGACGGGCCTGCCGGAGTCGCGCCAGGCTTCCATGCCGCCGCGCAACGGCAGCACGTCGTCGAAGCCTGCTTCGTTCAACTGCTTGGCCATCCATGCGGCCGAAATTTCATTGGGACACGAACAATAAATCACGAGCTTCTGGTCGCGCGGATACGTGGCGACGATCTGATCGAGCTGCCGCTCGTCGGCGAATTGCGAGCCCGGAATCACGAACGGATCGAGCTTGCGCTTCTCGTGCGAACGGATGTCGAACAGCACCGGCGTCTTGCCCGCCTCGACCAGCGTGGCGAGTTCGTCGACTTCAATGCGAGCCGACGCCAGCTTGTTGATCAACTGACGACGCCGAATCCAGCGATACGCCGCATACAACAGCAACAGCGCAATAGCGACGACGCCCGCGGTGCGGCCGAGGCGCCCGGCGGCAGCGAACACCATGTCGATCTGATGCGCGAACAACGCGCCGACGATAAGCCCCGTGCCCGACCACAACGCGGCACCGATGCTGTCGTAGGTGAGGAACGTGCGGTAACGGGTGCCCATTGCGCCCGCCATTGGAATAGACACGATCGACAGGCCAGGAACGAACTTGGCGACGGCCAGCACGCGCACGCCCCAGCGCCCGAAAAATCGCTCGGTTTTCTTCACGCACGTGTCACGCGACAGCGACAGGCGGCAGATGGTTTTCAGCGTGTTGCCGCCATACAGACGGCCGGCCAGATACCACGCGCTGTCGCCGATCAGCGTTGCAAAGATGGACAGCACGAGTACCGGCAGCAGTTGCGTGCCGACGGAGCCGGGATGCATGGCGGCCATTGCGCCAAACAACACGAGCGACGGCATAGCCGGTACCGGCAGGCCGATAGAGGCCGCCAGCACGTTGGCAAAAATGAGCGCCGGTCCGTATTGCTCGACGAGATCATGTAGCATCGACTTACATCCGCGGCCTTTTCAGGCACGGTGCGCAGTAGGGAAGCAAAGGAGAATGGAGCGATTATGGACCATTTTCAAGGCGTGCAAAGCCCTTGAAAAACCCCGGTTATTCGGGGTTGGAAGCGTTACCGCCGCGCCTTCGGTCCGCGCGCTGCGCGCGCTGTGAATGTCAACCAGCGCGAGCCGAACAAAATGAAAGACGATTGAATCTCGCGCAGCCTGAACAGAGGTGGCGCGCGAAGATGCCGGTAATGGTGCGCGGCGCCTGCAGTGCCGCGCTTTCTACTGCGCACGCGGCGATCACGCTGATGCGCTGCGCCGCGCGATTACGTTATTGACGATGATTGTGCTGCTCGCCCGGCAACTCGGCGCCGTGCGCGCGGATTGCCGCGATCAGCTCGGCCGGCGTGATTTCATAGCGTACTTCCCGATGTATGCCGGGCTTGCGCTCATCGACCTCGATCAGAAGGATGCCTTTGCCGTCTTCTGTCGACTCGAGGCGCAGCGAACGCAGTTCGCGCCCGGTTGCGTCGTCGTATTCGGTGAGCAGGGCCATTGACCCGGAGGACCCGGTAGTGCGCATCGAAGTTGTCCTTAATCCGTTGTTGATCGAACCATTGTACGGGCAGCATGACGCGCCGTCTGTCGCGCAATGTTCACGCTTTGGCGATTGACCGTTGCGTGCGCCTGCTTGCCCGAACGCCGCCGTGCACCTAAGCCCGCGGGCCGCGAGCCCGGTGCGTGCAGTGGCGTTCACCTGTGGCAATGAGTTTAACGCGACTCGTTGCGACGACGGGCGCATTTTTCGTGCCCCGTGGCGGTGCAGTTCTTCTCCTGCAATGTCATGCTGCTGACGCGCAGTGTGGTTATGCGTCGCGGGAGGTCAGCGAACAGGCGATCGGCAAAAACGCCCGAAGCAATGCTCGGTAGGTCGCGCTCGCCGGACCATAGGCAACGTCCGGCCGTCGCTCCACTACAACGGTCGGTTGTGAGATTCGCGCACGCGTTCCAGGTCCAGCATCTCGGAGGCGCGCAACGGCGCATCGCCGTCGAGAAAGAACTCGTCCAGTTGTGGCGGCGCCGCGTCGGAGCCGCTCAACATCGCATGAACCTGCCCGCGATGATGGATCTGATGCACGAAGAGATGAGGCAGCACCTTGCCGATGCTCTCCCGTTGAACGCCGACAGACGGACCGCGGTCGATCTCCACCTCACGGTTCAAGTCGCTGCCCGTCAGCGACTCGCAAAAGGCCAGCAGGTCGCTATCGCTTCGCGCCTGGGCGTCCCACAGTTGAGTGGCGCGTGGAAAGGGCAATTCGTCGTCGAAAATCGTGAGGCCCTGGCCGCCGCCGACAAGCGCGTCGTAGTAGTAACGGTCCACGAGCAAAACGTGATTCAACGTGAGTTGCAACGAAGGAAAGAAGCTCACCCTGCGCGCGGCGAATGCTTCGTCGGTCAAGCTCAGGCACGCGCGGTAAAGGCGCAGGTTCGACCATGCGTTGTTGCGCGCCATGGCAGTCAGATGCAAAGACAACGGATCGCGTGAAGCGGCGCCTCGCGAGTTGGACTCGATCATCTGTGTCTCCGTCAGTAGCAAGCGGCATGATTCTGCGCGCAGGAAGGCGCGCATCGACGTGCGCGCTCCATCAGCATAGATCGCGCGAAAAAAACGGCCCGTCTGTTTGGGACGGGCCGCTCAACGCCGTTGTTACTCGGGTCAGTCTGTCCATACATCCATTGGGCAGCGACGCTTGCACGGTACGGCGTCAATATCCCGCTGTCGAGGTAGGAGTAATGCCGATCTATCGGATCAATGCGGCCTCAATGCAACGTCGATGCGTCATCAATGAACAACCGGGACCGCCTCGTCATGCTCCGCGGGATGAGCATCGTGCTGTCCATGCGCAAGCGTGGCTGCTGATGCTAGCTCGTGCGCCGCATTGGCTGGCGCGCGCTGACGCGTGCGAGCAACAACGCGCGACGCAGGCGCCGTGTCCGCAACCGTGAACAGACGGACGGCCTCGCTTAGCACGTCCGCCTGCGCGGCGAGACGCTGCGCCGTGGACGCCGCCTGTTCGACGAGCGCGGCGTTTTGCTGGGTCGCGCCATCGAGATGCGAAACAGCCTGGTTCACCTGGCGAATGCCCTCGGCCTGTTCGCTGCTCGCGTTCGCTACTTCGACAATGATCGACGACACCCGCTCGACCGCTTCGTCGATTGCACGCATTTGAGAGGTGGTGCGCGCCACCAAGTCGGTGCCCGCCGCGACTTCCGCCGCGCTTGCCTCGACCACGGATTTGATCTCCTTCGACGACGCCGCGCAACGTTGCGCAAGCATCCGCACCTCGCCCGCGACCACGGCGAACGAGCGGCCTGCTTCGCCCGCGCGCGCCGCTTCGACGGCGGCGTTCAGCGCCAGAATGTTGGTCTGGAAAGCGATGCCGTCAATCACTCCGGTAATGTCGGCAATGCGCCGCGATGCGGCCGTAATGCCCGCCATGGTCTGCTCGACCTGGCCGGCGATCTTGCCGCCTTCGGCCGCCGCGGCCTGCGCGTCTTTCGCGAGGTCGAGCGCGCGCACGCTGGCGTCCGCGTTCGCTTGCACGGTGGTGGTCAGCTCTTCCATCGTGGCGGCGGTTTCTTCAAGCGACGCGGCCTGCAGTTCCGTACGGCGAGCGAGGTCCACGTTGCCGCTTGAAATCTCCCGCGCGTTATCGAGCATGCCGTTGATCTGCTCGCGCACGTCATAGACGATCGCGGCCAGGTTGGCCTTCAACTGATTCAATGCTTGCAGCACATCGCCCAGGTCGTCGTGACGCGCGATCTCCAGATCGACAGTCAGATCTCCTGCGGCGAGCCGGGTCGCGAATCCGCTCATGTCGCGCACCGGCGCAGCCACATGCCGCGCGAGCAGACGCCATGAAACCAGACTGACGGCACTGGCCACGCCGAACGCGATCCAGAACGGCGTTGGCGGCGCGCCTTGCCACGCCGCGAGGCCGGCCGCCGCGAGCGCGAGCGGCGTGAGCGCATAGCCGAAAGCGGCGCGCGTCGCCACGGGCAGGCGTGTCAGTGCTTGCAGCCGACCAGGCAAACCCGTGCGCACGATCATGCCGCGACGCAGCTTTATCCCGCGCGCCTCGCCTGCCCGCATGCGGGAGTACAACGCTTCGGCAGCGCGCACAGCGTCACGCGCCGGCTTCACGCGCACGCTGAGATAGCCCACCACGGCACCTTTCTTGACCACCGGCGTGACGTTCGCATGAACCCAATAGTGGTCGCCGTTCTTGCGGCGGTTCTTGACGAGCGCAGTCCACGGACGTCCGTCGCGAATCGTTGCCCACATGTCCGCGAACGCTTCGCGCGGCATGTCCGGATGGCGGATCAGATTGTGCGGCTGGCCGACGAGCTCTTCATGGGTATAGCCGGAAACGGCGATAAAAGCCGGATTGCAATATTCGATGCGGCCGGTCAGGTCGGTCGCGGAAACAAGCATTTGCGACGACGGGAATTCGTACTCTTGCCCGGTGACAGGCTGGTTATTGCGCATGACTTTCCTTGCTGATGCTCACCCCGCACAGTGCGCGGTCTTACAGTGTTGCAAGGAATAACGGCATGAAGTGCGGGTGCCTTGAGGGTTTCCCACTAATCCACTCAGGTTCAAGCCCGTGGCGCCGTTAACGCAGGGTTCGGGAACGCCTTGGCGGCAGACCGCGTTAAAAGTGCCGGATGCATCGCGCGACACCGTCAAAGCGACTACACTGCGCCGATACAGGCCAGCAGACGCAGTCCGCTAAAGACCGCAGTGGTCTGCCTGCGCGAACCGCACGCACGTGATCTGATGCAGAAAATCCTTGATCGAAGTCAAGAGTCGCTCGAATACGCGTTCGCATCGCTCGCGAAGACTGCGAAGCGCCAGCAACGGGTCTATCTCGCGACAATCGGCTCATTGATGCTGATGGTGGCTGTTTTTGCGCTGGTCATCGCGGTCGTGGCTGCGTTCAAGCAGCTGGAATATCGCCGCACGTTCACGTCGCAGAATGCAACCGATCTGTCGTTGCTGCTGCATCGAGAAGAGTCCTTCCTGCGGCGCGCCGAATTTACCCTCGACTACTACTACGGCGCAACGGACGTGCGGCGCGCGCCCGAGGCGGTCGAGCAATCCATCGCACAGACGGGCGCGGCGCGCGGCACGGTGGACAGAGTCGACGCGGAGTTCGACGTCGTCATTGGGCAGTCCACTCGCGCCGCCTGGGGCGCCCGACTCGGCGACAAACTGGGGCGGCTTTATGAGTCGGCGCAATCCACGCTTGTCACGCAACAGGCGTTCGAACTCGAACAGCGGGCGACGCTGATCGGCGTCGATGAAGACTACGCCGTGATTCTTCCTTCGCTGGCGGGCTCTGCCGCCGGGCCGAACAGCGGGGCGGCGCGCTTCGCCACGTCTGCTCAGCAAGCGGCGCTCGCAGGTGTGCTGAGGGAGACGATCGAGCGCGAGCTCAAGTCGCAAACCGGCAAGCGCGTGCCCGGCAAGGGTGAGCGCCTGTGGGTCGGACCGTATCGAGATCCTCTGCAAAACACGCCGGTGATCTCGGCGGTAAGCGCGTATTACGAGGGCGACAAACCTGTCACGCTCATCAGCGCGAGCATTCCGCTCAATGTGCTCGCCGCGCGCATTGCGCCGCCCGGCAGCGCGGGCGCCACATTGCTGATGGCGCCCGATCGCCGCATTCTGGTGTCTTCCGCTGCGCTCGACGCGCAAACCGGCGCGATGCTGCAACGCGCAGTGGCCGCGACTCCGCCCCACGTTTTTCACTATGAGCGCGAAGGCGCGATCTTCTACGAGCCGCTCATGCCGGGCTTCGGCTCGCTCGTCGGCTATGTGCCCTGGGGCGGGTTGGCCGCGGCGCTGGGCTGGCAACTGGCAGTAATCGGTAGCCTCGCGTTTCTGGTCATGTTGGCCATTGCGCTGACCGCGCGTTTGTTCGGTCTGCGGCTTTTGCGCAGTGCGTTTGCCGAGACTTCGCGCGCGCTGGAAAGCGACACCCTCAACCACATTCTGGTAAGCGCGACGCCGATTGGACTGTGCATCGTGCGGCGAAGCGACTATTCGATATTGACGGCAAACGCGCTCGCCGCCGAACTGCTGCAAATCGAGCCCGGCACAAGCCGGTTGCCGCCGCATATCGCTGCCGGGTTTCTCCCTCGGGCACCCGAGCAGACCTCGGCCGCCGCGTTTGCACGGATCGCCGCTTTTGTCGCGCCGGCGCAGCCGCCATCTCAGCCTGCGACGCTAGTGCCCGCGAATGCCCAGGCAACTGCGGCGCCGGAAGCCGGCGCCGCACCCGCGCAATTCCTGCAAATCACCTACGCACCCGCCCGCTATGCCGGCGAGCACGTGTTGTTCTGCGCGATTCTCGATGTGACCGCGCAGCACGCGCTCGAACAACAGTTGCGGGACGCGCAGCAAGCGTCTGACGCGATGATGCGCGCACGCACCAACTTCTTTGCCGCAATGAGCCACGAAATTCGCACGCCTCTGAATGCGCTGCTCGGCAATCTCGAACTCTTCGCGCGCACGCCGGGGCTTGAAGCGCACGCGCAGCGGCTCGCCGCCCTGAATGTGGCGGGTGATGCGCTGCGCCGCGTCGTCAACGATATTCTCGACTTCTCCAAGATCGATGCCGGCGAAATGCTTCTGGTGCGCGAACCGTTTCCTCTACTCGAGGCATTCGAGAGCATTGCGCTTTCCTATGCGGCGATGGCCGGCGATCGCCCTGTCCGTTTCTTTTCACTGCTTTCGCCGGCGCTCGACCGAACGGTTGTCGGCGACAGAATGCGGATCGCGCAGGTCATCAACAATCTGTTGAGCAACGCATTCAAGTTCACGTCGAGCGGCAAGATCATGCTGCAAGCCGACCTTATCGACGATGCGCAAGGCCGTCCGATCCTCAATTGCCGCGTGTCGGATTCCGGGCCGGGCATGACTCAGGAACTGGTCACGCGGCTTTTCAAGCCGTTCGTGCAAGGCGAGGCTGGTGCGTCGCGCGGCGCGGAAAGTACCGGTCTCGGACTCGTGATCTGTGCGCGCCTCTGCCAGTTGATGGGCGGCACGATTTCGGCCGAGAGCGTGGTGAGCGTCGGCAGCGTATTCAACGTGTCGATTCCGCTCGCTGCCCCGCCGGATGAGAAGCCGGCGAGGCCGGCGCCCGTGGTGGAAAAGCGCGGAATGCTGCTCGCGCTGTGTCAGGATTCGCAGGTCGCCGAACTGTTCCGCCGATGGCTCGAGCACTTCGGCTGGAGCGCGCACGTGGTACCCGCACTCGCGGCCGCGCGCGCGTGGTTGCAAGTGAACCGCCCGACGGCGCTGATTGTTTCGGGCGCGTACGACCTCGACGTCATCGCCTCGTTGCGGGCGTTGCAGCCGGTGCCTGCCGTCTGGGTAACTCGAGCCGGTCCGCAACGACCGCAAATGCGCGCGGAAGGCGTACTCGAAGTGACGGAGTTCAGCGGAACGGCAGTCCGGACTGCGATCGAGCTGGCCGTCGAGGGCAAGCCGGTTGCCGCGCCGTGCGAGGTGCCGGCGGCACCGCGAATGGATTCGGCGGCGGCGCCTGTGCTGACGACGCATCCCGCGCTGCAAGGCCTCACCATTCTCGTTGCGGAAGACAATCCGCTGATTCAAACCTTGATCGCGGAACAGCTTGCCACGCTCGGATGCGCGCCGACCATCGCCGGTGACGGCAGAATGGCGCTCGGCTTTTTCGAACGGACGCATTTCGACGTCGTACTGACCGACATCCACATGCCGGCCATGGACGGCTTCGAGTTCCTCGCCGCACTGCGCAAGCTGGACGCCGACGTGCCCGTGCTTGCCTTCAGCGCGGTGGCCGAAAATCAGGAAGCGCAAAGCTGGCATGAGCGTGGTTTCAGCGGTTACGTCTCGAAGCCTGCTTCGTTGGGCGAACTTCAGGCTGCACTGCTCGCTGTGGCGCCTGCCGTGCCGGAAAAGGCCGCACCGGGTGCCGCTCCTGCGTCCGTCGCCGCAACGGGCGCCAGACTCGCCGCAGACGAGAAAGCGCGTTACACCGCCATGCTCAAGGAGCACTTGAAAAACGATTTGCCGCGGCTACTCGCCATTGTCGATGAAGAAGACCGGCAGGCGTTGGCCGGCTGGGCGCATAGCGCGAGCGGCGCGTTCGTGATCGTGCAGGAGCCGAGGTTCGTTGAAGAGTGTAGGCAACTACAACGGCTGTGCAACGACAGCGAAAGCTGGACGACCGAAATGGACGAGCGCGCCGTGTCGTTGCACGAGGCGCTGTGCGATCACTACGGCATGGACGAGCCGTCGACGCATTGACTGCATTGACCCCGCATCGACCGCATTGACCACGCGCACCGTTGCCGCTCAGCCCGGCCGTCGTGCGATGAAGTCGATTTCCACCAGTGCGTCGCGCGCCAGCGCGGTCACGCCGATGCAAGTGCGCGACGGCAGCGCGTCGGCGGGAAAGTACACGCGGTAGATTTCGTTCATCGCGGCGTAATCGCGCTTGAACTCCGTCAGGAAAATGCGTGCGGCGACCACGTGTTGCAGGCCGAGATCGAGACCCTTGAGAACCAGCACGAGGTTGTCCATCACGCGACGGGTCTGCGCGACTACGCCTTCGGGAAGCGGTGCGGCGTCGTCGGTGGGGGAGGTCGGCATCTGACCCGTGAGGAAAACCCAGCCGTCGGCTTCAGTGGCGTGGGAAAACGGGCCGACCGGCGTAGGAGCGCCGGGAATCATCCAGAAAGCGGGGGTTGAGCTCATTGGGAATGCCGGTCATGGCTTCGAATGTCGGGCTGACAAGATAACCGATCAAAACTCACGATGCCGGCGAGGCGGCCGGCATCGTCCCCTGCAAGCCCGCGCTTAAACGAGCCCGGTCGTGTAATAAACGGCGATCACGAAGAAAACAGCCAGCGTCTTGATGACCGTCACCGCGAAGATGTCGCGATAGGACTGACGGTGCGTCAATCCGGTCACCGCCAGCAGCGTGATGACCGCGCCGTTATGCGGCAGCGTGTCCATGCCGCCGCTGGCCATTGCGACCACGCGGTGCAGCACTTCCATCGGAATATGCGCGGCCTCTGCGCCCTTGATGAACACATCCGACATGGCCGCAAGCGCGATGCTCATGCCGCCGGACGCAGAACCCGTAATGCCCGCCAGCGAGCTGACCGACACGGCTGCGTTGACGAGCGGGTTCGGAATGCTTTTCAGCGCGTCGCTCACCACGAGGAAACCCGGCAACGCGGCGATGACACCGCCGAAGCCATATTCGGAAGCGGTATTCAGCGACGCCAGCAGCGCGCCCGCCACTGCCGCCTTGGTGCCGACTGCAAAGCGCTCGCGCACCCGGCCGAACGCTGTCAGCACGACCATGACGATGCCGAGCAAGAGCGCGCCTTCGACAGCCCAGATCGCCACGACTGTCTTGATCGTCGTGGTAAGCGGCGCGTGGACGCCCGGCAGGATGTCCGGCGCGACGGTATATGAAACGCCGTACGCCGTGGGAATCCAGCGAGTCAGCACGAAGTTCGCGACGCCGACCAGCACCAGCGGCGCGACCGCGAGCAACGGATGCGGCAGCTGCTTCGACTCGACGCGTTCCGGTTCGTTGACGAGTTCCGTGCCATAGCCTTCGCCGGTTGCCATCGCGGCGCGGCGGCGCCACTCGAGATAGCTGAGGCCGACCACGATAATGAACAGCGAGCCGATCACGCCGAGCGCGGGCGCGGCCCACGAGGTCGTTTTGAAGAACGTCGTCGGAATGATGTTCTGGATTTGCGGCGTGCCGGGCAGCGAGTCCATCGTGAACGAGAACGCGCCCAGTGCAATGGCGCCAGGCATCAGGCGCTTTGGAATATTGCTCTGGCGATACAACTCAGCGGCGAACGGATAGACCGCGAACACCACCACGAACAGCGATACGCCGCCATAGGTAAGCAGCGCGCACACAGCGACGATCACGGCGTTCGCGCGTGAGCGGCCAATGTAGCGAATCGCGGCGGCCACGATCGACTCGGAGAAACCGGATAGTTCGATGACCTTGCCGAACACGGCGCCCAGCAGGAATACGGGGAAGTAGAGCTTGACGAAGCCGACCATCTTCTCCATGAAGATGCCGGTGAAAACCGGTGCAACGGCGGCCGGATCGACCAGAAGGACGGCGCCGAGAGCGGCGATCGGTGCGAAGAGAATGACGCTGTAGCCGCGATAGGCGGCGAACATCAGAAACGCCAGCGCGGCAAGGACGATGACAAAGGACATTGAGTCTCCAGAAGCTTGGTTTGTTCTACGTGAACGCCGTCTTGGCTAGACACGACACGGCGCCCGCGAATGCAGGTTCCATGCCATGCGCCCGGTAACGGCTCGCGCGCCGATGCGCGGGGCCGTAGCGGACAAAACCATGAGACGTGTTGCCGCAGATTGTACCTAAACGTCTCCAAACGGGGACGTGAATCGCTCCGTCTAGACTTGCGTCATGGCGGGACCGTTGTTGTACAGGCTTGTCGGCGATCTCTTCGATGAGATAAGCTTGTCCACGAATGGAGACAAGCGACTAATAGAACGATAGCCGGAGACAGCGACAACATGATGAACGACTGGGCGGGGCTTCCCGCCACCTATAGCGACGTCCTGCGCCGCGCGATGGATTCGCTATTCCGCACTTTCGAGAATTTCAGCGAAGGCACGTTCATTGTCGACGCCGAGGCGCGCGTCGTCTGGATCAACAAGCGTTATGCGGCGCGGTTCGGCTTTGCGGATCCCGAGCAGGCCATTGGCCGGGATTGCGAAGCAGTGATTCCAAACAGCCTGATGCGCGAAGTCGTGAAGACGGGCAAGCCGATTCTGCTCGACATTCTGGAAACGGATCGCGAGCCGCTCGTCGTCACGCGTCTGCCGCTGAAAGACGACGCAGGCGAAACCGTGGGCGCCGTCGGTTTCGCGCTGTTTGACGAACTGAAGGCGCTTACACCGCTCTTTTCGCACTATTCGCGCGTGCAGGAAGAGTTAATCGCGACGCGCCAGTCGCTTGCGCAGGCGCGCCGGGCTAAGTACACCTTCGGCAGCTTTGTCGGCACGAGCGCGGCCAGCCTGGAGGTCAAGCGCCAGGCGCGCCGTGCGGCGCAACTCGAATCGCCGGTTCTTCTGCTGGGGGAGACCGGCACCGGCAAGGAGCTGCTCGCGCATGCAATCCACGGCGGCTCGGCGCGCGCGAACCAGCCACTCGTGACGGTGAACGTGGCGGCGATTCCGGATACGTTGCTCGAAGTCGAGTTCTTCGGCGCGGCGCCCGGCGCGTACACCGGCGCGGATCGCAAGGGCCGCGTCGGCAAGTTCGAACTGGCGAACGGCGGCACGCTTTTCCTCGACGAAATCGGCGATATGCCGCTGCCGTTGCAGGGCAAGCTGCTGCGAGTTTTGCAGGACAAGGAGTTCGAGCCGCTCGGTTCGAACCGGATCGTGCGCGCCGACGTGCGGATCATCGCGGCGACCTCTGCCGATTTGCCCGCGCTCGTGGCGGCGGGACGTTTCCGCGCGGACTTGTTCTATCGGCTGAACGTATTGACGATCCACGCACCGCCTTTGCGCGAACGCGCTTCTGACATTGAAGCGCTCGCCTACGCAATGCTCGAAGACCTGTCGACGCAGGCGCGCGGCGGCAGTCACTACGAACTGCAGGACGATGCATTGCGCTTGCTGTGCGCCTACGCATGGCCGGGCAATGTGCGCGAACTGCGCAATACGCTTGAGCGGGCCGTGATGTTGTCCGACAGCGAGCGGATCGATGCGCGTGCGCTTGCGCCGTTCGTCGGTTCGGGGCAGGGCGGCGCACTCAGCGCGAGCGCGGTACAAGGCGCGCCGCACGCCCAGCCGCCGGCTGTGGCCGAAGCGGGGAATCCGGAGATCGAGCCGCCGTCGTGGAACGACGCAATGGCGGCGTTCGAGAAGCGCTTTCTCAGCGATGCACTGCGCGCCAACGGCGGGCGCGTGATCGACACCGCCGCGCAGATCGGCATGGGGCGGGCAACGCTTTACAAAAAGATTGCGGCGCACGGCATCGAGATTTGACAAAGCCGGCCTTCACCGGGGCACGCAGCGCAATTGGCGCGTGGCACAATCGTGTGATCCAAAAACAAGACGTGATCGGGGTTTCACATGAACCGCAGCTTCTCTTTCTTCGCGCGCCGTGCCTCTGTGTTGGCAGTCGTTGTTGCGAGCACGGTACTGGGCGGTTGCAGCAGCAGCGCGCCGCTGTTTTTGCCTGACGGCCGTGTCACCACACTCGTTGAATGTCCAGCTGGCTCCGACTCCTGCTCGCAGCAGGCCGCCGCAGGCTGCGGCGGCGCGTTCGACGCGGTTCGCCAGTCCACGAACAATGGCACGCTCAGCCTGATCTACGCCTGCCGCGCAAAGTAATAGCGCTGCGGCCGCGCCCTTGCGGGTGAGGACCGAAGGCAGTGTTCGACTGCCTTTGGTCCAATAGTCTTGCCGGGACTGTGCCGCCCAATTTGTACGCCGGCCCCGCATAACTCGCTATTCAAAATGCTTACGGCCTTCAGCGGCGAACTATTGCGCCGAGGGCGCGCTTTCAGAAGTGCACGAACGTCATAAATATATGCGTCTAATGCGTGGGAGACAAAACCGTGTCTATGCCACTCGCATATTAATCAGCGACGTTGGTTTTTATTCCTAATGGATCGACATCCATAAAAAGTCACGGTATTTTTTCGCACTGAAGCGAAGTCGGTGCGGCAGGTAACGGAACATGAAATCCCGCGGCAGTATTCTGTTTTCACAGGTTCGCCAGCGCATGCGACCAGCAGCTTTTGCCGAATAAATAGACCACGCGGCAAAAGCGAGGAAGAAGTTGCCGACTAACGGAAGTAGACGTTAGGAACGGCACAGTTGTGCTTTTTCATTGCGTTTCGAATTAAGTCAACGAGTATTCCGGGGAAAAGAATGAATCATCACCAACTCGAAAAAGACATCCAACATCTCGAACACGTCATTTCGCACATTTCCGCCGAAGACCGCATACCGCTGTCGTATTGGCGTAACCGCATCGATTCGGTTTCCGGCTCGGTTCGCATGCCGACACAGGCCAGTCGCATCAAACGTCTTAATGCCGCACTCGCGGCGTTGGAAGAGCGCCAGAAGGCCTGACCAGCACTGCGCGCTGCAAACTCGCTGCCATCTCGTTATCGTCTTTAGACGACGCTTAAGCCAGGACACACTATCGACATGCAAGCAGCTGGATTTTCGTCAGCTCGGCTGACAGCCCTGACGCGCACCTTGCAGGGTTACGTGGACCGGGGCGATGTCGCCGGTGCGGTGGCGCTCGTCTGGCGCCGCGGCGAAACCGGCTACTTCGAGGCGCTCGGTCTGCGCGACGAAGCCGCGCAGTTGCCGATGGAGCGCGACACGCTGTTTCGCATCGCGTCGATGACCAAGCCGGTGACGAGCGCCGCCATTCTCATGCTGATCGAAGAAGATCGGCTCGCGCTCGACGCGCCCATCGCGCAGTGGTTGCCCGAACTGTCGTCGCCGCGCGTGTTGCGCGATCCCGGCGGTCCGCTCGATGCGACCGATCCTGTGCGCACGCCGCTTACCGTGCTGGATCTGTTGACGCATCGCGCGGGCTTCGCCTACCACTTCACCGCGACCGGCCCGCTGGCACAGGCGTACGCGACGGCTTTCAACGGCGTCGATGGGCACGGCGACGTGAACGCGTGGCTCGAGCGCATCGCCCAATTGCCGCTGATGTTTCAGCCGGGCTCGCGCTGGCATTACGGCATCGCCACCGACGTGCTCGGCGCGCTGATCGCGAGAGTGAGCGGCATGCCGCTGGGGGAGTTTTTCCGCACGCGCATTTTCGAGCCGCTGGGCATGCGCGACACCGCGTTCTGGGTGCCCGAGCCGCAGCTCGCCCGTCTGGCTACCGCATATGGCGTCGATCCGGAAACGCGGCGGCGCGTGGTCGAGGATCATGCGTCTGCGAGCCGCTGGGCCAATCCGGCGCGTTTTCAGAGCGGCGGCGGCGGGCTCGTCTCCACCGCTCAGGACTATCTGCAGTTCGCGCAGTTGCTTTTGCGGCGTGGACGTGTCGACGATGTGCGCTTGCTGTCGCATCGCTCGGTCGATCTGATGCGCTCGAATTTTCTGACTCGCGATCAACGCCGCCTCCCGGCGTTCGGTCATGTGATGTGGGCGGGCCAGGGCTTCGGCCTCGGTTTGTCGATCGTCGACGATCCGGCGCAGCAACTTCCGCAAGGCTATCGCTCAACCGGCTCCTTCGGTTGGCCGGGCGCTTTCGGCACGAGCTGGTTCGCCGATCCGGTCGAGGACATGATCGGCATCATGCTGATCCAGCGCCGTTCGATCGAGCCGTTTCCCATGGCAGTCGACTTCGAGCGCCGCGTGTACGATGCAATTGACGATTGAGTGCGCATGCTTCGGCGATGACCGGCCGCACTTTTAGCGCCGGACAATGAAGGGCTCTCTATCCGGCGTTTTATTTGTCTGATAGCGTCCGCACTTCGGTTCGCCACAATCAATGGGAGCATTCGCGATGGCCTCATACAAACAGTTGACCGCTCAGCTCGAAAAGCTTCATAAGGAAGTTGCGGCGGCTCGTGACAAGGAAGTCGCGCAAGCGATCGCCGACATCAAACAGAAGATCGCCGAGTACGACCTGACCGCCGAAGAGCTCGGTTTCGCGAATACACGCACCGTTGCGCGAAAAGCCGCTTCGGTCGCCAAGTATCGCAACCCGAAAACCGGCGAGACCTGGAGCGGCCGCGGGCGCTCGCCTGCGTGGCTCGCGGGCAAGAATCGCGAGCGTTTTCTTATCGAAGCGTAGGGTGCGGTTAGCAGGCTTCGTGTCGTCCGCATTGCTGAAGTGATGCTGCGCCCGGTTTTTTCTGCACCGCTGCCAGGCCCCGAAAACGCTCACCTTTAGGTCGAAACCTGGAGTCCGCACACTCGACCGGCGCCTCCGGTCCACATACTTCGGTGAGCCTGGCTTCTTCACCGGGCGCACCCAATCCGAGGTGAGTGCGAAGTAGGGACCGCGCCTCACCGACATGTCCGAAACCCGCGCCAGCCTTTGCTGGCGGGCGTTCCCAGGCTGTACGAAGAATCGTTCGCAAAGATAAAAACGCGGCTCTGCGTTCGCTTCGTCGATGCCGACGCGCAAGCAACGCCGCGTCGTTGGTGCAAGAACCTCTTCGCGCGTGCTCACCTTTCGCCGTCGTGCACGGCGCGACGTCGCCAGTCCCGAAAACCCTCACCTATGCGTGCGTTCCGCTTTGCGCGAACACGCCGCTTTCTCTATGCGGTCCGGACAAACCCGGAGTTGAGTTCGCCTCATACCCCGGATCAAAACTCATCGATACATGGTCGCGGATGCCGAACGCCACAATCGGTCATCCACTCAACTTGACGGAAAGACCATGAGCGTATCGACGGACAAACAGCTTTTTATCGGCGAAGGATTCGAAGGACCGGGCGTCAACCTCGCGCATATCAACGTGCTGGTCGGCCCGCGTAACGGCCCGGCGGGCCAGGCGTTCGCCACCGCGTTGGCGACGCCTTCCACGGGTCACGCACCGTTCGTCGTGATCGCGCGTCCGGGCGTGCCGACCAAGCCTTTGACGCTCTACGTGAACAAGGCGCAGATCGGCAGCGACTTCCATGGCAACGCAACCTGGGGCGCGTCGCAAGCCGGTATCGCGAAGGCGGTGGCCGAGTCGTTGGAGAACGGCACGCTGCCTCCGGAAGCGGAGAACGATTGGGTTGTCGTGTCCGCAAACTGGGTCAATCCATCGACCGACGATCTCGACGCCGTCTTCGACAACAACTACCGCGCGTGCAGAAACGCGATCCTTGCCGCGATGAAAGGCTTGCCGCATCGCGACGAAGTGTTCGCCGCCGCGCGCGACGTCTCCAACCCGTTCTACACCCCCAAACAACGCTGATCGCGGCCTCGATCGAAAGCAGCCGCACCTGATCTGCAAGGAGACACCTTTCATGGAATACATTCGCCTCGGCCAATCCGGCCTGAAGGTTTCGCGTCTGTGCCTCGGCACGATGAACATGGGCACGCCCCAGTGGAAGCCCTGGATTTTCGACGAGGCGCGCAGCGAGCCGATCGTTCGCCATGCGCTGGAAGCCGGCGTCAATTTCATCGACCTCGCCGATTTCTATTCCACAGGCGTCGGCGAAGAAGTCGTCGGCCGCATTCTGAAGCGCCTTGCGCGCCGCGAGGAGATCGTCGTGACGACCAAAGTCGGCTACGACATGGGCGCATACCAGAACGCTGGTGGTCATTCGCGCAAGCACATCATGGACGGCATCGACGGGTCGCTCACGCGCCTTGGTATGGATTACGTCGACATCTACATGCTGCATTTCTTCGACGTGAACACGCCGGTCGAGGAAACCATGGGCGCGCTGAACGACATCGTGCGTGCGGGCAAGGCGCGCTATATCGGCGTCTCCACGATGTACACGTGGCAGTTCGCGAAGATCATGCAGGTTTGCGAACGCAACGGCTGGCATAAGCCGATCAACATGCAGTTGCAGCTGAACCTCGCGTATCGCGAGGAAGAGCGCGAGATGATCCCGTATTGCAGGGATCAGGGCGTCGGTGTCTCCGTATTCAGCCCGCTTGCGCGCGGGTTGCTAACAAGCGACGCCAACTCGACGCGCAATCAGACCGACTTCTTCACCGCGCAAATGTATGGCGATGACGTGTCGCGGCAGATTGCGTCGTCGGTGGCGCGCGTGGCCGCCCGTCGCGGCGTGTCCGCGGCGCAGATCGCGCAGGCGTGGGTGCTGAGGCACGAAGGTGTGGCGAGCATGCTGGTCGGCGCGGACACGCCGGCGCAGTTCGACAGCGCGATAGCCGCGCTCGGCACGGCGCTGTCAGACGAAGAGATCTTCGAACTCGAACGCAATTACACGCCGTGCGATCTGATCAACGACTACACCGCTGGCAAGCGCATCGCGCGCGAGCCGAGGCTTGCGCAAGACGCGTTCGCTGAGAAGCTGGAGGAAGCGGCATGAACGAATTTCTCCGGACAGGGCATTACATCGGCGGCGAGTGGTACGAAGGCGCAAGCACTTATCCCGTGCTCAATCCCGCGACAGGCGAAGTGATCGCGCAAGTGGCTAAGGGCGGCGCGGTGGAGGCGACGCAAGCCATTGCCGCCGCGGAACGGGCGTTTCCCGCGTGGCGCTCGTTGACGGCTAAAGAGCGCAGCGCGCGCGTCAAGCGTTGGGGCGAGTTGATGCTCGAGCATCGCGATGCGCTTGCTGCGCTATTGACCCGCGAACAAGGTAAGCCGCTCGCCGAAGCGCGTGGCGAAGTCGGCTACGCGGCGAGCTTCTTCGAATGGTTCGCCGAAGAAGCGAAGCGCGCATATGGCGACGTGATTCCGAGTCCGAATCCGAACGCGAAGATCATCGTGACGCGCGAACCGGTCGGCGTGGTCGCGGCCATCACGCCGTGGAATTTTCCGCTCGCGATGATCACGCGCAAGGCGGGCCCCGCGCTGGCGGCCGGTTGCACGATGGTCCTCAAGCCGTCCGAGGAAACGCCGCTGTCCGCGTTGGCGCTGGCCGTGCTCGCAGAGAAGGCGGGCATTCCGCCGGGGGTGTTCAACGTGGTCTCCGGCGATGCCGTCGCAATTGGCGGCGCGCTCACCGAATCCGACGTAGTGCGCAAGCTCTCGTTCACGGGCTCCACGCGCGTGGGCAAGCTGCTCGCGAAGCAATCGGCGGATACGTTGAAGAAGCTCTCGCTGGAGTTGGGCGGCAACGCGCCGTTCATCGTGTTCGACGACGCGGATCTCGACGCCGCCGTGCAAGGCGCGATGGCGTCCAAGTTCCGCAACACGGGACAAACCTGCGTGTGCGTGAATCGCTTTTACGTCCAGGACGGCATTTACGATGCGTTCACGCTGGCGCTCGCGCAGGCGGCGCGCAAGATGCGCGTGGGCAATGCGTTGCAAGGCGACGTCGAACAAGGGCCGCTGATCAATCAGGCCGCGCTGACGAAGGTGGAGGCGCATGTGGCCGACGCGTTGCAAAAGGGCGCGAAGGTGCTGACCGGCGCAAAGCCGCATGCGCTTGGCGGCACCTTTTATGAGCCGACGGTTCTCGTCGATGCATCCAGTTCGATGCTGATTGCGCAGGAAGAGACCTTCGGACCGGTCGCCGCGTGTTTTCGCTTCAAGACCGAAGACGAAGCCGTGGCCGCGGCCAACGCGACGCCGTTCGGGCTGTCCGCGTACTTCTATACGCGCGATCTGGCGCGTGCATGGCGCGTGGGCGAGGCGCTCGAAAGCGGCATGGTCGGCATTAACGAAGGGATTCTGTCCACCGAAGTCGCGCCGTTTGGCGGCGTCAAGCAATCGGGCCTCGGCCGCGAAGGATCGAAGTATGGGCTCGATGAATACACCGAACTCAAATACATGATGATGGGCGGGCTCGGACGCTGATCGTCAGACCTCATACGGGCGGGAGCGCATCGCGTTCGCCGCCCGAAAAAGCCAATAAATCAAGGAGACAGCGTGAGTAATCAGGATGTCCAGGCGAGCCCTCTCGGCCTCGCCCCCACTTTCCCGGCTGCGGCGCCGTCCGCGAACCGCCCCATTTCCATCGACGACGTGCCGTTGAACGCGTTCCACGTGAAGATCGCCGGCCTCACGTTCGGCGCGCATTTCACCGAAGGTTTCGCGCTCGGCACGATCGGCTACGCGCTGGCCGCGATGAATCGTCAAATGCCACTCGACGCATTCTGGATGGGCATGATCGGCAGTTCGGCGCTGATGGGTATTTTCTTTGGAAGCCTCGTGTTCGGTTGGCTGTCGGATCGGCTCGGGCGGCAAAAAATCTTTCTGTTGAGCTTTGTCATCATCACCGTGGCCGCGTTTGCGCAGTTCTATGTGCACTCGCCTTTCGAACTCTGCTTGCTGCGCGTATTGATCGGCTTCGGCATGGGCGGCGATTTTGCGGTGGGACATGCGATTCTCGCGGAATTCTCGCCGCGTAAGCATCGCGGAACATTGCTCGGGTCGTTCAGCGTCGTGTGGACGATTGGTTACGTCGTGGCGAACGTGCTCGGCATGCATTACGCCGACGCCTCGCCCGATGCATGGCGCTGGCTGCTCGCCTCGGCGGGCGTTCCGGCGCTGATCGTGCTGGTGTTGCGCATGGGCACGCCCGAGTCGCCGCGCTGGCTGCTCGGCAAAGGCAGGATTGCGGAGGCGAGGTCGGTCGTGCTCAAGCACTTCGGCGAGAACGTCACGCTCGACGGCGCTCACGACCAGCACGCGCAAACGGCTGGCGGATTCATGCGTCTCTTCGAGAAAGACCTGATTCGCCGGACTATCTTTAACTGCGCGTTTTTTGTGTGCCTCGTGATTCCGTACTTTGCGGTCTACACGTTTCTGCCGACAATCCTGAAGGCTATTCATCTGAACAACGATTCAGGCGCGGATTTGCTGCTGAACGGCTTTCTCGTGCTTGGCGCGCTGATCGGTATCTGGCTCACGATCAAACTGCCGCGGCGCGTTTTCCTGATCGGCTCGTTCGCGGTGACGTGCGTGTCGCTGATCGCGCTCAGCTTGCTGCCGGAATCGGCGACGCTCGCCATGATTGTCGCGTTCGGCATTTTCACGCTGACCATGTCGGCATTCTCAAACCTGGTCGGCGTGTTCCCGCCCGAGTGTTTTCCCACCGAAGTACGCGCCTGCGGTGTCGGACTGGCCATTGCTTGCAGCCGTCTCGGCTCCGCAGTGGGGACGTTTCTGTTGCCGCTCGGCATCGCCACGCTCGGCTTTCACATCACAATGTTCGTGCTCGCGGCCGTGCTGCTGGTCGGCATGATCGTTTCGATTGCCTGGGCGCCGGAGACTAAACATTTGACGTTGACCGAAGCGAGCGGCGGCTAGTAGGACACGAAGCGTGCGGCCCGGCGGCGGCGCGGTTACGGGCTAAAGGTAGCCGCTTCACCGCCCGGCGAACGTTTCTGACAGTAGCGCCGGCCGGCCGCCCCTTGCGGGCGGCTTTCCCACGTCCGCCGTCCCGGCGTGTATCATTCGTTCCCTGCGCTGTTCTGCGCTGGCGATTATCCGTATTGTCGAACGCTCGTTCCCGACCTGTTTTCCGACGCGGCCCGGTTGCCATAGTGATGCGGGTTCCCGACCCGACTCCCGCAGCTCGACGCCGCCGCGCCACGCGTGGCAGCCCGGAGGCCACAAGCTTCCGAAGACCGCCGAACCCCTATCCGTGACCGCCAGACCCGATGTCAGTCTCCGAACTCAAACGCCGCCGCACCTTTGCGGTCATTTCCCACCCGGACGCGGGCAAAACCACGCTGACCGAAAAGCTGCTGCTGTTTTCGGGCGCGATTCAGATTGCGGGCACCGTTAAGGGCCGCAAGAGCAATCGCTACGCGACTTCCGACTGGATGGAAATCGAAAAGCAGCGCGGCATTTCCGTCGCGAGTTCGGTGATGCAGTTCGAGTACGGCGACGCGGTTATTAATCTGCTCGACACGCCGGGCCACGAAGACTTCTCCGAAGACACGTATCGCGTGCTCACGGCGGTGGATGCGGCCGTGATGGTGATCGACGGCGCGAACGGTGTCGAAGCGCAGACGCTGAAGCTGCTCGAAGTGTGCCGCAGCCGCAAGACGCCGATCGTCACCTTCATCAACAAGCTCGACCGTGAGGTGCGCGAGCCGCTCGAACTGCTCGACGAGATCGAGCAGCATCTCGGCGTCGCGGCGGTGCCGTTCACGTGGCCGATCGGCATGGGCAAGGAATTCCAGGGCGTCTACGACATCCAGCGCGATCAGGTTCGTGTGTTCCGGGCCGGTCAGGACACGGCCGGCGGCGCGGTTGAAACGCTGCAAGCGTTGAGCGATGAAGAAGGCGAGCGCCGTTTCGGCCACAGCTGGACCAAGGCAAAGGAAGAGATCGACCTGATCACCGGCGCAACGCCCGATTTCGACCGCGAGCAGTTTCTTGCGGGTCAGCAATCGCCGGTGCTGTTCGGCTCGGCGATCAACAACTTCGGCGTGAAGGAAATTCTCGACGCGCTGGTCGACCTGGCGCCGCCGCCGTCGATGCGCATGACGGTGCAGCGTCCGGTGATGCCGGACGAGCCGAAGTTCACCGGCGTCGTTTTCAAGGTGCAGGCGAACATGGATCTGGCGCACCGCGACCGCGTGGCGTTCATTCGTGTGTGTTCGGGGCGTTTCGAGCGCGGCATGGCCGTGAAGGTGACGCGTTCGAACAAGACTTTTCGCGCGAATAACGTTGTGACGTTCCTGTCGCAGCGGCGCGAGACGGTGAGTGAGGCGTATCCGGGCGACATTATCGGTATTCCGAATCACGGCACGCTGAGCCTCGGCGATACGCTGACCGAAGGCGAGGCGCTGCAGTTCGTCGGACTACCGTTCTTCGCGCCGGAAATTTTCCAGACCGTCGAGGTCGTCGACCCTATGCGCGCAAAGCAACTCGGCGAGGCGCTCAAGCAGCTTGGCGAGGAAGGCGCGATCCAGGTGTTCCGTCCCGAAGTGGGCGGTTTGATGATTCTGGGCGCGGTTGGCCAACTGCAGTTCGAAGTCGTATCGCACCGTCTGTCGACCGAATACAAGGTCGACGTGCGCATGGCGCCCGCGCGTTACCGCATGTCCCGCTGGGTGACGTGCGACGACCCTGCGGAACTGCGCCGCTTCACCGACTCATACGCTGCACGCATCGCGCTCGACGCATCCGACGCGCCCACGTATCTGGCCTCGCATGTGTCGGAGATCGAAGTTGCGCAGAAGGCATGGCCGAAAATCGTGTTCAACGAGTTGCGCGAGCATTCGGGCGCGCCGTTCAAGAAGGCAATGTGACGAGTTGAGCCCGTCCGCCAGCGCATGTGGCTGGCGGAGCCTGTTCAGATCAGAGAAAGCCGCGTGTCATGCACGCGGCTTTTTTATTTGGAGGCGCGCCTTCGGCTCGCCATTAGACGGAATAGCCGTTAGCCCATGTTCAGTACTTGTTCGCGCAACCATCCCGCGAACGCCTGCACATATTCGAGGGCGGCGTGCTGAGGCGCGACGTCCAGCCAGTAGCCGAACGGGCCGGCCACTTCGACATCGGAGAACTGCGCGAGGCTGCCATCCGCCAGTTCCTCGACGATCATATTTCTGTCGACGATAGCGAGGCCCGCGCCCTTGCGCGCGGCGCGGATCGCCTGTTCCAGCGTCGAGAATTCAATGCCGTTGTCCGCGTAACGCGCGGGCAACCCTGCTGTGGCGAGCCAGTTCGGCCACAGGTCGAGCCTCGCGTCGTTGTGCAGCACGTGCAGCGCGGGCATGTGTTCAAGCAGCCTGTCGAGCGGCTCGCCGAGCAGCATCGGCGCGCCCACCAGTGCGTGGCGCTCGGTCATCAGCAATTCGGAATGTGCGTCGGGCAATGCATGACGGCCGAAGCGGATCGTGCAGTGGCAGTCGGCGGTCGGCTCGGTGCGAATCGACAATTCGACGTCGGGCATCTCATCAGCGAGCGAACCTAGCCGTGGCGAGAACCATTGCGTCGCGAAGGTAGGCGGTACGGCCACCACCAGACGGCGCCGGCCCTTTGCCGCGGTGATTTGCCGGAAACCGCGCTCAATGGTGTCGAACGCGTCGGACAGGCAAGGCAGGAATTGCAGTCCCACGGGCGTCAGGCGAATGCCTTTGTGATCGCGCTCGAACAGCTTCGCGCCGAGCGATTCCTCGAGCAGTTTGATTTGCCGGCTAACGGCGCCTTGCGTCACGCATAGCGCGCTCGCCGCGCGGTTAAAGCTCATGTGGCGCGCTGTTTCCTCGAAAAAGCGCAACGCGATGAGCGATGGCAAGCGTCGCATACATCACCTTCTGTCTCTTGGATCGTGCGGGGCAGTGCGGCCGATGTGAAGGCGCGCGGATCGCCTGCAATTGTCGCATTGAAGCACTGCATTTTGCCTGCGCGCGCTAAAAAAATCCCAATGCGCGGTCGCGCCGGTCAACCTCCGATTGCCAGGGCTGTGGCTGGTGCGCGAGAAGCGCCGCGCGATGGCCGCTCTTCGCCTATGCTGAGGAACACGCGCGCGTCGACGTCCGAGCGGCGCGCCATTTTCATCTGCGGAGCGCCTGTGACCGTTCGCAATCTCGACGCGTTGTTCCGACCCAAATCTGTCGCCGTGATCGGCGCCTCCGAGCGGCCGGGCAGCACCGGCGCGATGGTCTGGGCGCGCTTGCTGGAAGGCGGCTTCGAGGGCCCGCTGTGGCCGGTCAATCCGGGATACGAAACGCTGAGCGGGCACCCGGTAATCGGCGATGTCGGCGACTTGCCGCAAGCGCCCACCGTGGCACTCATCTGCACGCCGGCAGCTAGCTGGCCTTCCATCATTCACAAACTCGGCGGTTTAGGGACGCGCGCGGCGATCATTGTCGGCGAGATGCGTTGCGAAGACGACAGGCTCGCGCTGCGGCATGCGCTGGCGGCGGCGCGGCCGCATCTGTTGCGAATCGTTGGACCGGGCAGTCTCGGCGTAGTGACGCCGGCGCTGCGCGCGCATTTCGGCGCGCCGTCGTGCACTGTGAAGGCGGGCGGCGTCGCGTGGGTCTCGCAGTCGAACGCGCTGACCAACGCGGTGCTCGGCTGGGCGCATGCACGCGGCCTCGGTTTTTCGCACGCGATAGCGCTCGGCGGCGAGGCGGATGTAGACGCGGGCGACGTGCTCGACTATCTGGCGAGCGACCCGGGCACGCGCGCGATCCTGCTCGAACTGGACAGCGTGAAGGCGGCGCGCAAATTCATGTCGGCGGCTCGCGCGGCGGCGCGCAACAAGCCCGTGCTTGCTCTGCGCTCGGGCCGCGCCGATCCCGCCGACGGGCTTTATACCGCCGCGTTTCGCCGCGCCGGCATGGTACGCGTCGACGCGCTCGACGACCTGCTCGACGAAATCGAAACGCTTGGCGTGGGACGCGTCGCAGCGGGTGCGACCGCGACGCTGATCACTAGCGACCGTGGCCTCGCGACGCTTGCGTGCGACGCCTTCGCCGCCGCTGGCGATACGCTCGCGCCGTGGCCGGAGCAAGCGTCGCAGGCGCTGCAGGAGGCGCTGCCGCATGCGGTAGGCGGCAACCCGCTGCAACTCGGCGACGACGCTCGTCCCGAGCACTTCGGCACGGCGCTGAAGCTGCTTGCCGAGCATCGCGGCACCGGCACGGCATTCGTCGTGCATGCCTCGACACATGGCGCGCCGGTCGGCGACGTGGCGCAGGCGCTGATCGAAAATCAGCGGTACGCGTATCGCGGACTGCTCGCATGCTTTTTTGGCGGACTTGACGCTGCTACGCGCGACGCGTTGCATGCGCAAGGAATTCCGGTTCACACGACGCCGCAGCGGCTCGCCCGCGCATTCGCGCGTCTCGTCGATTACCGGATGGGGCGCGAATTGCTGATGCAGACGCCGGAGGGCTTGCCAGCCCAAGTCCCCGACGCGATCGACGCCGCGCAAGCGCAGGCTCGCGCCGCGCTTGCTGCGGGGGAGCGCGAATTAACGGGTGAAGCGGCAGCGGACTTGTTGAAACGTTTCGGGCTCGACATAGAAACGGTGCCGACAGCGAATGCAGCGGGCGTGGGCGAGCGTCCCGACGCGGCGCAAAGTTCGCGCGAATCGGACTGCGCGGGAACTGACGCTGCGTCTGAGCGCAAGCCGGTAGTCGACATCGCCGTGGAGCTTCATGACGACGACAACTTCGGTCCTGTGTTCCGCTTCACGGCGCCGTCCGCCGATGGTGTTTCCGAGCCGCTGCGACTCTATGGTCTGCCGCCGCTCAATCCGACGCTCGCCCGCGACATCGTCACGCGGTCGCCGTATGCGCGGCTGATCGCGCCGGAGCCTGCGTTAGCCGCGTTGACGGCGCTCTCGCAAGCCGTCTGCGACGTCAGGGAAATCGTTGGTCTTACGCTCACGCTGCGCGTGTACCGCGATCATGTGACGGTTGTCGCACCCACGCTCCGTATCGCGCCGACGCGCAGCCGCCTCGCGATCATGCCGTATCCGCGCCGCTTCGAGGAGACACTCGACTGGCAAGGTCTGCGTATTACGGTGCGGCCGATTCGCCCCGAAGACGAGGCCGCGCATCACGACTTCGTCGAAGCGATGACGCCCGAGGATTTGCGGCTGCGGTTTTTCGGTGCAGTAGGCAGCTTCGATCATTCGCAGCTCGCGCGTATGACGCAGATCGATTACGACCGTGAAATGGCGCTGATCGCGACAGTGCAAAGCGACGAGGGCCTGGCGCGCACGCTCGGGGTGGTGCGCGCGGTGGCGGACCCGGATAACGAAACGGCGGAATTCGCAGTTGCCATTCGCTCGGATCAGAAAGGGCGACGGCTTGGCCGGTTGCTGACAGACCGAATCATCCGGTATGCGCGTGCGCGCGGTATACATTGGCTTGTCGGCGAGGCGTTGCGGGAGAACACTGCGATGATCGCGCTCGCGAGAGCGAGCGGCTTCACGATCACGCCAACGGAAGACCCGAGTGTGGTGGGCTTCCGGATGGCGCTGGAGAAAGAGCCGGAGCAGGAGAAGAGCGCCGCGACGATGCGCGGCGCGCGTTGATTCGAAGGTGCGAGCACCTCCGCAACAGCAGGCGATCAGGCCGGCAGCTTCGCAGCCGCTTCATCGACCTGCGCTCGCGTCACGGCCAACTCGTCCAGCCACGCATCCGCATACATCGCACCGGTTTCGCGTTCCAGCCGCGCAATGGTTGCCGCGCAGCGGCTCGAATCCTTCGGCGTCGCGATAAACGACTTCACCGACTGCCCCGCCTTGAATGCATCGAACAGCGGCACGCGGATATCGTCCGGCAACTGACGCGTCGTCCATTGATACGGCTTGCCGTTGAACGTGAACGAGGGTGGCAGCACGCGTTCTTTCTTGGCGGCGGGAATCAGGCCGTACGTGCGTGCGGCTTCACCAATCTGCTCCGGTGAAAACAGTTCGTCAGGGCTGATGTCGAATTGCTGGATGAAAGTCTCGATGCTCTTCATCGCTGCCGCACGGTCGTCACGCCGCTTTTGCGCATGAGCGACGATGTCGCGGAGTTCGTCGGCTTCTGCAGGCGTGATCGTGAAGCTCGATTGCTTCTGCTGGAGTTCGGAAAAACGCTGGAATTCGGAATCGGTCAGAAGTTTCGCCATTGCTTATCGAAGGGCGCGCATGAACGGATTCATGCGGCGACATTTTTGAGAGGGTCGCCATTCTAAACCATGCGCGCGAGCGGTCTGCATCGAGTCAGGCGGCCGCGCGTCAGACAACCTTCTCACTGAACATGGACAGCGCCTGAACCGTCTCGCGCAGCAGCGTGGTCGCGGCTGCGAGCGTAGGCGCGACGTATTCGTCGATGCGCTTCAGATAAGGGCACGTGAGCGCCGCGATTGCCTGGCCGGACGGGCCCAGAATCGGAAACGTCACGTCCGTCACGCCGAACGTCTGCTGGCTGTCCTTCTGCGAGAAGCCCGCCGCGCGAATCCGTTCGCACGCTGCTTCGAGTGCGTCGCGGTCAATCGTCACTTCGCCCTTCACCTTGGTGTGCTCGGCGAGCATCTGCGCGCGTTGCTCGATCGTCTGGAATGCGAGCATTACGCGGCCCGAGCCAGTGTCGATCAGGCCGACCCGCGATCCGAGCCGCACCGACATGCCCCAGGTGCCCGGTCCGTCCACTTGCGCGATGACAAGCAGATTGCCGCGGTCATACACGGCAAGGTGACACGACTGTTCGGCGGCATCCGCGAAACGTTGCATGAGCGGCAACGCCTCGGAGATGAGACGGTTCATCGGCGGATGACGATGGGCGAGCGCATACAGCTTGAGGCTCAGCGAGTAACGATCGCCGCTCGCAGAACGCACCACGTATTGCCGGGCGACCAGACGTTCGAGCATCCGGTACATCTCGCTCGCGTTGCGTCCAAGCAGCTTGGTGATCTCGGCGCGCGTGAGGCCTTGCTTCTGCTCTGCAAGCAACTCCAGGATGTCGAGACCTTTGTCGAGCGCAGGAGCGCGATAACGGTCGGCATCGTCTTTGTCTTCTGCGTCCATCATGCGGTAATTCCGTGAGCTGTTCGTACCTGGCGCTTGAGTGTAAGTGCGGCGGCCGATTCCTGCGAGCGGATGCGTCCAGGGAAAACACGGACCATTGGTGCAGTGCACTTCCCTTGACTTCGAAAAGTGCATATATGAATAATGCGTTCATTGGTGAATTTAGCATGTCCGCTCGCAGCATGCGTCGCCACGGTCTAACGGAGAACTCATTTGACCAGTCGCCCGCAAACGGATCCGCGTCTGATCCTGCTCAGTCCCGAGGACAATTGCCTGATCGCGGCGGCGCGGCTCGACGCCGGCACGCAACTGGAGATCGAAGGGGAGAGCGTGACTCTCACGCAAACCATCGAACTCGGGCACAAGGTAGCGCGCCGCGATCTCGCGAAGGACGACAAGGTGCTGCGCTACGGCGCAGTGATCGGCCATGTGACGCAAGCGGTGCAGCGCGGGGCGCATCTGCATACGCACAACCTCGAAAGCGATTACCTGCCGACCTATACGCACGACGCCGGTCATCAATTCGTACATCACTGATTCGCGCATAACGACGCAGCTTCGCGCTGCGGTGGAACGACCATGACTGAGACTTTGGTAGCAACTGCCTCCGCGCAGCAGCCCATGTTGCAAGGGTATCCGCGCAGCGACGGCCGCAAAGGCATTCGCAATGTCGTCGCGGTCGCGTATCTGGTCGAGTGCGCGCATCATGTGGCGCGCGAGATCGTTACAGAGTTTCGCGAGCCGCTCGACGCGTTCGGCGACACGTTTGCCGACGGATCTGCCGGGCGCGAGCCGCCGGTTCATCTGATCGGCTTTCCCGGCTGCTATCCGAATGAGTACGCGGAGAAAATGCTCGAGCGGCTCACAACGCATCCGAACGTCGGCGCGGTGCTGTTCGTCTCGCTGGGATGCGAGAGCATGAACAAGCACTATCTCGTCGACGTGGTCCGCGCGAGTGGCCGCCCCGTCGAAGTGCTGACGATCCAGGAAAAGGGCGGCACGCGCAGCACGATCCAATATGGCGTCGACTGGGTTCGCGGCGCGCGCAAGCAACTCGCCGCACAAGAGAAAGTGCCAATGGCGCTCAGCGAGCTGGTGATCGGTACGATCTGCGGAGGCTCGGACGGCACGAGCGGCATCACCGCGAATCCGGCGGTTGGCCGCGCGTTCGATCATCTGATCGACGCGGGCGCGACCTGCATCTTCGAAGAGACCGGCGAGCTGGTAGGCTGCGAATTTCATATGAAGACCCGCGCCGCGCGGCCGGAACTGGGCGACGCGATTGTCGCGTGCGTCGCGAAAGCGGCGCGCTATTACTCGATTCTCGGCCACGGTAGTTTTGCGGTCGGCAACGCGGACGGCGGCCTCACCACGCAGGAAGAGAAATCGCTAGGCGCGTATGCGAAGAGCGGCGCGTCGCCGATTGCGGGCATCGTGAAGCCGGGCGACATTCCACCGACCGGCGGCCTCTATCTGCTCGATGTGGTGCCGGACGGCGAGCCACGGTTCGGCTTTCCGAACATCAGCGACAACGCGGAAATCGGCGAACTGATAGCGTGCGGCGCGCATGTCATTCTGTTCACGACCGGACGCGGTTCGGTGGTCGGCTCGGCAATTTCGCCGGTCATCAAGATATGCGCCAATCCCGCCACGTATCGCAACCTGGCTGGGGACATGGACGTGGACGCAGGCCGTATTCTGGAAGGCCGCGGCACGCTCGACGAAGTGGGACGCGAAGTGTTCGAGCAGACGGTGGCGGTGTCGCAGGGTGCGCCTTCCAAGTCGGAAATGCTGGGTCATCAGGAATTCATTCTTACGTACAAGACGTTCGAGCCGGTCGGGCCGGCATGCTTGCCGTCGAACACCGTCGCGCCTCGACGCGTGGTTACCGTGGCGCCGCACTGAGCGTTGCCTTGCCGTGTGATAAAAAGAGCATGCAACAGCAACCACTTGCATGCGACTGGAGCAAGAAGGAGACACGCTCAATGACTGCAACGAACGGTTCGAAAATCCAGCAACGCCGCCGCGTTGGCCGCAGCGCATTGCAAGTAACCGGATTGAGCCTCGGCACCGCGCCGCTCGGCGGCCTCTACCGCGATCTGTCCGAAGAGGAAGCACACGCCACCGTCGCGGCCGCCTGGAACGCCGGCGTGCGCTATTTCGACACCGCGCCGCATTACGGCCACACCAAAGCGGAGCATCGTCTTGGCGACGCTTTGCGCCGCTATCCACGCAGCGAATATGTGTTGTCGACGAAAGTGGGCCGCCGTTTCGTACCGCGCACCAACCCCTACGACGGCAGCGAAGGCTGGCAGGATCCGCTGCCCTTCGAAGCGATTTACGACTACACGCACGACGGTATTCTGCGTTCGTTCGAAGACAGCCAGCAGCGCCTCGGCATCGTCGATATCGACATTCTGTTGGTCCACGACATTGGGCGAGTCACGCACGGCGAGAACAATACTCACTACTGGCGGCAACTGACCGAAGGCGGTGGTTTTCGCGCGCTCGACGAACTGCGCTCGGGCGGCGCGGTCAAGGCCGTGGGCCTCGGCGTCAATGAAGGCGCTGTAATACTCGACGCGATGGCCGAGTTCGATATCGATTGCGCGTTGCTCGCGGGCCGTTATACGCTTCTCGAACAGGCGACTCTCGACGACCTCTTGCCGGCGTGCGAAAAGCGCGGCGTCAGCATCCTGTTAGGCGGCGCGTTCAACTCGGGCATTTTGGCGCGCGGCGTCGAAGGCGATCTGAAATTCAATTACGGCGAGGCGCCGCGCGAAGTCATCGAGCGAGTGGCGCGACTGGAGACGGTTTGCCGAAACCTCGGCGTGCCGCTCGCCGCCGCAGCCTTGCAGTTTCCGTATGCGCATCCGGCGGTCGCCACCGTGCTGACCGGCGCGCGCAGTGCCGACGAATTGCGTGAGAACGCTGCGTCGTTCGAGTTGCCGATTCCCGGGGCCTTGTGGTCCGCGTTGCGCGAGGAAGGCTTGCTCGACCCTCGCGCGCCCGCGCCACAGAAATGAATGTGAAGATGCATATCGACGCTCATCAGCACTATTGGGACCCCGCTCGCGGCGACTATGAATGGCTTACGCCGGAGCTCGAAATTCTGTACCGCCCTTTCGGTCCCGCAGATCTGAAACCGTTGCGAGAGAGGGCGGGCATCGAGAGAACGGTCGTGGTGCAGGCGGCGCCGACCATCGACGAAACGCGTTATCTGCTCGGCATTGCGCGCGAGGAGCCGTCCATTGCCGGCGTGGTCGGCTGGGTGCCGCTCCTGCTGCCTACCGCCCCGGCTTTGATCGGCGCGCTCGCGCAAGAGCCCAAGTTCAAGGGCGTGCGGCCCATGCTGCAAGACCTGCCCGACGATGCATGGATTGCGAATCCCGATCTCGCGCCTGCCGTCGAAGCGCTGATCGCGCACGACCTTGCCTTTGACGCGCTGATCTACGCACGGCATGTCGACCATGTGGAAACGTTCGCGCGGCGTTTTCCGTCGCTGCGCATCGTGGTCGATCACGGCGCCAAGCCGCCCATCCGCTACGGTCAGGCCGGCTGGCAAACATGGGCCGATGCGATCGCGCGGCTCGCGAAGCTGCCGGGCGTGCACTGCAAGCTGTCGGGGCTCGCAACCGAGGCATCGCCGGGCTGGACCGAAGAGACACTACGGCCCTACGTCGAGCACCTGCTTGCTACGTTCGGCCCCGCGCGGCTGATGTGGGGCAGCGACTGGCCCGTGCTCGAACTGAACGGCGATTATCTGCTGTGGCATTCGGTGGCCAACACGCTGCTTGCGTCGCTTGACGACGGCGAGCGCGAAGCGGTTTTCGGCGGCAACGCCGCCGCGTTTTATCGACTGTGACGTGACGAACACGTTTAGCCCATTCAACTGGAGTCGTAGATGACACAAAGACTGGCCGGCAAGACAGCATTGATCACCGCGGCGGGACAGGGCATCGGCCTCGCAACCGCCGAAATGTTCGCGCGCGAAGGCGCGCGCGTGATCGCCACCGACATCCGCATTGACGGGCTCGCGGGCAAGCCCGTCGAGGCGCGCAAGCTGGACGTGCTCGATGGCGAGGCCATCAAGGCGCTGGCCGCAGAAGTCGGCCCGATCGACGTGCTGTTCAATTGCGCAGGCTTCGTGCACGCGGGCTCGATCCTGGAATGCAGCGAGGAAGACTGGGACTTTGCGTTCGACCTCAATGCGAAGGCAATGTACCGGATGATTCGCGCATTCCTGCCCGCCATGCTGGAGCGCGGCGGCGGGTCGATCATCAATATGTCGTCGGCGGCGTCGAGCGTGAAGGGCGTGCCGAATCGCTTTGCGTACAGCGCGTCGAAGGCGGCGGTGATCGGGCTGACCAAGTCGGTTGCCGCGGATTTCGTCACGCGTGGTGTACGCTGTAACGCGATCTGCCCGGGCACAGTGTCGTCGCCGTCGCTCGAACAGCGGATCGCGGCGCAGGCCGCGGCGCAAGGTGCGACGCTCGAAGCCGTGCAGGCGGCGTTCGTCGCGCGCCAGCCAATGGGCCGAATCGGCAAGGCCGAAGAGATTGCTGCGCTGGCGCTCTATCTCGCGTCGGACGAATCGGCGTTCACCACGGGCCACGCACATGTGATCGACGGCGGCTGGTCGAACTGACGCATAGACACAGGGCGTCGCAAGCCGGCGCACTGACGTATCAACCGAACACCACTGAACCCAGAGGAAAGTGCAACGATGAAACTGCTTCGTTATGGGCCGAAAGGCCAGGAAAAGCCGGGCTTGCTCGACGCGCAAGGCAAGATCCGCGATCTGTCCGGCGTAGTTGCCGACATCGACGGTGCGGCGCTGACCGACGAGGGCCTTGCCCAACTGCGTGCGCTCGACCCGGCTTCGCTGCCGGTTGTTGACGGCAATCCGCGCATGGGCCCGTGCGTCGGCAAGATCGGCAAGTTCATCTGCATCGGTTTGAACTACGCGGATCACGCGGCCGAGTCGAATCTGCCCGTGCCCGCTGAGCCGGTCATCTTCAACAAGTGGACGAGCGCGATCTCCGGTCCGAATGACGACGTGGAAATTCCGCGCGGCTCAAAGAAGACCGATTGGGAAGTGGAACTTGGCGTGGTGATCGGCAAACCGGCCAAGTATGTGGACGAAGCGAACGCGCTCGATTACGTCGCAGGCTATTGCGTGATCAACGACGTGTCGGAACGCGAATGGCAGATCGAACGCGGTGGCACCTGGGACAAGGGCAAGGGCTTCGATACGTTCGGCCCGATCGGCCCGTGGATGGTCACGCGCGACGAAGTCGCCGATCCGCAGAACCTCAGCCTGTGGCTCGAAGTGGACGGACGCCGCTATCAGAACGGCAGCACGAAGACGATGGTGTTCGGTGTTGCCAAGCTGGTCTCGTATGTGTCGCAGTGCATGAGCCTGCAACCGGGCGACGTCATTTCCACGGGCACGCCGCCGGGCGTCGGCATGGGCGTCAAGCCGAATCCGGTGTATCTGAAGCCCGGCCAGACGATCCGTCTCGGCATTGAAGGTCTCGGCGAACAAACGCAGAAGACTTACGCAGCGGAGTAAGCCACTGGGAGCCGGCGGCGAGCGTTTGAAGCTTTTGCGTTAATTCGCCGGTTCGTGATCGCCGTTCTCGCCGATCCGGTTGACCGTGCCTTGCGCAACCGCGACGAGTCTTTCGCGGTTGCCGTCCATCACAAAGATGTTGCATTGGCAGGTCGCCTGATGGCGGCCCGCATACACCACCTTCGCCCGCGCGATCAGCGTGCCGTTCACCGCGGGGCGCAAATAATTGATCTTGTATTCCCCCGTCACGACCTTGGGCCCGAGCGATAGTGCGCCGGCAAAGGTCAGCGCGTTGTCGGCCAGATAGCTGACTACGCCGCCATGCACGAAGCCGTGCTGCTGCCGCAACTCGTCGCGGATCGGCAGGCTCAGCGTCAGTTCGTCGGTGCCCGTGTGCATCAGCTCTGCGCCTAACAGCATGCTGAACGGCTGGGCGTGCAGTGCGCCGCGCGCCCGGTCGAGTAGGTCGGTCATTGTGATTCCTTCGAGGAAGGCCTGCGGTGGCAGTGCGCACTGGCGTACGCGCGTCAGTCCCTACCCACTCTAGGAAGCGCCAACGCGCGCCGTCAAGGTGAATCGGAAATATCTGCCCCGCATTGTTGCTTGCGACGGTAGGAATGCAGACGTTGGCCGACGTAAACGCGACGTAAGGCGATCTTTGGAGTTTTTGACCTTAAGCAAAGAATGGTGCTGCCGTTAACCCTGAGGTACTCCCCGTCATTCTCTGCCTTCAGGTGTTCACGATGTTCAGCAAGATCAAGGTCGCATCCGGCCTGTTGTGTGTTCTGGCCGCATTCTGCGTTTTCCAGCTTGTCACGGTAGGTCTCGGTTTCTGGTCGCTCACGCGTACCCATGACGACGTTGGCGACCTTTCAAACATCGCGCTCAAACAAGTGGATGCCGTCAACGAAACCACGCAGCATCTGATGGACGCCCGCATCAACCTGTCCCGTGCCGGTACGCGCATGGTGCGCGGCGGCGCGGAGCCGACCGAAATCGTTCAGCACGCGCGCGAGCAGCTGACGGCCGCCGAGCAATCGTTCAACGCGTTCATGAGCGCCCCGAAAACGAGCGACGAAAACGGCGCCCGTGCCGCAGCCCTCGCCGAGCGCTACAAGAAGCTGCATGGCGCGCTCACGGAACTGGCGCAGTTTCTGGACGCAAACAACATTCAGGCGTTTCTCGACCAGCCGACGCAATCGTTCCAGGACGGCTATCTGACCGAGTTGCATAACTTCACGCAGTTCGGCAATGCGGCGAGCCGCGCGTCGCTCGATTCCATCGACGCGCGCATGGCCGCGTTCCGGGTCGTCAGCATTGTGATTCTGCTGGCGCTGGTCGGCGGGACGTTCGCGGTGCATATGGCATTGCGCCGTGGCGTAGTCGCACCGCTGGAGGAAGCGGGCCGTCACTTCGACCGGATCGCACAAGGGCGTCTCGATCAGCCAATCGCCGCCCGCGGCACCAACGAAATCGGCCGGCTGTTCTCAGGCCTCGCCAAGATGCAGGCGAGCGTCGCGCGCACCGTGCAGACCGTTCGCGAGTCGGCCGATTCCATTCACCTCGGCGCCGATGAAATCGCGACCGGCAACGCCGATCTTTCCGCACGCACTGAAAACCAGGCCGCATCGCTCGAAGAAACGGCGTCGAGCATGGAAGAATTGACTGCCACAGTGCGTCAGAACGCCGATCACGCGCGCGAAGCAAACGCGCTCGCCGAAACGGCCCTCGAGGCAACCTCGCGCGGCAGCGAAGTGGTCGACAAGGTAGTGGACAAGATGCGCGGCATTGCGCAGAGCTCGGACAAGATCGCCGAGATTATTTCGGTGATCGACGGCATTGCGTTCCAGACCAATATTCTCGCGCTGAATGCGGCCGTCGAGGCGGCGCGCGCAGGCGAACAGGGCCGCGGCTTTGCAGTCGTGGCAGGCGAGGTTCGCGGACTGGCCCAGCGCAGCGCGCAGTCGGCCAAGGAAATCAAGACGTTGATCAGCGAATCGGTCGCGGAGATCCAGGGCGGATCGGCGCTCGTCGAGCATGCCGGCGAAGCGATGAGCAACGTGTCCGCCTCGATCTCGCGCGTGACGCAGATGATGGCTGAAATCAGCGCGTCCTCGCTCGAGCAAAGCACGGGCATCGAGCAGGTGAACCAGGCGGTTGTGCAAATGGACGAGATGACGCAGCAAAACGCGGCGCTCGTCGAGCAGGCTGCGGCAGCGGCGGCTTCGCTGCATCAACAGACTCAGCAATTGAAGCAGGCGGTTTCCGTGTTCGAAATTTCGGCGGCTGTGTTGCGCACACAACAGATCGACGAAATGCCGGCGGAATTCGGGCAATTTGCGGTGTCGGGAATGCGCGCGATTTAAACGGTTCGCGCTCAAAAATCGGGCAGCCAGAAAAGAAAAATGGCCCGCGGAAGCGGGCCATTCTTGTATTAGGCGCAAGCGCCTACGCGTGCCTCAATGTACCGTTGGTACTTAGGCCGGCGTGATGTTCGCAGCTTGCTTGCCCTTCGGGCCCTGCTTCACTTCGAACGACACTTTCTGGTTTTCCTGCAGGGACTTAAAGCCGCTGCCTTGAACTTCCGAAAAGTGTGCAAACAGGTCTTCGCCGCCGTCGTCCGGCGTGATGAAACCAAAGCCCTTTGCATCGTTAAACCACTTCACAGTACCTGTTGCCATTTTTGATCCAGTAAATGTTGTGTATTGCATTCGCGACCGCTATTTCTCAAATCGAGATCGAGCGCGAAGTACGAGTTGTATCACGTCTTTATGATGGACGCCAATCAACCAGTATTCGGGTATTCCCCGGCTTCGGCCTTTTCGAGGCGTCGAGGGCACAAAAAAGGACGTGCCTCCAGGTAGGGTAAACTGCTTGTATTACTCTTCCAGGAAAAACATTGACACATTATTTGCAAGAAGAACTTACGTCGTTCTGGAGCCGTTTGACCCCCTATCTCGCGGTATTGGAGTCTAAATCACCTCAAGACGACGCCCCGGACCCCGTCGGCCGAATCACCGTGGACGCCGACGACCGCCAGGCTTTTGCCCTCCACACCACCGACCGCAAGCCGCAAGGCGGCACGTCCGACACGCCTACTGGCCAAAGCGCAACATATATGCGGACCAGATCGGCCGGCGCCGATTGGGGCCCTTGGCAGCGCGAAGAGTATTGAGCGACTGGGCGGCGGGAGTGAGTCGCGCCGCGGCGAATGTTTGGCGGATCTCGACTGAGGGCGAGGCCGCTAAAAAGAGCGTTCGCCTCGCTTGTACATCAGCCTGCCGTGTCAGGCCGGCAACGCGTTGAAAGCCGTTGCGAGGTGATAAGGCGTGGTCGACGGCATGTCGGCGCGCGCTACTTCACCCGTTGAAGTTTTGCATTCGAACCAGCCTTGCGGCCGCAAGAAACGTTGCTGGAACAGTTCGATTTGCCGCGGCAGATCGGCCCGCACGACGGCTTCGTCGTGGCTCGCTAGTGCTCGCAAATACTCCGTTTGCGCCCAGATGCGCTGAGTCGGATCTTTGATCCGCCCGTTTTCATCGAGCGACGCACAGACGCCGCCCGTTTCCTGATCCACACCATTGCGTTGCGCAAAATCGAACGCGCGCGTGAGTGTTTCCATCAGATCTGATCCCTCGAATAGCGCGCCTGCCCGCTTGGCCAGCCAGAACCATTCGAACTGATGCCCCGGCTCGAGGCGATTGTCGTCGGTGCCAATCGGCAATTCGGCGATGCAGCCCGACGGCGCATGCACGAAGTGACGAGCGACCGCGCCGGCCAGGCGCCTTAGTGCGGCGTCGAAAGCGTTGTCGCGCGTAGCTTCGCGGGCCGCGAGCCAAGCCTCCGTTAAATGCATCAACGGGTTCTGAACCGGTGTGCCGGTTACTCCGGTGAAGTCGGCCGTGAGTGCAGCATTGAAGAGATTGTCTTCAGCGGAAAAATGCGACTGAATCAGCGCGGACGTGCGATGCACGATCTCCAGCGCGTCGCGATTGCCGGAGCGTCGGCCATATTCCGCACAGGCGAAGACGACGAACGCATGTGTGTACAGGTCTTTCGCGGTGTCGAGCGGAGCGCCTTGCTCATCGACGCTGTAGAACCAACCGCCGTGTTCCGTGTCCTGAAAAGTGTGCGTAAGGGAGTCGAACAGGACTTGCGCGTAGGCTGCGTCGCCGGCTTCGGAGAACACAAAGAGTTGGCGCGCGCAGGCCATTGCCCGATAGCGTTGCGCGGGCTCTGGAAGGTGATGTTCCGCGCTGAGCGCTTCGTACGGCAGTTTGAGCGCTCCGTTGAAACCGGGCCCGCGCCACATCGGCAGGATCACGTTGTTGAAGTGCTCGCGCAGTCCCGCGGCGAGCGCGATGGCCGGGGCGGCGTCAGGGTTCTTGCTGGGCATAGTTATGTTTCAAACGCGATGTTTCAAACGCGGTGTTTCAATGCGCTCGTGTCAGCGAGCGTACGTCAAGCGGTAGTGCAATTGCCGGCCGCACCGGCACACGTGCTGAGGTTGCAGACGCGGGGCACGCATGGGACAAGCGTGGGGCAGCGGCGGCCTGCGGCTTAGCATAATGGAAACCGAACGCATCCGGCGCCCAAAATCGACGAGGAAAACGCTCAAATAATTTCAAGAAGGAGAGAACGCGATGCTGGGTAACCTCGAACTCGTCTCCCGTTTGGTGTTGGCCGCGGCGCTCGGCAGCGTCATCGGCTTCGAGCGCGAACGTCTTTCGTGGGCGGCCGGATTGCGCACGCATATGCTGGTATGCGTGGGTTCGGCGCTGATCATGATCGTATCGGCGTATAGTTTCGCCGAAGTGCTCACAGGCGAGCATGTCGTGCTGGATCCCTCGCGGATGGCGGCTCAGGTTGTTTCGGGCATTGGCTTTCTCGGCGCCGGTTCGATCCTGCTGCGCGGCGAAATCGTCCGCGGCTGACGACGGCTGCGAGCCTGTGGTCGGTCGCCGCGATCGGGCTGGCGGTCGGCGGCGGGCTCTACACGGCGTCGATCGCGGCGACCATCATCATTCTGATCATCCTCGCGGGCATCAAGCCCCTTGAGCGGCGGTTCATCACGGTCAAGCAGCGACGCCAGGTGACCATGCTCGTCGAGCGCGGCGCCATGACGTTTCACTCGCTGCATGACGAGCTTGGCGCAGCGAGCCCGCGCGTCAAACAGTTCGTCATGCAGCAAAGCGACGAAACACCCGGATGCGACGAGGTCATGATTACGCTGAATCGCGTGTCGAATGTGGAGTACGAGGCGATCTGCACGCGCTTGCGCCAACTGCGCGGTGTCAGGGAGTTCAGGCAGGACGACGCGTCTTCTTGAAACCGGAAAAACGTCGGCGAATGGCTTCGGTGGCGGAGGGCGCCATGCGACAATGCGGTCTCGAAAAATTCCAATGGCATTGACGAGCGGTGCCGGCGCCCGCTCCCCACGACGACCGCTCTTTTCTCTATGGCAGATTCCGCAGTATCCACGCAATCCCGGCCTCGGCGCGACGCTTCCACGAAGAAGCGGCGCGAGGCCACGGTCTCGACCGAAACCGAAAAAAAGCTGGCGCGCGCCGCGCGCTCGGCACAACGCCTTGCACAACTGAGCGACGTCTCGCGCGACGACAGCACGCTCGACCTGTTCCCCGACGATCCGACGCGTGCCACGCTGGAAGCGATGAACATCGACGTTCGCCAAGGCACGCTGCACGGCTTCGAACTGCCCGATGTCGTGCTGGCCGCCGTGGGCGCGCTCGATACGCCGAGCGACAGCACGTCAGCCGACGCAAAAGCGGCGCGCCGTGCGCCTCGAGCAGCCCGGGCCGATGAACCGGCCCGGATAGACGCGCAATTGAGCGGTCTCGAAACCGAGCCCTCGACAGTGACCGGGCCAGACGCCGCGCATCCAGTGCCGGCTGCCGGTTTGAATGACCAGAATGACGCAGTAGTATCGCCGCGCGAGGCTATTCCTCCGCTGTCCCCCGCGATGGCCGCCGCGACGGTGGCGCGCAGTGTCACCGCGCTGCGTCAGGCAGCCGAGCGGGAGGTCGAGACGGTGGGATCCGCGGTGGGCAACCGGTTGGAGGCTGGCGGCAAATCTTCGCAGCGTTCGGCTTCGGGCAGGAAGATGGGAGCGGCGGTTGCAGATCAGGCGGACTTAGCAGAAGGGTCCGCCGCGAGCGCACAGGGTGAAGTCAGTGCATCGGCATCCGCGCGCAACGCGAACGAATCGGCCGAGGTGGACCGCTCAACCCGTGAGACGCCGGCCACTGCTTCACCCGCCGACGTGGGCTCAGCGTTTGCCGCTCCCTGGCAAGAAGCGCAACGAGCGGAAGCCGCTGCGACTGCCGCTGCCGTGCAACGCGCAGCCCCGGAACTCGATCGTGCGCGGGCAACGGCCTTTGCCGACACCGTCGACGCGCTGTACGGCGTGATCTCCGACCAGCGCCGTGCAGCGACGGACCATTCGCGTCGGATGAAATGGATGCTGTCGATCGTGGTCGGCGCGCTGCTCATGACGGTCGCGATCGGCATTACGCAGACCATGCTGCTGATGCGCCTCACCCGCGAAACCACCGCGCAACAGCATCGGATCGAACAGATGTTGCAAAGCCAGCAGACCGCGATGGCCAGCGTGCTCGACACACAAATGGCGATGGCCAATGCAGCCGCCCATGCCGCCCCGCCCACGCTCACACCGGCGCCCGCACCGCAGCAGGCGCTCATGGCTCCGGAATCCGCGAACGGCCAGCGCGCCATGCACGCGCGGCACATCAGAAAGCCGAAAACGGCGAATTCGCACTGACAACCTGCGAACGGCTGCCTGCCGTGCCGGCGAAACGCCGGCCGCGGCGGCAGCTTCCATCCCCTCGCCCCACGCGGTCCGCAGTGAGAGGCGTCCGAGCGCCTCGGGAATCCTCAAGAGCGCGCTAGCCGGGCGCCACGTAGCCATCTCGAAGCCAAGCTCCGCCCGCGTCCATGTCCATCGCCGCCCACTGAAGCCGTCGATAGAAACAGGGATGTTGTAATGCTGCAACGCAATATCACTGTCCAAAGGCCGCGACAGCGCGTCGCATCGAATTAATGTTGCATTGCACTAGCTTTTGCCTAGGGAAAACCCTATAATTCATCTTAAGGGAAAACCCTAGCAACTGCAGTACTAACCGGGAGTCGCCATGAGCTTCATCTTTGCATTGTTCCAAAAGGTCAGCGACCTCTTTGCGTCGCCCCACTTGCCGCTTGACTCGGACTATTCGTACGCAGCGCGTTCGCGGGAAGCTGAGCGTCAGCGCAAGGCGCAAGCCACGCTGTTCGGCATCAAGCTGTCCGACTAATACAGGTCTGAAAGCCGGGCGCGGTCGTCGCGCCGGGTGCGCATGTCAATGCGCGTGCGTCATTCAAGCCACGGTCTGCGAAAGCGCGCCGTGGCTTTGTTTCATCTTGGCATTCGTTCGGGCGTCGATATATCTTTGGCGACGCTGTTTTCGCCCCCGAATATTTCCGGGCCGAAATGAATGTAACGGCGCCTCACGTATCGGCAACCCGCAAGCCGAACGAATGGCCGCGAAAGTCTTATGCGGACGGACGCCGGAACAGAAATAACGGTTCCCCAATCCGTCCCTTTCTTTGAAATGTGCGCTTACAAGTGCTCACGTCTTCATGCGAGTTGCGTCGCTAAAGTTGGTTTCAAGCGCAGGGCGTCCTTGACGGGCCGGAACTTCGAAGCCCGATCTGCAAGGCGCTGGCTCGATTCAACCTTGACGGGAGAGAACTATGAAAGCCTTCAACAAAACATCGCGTTCGATCATTGCAGCTTTGCTCGCGGGCGGCGCCTTGCTGGCAGCCGGCAGCGCGTCGGCACAAGAACGCGTGATCGTGGAACGCGGTCCGGGTCCGGTCGTGTATGGCGAGCCGCACATGATGCCGGTGGGCGTGTCGATCAACATCGGCTGGCATGGCGACCGCTATTACGACGGTCACCGCTATTGGGATCACGACGACTGGATGCGCCACCATCCGCGCGACTATGATCCGCGTCACCACGGTCGTGACGAACATCGTCCGCCCCCGCGCTACTAATTCGCACATGACCGCGCCGCTTTGTGCGGCGTGACCCCGGCAAAGCCGGCTCTTCCTCGCGGAAGGCCGGCTTTGTCGCATTCGGCATTGTCGGATTGCGTACTGCGCTATCCTTTAACGCTTTCGTCGATGTCAGCAAGGGAGCGGTCGTGAGCAAGGCAGCGAATGCAGTAATAGGAGTTGTTGGGACGGGATTGATGGGCGTCGGCATCGCCACGCAAAGTGCATTGCACGGATACCGGACTGTCGTGCACGACGTGGACGCGGCGCGTCTTGCGAGCGTCGCGCCGAAAGCGGAAGCGGTGCTCGACGAATTGATCGACGCCGGCCGCATCGACTCGAACGCGAAAGAGGCTGCGCTCGCTCTGATCGAGACTCACGCGGAACTGGACGTCATGCGGTCGGCGGATTTCGTCATCGAAGCGATCCCCGAGGTGCTCGAGTTGAAGCACCGTCTGTATGAGAAGCTGACTGTGCTTCTCGCCCCAAACGCTATTCTCGCCAGCAATACGAGCGGCTTCCCGCCGGATCAGCTCGTCGCTCCGCTGGTTGCAAAGGAGCGTTTCGTGATCGCGCATTTCTGGAATCCGCCGCACATGATTCCGCTCGTCGAAGTGGTGCCCGGAAGCGCGACCGCGCCCGACGTCACGGCGAAGACTGCAGAATTGATGAGCGCAATCGGCATGGAACCGGTGGTTCTCACAAAAGCGATTCCTGGATTCGTCGGCAACCGCTTGCAGTTCGCGGTGTTGCGCGAGGCGCTCAATATCGTGCGCTCGGGCGCCGCAACGCCGGACGTGGTGGATCGCGTCATGAAAGCGTCGCTGGGCCGCCGGTGGGGAATAGTCGGGCCGCTGGAAGCCGCGGACATGGGCGGGCTGGATACTTTCCTCGACATCTCCACGCATCTGATGCCCGAACTGGCGAAGGACGAAAACGTGCTCGACCTGTTGCGCCAGCAGGTGCAGGCGGGGCGTGTCGGCGTGCGCAGCGGCGCGGGCTTCTATGACTGGGACGACGCACACCTCGCGCAAGTCAAGGCAGGCCGCAAGCGCGTCATTGCTCAAGGGTAGCGAGCGAGGGCTCGGCACTTGCACAAATGCCACGAGAGGGCGGGTGGCTGCCGTGGCGTCGTACGGCAGTCATCGCGGGTTTTCGATCGGCCCACTGTGCCGCCCGTCAGTCTGCGGTATAAATACCCGTCGCCTTTTTCACGCTCTGCTCCCATGTCCCATTACTTTTACGACCCCGCCGCCGGCCACAACCTTGCGCATGACCCGTTCAAAGCCATCGTCGCGCCACGGCTGATTGGCTGGATCTCCTCACGCGACACCGAAGGCACGCTGAACCTCGCGCCTTACAGCTTCTTCGGCGCGTTCGCGAGCTCCCCGCCGATCATCGGTTTTTGCAGCGAGGGCCGCAAAGACAGCGTTGCCAACATCGAAGCGACCGGCGAGTTCGTCTGGAACCTGGCAACGAAACCGCTCGCCGAGCAGATGAACCGTTCGTCAGCGCCCGTTCCGCCGCACGTCGACGAATTCCAACTCGCCGGGCTCACGCCAGCGCCTGGGCGCAACGTGCAGGTGCCGCATGTCGCAGAATCGCCGGCCGCACTCGAATGCAAACTGCTGCAGGTGGTGCGGCTGCATAGTCTCGACGGCAAGCCGATGGACAACTATCTGTCGCTCGGCCAGGTGGTCGGCGTGCACATCAACGAGGCGTATTTGAAGGACGGTCTGTTCGACACGCACGCCGCGCAGCCCATCATGCGCGCCGGTTATCGCGGGGACTACGCCGAGATAGGCAACATGTTTCAGATGTTCCGCCCGACCGCATAAACGGCGCCGCGTCCAGACCGCGCGTGCGAGCGGGCTTTCACCGCGCTGCGGGCGGCCGTCGACGCGATGCCCGCGGCTTCGCGGCCGAAGCGGCAGCGCTGCTTTCCCCCGAATCCTGCGCATTTGGTACAACCACCGCTTTCGCATCCAACTGTTCGACGGAATCCACCGCGGACGCAACTGGCGCCGCGGCCGTGAGTTCGGCGGCAACGGCCGCGGCGGCGGGCACCGGCCGGATCGTACGCGCATGCGAACTCACCAGCACGGCGCGAGGTTCGTTGTCGTAAATCACGGCCCGCACTCGCGGATAAATCTGCCGCTCCCAGCGCTGTCCGTTGAACACGCCGTAATGCCCGACACCGGTCTGCACATGATGTGTCTTCAGGTAAGGCCGCAACTTGTCGCACATGTCCTGTGCGGCGAGCGTTTGCCCGACCGCGCAGATGTCGTCCTTTTCGCCTTCAACGGTAAGCAACGCAGTACGGCGTATTGCTGACGGATCGACCGGCCGGCCCATCACCGTGAGTTCGCCTAACGGCAGCGCGTGCCGTTGAAAAACCGTATCGACGGTTTCCAGATAAAAATCGGCGGTCAGGTCCATCGTCGCGAAGTATTCTTCGTAGAACGAGAAGATCGTGTCGGCTTTCGCCGGATCTCCTTTGGCCCGTTCGTAATGCATGGTTTCGAACGAGTCGAGATGCCGGGTCAGATTCATCGACATGAACGCGCTCAGCTGCACGAATCCCGGATAGACGCGCCGATGCGCGCCTGCAAAGCCGAACGGTACCGCGCTAATCAGGTTTCTCTCGAACCACTCGATCGGTTTGCTTTTCGCCAGTTCGTTGACCCGCGTCGGATTGATGCGCGTGTCGATCGGACCCGCCATCAACGTCATGCTGGCGGGTTGCGCGGGATTGTCGTCAGCGGCCATTAGCGCGACGGCGGCTAACGCCGCAACGGTCGGTTGACAAACGGCGAGCAGATGCGCGCCAGGTCCGATCGTTTCGGTGAAGTCGATCACGTGCTGCACGAATTCGTCGAACCCGAAGCGGCCCTGACTCAGCGGTACGTCGCGCGGGTTATGCCAGTCGGTGATGTAGACGTCGTGCTCGGCGAGCATGGTGCGCACGGTGCCGCGCAGCAGCGTCGCGAAATGGCCCGACATCGGCGCGATCACGAGCACGCGTGGCTGCGGCGCCGGCACCGTCGTCTGCTTGCGAAAGTGCAGCAGTGAGCAGAACGGAGTGTGCGCCGCGACTTCCTCGACGACCGGAACAGGCTTGCCGTCCATCATCACGTTGTCGATTTCGAACGGTGGCCTTACGGGCGTGAGGCCCGCGAGCGTCAGCAGATCGCAAGCCGCGCGAAGCGACCGTCCATGCGAAGTCGCGCCGAACTCGGGCCACGTGTCGAGCGAACGGTTCATCAGCGCCGCGCCGTGACGCATGGGCAGCATCATGTCCGCGAACGCTTGATAGGTTGGATAGGCGAACAGGTTCATGCATCCGCGCGCGAGCGTTGAAATGAAGGAGCCCGAATAGAAGGCAAGTCACATGCCATTGCGTTTGCACGCAACAGCTGCGGCGGCACATTGGCATAGCATTTGCGCGCGTCGTGAAAGCGGTCCGGATTTGCCGCGCTTTGGTGCAACGGCGCACGGCAGCGTGCATGTGTACCGTCGGGCGTCGGTTGAACGCCTCATCAGGAGGGGATACGTATGGCGAATACCACGCTCACCATCAGCAGCAAGAATTATTCGTCGTGGTCGCTACGCGGCTGGCTGCTGACGCGGTTCAGCGGCTTGCCGTTCGAAGAGATCGTGATGCCCATCGACGACCCGGCGGCGCGCGCCGAACTGCTACTTCTGTCTCCGTCGATTCTCGTGCCTTGCCTGTTTCACGACGGCATCAAGATCTGGGACACACTCGCCATCGCCGAATATCTGAACGAAGTCAGGCCTAAAGCAGTATTACTGCCGGAAGACATTCGCGCGCGAGCGCATTGCCGCTCGATTTGCGGCGAGATGCATTCGGGTTTTGCTTCGCTGCGCTCCGCGCTGCCAATGAACCTCAAGGCGCACTTCCCCGACTTCAAGGTCTGGGCGCGCGCGCAGTCGGATATCGACCGGATCGTGACTATCTGGAACGAGTGTCTGGAACAGTACGGCGGTCCGTTCCTGTTCGGCGAGCGCACTGCTGCGGATGCCATGTATGCGCCGGTCGTGACGCGTTTCGTGACATACGACGTGAAGCTCGAACCGCATATCGCGGAATACGGGCAGCGCATCATGGCTCTGCCCGACATGCAGCAATGGATCGCGGACGCGCAGCAGGAAGCCGACGAGATCGACGAACTGGATGTCGAATTCTGACGGCCGACGCTTCTGCAACCCGACCGCGATCCGCGGCGACTCAGTCCCGCCCGCTTTCCAGTTTGAAGACGCTGACCACTTGCGCAAGACGCGCGGCGTGATCCCGTAGTTCGGCAGCCGCGTCTTCCGCTTCGCCGACAATCGTCGCGTTCTGCTGTGTGGCTTCGCCGATCTGCGTGACCGCGAGGTTCACCTGCTCGATTCCGCCCGATTGTTCGCGCGACGCAACGCTGATCTCGCCCATGATCGCGCGGACCTGGCCGACTTGCTGAACGATGCCTTGCATCGTCGTGCTGGCCTGCTCGGCAATCTGGAAGCCGCTTTGCACGGTCGCCGTCGATTCGGCGATCAGACCTTCGATCTCCTTGACCGAAGCCGCGCTGCGCTGAGCGAGCGCGCGTACTTCGGAGGCGACCACCGCAAAGCCTTTGCCGTGCTCGCCCGCGCGGGCGGCTTCGACGGCTGCGTTCAGCGCAAGAATATTGGTCTGGAACGCAATGCCTTCGATCACGCTCGTGATCTCCGCAATCTTTTGCGACGAGCGGCTGATCTCGCCCATCGTCGACACAACGCGTTCCACTGCACGGCCACCTTCGAGCGCCGCGTCCGCAGCGCGCGTGACGAGGTTGTTCGCTTGTGCCGCGTGGTCGGCGTTCTGCTGCACCGTCGATGTGATCTGCTCCATGCTCGCTGCCGTTTCTTCAAGGCTGCTCGCTTGCGTGGCGATGCGCGACGCAATGTTGCCGCTGCCCGTGGCGATCTTCTCGGTGCCGTGCGACATATCGGTGGACGCGCTGCGCACTTGCGAAACAATGCGTGCAAGTCCTTCGCCGATGCCGTCGATCGAGCGCATCAGGCGGCCAATCTCGTCGGCGCGGCTGCTCGCGCTTTTCGCCACGCGTACGCTCAGATCGCCCGAGGCGAAGCGCTCAGATGCCTTCGCGGCTTCATCGAGCGGCCGGCTGACGAGGCGCCGCACCGCAAACAGGAACACGACCGCGAACACGCCAACCAGCACGAAGCCGAGTACCAGGAAGCGATTGCGCGTGGCGGTGATATCGGCCATTACTTCGTCGCGCGGCGCGATGCCGCCTACCAGCCATTGCCACTCCGGCACCGTGATGAACGAAACGAACTTGCTGCGCCCGCCTTTCTCGCCGAGCGTGGCGTCGGCGGAACTGTATTCCAGCCGGCCTTCCTTCATGTCGAGCATCTGCTGATACGGCGCGTTCGCATTGTCCGCGGCCTGGCCGGCGGCGGCCGGATGCACGATCAGCTTGCCCCGATCCGGGCCCTTCGACGCGTTGAGCACGAAGTAATACCCGCTGTCGCCGATCTTCAGGTTGCGAATGCCGTCTTCGACCTGCTGGATTTCCTGATCGACGTTCACGCCGACAAACAGCGCGCCGATCACACGGCCGCTTGCATCGGTAACCGGCCGGTATTGCGTGATCCAGCGCTTGCCGAACAGCGCTGCGAGCCCCGTATAAGGTTTGTTCGCGACGAGAAGCGCGTAAGCCGGCCCTTTGCGGTCGAGCAGCGTGCCGATCGCGCGCGAGCCGTCCTGTTTCTTCAGCGATGTAGTCACGCGCACGAAGTCGTCGCCGGTGCGCGCGAAGATGGTCGCGACTGCGCCGCTGCGTTCGAGAAACTGGTCGGGAATGCTGAAATCCATGTTCAGGACTTTGTCGCCGGCCTTGAACGTGGGCGTGGCCACACCGTTTACGTCGATCTTCTGCGTTTCGTCGAGCGTGTAGGTAGTGGGCAGGAAGCTCGCGAACATCGACGTCGAGCGGTCGACTTCGGTAGACAACGCCTTGTCGAACAACGTGATCATCGCGGCGATCGAGCGGTCCTTTTCGGCGATGCGCTCGAGCACCTGGTCGCTGACCTGCTTGCCGGCGCTGCGCGTGAGCGCCCAAGTGAAGGAGGCGAAAATCAACGCCACCAGCACGCATGACAGAACGGCGAGCCGGGCGCCGACGCTGGCGCGGCGCAAAGAGAGAAATTCCATGGGCGTATGCGGAGTAAAGAGGGACAAACGAGGCACGGCTAGTGCGGAGGCACTCTCCGGCAACGTGTCTGGTTTACGGCCGCAATCGACGCTTTCTTTAGGAAAGTGGAAGCCTTCTGTAATAGTGAGGCGCTCGTGGCGAGCGCCTTGGCGTCAAACCTTCGCCCGCCACGTGCGCAACAACAGCGCATTCGTGACGACGCTGACACTGGAGAACGCCATTGCCGCGCCGGCCAGCATCGGGTTCAACAAGCCGAAAGCGGCGAGCGGAATGCCGATCAGGTTGTACACGAACGCCCAGAACAGGTTCTGCTGGATCTTGCGCCAGGTTTTGCAAGAAATATCGATCGCGTCGGCGACGAGCGCCGGGTCGCCACGCATCAATGTGATGCCTGCTGCATGCATGGCGACGTCGGTGCCGGTCGCCATGGCGATGCCGATGTCGGCGGCGGCCAGTGCGGGCGCGTCGTTGATGCCGTCGCCGGCCATCGCGACGATGCCCGCGCTGCGCATTTTCAGGTCGCGGATCACGCGGGCCTTGTCGTCCGGCAGCACTTCCGCATGAAATTCGTCGATGCCGAGCGCTTTTGCAACGCTCGCCGCACTGCCCCGGTTGTCGCCGGTGACGAGCACGCTTTTGACGCCCATTGCCCGGAGCCTGTCGATTGCGGCGCGCGCCGTCGGCTTTACCGTGTCGCCGAATGCGATGAGCGCGAGCGCGACGCCCGATTGTGAATCGCGCTGCATGAGCCAGGACACGGTATTGCCCGCGGCTTCGAGTTCGCGGGCGCGCGCCTCGGCTTCCGGCGACAGGCCGATGCCAAGTTCGCGAAGCCAGCGCGCGCTGCCGAGCGCTAGCGCGCGGCCTTCGACGTCCGCTTCGACGCCGCGACCGGCAACGGCCCGTGCGGCGCTCGCAGTAAGCACTCGCGCACCGGGCGCCGCCGCTTCATGTGCCTTGACGACGGCTCGCGCCAACGGATGATCGCTTTGACGCTGCACAGCGGCGGCGAGCGCCAGTGCTTCATCGCGGCCGATGTTGCCGACCGGTTCGAACGCTGTCACCGACGGTTGGCCGATCGTCAGCGTGCCGGTTTTGTCGAACGCAACAACATTTACTCGATGCGCGGTTTCCAGCGCCTCGGCGTCTTTAATGAGCACGCCGTGGCGCGCCGCGACGCCGGTTCCGGCCATGATCGCCGCGGGCGTCGCGAGTCCGAGCGCACAGGGGCAGGCGATCACCAGCACGGCGACCGCGTTCAGGATCGCCGTTTCGCCGCCGGCGCCGGCCAACAGCCAGCCGATCAGCGTGAGCGCGGCAATGGCCAGGATCGCCGGCACGAAAATCTCGCTGACGCGGTCGACGAGCCGCTGGATCGGCGCCTTCTCCGCCTGCGCACTCTCGACGAGGCGAATGATCCGCGCGAGCGTCGTTTCGGCGCCGATCGCGGTGGTCGTGACGGCAATGGCGCCTTCGCCGTTGATGGAGCCGGCGGTCACCGCGTCGCCCGTCTGTTTGGCCACCGGCATGCTCTCGCCGGTAATCAGCGATTCGTCAATGTGGGTGCGGCCTTCCAGCACCGCGCCATCCACCGGGACCCGTTCGCCCGGCCGCACGATCACGACGGTACCCACCTTGACTTGCGCGAGTGGCACTTCGCGCTCGTCCGCGCCGACGCGAATGCGGGCCCGGTCGGGACGCAGCGCCTGCAGCGCGCGGATTGCGTCGGTGGTTTGGCGCTTGGCGCGCGCTTCGAGCCATTTGCCGAAGCGCACCAGCGTGATGACGACGGCCGACGCTTCGAAGTAAAGATGCATCGCGTCTTCCGGATGAGTGGCTAATTGATACACGCTGATGCCATAGGCCGCCGACGTGCCGAGCGCCACCAGCAGGTCCATGTTGCCGGCGCCGGCGCGCACGGCGCGGTAAGCCGCGCGATAGAAGCGCGCGCCGAACACGAACTGCACGATCGACGCGAGGCCGAATTGCAGCCACGGCGGGAGCATCGCGTGCACGCCGAACCATTCGCCCAGCATCGGCACGATGAGCGGCAACGTCAGCAACGCGCAGACGAGCACGGCTACCAGTTCGCGACGCGTCTGGCTGCGTTTGCGCTCGGCGGCGGTAGGGACGGCGGCGCCAGCGGTCGTTTCGGGAGCGCTCGCAACGTCGGCATCGGCCAGTTCCGGCGCTGCATCCGGCGCTGCGTCCGGCGGTGCGAGCAGCGCGGCTTCATAGCCGGCTTTCTTGACGGCGGCGATCAGCGCGTCCGACGCGGCTGCTGCGGCTGCAGTCAGATTGACGCTCGCGGTCTCGGTGGCCAGATTCACGGATGCGGAGGCGACGCCCGGCACCTTCGCCAGCGCCTTCTCGACGCGCATCGCGCAAGAGGCGCAGGTCATCCCGCCGATTTCGAGTTCGGCGGTACGAGTCGGGGTGGCGTCGGCGTCGTGTGGAGCAGTGGCAAGTTCGGTCATGGTGGGCAGGCTGGCGACGGCATTGAGCGGCATGATGAAGCCTAGTATCGACCTTCCCATGATGGGAAGGTCAAGCTCATGCCTGAAACGCGACTTCGAGACGTTCCGGAACAGGGGCGAGCCGTCGTTACCGGAAATCGCGCCGCACTTCGGAAACAAAATGCTATTCACGCCTTTGCGCTTGCCTGAGAAGCGCGGATACGATACAACGCGATGTTGTCGGCGATGCGACGCGGACTGGCTGCGCTGGGTTTTGGGAGACCGCGCGAGCACCGTTGCGCTCGCGCCGGCGTCTCCCTTTGGACAGCATGTTCCGCCCACTGAACGAATGATAAAAAATCGCCGAGCACTGTTTTCGAATTACTGGACCTGCGCATCCGTCGCAGGCCTCGCATTCCTCACCGGTTGCGCGTCGACGCCTTCCACGACGCAAAAATCCACTGGCTGGATCAAGGACGAAGTCGCCGACTCATACGTGTTCGGCTATCCGTTGGTATTGATGGGCGTCGCACGCGACGCGGCAGTCGGCACCGACCCCGGCCGGGCGCCGCTCAATACGCTGCGCCATGCGCAGGCGCTGCCGCCCATCGGCGCGGCCAATCCGATGCAGCCGAGCCTCGATACGCTGGATTCGACCGGCTGGCTGGATGTCGGCGCGGAACCCGTGATCATTGCGCTGCCTGATTCGCATGGCCGCTACGTCGACGCTCGTGTGCTCGACATGTGGACCAACGTGGTCTGGTCGACGAGCGATCAGTTCGCCACCCGCGCGGCTGGCATCAAGGCTCAAGCCATCGCCTTCGTCGGACCGGGTTGGCAGGGCGATCTGCCGAAAAACGTGAAGCGCGTCGATGTGCCGACCCGCAACGCATGGGTGAGCGTGCGCATCCAGTCGAACGGCACGCGTGATCTGACCGCGGTTCGCAAGCTGCAACGGGCGATCCGCGTCGCGCCGCTTTCCGTCTATGCGGGCGACGCGCGTTCGGCGTCGATTACGCCGCCGCGTAGCAGTGCCGATGCGGCCGCGTCCGCGAATGCATCGGGCACGCCTGCCGCGCAAGTCGCCGCGCTCGACGCGAACGGCTTCTTCAGCCGGCTCGCGCAGGCGCTGGCCGACAACCCGCCGGAGCCTGCCGATCCGCATGCGCTGAAAATCCTCTCCGACCTTGGTGTGACGCCGGACCAGCCCGTCAAGCTGCCTGGCGCATCGGAGGCAATTGCAGCCGGGCTCGCCGATGGTCACGAACGCGTGGTCACGCCGCCGTCGAACTTGCTGACCGGCAATGGCTGGAGCTGGTTCGGCGATGGCGTGGGCAACTACGGCCCCGACTACGCACTGCGCGCATACGCCGCCTACGCGCAGCCCGGCATCGGCACCAAAGACGACGAAGTGCGAGCGGTCGTCACTCAGGACAGCGACGGTCACGCACTCAACGGCGCGAATCGCTACGTCATTCACTTTGAGCCGAATCAGTTGCCGCCGGTGCGCGGCTTCTGGTCGATCACCGCTTACACGAAAGACGGCGCCCTCGGCGAAAGTGCGCCGGCGCGTATTGCGGTGGGCGATCGCAACGGCGCGCGCCGCAATCGCGACGGATCGCTCGACGTGACCGTGTCGTCCACACGCGGCAAGGGCGGCAACTGGCTGCCGGCGCCGCGCGCGGATCTGCAACTGGTGCTGCGTTTGTACGCGCCGAAGCCTCAAGCCACCGACGGCACCTGGCAACCGCCGGCCGTCGTGCGTCAGTAATTCGCACGAGTCTGCTGCACGCTGGTCCGGGAGATTCGAAGGCCGATCAGCGCGTCCGTCACGGCAGCATATGAGTGACGGACGCGCGGCTCTATCGCGCGAGCAATTGTGTAAGCTCAGCTTACATTTATATCCCACGAAAGATTCACGACTTATACTGCCGCTTGCGGGATTTTCGTTTAGCGGCGGGCTTGCCGCCGCATTACCCAAAACCGAGCATGGCAAGCATCAATAAAGCATCATTCGCCTCTTCCATGCGGACCATGCGCGACGTCGCGCAATCGCGGCGCACACGGCGCGTCATTACAGGTCTGCTGATCTTCATCGTATTGTTCGGTCTGCTGGGCTTTTTCGCGGCGCCGCCGCTGATTCGCCACATCGCCGAACAGCAACTCAGCAAGCAGCTCGACCGGCCCGCAACTATCGGCCGCATTGCGCTTAATCCCTACACGCTCAAACTGGAAGCCGACCGCGTACATATCGGCGAACGCGGCGGTGCCGGCAATTTCGTGGATATCGAGCGGCTCATCGTGCAGCCGTCGTGGAGTTCGCTGTTTCGCGCAGCGCCGATTATTGACGAAGTTCAGCTCGACTCGCCGCGCTTCCATGTGGTTCGCTACGACGCGCAGCGCTTTAATTTCACCGATCTGATCGAAAAATTTTCGAAGCAGCCGAGCACGCCAGATACCAAGCCGACGCTCTTTTCTGTATCGAACATTCGTCTCGAGAACGGCCAGATCACATTCGACGACAAACTGCTCGGCGCCACTCACGTAATCGATCAATGGAAGCTCGGCATTCCGTTTATCGCCACGTTGCCTTCCAAAACCGATATTTTTGTCGAGCCGTTGCTGCGCGCGCGGATCGACGGCAGTCCGCTTGCCATCGACGGCAAGACGAAGCCGTTCTCTGCGTCGCGTGAGTCGGAGGTGTCGTTGCGCTTCGACGGGCTAGACGTGCCGCGCCTGATCTCGTACGTGCCGACAAAGCTGCCTGTGATCGTGCAGTCGGGCAAGCTGTCTACCGATCTGAAACTGAACTTCGTCATGTCGAACGACGCGCCGACGCTGCGCGTTGCCGGCACCGTCGATCTGAACGACGTGAATGTGCAGGACCCGAGCAAGGTGCCGTTTTTTGCTGCGCGCGCCGTGCATGTCGCCGCGCGCACGCTCGAACCGCTGAAAAGCCTCTACCAGTTCGACGACATTCGTATCGACGCGCCAAGCGCGAATCTCGCGCGTGACAGAAGCGGCGTGCTGAGCGTGGAGCGGATGTTCGCACCCGCGCCGGCCGCTGCAAAAGCGGTAGCTGAGTCGGCGAGCGCGCCGGCGGCGGCATCGAGCGCAAGCGATGCGAACAGTGCCGCAAAGACCGACGCCACGAAAGACGCCACGAAGCCTGCACCGCCGCTCGATCTCTCGATCAAACGTTTTGTGCTCAATGACGGTACGGTGAACGTGCGAGACGAAGCCGCGTCGCGCCCCGTCGACGTCGGTCTGGAAAAGCTCGCTGTCACGCTGACCGATTTTTCCACGCTGGCCACCGCGCCCGCGCATTACACGCTGAATACCGACTTGAAGCGCAGCGGCGGGTCTCTCGGCGTGGCGGGTGCATTGAGCCTCGCCGCTAAGACCGCGAGCGCGAAGCTCGACGTCAAGTCACTGAATTTGCCGCTGCTGCAACCGTATCTCGACGCCGCGACCACAGCGCAGGTGACGGACGGCGCGCTTTCCACGACGGCGAATATCGGCGCGAACTGGTCAAAGTCGCCGGCTGCCGTGATGATCGCGGATACGCAACTCGACATGCGTTCGTTGAAAGTGGCGGCGCGCGGCGGTAGAGAGCCGCTCATCGCGCTCGCCCAAGGCAGCGTGAAGGTCAAGCAGGTGGACCTGAATGCCCGCACGGCCGACGTCACGAGTGTCGACACAACAGGCCTCGCAGTCGACGTGCAACGCCTTAAAGACGGCAGCATCAACCTTGCGTCGCTCGGGGCGGCTCATGAAGCCGAGCCGACGCGCACGGCGATTCATGCGGCGAAGAAAGCACAAGCCGAAGGACCGGCGTGGCGCTACAAGATCGGCGAACTGAATGTCAAGGACGCCACAGCCAATTTCACCGACAACACCACGCCGCAGCCGGTGAAACTTGGCATCACGCCGCTGCAGTTGAAAGTGCAGCAGATCAGCAACGACCTCGGCCGCCCGCTGCCGGTCGAACTGCAAGCCACGCTGAATGGGAAAGGCACGCTCGACATCAAGGGCGACGTTACCGCAACGCCGCCGAAGGTCGCCGTCAAGGTGAACGCGAACCGGCTCGACGCCGCGGCTTTCGAACCGTATTTCGGCAGCAGGTTGAACGCTGCAATCGCGAGCGCGCTGCTCAATGCCAGCGGCGATCTTGCGTTGAGCCAGGCGAAGTCGTTGAAGGCGAGTTATCGCGGCGACGTTGCGCTTGTCGACGTTCGGATGCTCGACAAGGCAACCTCGGACCCGTTCGCGGGATGGCGGTCGCTCGCGCTGTCGAAGCTGAAAGCGGATTACGACGAGCACGGCACGTCGGTGGACGCGGAACGCGTCACCTTCACAAGGTTCTATGGCCGCGTGCTGCTCGACGCACAAGGCAAGCTGAATCTCACCGACGTGGTCGCGCACGAAAGCGGCGCGGCGCAGTCGCTCACGCGCGACAAGAACAACAAGGGCGGTGCCGAACCGGTGCCGTTGACGCCGCCCACGGCGTCGGCTGTCGTCAACTCGTCGGCGCCGGTGGTGGCCTCCGCGTCTGCGCCGGCTTCGTCCGCCGCGCCCGCGACAGTGACGGCTGCGACACCTCCGCAAAATCCGGTCAGGCTGCATTTCGGCCAACTCGTCTTGCAGCAAGGCCGTGTAACGTACACCGATAACTTCATCAAGCCGAACTACACCGCGAACCTGGTCGGCATTCAAGGCACAGTAGGCGCGTTCGGTACACAGTCAACCACGTCTGCGCCTGTCGAGATCGCGGCGAAGCTGGCGGCCAACGGTCCGCTGTCCATTCGCGGCACGGTCAATCCGCTGATTGCGAAGCCGGCGCTCGATCTGACCGCAAGCGCGCACGACATCGAACTGACTAATCTCACGCCGTATTCCGCGAAATATGCCGGATATCCGATCACCAAGGGCAAGTTGAACGTCGATTTGCATTACAAGCTCGAGAACGATCAGCTGAACGCGGACAACCATTTGTTCATTGATCAGCTGACGTTCGGCGATCACGTCGAAAACGACACGGCGACCAAACTGCCGGTGCGGCTCGCCATTTCGCTGCTGAAGAATTCGCGCGGCGAAATCGATGTGAATCTACCCGTGTCAGGCTCGTTGTCGAATCCCGAGTTCAGCATTGGCGGGCTGATCTGGCATGCGGTGCTCAATCTGCTGCAAAAGGCGGTCACCGCGCCGTTCTCACTGATTGCCCATGCGTTCGGCGGAAGTGGCGAAGAGTTGGGCTATGTGGAATTCGAACCGGGCTCGGCGCAACTCACGGAAGACGACAACAAGAAGCTCGACACGATTGTGAAGGCGCTCGGCTCCAAACCGTCGATCAAAATGGACCTGATTGGCCGCGTGGATCCGAAACTCGACGAGCCCGCATTGCGCGCGCGCTATGTGGATCGCCTCGTCAAACAGCAGAAAATCAAGGACGTAGTGGGCAACGGCCAGAGCGTGGACTTGTCGGGCGTCACTGTCGATCCGAAGGAATACGACAAGTACCTGACCAAGGCTTATAAATCCGCGGACTTCAAGAAGCCGCGCAATTTCGTCGGCCTGACGAAGAGCATGCCCGACGACGACATGAAGAGCGCGCTCGCGGCCAACGCGCCGATCGACGAGGCCAGTTTGCGGCAGCTCGCGCAACAGCGGGCGCAGAGCGTGCAGCAGTATCTGGACGGCAAGATCGACAGCAGCCGCGTGTTTATCGTCGCGCCGAAGCTGGACGCAGACGGCATCAACGACAAAGGTGCGACGACGCGAGTCGACTTTGGGCTGAAGTAAGCGACGCCTTCGCGCGCTCCTCCTGCATCGCCCTCAGGCCGCGCGCGTCGGCTTCTTCAGCGCCGTCTGCTCGATCACGCGCGCGAGCGTGTCGAACGCAGGTCCGATCTTTTCGTTCGGCACGCACGCGTAGCCGAGCAGCAGTCCGCGCATGGCGGGCGGATCGCTGCTGTAGTAGCTCGCGAGCGGCCGCACGATCACGCCGGCGTCGAACGCTGCCGCCGTAACCGCGCGATCGTCGGCATGATCGGGCAGTCCGAGCACGAGATGCAAACCGGCCTCGTCGCCCATAACGGGCAGTTCGGTGCCGAACCGCGCCGTTATCGCATCGATCAGAATCTGCCGGCGCTCACCATATAACGCTCGCATTCGCCGGACATGCGAGGTGAGATGACCGTCCATGATGAAGTCTGTCATTACCGCCTGCTGCATCAACTGACCTTCGCGATAAAGCTCGGCGATGCCCATGCGGAATGTGTCGACGAGATGCTCCGGCGCGATCATGTAGCCCATGCGCAAGCCGGGAAACAGCATCTTGCCGAGACTGCCGACGTAGATCACCTGACCTGCGTCGTCGAGACCCTGCAGCGACGCTAGGGGCCTGCTGCCGTAGCGAAACTCGCTGTCGTAGTCGTCTTCGATGATCCACACGTTGTGCTGGCGCGCGTATTCGAGCAGCGTGCGGCGGCGCGCGAGGCTCATCACCATTCCAAGCGGATATTGATGCGACGGCGTGACCAGCGCGAGACGCGGCGGCTGCTGCAAATCCTGCTCGCGCGGATTGAGGCCTTCTTCGTCGACCGGCACCGGAACGAGTGTGATTCCCGACGACTGCAGCACGCTGCGCGCGCCCCAATAGCACGGCTCCTCGACCCACGCGCGGTCGCCGACGTCGGTCAGCAATCGAACCGCGAGATCGATGGATTGGTGAATACCCGTAGTGATGATGATCTGGTCCGGCGTGCAATTCACCGAACGCGCGACCCGCAAATAGTCGGACAACGCGCGGCGCAGCGGCCGGTAGCCGCCGCCCGGCGCATAGGTCAGCAGATCGGGATTGGCTTCTTTCCACAAGCGCGCTTGCAGGCGGCTCCAGGTTCGAGCCGGAAATTCGGCGACATCGGGCACGCCGGGCATGAACGCGCCCCACTGTTTTGCAGACACGCCCGCCTGACCGATCAGGCGCCGGCCGCGATTGGACAGATCGTTCAGATCGCGCTTCGCCGTCTTGCCCGGAACCGCGACCGGCTTGCCTTCCGAGTCCACCGCCGTGACCGCTGGCTTGCGCCGCGCGTTGACGGCGGCTGTGTCCGGCTGCGTGTCCGCGACATACGTCCCGCTGCCCGTGGTCGAGATCACATAGCCTTCGGCGGTCAGCTGGTCGTACACGTGCAGCACCGTATTGCGCGCGATACCGAGGTCTTCGGCAAGCGTGCGCGAGCTTGGCAGCTTGGTGCCCGGCGGCAACTGGCCGGCGAGGATCGCCTGCTGCATCAACCGCAAAGTCTGCCGGTAGATCGGCTCGGCGGCCGCGCGATCAAGCCTGGCGGCGAGCCAATCCGACAAGATGATCGTATCCAAGTGGTTCTATCCGGAATAATGAAATGGTTCCATATTGTAGAACCGTAACGGTCTATAGTGGGCCACGCAATCGATGCAAGCCCGCTGCTTATTGAAGGCAGCCGGCCGGACAGGCAGAGGAGACTACGGCGATGAAAACGGATGAAGTGATCGTCAGCTTTCGAGGCGTGCGCAAGACGTACGACGGCGAAACGCTGGTCGTCAAACAACTGGATCTGGACATCTATCAGGGCGAATTCCTGACGCTGCTTGGGCCGTCGGGTTCCGGCAAAACAACCTGCCTGATGATGCTCGCGGGTTTCGAATTTCCCACCGGCGGCGAGATCTGGCTCGACGGCACGTTGCTCAATACCGTGCCGCCCCACAAGCGCAACATCGGCATGGTGTTTCAGAACTATGCGTTGTTTCCGCATCTGACAGTCGAGCAGAACGTTGCGTATCCGCTGACGGTGCGCAAGCTATCGGCTGACGAGCGTGCTCATCGCACCAATAACGCGCTGAAGATGGTGCGCATGGAAAGCTTCGCGAAGCGATATCCGGCGCAGCTTTCTGGCGGGCAGCAGCAGCGCATCGCGCTCGCGCGGGCGCTCGTGTTCGAGCCCAAGCTCGTGCTGATGGATGAACCGCTCGGCGCGCTCGACAAGCAGCTGCGCGAGCACATGCAATACGAACTGAAGTCGCTGCACGAGAAGCTCGGCGTGACGTTCGTGTATGTCACCCACGATCAGGGCGAGGCGCTGACCATGTCCGATCGCGTCGCCGTGTTCGACAAAGGCATCGTGCAGCAACTCGACACCGTGGACCGTCTGTACGAATCGCCGTGCAACGAGTTCGTCGCGAACTTCATCGGCGACAGCAACAAGCTGCGCGGCACGATCGCAAACGTGGACGGAGAGTATTGCGAGTTTCACCTCGTCGACGGTACGCGGCTGACTGGCCGCAACATCGGCGGCGCGCGAGCGGGCACGCCGGCAGTCGCGTGCATCCGTCCTGAACGCATGAAGCTCGCGAGTCACGGCAACGGCGCGGCACGGGCGGGCGCCAATGCGCTCAGCGGCGAAGCGCGTGGACTCATCTATTTTGGCGACCACGTGCGCATGCGTTGCGGCTTGCCGCAACAGGACGAGTGCTTCGTCAAGGTGCCGCTCGGCACCGATGCACTCAATACGTTCGCACCTGGCTCGCCCGTCGCGCTCGAGTTTGCGCCCGAGCATCTGCGGGTATTCGCGGGGGCGTGATTGCGTGAAACGCGCGCATGATTGCATGAGAAGAGCGGTCAGCAGCACATAAAAAAGTCGCATGAATGATGCTTGAAACCACCACCAAAGGAGAGCAACACACCATGAACAAGATCGGGAAATCGCGCTGCGCCGTCGCTGTCGGTGCTGTGGCGCTCGCGCTCGGCGCGGCGCAGGTCAATGCGGCCGAACTGACGGTCGTGAATTTCGGCGGCGCGAACGGGGACGCACAAAAGGCGGCCTTCAACCAGCCGTTCGAATCGCAGAGCGGCAGCAAGGTGACCGCTGTCGAATACAACGGTGAGCAGGCCAAGGTCAAGGCGATGGTCGAGGCCAAGCACGTGAACTGGGACGTGGTGGAGGTCGAATCGGGCGACATCGGCCGAGGTTGTGACGAAGGTTTGTACGAGAAGCTCGACTGGTCGAAGATCGGCAAGAAATCGGATCTGATTCCGGAGGCGCCGCAAACTTGTGGCGTCGGCTTTTTCGTGTGGTCGACGGCGCTCGCGTATAACGCCGACAAGCTGAAGACTGCGCCGTCAGGCTGGGCCGACTTCTGGGACGTGAAGAAGATCCCCGGCAAGCGCGCGATGCGCAAGGGCGCGCGTTACAACCTCGAATTTGCGTTGATGGCCGACGGTGTTGCACCGAAAGACGTGTACAAGGTGCTGGCGACCAAGGAAGGTCAGGACCGCGCATTCAAGAAGCTCGACGAGTTGAAGCCGAACATCCAGTGGTGGGAAGCGGGCGCGCAGCCGCCGCAATTCCTCGTGGCCGGAGACGTGGTGATGTCGACGGCGTACAACGGCCGGATCGATGCCGCGCAGAAAGAAGGCAAGAACCTGAAGGTCGTGTGGAATGGCAGCATTTATGACCTCGACTATTGGGGGATTCCGAAGGGCTCGCCGAACAAGGCGCTCGCCGAGAAGTACATCGCCTTTACGATTTCGTCGAAGCCGCAGCAGGACTACGCGCACCACATCGCCTATGGTCCGGTGAACGTGGCGGCGATCAAGGCGCTCGACGCGAAGACGCTTGCGAACCTGCCGAACTCGCCGGCCAACGGCAAGAACGCTGTTCTGCAGAATTTGTCGTTCTGGACGGATCATGGCGACGAACTGGAGCAGCGTTTTTCGTCGTGGGCTTCGAAGTAGGAAGCGGGTCATGTGAAGAAGCGCGCGCAAGGGCGGGTTCGGCGCGCGTGGGTTTCGAGGCATGGGACGGCAGTAAGTGCTAAAGCGCTAACTGCCGTCGACAGCTTTGCATGGGACGGCAGTAAGCGCTAAAGCGCTAACTGCCGTCGACAGCT